>CAJUEC010000001.1:0-65847 GCA_910585155.1 uncultured Oscillospiraceae bacterium
CTCCGCTGCGCGGCGGCTGGGCTTTTGCCCTCGCTGCGGTCCATCCGCGCTGCTCACGACGGCTCCGCGCTTCTTGTCACGCTGCGCCTGCTCGCGACGCGCGGCTTCCCTCCGTCTCAGGCAAAACCCGCCTCCGCTGCGCGGCGGCTGGGCTTTTGCCCTCGCTGCGGTCCATCCGCGCTGCTCGCGACGGCTCCGCGCTTCTATTCCAACAGCATCGTCAAATCCTCCACGCTCAGCGACGGGTTCAGGGCCAGGCTCACCGCGTACCCCAGCACCTTGCCCAGGTCGGCCACCCGCTGATCCACCTCCCGGGGGGTGACGAAAAAATTCTCCCCAGCGGGCAGGCCGGCCCGGTCCGGCAGGGGCTGGCCCGCCCGCTCCAGCAGGTCCAGGGCCAGGGTGGTCCCGTCCACCACCGTGGGCACCCCCACAGTGAACACCGGCGCCCCCAGGCTCTCCCGGTCCAGGGCCCCCCGGTGGTTGCCCACCCCCGAGCCGGGCACCACCCCCGCGTCGGACAGCTGCACCGTCCGGCACAGCCGGTCCAGGGAGCGGGAGGCCAGGGCGTCCACCGCGATGACGCAGGCGGGGCTGAGCCGGTCGGCCAGCGCCCGGGCCACCAGGCTGCTCTCCAGCCCCGTGGAGGCCAGCACCCCGGGGGCGGCGGCGGCCACAGGCCGCAGGTTCCCAAAGTGCTCCGGCACCTGCTCCACAAGGTGCCGGGTGACCAGCAGGTGGTCCACCGCCAGGGGGCCGATGAGGTCGGGGGTCACCG
Organism: uncultured Oscillospiraceae bacterium; assembly: GCA_910585155.1. Taxonomy (GTDB): domain Bacteria; phylum Bacillota; class Clostridia; order Oscillospirales; family Oscillospiraceae; genus Enterenecus. Next base: position 779 of record CAJUEC010000001.1, read on the forward strand.
CCCGGTTGCCCAGGCCCACCACCAGGGCGGGGCCCTCTCCGGGCAGCAGGGGGCGCAGGGTGTCCGCCACCGCCGTGACCGCCCGCTGGAACGCCCCCTCCTCCCGGCGGAGCAGGCCGTCCAGTTCAATGGTGATATAGGTGCCCTGGGGCTTGCCTAGGGCGCGGGCCCCCTCCTGGCTGGAGATGGTCACGGTGGTGACGGGAAAGCCCTCCCGGTCCTCCTCCGCCGCGCGGACGCCGGGGAGGGAGGCCTCCTCCCCCGCCCCCTCCCGCCAGAGCTGGTGGGCCTCCACGGCCAGATCGGTGCGGCGCTGGGCCATTGAAATTCCTCCTTAAAGGGGACCCGGCCGGCATGGCGCCGGCCGGGCCCCCTGGGGAAGCACTGATTCAATGCGTCTGCGGCATATTGAATCAGTCCTTCCCTAGATATTGTGGTTTGTCCGGTTGTTTGCTCCTATTTTCTGCCGGAGGAAAGTTTTTATGCGAAAAAATAAAAAAAGGTGTTGCAATTTTCCGCTTCTAATGTTAAAATACATATCTGCGGCGGGAGACTGCCGCCTAGATCATTTAGAAATCGGAGGAGGTGTTTGGTTTGCCCAATATCAAGTCTGCCAAGAAGCGCGTCCTGGTCAATGCGACGAAGGCCGCCCAGAACAAGGCGCAGAAGTCCGCCCTCAAGACCAACCTGAAGAAGTTTGAGGCCGCGGTGGCCGGCGGCAACCGCAGCGAGGCCGATGCCGCATATAAGGTGGCCGTCAAGGCTGTGGATCAGGCTGCCGCCAAGGGCCTGCTGCACAGCAACAACGCCGCGAACAAGAAGAGCGCCATGACCCTGAAGCTGAACAAGCTGGCCTGAGCCAAACAAAAAAGAGCCGTCTGCCGCTTGGCAGGCGGTTTTTTCATGAAAAGGAGGGGACGCGATGGAGCGCCGGTTTGCGCTGGCGGAGGCGGCGGTGTCCTGCGGCTCCCCCACCCGGGGGGCCGAGAGGGCCTTTGACGCCCTGGTGCAGGCGGGGCTGCCCGCAGTTTTTGGCGGGGCCCGCCTGCTGCCCATGGAGAAGCTGGCCCCCTGTGCCCGGTGGCCGGCGGGGCTGCGCCACCTGGATACGGTGATGGAGGTGTGCCGCCGCCTGCGGCTGAGCGTGCTGGACGCCCTGGGCCGGGGGGAGTACCCGGTGGTCATCGGCGGGGACCACTCCTGCGCCATGGGCACCCTGGCGGCGCTGGGGGAGCTCTACGGGGCGGAGAACGTGGCGGTGGTGTACGTGGACGCCCACACCGACATCAACACGGAAAAGACCTCCCAGAGCGGCTGCATCCACGGCATGGACCTGGCGGCGGCCTGCGGGCTGTGCTGTGACCAGCTCACCGTGGGCAGCCAGCGGGTAAACCTGCTGGGGGAGAACCTGCACATCATCGGGGCCCGGAGCATCGACCCGCCGGAGTACGGCATTGTGGAACGGGTGGGAGCCCGCCTCCACACCGCCCAAGCGGTCCGGGAACGGGGGCTGGAGGCGGTTCTGGGGGACGTCCTGCCCGCCCTGGAGGGGAAGCGGGTCCACATCAGCTTCGACGTGGATGTGCTGGACCCGTCGGAGTTTGCCGCCACCGGCTACAACCTCCCGGAGGGGCTCACCGTGGGCCAGACGGAGCGGATCCTGCGGGCGGTGCTGGATACGGGGCTGACCTGCTCCTTTGAGTGCGTGGAGTACAATCCGGCGCTGGACCAGGAGGGGCGGGACCGGGATACGCTGATGGGCGTGTTTCGGACGGTGGCGGCCCGGCTGCGCTGACCCCCTCACGGCTTGCCGCAGACGCCTCGCAGGCAGGCGCGAAGAACATCAAAGACGAAAAGGGACCAGCCGCAGGCCGGTCCCTTTGATTTGTATGGCGTAGATTACTTCGCGGCGGGGTCGCTGCGCTTCTTCATCCAGCGCAGCACCACCAGCGCCTCAATGCCCAGCGCCAGCGCCACGGCGGCCACGTCCACCATCAGGAACAGCTGGTTCATGCCGCTCATGCCGCCCTGGGCGGCGGCCTCGTCGGCGTAGTAGCCGCTGTTGGCCACAGTGTACAGGATGTTCTTGCAGGCCTGGCGCATGGCCAGTACGCAGGTGGCGGAGTCGGTGTCCTCCAGCTTGTTGCTGTCCGCCATGCCGTAGCCCAGCATCAGGTCGTTGCCCGCTCGGATGGCGGCGTCAGTGATCTCATAGCCATAGGAGCCGTTGTAGTCGGAGATGACCACGCCCTTAAAGCCCCACTCGCCCCGCAGCACCTCGGTGAGCAGCTCGTAGCTGCTGATGACGGGAACGGTGCCCAGCCAGTTGTAGGCGGTCATCATGCCCATGACATGGCGGTCGAAGTCGAAGTTTTTCACCACCATCTCGAAGGGCTTCAGGCAGGTCTCCCGGAAGGTCTGCTCTGTCATGTAGGTGAGCAGGAAGGCGGTGCGGTTGGTCTCCTGGTCGTTGGCGGCGAAGTGCTTGATGTAGGAGTACACGCCGTACTTGGCCGCGCCGTTCACCTCCTGGGAGGCGAACAGGCCGGAGAGCACCGGGTCCTCGGAGTAGTACTCAAAGTTGCGCCCGGAGAAGGCGGAACGGTGCAGGTTCATGGCGGGGCCGTACCAGCCGTAGTTGTTGGCGTTGGCAAACTCCTGGCCCATGGCGTCGCCGATCTTCTCCGCCATCTCCTTGCTCCAGGTCTGGGCCATGAGCACCTCGGTGGGGAACTGGGTACCATTGGACCCGGTGACATAGTTGGACAGGCCGGAGGGGCCGTCGCAGTCGGAGGTGGCCACCTTGCCCACGGAGTCGATGGCCGCGGTCTGCCAGCCGCCGGTGTTGATGAGGGTGGTCATGTCCTCCAGGCTCATCTGGTCCAGCAGCTTGTCCCAGCTGGCGTCGTCGTAGTCCTTGCCCGCCAGGTCGGCCAGCTTCAGCTCGCCCTTGGCCCCTACGGTGGGCATGACATCGTCGGGGTTGTCGTAGTCGTCGGGGTCGTACTTCACCACGGAGATCTCCCGGATGGTGTTCTGCTGGTCCTTGCTCAGCTCAAACTCCTCCGCGCCGGGGGCGGCGGTGGCCGCGTCATAGTTGGCGAAGCCGTCCTTCCGGGACAGGGTGGGGTGGGTCCCCTCCATGTAGTCAAACCGGTTCACCGGGGCGGTCTGGTCGGTGGAGCGGCCCGAGCTGCTGTAGTCCTTGTCGGCGCTGAGGGTGAAGGTGCGCTGGTCGATGACGGTGTGGGAGTCGGAGCGGATGGAGACGGCGTACTCCCCCGCCTCCAGCACATAGCCGCCGGCGGCGGTCTTGATGCAGGAGGAGTCATAGGAGGCCATGTCCTCCAGGGGGATGCGGAAGGACACGGTCTCGGAGGCGCCGGGTTCCAGCAGGCCGGTCTTGCCGAAGTCGATGAGGTTGACGCTGGCCTTTTCAATGCCGCCGTTGGTGTAGGGGGGCGTGTAGTACAGCTCCACCACGTCCTTGCCCGCCACGCTGCCGGTGTTGGTCACGGTAATCTCCACGTCCACATAGTCCCCGGACTGGTTGAAGCTGGTGATCTCCTGGGTGAAGCTGGTGTAGCTCAGGCCGTAGCCGAAGGGGTACTGCACCGTCTTCTCAAAGTCCAGCAGGCCCTCCTCCGCCGCGGTCTCGTAGAACTTGTAGCCCATGTAGATGCCCTCTACGTAGTCGGTAAAGGACACCACGCCGTTGAAGGTGTTGTCGATGCGGGCCAGCTGCTTGGTCAGGTCGCTCACATTGGTATAGAGGTGGTTGCCGGAGTTGCCGGTGTGGTTCCAGTTGGGGGCGGAGGTCAGGTCATACAAATAGGTGTCCACCGTCTTGCCGGAGGGGTTCACCGAGCCGTTCAGGATCTCGCCCAGGGCCTTCATGCCGGACGCGCCGGTGCCGGGGGCCAGTATGACCGCGCCGATCTGCTCATAGTCCTCCACCCAGCCCAGCTCCATGACGTTGTTGGCGTTGATGACCACAATTACCTTGTCAAAGCTGGAGCACACGGTGTCCACCAGGTTCTTCTCACTCTGGGACAGCTGGAGGTAGTGGTCCCCCTCGCCGAACTCGTCGTATTCCCTGGTGTTGTTGTAGAAGGTGGCCCGGGTGCTGTTGTAGTTGTGGGCCACGGACTGCTGCACCGCGTCGGTGGCCGCCACGTCGAAGGTGCCGTCGATGACCGCCTTCATGTCGGAGGGCAGGTCGGCGTTCTCGCCGCCGCTGCGGCCGATGACGATGACCGCCGTGTCGGAGAAGGCCTCCGCCCCGCTCATCACGGCGGAGGTGTAGTATTCCGTGGTGGGCTCAGGCAGGGACCAGTCCTGGGAGGTCATGCTGATGACCGGGCGGTTTCCGCCCCAGTAGTCCTTGCCGTAGTCGGCGTACATCTTGGTGAGCTCCTCGTTGGTGGAGAAGCCCGCCTCATTCAGCGCGGTGATAATGTCGGTCTGGGGGATGCTGGCGTCGCCGCTGGCGGCGGAGCCGGTGCCGCTGAACACCGGGTGGGCGGAGGCCCAGCCGAACACGTTCAGGGCCGACACGTCGGAGCCCAGGGGCAGCAGGCCGTTGTTTTTCAGCAGCACCATGCCCTCCTCGCCGGTCTCCTGCACCACGGCCAGGGAGTTGGCCACCACGTCGTCGGCGATCTCCGCCTTAGAGGCGTTGAGCACGCCGGAGACCATGGGGTACATGGGGCCGAAGCACACCAGGTTGACCACCAGCAGCACGGCCAGCACGCCGGCCAGGGCGCCGGTCCAGCGCACCACATGGCGGGCGCCCTTTTTGACCACAAACTGGGCGGCCACCATGACCACAATTACTGCGGCGAGTATGCCCAGGATGGCGTACACATAGCCGCCCGCGGCCCGGACATAGTTTGCCACGTCCGCCGCGCTGGCGCCCATGGACACAAAGATTGGGGTAAGCAGGTTGATCAAAACGTCAAGCATTGGGATCCCTCCAAAAGAATTCAGATGAGAAAAAGCGCGGCGGGGAGCGGAGACGTTCTCCGCTCCCCGCAATGTGTCAGGATCGCTTGGGATCAGTCGGCGTAGTGGAACTCGATGCTCTCCACCTTGGTCAGCGCCTCGGCGGAGTACTTCTGCACCCGCTCGTCGTTGATCTTGCCGGACCAGTTCAGGCCGAAGGTGAAGTCATAGGTGTTGCCGTCGGCATCCACGTAGCACTCCAGGTCGCGGGGCACGTCCTCGTCCTGGGCCTCCACGGCGTCCATGGAGGCGGGCATCTGGAAGGGCAGCAGGCCGGAGGGCTCCACGGTGCCGCTGATGATGTCCAGCAGGGACTCGGCGAAGAACCAGCTGGTGGAGCCGTAGTAGAACAGGATGGCGTCGGCCAGGGGCTCAACCTCGGACCAGACCATGACGGACGGGCCGGAGGCCTTGGACATCAGGACCACGATCTTGGCGTTGCCCTTGATGCCGTTCAGGTACTGGAGCAGCTCCAGCTGGCTGTAGTTCTTGTCCTGGCCCACGGTGTTGCCGGCGTAGGAGCGGTTCTCCTTCACGTCCTGGCTCTTGTTGCCGTAGTAGCCGTCGTTGATGGTCTCGGTGGTCACGGTGCCGGCCAGGGACTCCCGGCGGGCGTTGGTGGCGGTGTACTCGCCGTACTGGAGGGAGGCGGGCAGCCAGTTGCCCTCTTCATCCTGGGCGGAGTCCTGGTTGGGGGCGTCCATGTGCATGAGGATCAGGTCGCAGGCGGAGATCTCAGCGGCGCTGGCCCGGATGATGTCGTTCTCGGTGTAGGTGGGGTTGCCGTCCTCATCGGGCTCGCCGGAGGGGTCCTTCAGGGTGTCGGTGACCACGGTAAAGTACTTGCCCACGGCGTCCAGATCCAGAACCGGCTTCCAGGAGGCGGCGGTGGAGCCGCTGCTGGCGTTGCTGCCGGTGGAGGCGGGGGTGAACTGGTAGGGCACGTAGACGGTCTTGCCCTCGCCGCTGCCCTGGGCGATGACGTTGCCGGAGTTCTTCAGCATGATGACGCTCTTGAGCTGCTGCTCCTTGGAGGCGGCGTCGGTGTTGTTGTTCCAGACGGTGTCAATGGCGTTGTCCAGGCTGATGTAAGCGTTCTCGTACAGGCCGCACTGGAACTGGCTGAGCACGAAGTGGTACACGGCGTTGCGCAGGAGCTTCAGCGCCTCCTCCTCGCCCAGCTCATCCACCACCAGCTCATAGCCCTCGGCGGCGGCGGCGTTGTCGGCGGTGCCGCCGATCTGGTGCATGCCGCTCTTGTACAGCGCGGCGAAGCGCTCCACCATGGTCAGGTCCTCCACGCCGAAGCACTGCTGGCCGTCGTTGGTGATCTGCCAGTCGGTGAGGATGAAGCCCTGGTAGTCGTTGTCATAGAGGAAGCCCATCTTGTAGGTGGAGTAGCCGCCGCCCACCAGCTCGCCCAGGGAGCCGTCGCGGCTGTAGGAGATGGCGTAGTTGGGCATCACGCCGCATTCCTTGGTGGAGCTCATGGTCAGGTTGAAGGCGCCGTCATGGAAGGGGATCAGATGGGCCTCAAAGTTGTTGCCGGGGAACACGTCGAATTTGCCGGTGTCGCTGTGGTCGTTGCGGCCGCCCTCGGGAGCGCCGTCGCCCACGTAGTGCTTGGCAATGGCGTAGACGGAGTCGTCGCCCCAGCCCAGGTCGTTGCCGTTCTCGTCAAAGGTGGACTGGAGGCCGGAGATGTAAGCGTCCGCCAGGTCGCGGCACAGGGCGGGGTCCTCGGAGAAGGTGCCGGTGGCGCGGGTCATGGTGGGCTGGGTGCCGATGCCGATCTGGGGGCCCAGCAGCATGGTCACGCCAGTGGCGCGGTACTGCTTGCCGTGCTCCACGCCCAGGGCGAAGGCCTCATCCGTGCTCATGGTGGCGGCCAGGGAGTTCTGGTCAATGGTGTTGGAGATGTGGCTGGGGTCCACGGAGATGGTGGCGGGGATGCCCCAGCTGCCGGTGGCCTCACACAGGGCCTGGAGGGCGTTGGTCCAGTCCACCGCCATGGTGGTGTTGCCCTCATTGATGGCGGAGCGGGTCACGCCGCCGCGGCCGCCCTCCTGCACGTAGGTCAGGTCGTCGCCCTCGATGGTGGAGCCGAAGCTGCGCCAGCCGCCGTGGGTGAACAGCGGGGTCATCTCGTCCACGCCCATCTGGTTGGCCAGGTCGCGGGCGCGGTCCTCGTCGGAGTTGCGCCAGTCCTCATAGCCGTCCAGCACGCCGTCCCGGTCCAGGTCCTTGAAGGCGTAGCCGTCCACCTGGATGATGGAGACGCCGGAGTCCTTGGAGTAGCCCAGGGTGGCGCCGCCCTCGTTGGTCACCTTGTACCAGCCGTCGGCGGTCTTTTCCTCGGTCCACTTGGCGGCCACGTCCGCCGCGTCGGGGCTGATGGGGGCGATCACGCCGTTTTCGGACGTGGCCGGCTGCTCGCTCTGGACCGGCTCTTGGGAGTCGGCGGGGGCGGTGCTGGGTGCGGCGCTGTCGCTGGGGGTGCCGGCGGTGTTACAGGCTGCCAGACTGGCCGTCATGGCCAGCGCCAGCAGCAGCGCAAGGAATCTCTTTGTCTTTTTCATTTCTGGTTCTCCTTTCATCTCATCTGGCTTTGGGACCCCAGAGCTGCTGCTCTGCCCTGGGGAGCTGCTGGCGATATATTAAACCTGCCCAATTTTCTTTTCAAGCCCTCCTGGATATTCGTCATTTTGGTTTGACAAACTGCGGGGCGTACTGGACCAATTGCGGACAAACGGGGGAAAACCCGGCGTTCGTCCATGACGAACGCCGGGTTTTCGGATGGGCGGATGAGCATGCGGCCAAGGTTCAACCGGCGCCCAAAATGGAGAGATACTTGCTTTTGACCTCCGCCGCCTTGCTGCGCCCGATGGGCAGCTGCGTCCCGTCCAGCAGGGTGACGGCGGAGGTGCTGATCCGCTGGATGCTGCGGTAATTGACCAGATAGCCCTTGTGTATGCGGATGAAGTTGTGGGGCCGGGTGGATACCTCCAGCTTTTCCATGGTCATCTTCACCTCGGTGGGCTCCCGCTGGCCCTCCAGGTAGAGCAGCTGGTAGTTGCGGCTGCCCTCAATGTAGCGGATCTGGCTGCTCTTCAGGGTGAGCAGGCCCGAGCGGGTTTGAAATTCAATGTACTCCCCTCTCTCGTCCTGGGAGCAGGTCTTGACGTACAGCTCTACCACGGCGGCGATGTCGTTGAGGAAGCTGCTCTTGCGCACAAAGCCCAGGGGCTGGACCAGGAAGGACTCAAACACCCGGCTCTCCGCCTCGGAGACGTAGACGATCTGGGTGCCGTCCCCCTCCTCCCGGATTTTTTTGCCCACGGCAATCCCGTCCATCCCGGGCATCTCGATGTCCAGCAGGATGATCTGAAACCGGGTCTGCTCCATGGCCTGCAGCAGCGCCCTGCCGGAGGTGAAGCGCTGTATGTCCGTGTGGATGCCCTTCTCCTGAAATGCCGATTCTGCCGCCCCGGCAATGACCGGGAGGGCCTTCACATCGTCGTCACACAGCGCGATCTTGATCTTCATAGCTTCTCCTCCACCGTCATATCCAGCAGCAGCTTGGCCACAAATATCCCGTCTGACAGGCCGAACTCCGCGCAGCCGTTGTATTTCTCCGCGATTTTTGAGATGATGCGGGTGCCGTAGCCGTGCAGCCGGTCGTCCCCCTTGGTGGTGCGCAGCCCCCGGCGGAACCGGGCCAGCTCCGTCCGGCTGGTGGTGTTGCGGCACAGCACAAACAGATAGCTCTTCTGGGGGTAGATTTCCAGCCGCAGGGATACGTCTCTCTGTCCGGCCCGGAGCAGGCGGGCGCACTCCTCGATGGCGTTGTCCAGCAGATTGCTGAGCAGCGCGCACAGGTCGTCCTCGCTGAAGGGCAGCACGGGGGGCACCACCAGCTGATGGGTGAAGGCCACCCTCTCCTTCCGGGCCTTGGCAAACTCCATGTTCAGCACGGTGTTGACCGGGCGGTTTCCGCAGTCGATGAACTGGCCCAGCTGGGGGAGCAGGTGCTGGGAGGACTGGCGGAAGTACTCCTCCAGCTCCCCATACCGCTGCTGGGACAGGAGAATCTGCATGTAGGCGTACTGGTTTTTTAGGTCGTGCCGGATGCTCCGCAGGTCGTCCAGGTTGTCCGCCGTCATCCGGGCCAGCTCCCGCTCACTGTGGAGCCGCTGCCGCTCCGCCTGGAGCTCCACGATTTCGTTTTGCTCCGCGCACATGTCGTATATGCCCTGGGTGGCCGCCACCACCATAAAGAGGAAAAAGATATAGGACACCAGGAAGGTGACGGTGATGCGGTAGTCCGTGTTGGCGTACAGCACCTCCAGCAGGTTCATGGCGATGATGCTGGCGTCGCCGATGAGGATGGCGGCCAGGCCGCTGATGGGCACCCGCTCATGCTCCTGGAGGTTGAAGGAGTGGAGGTACACCGCCAGCGGCAGGGTCAGCAGGGCCACCGCGGTGCGGATTGCCCCCTCGGCAAAGCCGGTGGAGAGGAACGTCCCCACCAGGTAGCTGCACTGGCCGCCGATGGAGCTGATGGCGCAGCTCCCCGCCAGCATGGAGCACCACATCACCAGCTTGGACTTTTTGTGGCAGTCAGAGCAGAAGTGCAGCTCCGCCGCCCCCACCGTCCCCTGGAGCAGGATCTGGAGCAGCAGGTAGAACTCCATCCCGCCCAGCAGGATGATCAGCAGCTGTCCCCCGGTGATCACCGCCGCCATCAGGAGCAGCTCCGCCGCCGTCTGCCCGGGGCGCCGCCACCGCCACAGGGGCCCGCGGCACAGCATTACCCAGGAGAGGGAGCAGATGGCGATGTCCAAAAACCACGCCAGGTCGATGATCTCTTGAATGAATTGGATATTCTCCTCCACCTGAACCACCCCTCTGTTTATGGCCGGCGCACGGGAAAAGCACAAAGCGCCGCCTACAAAAATGAAAAAATTGTACCAAGCGACAGCGATAGTTTAACAGACCGCCATAACAAATGCAACCAAGGGGAAACTGCCGTTCGTCGAATTGCGGCGTCGTCGGGACTGTCGTTCGTCCACGAAAAGCTGCCGTTCGTCCAGGATGCCTTTCCGTTTGTCCCTGGTAGCCGCTGTTTGTTGTGTCTATCTTGCCCAACAGGATATTTTTTGCTAAATTTTTTGTGAAAAACATACAAGGAGCGGATGTTTATGAGCACTGTCATCCACACACTTTGCTGGTATCTTCACGGTCTGGCGCTGGAAAAACCCTGCCTCCCCCTGCTGGGAGACGAGAGCGGATGGCTCACCGCCGAGCAGACGGAGCGGTTTGTGGAGGCCGGGGCGGGCCTGCTGTACGCCGGCGGGCTGAGGCCCGGTACGCTGGTGACGCTGCCCGCCGGGCGCACGGTGAACACCGTGCTGGCCCTGCTGTGCCTCCAGCGGGTGGGGGCGGCGGCGGTCCTCACCGACCCCAGAGAAAATCCCAGGCGGGCGCTGGACGGCTGCGTGCCGCCGCTGTCCGCCCCGGTCTGTCTGGAGGCGGGAGGGGATCTCCAGCGTCCGGTCCTGCTGCTCACCCGGGGGGAGGAGGCGCCGCTGAAGCTGCCGCTGGTGTCCTCCGGCTGCACCCCTGCCCCGGGCTTCGACGACGCGGACGCCCCCGCCTTTTACATCTTCACCTCCGGCTCCAGCGGGCAGCGGAAGGCGGTGATCCTCAGCCAGGGCAATCTGGTGAGCAACCTGCTGGACTCCGCCCCCCTGGGGGGATATTCGGAGGACGACGTGGCCCTGGGGGCGCTGCCCCTGGACCACGTGTTTGGCCTGGCCCTGCTCACCGGGGCCGTGGTGCTGCGCCACCGGCTGTACCTCACCGCCGCCTCCGCCCCGGAGGAGCTGGTGCAGATCATTGCCCGGGAAAAGATCACCCGGATGAACGGCGTACCCTCCCTCTACCTGGCCATGGCCAAAAAGGCCCGGGCCGGGGAGGTGCGCACCCTGCGGGCGGGGTACATCGGCGGCGCCCCCTGGACGGCGGAGCAGTTCCGGTACATTGAGTCCGCCCTGGGGATGACCCTGGTGCCGGTGTACGGCATGAGCGAATGCATCGGCATCTCCTGCGCCTCCCACCGCGCCCCCCAGGGGGAGCGGATGGCGGGGGTGGGGCCCTTCTACCCCGCCAACCAGGGGCGGATTTTCTGGGAGGACGGCGGGCAGGCGCGGCCCGGGGAGGAGGGCGAGGTGTGTGTCCGGGGCCCCATGCGGATGCTGGGCTACCACGACCCGGCCCAGACCGCCCAGGCCATCGACGCCGACGGCTTCCTCCACACCGGCGACCTGGGCTATGTGGATGAGACCGGCGTGCTCCACCTCACCGGGCGGAAAAAGGACGTCATCATCCGCAACGGGGTGAACCTGGCTCCCCGGCGCATTGAGGAGGCGCTGCTGTCCCTGCCCGGGATCCAGGGGGCGGCGGTGGTGGGCCTGCCCGACGAGATCTGCGGAGAGCTGCCCTGGGCGGCGGCGGTGTGCGCCCCCGCCGTTCTGGAGCGGGCCATGGAGGGGCTGTGCGCCCTGCTGGCCAAAAATGAGCTGCCCGAGGGGATTATGCGCCTGGACGCCCTGCCCATGACCCCGTCGGGCAAGCCGGACAAGCAGGCGGTGAAGGAGCTGATCCGGCAATGGCGGAAAGTGTGATCCTCCAGCTTCCGCTGGCGCTGCTGCTGTACGGGGCGGCCCTGTTCCTCTGCCTGTTTGAGCGGCGGTACCGGGCCACCCGGGGGGTGTTCTTTCTGCTGTCTGCGGCGCTGGCCCTGGGGGCCAGCGCCTATGCCCTGCTCTGGGGGGCGGGGCTGTGGGAGACGGCGGCGGTGCTGCTGGTCTTTCTGCTGCTGAATATGGGGGTGGGGGTATGAACTTCAACTCCGGCGTGTTTCTGGTCTTTCTGCCGGCGGTGACGGCGGTGTACTGGCTGCTGCCCCACGGGGGGCGGAAATACTGGCTGCTGGCGGCGTCCTACTTTTTCTACATGTACGCCAACCCCGCCCTCATCCTGCTGCTGCTGGCCTCCACGGCGGTGGACTACTGCTGCGGCCGGGGCATCGAGCGCTTCCGGGGGCGGCGGGCCGCCATGCGGCTGCTCCTGCTGGTGAGCGTGTGCGTCAACCTGGGGCTGCTGTTCACCTTCAAGTACTTTGACTTTTTCGCCGGGACGGTGAACGGCCTGTCCGCCGCCGCCGGCCTGCCCTGCCGGGTGCCGGAGCTGGGGCTGATCCTGCCGGTGGGCATCTCCTTTTACACCTTCCAGACCATGAGCTACACCATCGACGTGTACCGGGGGGACTTCCCCGCGGAGAAGGATCTGGTCTCTTTTGCCCTCTACGTCACCTATTTTCCCCAGCTGGTGGCGGGGCCCATTGAGAGCCCCGGGAGCCTGCTGCCTCAGCTGAAGGCGGAGCACCGGCTGAACTGGGAGGACCTCTCCGCCGGGGCGCGGCTGCTGCTGTGCGGGTTTTTCCGCAAGTGCGTGGCGGCGGACTTCTGCGGCCTGTATGTCAACGCGGTGTTCTCCGCCCCGGAGCGGGCCAACGCCCTGGCCATTTTTGGCGCGGGGGGGCTGTTCTGCATCCAGATGTACTGCGATTTCGCCGGCTACTCGGAGATCGCCGCCGGCTCCGCCCGGATGATGGGGGTCCGGCTCATGCGCAACTTCGACCGGCCCTACCTGTCCCAGAGCTACACCGAGTTCTTCCGCCGCTGGCACATCAGCCTGAACCGGTGGTTCACCAGCTATGTCTACATCCCCCTGGGGGGCGGGCGGAAGGGGAAGGCCCGGAAGATCCTCAATATTCTCATCGTCTTCACCCTGTGCGGCCTGTGGCACGGGGCCCGGTGGACCTACGTGCTGTGGGGGCTGTACGCCGCCCTCTGGCTGTGCCTGGAGAGCCTGCTGGACGTGAAGAGCCGGTTCGGCCCCGCCTGGGACTGCCCCCTGGGCCGGCTGACCCGCCGGTGTGTGATGATGCTTATTTTCGTCCCGGCGGCCCTGCTGTTCCGGGCGGAGTCGGTGGAGCAGCTGGGGGTGGTCTTCCGGCAGCTGTTCACCGGCTGGGGCTTTGGCGGCGCGTACCTCCAGGCGGCGCTGGACAGCCTGGGGCTGACCACCCTGTCCCTGGTCCAGCTGGCGCTGTGCGTTGTGGCCATGGCCAGGCTCTACGACTGGGGACGGTACGACCTGCCCGCCGCCAAGACGGAGGGCCAGTCCGCCGCGCGGCTGTGCTCCTGCGTCTACCTCACGGCGGTGGTGGCGCTGTGCTGGCTGGCCCTGCTCCAGACCCAGGACGCGGCCATTTTCGCCTACTTTCAGTTTTAGGAGGTGCCGGCGTGAAAAAAGCGTTTTGTGCGGTGCTGTGTCTCGCCGGCCTGCTTGTGCTGTCCGCCTGCCGGGGACAGCGGGCCCCGGAGACGGTGCTGGTCTTTCTGGAGGAGACCCGGGGCTGCACGGTGGAAAACAACGGCCAGCGGGTGGCGGTGGGGGAGGACGCGGTATTTACCCTGGAGCTGGAGCGGGGTTGGTCGCTGGCGGACACGGACTACGCCGGGGTGTTTGACATCAGCGTGTCCGACCGCACCGCCACCCTCACCCTTCGGGAGGTGTGCTGCCCCGCCCGGGTCCATCTGCGTCTGGCCAGCCGGTACTGCACCGTGACCTACGCGGCCAACGGCGGAGAGCCCCTGCGCGGCGGGGCCCTTCAGGAGAGCAAGACCTACGACCTGACCCACCACGCCCGGCCCAACACGGCGCTGGGCATCGACCTGTTTGTCCGGGAGGGCTATACCCTCACCGGCTGGAACACCCGCAGCGACGGGGCGGGCAACGCCGTGGGGCTGGGCAGCCGGGTGAGCGCGCCCGACGGCGCCCTCACCCTGTACGCCCAGTGGGCCCAGTGGAGCGACGGGGCGGACTTTACCTGGGAGCAGACGGAGGACGGGGCCGCCGTCACCGGCTATCTGGGGGCGGACGATGTGGTGGTGATCCCGGAGCGGCTGGGCGGCCAGCGGGTGACGTCGGTGAGGGCGGGGGCGTTTGACGGCTGCGCCGCCGCGGAGGTGATTTTCCCGCCCACCATGGAGGAGATTGCCCCGGGGGCCTTCCGGGACTGCGCCGTCCGGGCCGTCACCCTGTTTGACAGCATCCGCTCTGTGGGGGACGCCAGCTTTGAAAGCTGCTCTAGCCTCAAGACCCTGCGCATCAACGCCCTGGAACCCCCCTTTGGCTACACCTGGCGGAAGGAGAGCTGCTACGCCGACAAGATCGACCGGCTGATCCTCTCCCAGGGGCGGAAGCGGGCGGTGTTCTACGGCGGCTGCTCCATGTGGTACAATCTGGACGGCATCCAGGCCCAAATGGCGCTGGGAGAGGGCTACGCCGTGGTGAATCTGGGGCTGAACGGCACGGTGAACGCCCCGGTGCAGATGCAGATTCTGGGGGCGTTTCTGGGGGAGGGGGACATCCTGATCCACACCCCGGAGCTGTCCAGCCGCCAGCAGCTGCTGCTGCGCACCGGCATGGAGGAGCGGGACGACATGCTGTGGTGCGGCCTGGAGAACAACTACGACCTGTTTGCCCTGGTGGACCTGACCACGGTGGAGGGGGCGCTGGACAGCCTGTGCCACTACCTGTCCAAGAAAAACGCCCGGGCCACCTACGCCCAGTACTTCCAGGACGAGGAGGACCGGCCCTATCTGGACCCCTTCGGCTGCATCCCCTTTTTCCGGTCGGGCACGGAGGAGGATCTGCCCGACCGGGTCTATCTGGACCCCGCCTTCATCGACCAAGGGGCCATGGAGCGGCTGGAGGGGTACTACGCCTGGTTCCAGGCCCAGGGGGCCCGGGTGTACGTGTCCTATGCCTGCGTGAACCTGGACGCGGTGCCGGAGGGGCAGCGGGAGAACGCGGCGCTGCTGGACGGCCTCTTCCGGGAGGCGGTGGAGGGGATGGAAGGGGTGACCCTCATCTCCTCCCTGGAGGACTACCTGTATCAGAACTCGGACTTTTTCGACACCAATTACCACCTGGTCTCCCAGGCGGCAAAGGAGAACACCGCCCTGTGGCTTCGGGACCTGCGGGCCCAGATGGAGCGGGACGGCATATGGGAGGGCGTATGAAACGGCGTGTGTGCAAACTGGCGACCGCCCTGCTCCTGGCGGCCATTCTGCCCGTCTCCCTGCTGGGGGCGGGGCTGTCCCTGCCCGCCTGCTATCAGGACAGCTACTACGCCCAGCTGCCCCAGCTGTACCGCCGCCTGACGGACAGCCCGGGGAAGCGGCTGGTCCTGGTGGGAGGCAGCAATGTGGCCTTCGGGGTGGATGTGGGCCTTTTGGAGCATATGCTGGCCCGGTACGGGTACGAGTACACGGTCTGCCCCTTTGGGCTGTACGCCGCCGTGGGGGCCGGCGCCATGCTGGAGCTGTCTCAGGACCAGCTGCGGGAGGGGGACGTGGTGGTGCTGGCCTTTGAGCCCACGGATGAGACCCTGTCCCCCTATTTCGGCGCGTCCGCCTTTTGGAAGTGCGCCGAGGAGGCCCCGGAGCTGCTGGCCGCCGTCAGCCCCGCCCACCAGGCGGCGCTGGCGGGCAACTACATCGGCTTTCTCCAGGATCGGGCGGCCATCTGCCGCAGCGGGGAATTCCCCCAGCCCAACGGGGTGTATGCCAAAGCCTCCTTTGGGGAGGACGGCAATTTGAAGTTTTACCGGGCGGGGAATGCCATGGCCCTGGGCTGGGACACCGGCGCGCCGGTGGACCTGGCGGGGGTACAGGTCTCGCCGGACTTCGCCGGGCAGGTCAACGACTACTGCCGGCGGGCGGGGGAGCGGGGCGCGGAGGTGTACCTCAGCTTCAGCCCGGTGAACCGCTCCGCCCTCACCGGGGACCCGGCGGCGGGGACGGCGGACTATTTCCGCGCCTGCCTGGACGCCTTTGACTGCCCGGTGATCAGCGACCCCAGCCGCTATGTCCTGGACAGCGGCTGGTTCTACGACTCCAACTTCCATCTGAACTCCGCCGGGGCGGTGCTGCGCACCTGCCTGCTGGCGGAGGACCTGCTGGCCCAGTTCGGCTGCTACCAGGAGCTGAGCTTCCCCCGGCCCTCCATGCCGGACCCACTCCCCCAGGAGACAGAGACGGTGGCGGACAGCGGTCATTTCCGCTTCTCCCCCGTGGACGAGTCGGGCTCCGGGTATGTGGTGTCCGGCCTGACGGAGGAGGGGCTGGCCCAGGCCAGCCTCACCGTCCCCGCCGGCTATGAGGGCGGGCCGGTGGTGGGCATAGCGGCCCACGCCCTGGACGGTGCGGAAAAGCTGGAGGAGCTGCGCCTGCCGGAGACGGTGGAGAGCCTGCCGGACGGGGCGTTTTCGGGCTGTCCCCGGCTGACCCGGCTGGTGCTGGAGCACACCCAGCGGCTGTGCCGCATCACCGAGGGGACCTTTGACGGCGCGCCCCAGGTGAAGATCTATGTTCCCGCCGCCGCCTACCCCCTCTATCGGGACGGGGATGGCTGTGAGGCCAACCTGTGGTCGGCGCTGCTGAACCGGGTGCTTCGATATTGAGGCTCTAAAGGCTGGACTTGAACCAAGCGAAACGGGCGGCGCTGATTGGTTTTCCAAAATCAGTCAGCGCCGCTCCGCCTGTCCCCGCACAGGGGCTTCAAATTCGCAAAAAGAGTATTGTCAACCGGGGGAAAGCAGTGTATAATACCTCCACGATACGGGCGGGGATGCAGGCGGCTTGGGAGGGAAGTGACTGCTTTGGACGACACGAGGATGCGGATCATTTTTGCGACGATGAAGGCCGTGCGCCAGTACGGCCTGGAGGGGACGCGCATCCAGACGGTCAGCGACCTGGCGGGCGTCTCGCCTGGGGCGCTGTACCGCTACTTCGACAGCAAGGACCAGCTGATTGTGGAGTGCTTCAACTATGTGGATCAGCAGGCGGCGGCCATCTTTGAGCACCTGATGCTGAACCCGCTGACCATGCTCACCGACCCCATGGAGGCGGTGAGGCGGCTGTGGTCGCCCTACTTTCGGTTCTGGGTGGCCCACCCGGATGAGACGGTGTTTTACCACCGATTTCGGGACAGCGCTTTTTTTCCAGAATACGACAAGGCCCGGGATTTCTCCTATTTCAATACATTTATTGGCATGGTCCGGCTTTTCAAGCGGGCTTTTCCCGCGTTGGAGCGGATCAACCAGGACCTGCTGTGGCTTCATATTCTCACATCGACGGTGATGTACGCTAAATATGTAGTAGAGGGGACGCTTCCTGACGATCAGGAGACGGAGGACACCATATTCCAGCTGCTGACCACCGGCCTGAGCGGTTATCTGAGGCCGGAGAGCGTTCCCGCGAGACAGGGGAGCTAGGGCTTGTTTGAAAATTGGCAGTGCGCCCAGCGGCGAGGGATTTTCAAACAGCCCCTGGGGACGGGCCGGCGGAGGGCGAAAACAGAGAGCGGCTGAGCGGACGCTGCTGGCTGACGGTCTCCCTCCCCCTGAAGGCGCTTTATACCGGACAAGTCATCCGGCTTGTGGTGTAAATAAATATTTACTCTCGATTTTGAAGGGAGCGGATATCACTGCGCTTGAACAGATCCGAAGCCATAGAGATGGAGCAAATTGAGCGAGGAGCGTGTAGATATGGAAAAGATTTTGATCGTCGACGACAGCGCTGTGCAGGCCTCCCAGCTAAAGTCCATTCTGGAGGACGAGTACGAGATTGACATCGCGCAGACGGCGGAGGACGGGCTGTGCCGCGTGACGGGGGAGAACTACTCCCTGGTTCTGCTGGATGTGGTAATGCCCGGGATGGACGGCTTTACGCTGCTGAAAAAACTCCAGGAGGAGATCATCACCCAGAGCATTCCGGTGATTTTGATCACCAGCCTGTCCGACGTGGAGCATGAGCAGCGCGGTCTGGTCCTGGGGGCGGTGGACTATATCGCCAAGCCCTTCAGCCCCCTGATTGTGAAGGCCAGGGTCAACACCCACATCAAGCTGTACAATTACCGCAGGCAGGCGGAGCGGCAGTCCATGACGGACCAGCTCACTGGAATTGCCAACCGGCGCAGGTATGACCGCTACAGCCTGGTCAAATGGCACGAGGCCGCCCGGCTGCAGCTTCCGCTGTCGATCTGCATGTTTGACATTGACTATTTCAAGGTGTACAATGACACCTTCGGCCACCCCGCCGGGGATAAGGTGATTGCCGCCGTGGCGAAAACCATTGCCTCCCGCCTGCACCGCAGCACGGACTTTGTGGCCCGGTACGGAGGGGAGGAGTTTGTGTCCCTCTCGCTGGGCGACCCCTCCAAGAAGATGTTCGGGCACTTGAAAAAAATCCGGCAGGCCATTGAGGATCTCCACATTCCACACGACCACTCCGTGTCGGAGTGGGTCACGGTGAGCGTGGGCGGGGTCACGGTGATCCCCCCGGCGGAGAGCTCCTATGGGATTCATTTGAAAATCGCGGACACCATGCTGTACGACGCGAAAAAGCATGGGCGCAACCGGGTGGTCTGGGCTGACGAGCAGATGAAGCAGCTTTGGGAGAAATAAGCGAAGGCAGGAGGTTGAATATGAGGCTGTTTGGGCTGTTTGGAAGACGGGCAAAGGAGACGCCGCCCCCGGAAGCGGAGGGCGGAAACGATACGGAGGAGCTGGAGCTCTATTCGGGCATGCGGGTGGAGGTGACGACGGCTGAGGGGCAGCTGCTGTTTGTGGCGAAGCTGCTGGGCCTGCGGGGGAGCCAGGGGGAGCTGCACCAGTACTCCCAGACCGAGGCGGCGCAGGCGGAGGGGCCGCTTCCCGTCCGGATTCGCGGATACAGCGACCATGAGCGGAAGGCGGTTTACCTGGAGGGGGTCATCACCCCCCAGCCCAAAAGCATCTGGTCGGTGGAGGAGCTGAAAATCTGCGGCGGGGGAAATGACCGGGCCTTTTTCCGCCTGACCACGAACCTGGACGCCACCGTCACCATGTTCAGCGGCCTGGAGGCGGGGGAAAAGCCGTGCAGGCTGCTGAATATCAGTGTGGGCGGGGCCAGCATCAGCTCAGACAGCCGCTACCACCAGGGCGACAAGTTTTTGCTGAAGGTCAAGCTGCTGGAGGACAGGCCGACGTCTGCCATCTTCAGCCAGGTGATCCGGGTCATCGAGCGGGACAACGGCAGGTTTGAGTACGGCTGTCAGTTCTTGGAGCTGACCGAGGACGACCAGGAGAAGATCACCCAGAACATCTTTGCGGTCCAGCGCCAGCAGCGCGGCCGCTCCTGACCCCGCCGCCGGTTCTTCCGGCGGGACGGGGAGATGTCTGGGGTTCAAAGAGCGGATTGCGCCGCCCCCGAGAGGGGCGGCGCAATCCGCTCTTCCATTTTTTGCTTTAGCGTGGTATAATCAATGTGCCGGCTGCGGGCGCGGTCCGGCACATTGAAGAACAGCGAGGACAGGACGATGAAAATTGTGGTAAAGGTGGGCACCTCCACCCTGGCCCATCCCACCGGGCGGCTGAACATCCGCCGGGTGGAGGAGCTGGTGAAGGTGCTGTCCGACTTGAAAAATGGGGGACACCAATTGGTCCTGGTGTCCTCGGGGGCCATCGGCATGGGGGTGGGCAAGCTGAACCTCCCCGGTCGGCCGGCGGATATGCCCACCAAGCAGGCCGCCGCCGCCGTGGGCCAGTGCGAGCTGATGTACACCTATGACAAGCTGTTCGGGGCGTACAATCACACGGTGGCCCAGCTGCTGCTGACGGCGGAGGACGTGCGCTTCCCCCAGCGGCGGCAGAACTTTGAAAACGCGGTCCACCGGCTGCTGGAGCTGGGGGCGCTGCCCGTGGTCAACGAGAACGACGCGGTGGCCACCGACGAGGTGGGGGTGTCCACCACCATCGGGGAGAACGACACCCTCTCCGCCATTGTGGCGGAGTGCGTGGGGGCGGACCTGCTGATTTTGCTCAGCGACATCGACGGGCTCTACACCGCCGACCCCCGCCGGGACGACCGCGCCGCCCTCATCCCCGAGGTGCGGGAGATCACCTCGGAGCTGCGGGCACTGGCGGGCGCGCCGGGCTCCGCCCTGGGCACCGGGGGGATGGCCACTAAGCTGAAGGCGGCGGAGATCGCCATGGCCTGCGGCTGCGACATGGTCATTGCCAACGGCCAGCGGCCCCAGCTGCTCTACGACATCGCGGCCGGGCGGCACACCGGAACCCGCTTCATCGGAAGGAGAGAGGGACAATGATTACACAGGAGCTGCTGGTGCGGGCCAGAACATCGAGGGTGGACATGGCCATGGCGGACACCGAGACGAAAAACCGGGCGCTGCTGGCCATGGCGGACGCCCTGGAGAAGAATGCCCCGGCCATTCTGGAGGCCAACGCCCTGGACCTGCGGGCGGCGGAGGGGAGGGTATCCCCCGTGATGCTGGACCGGCTGGCCCTGAGCGGGGCGCGGATCGCCGGCATGGCCCAGGGGGTGCGGGAGGTGGCCGCCCTCCCCGACCCGGTGGGCCAGGTGCTGCGCCGGGAGGAGCGGCCCAACGGGCTGGTCATCGAAAAGACCGCCGTCCCCATGGGGGTCATCGCCATCATCTACGAGAGCCGCCCCAACGTCACCTCCGACGCGGCGGCACTGGCGCTGAAGGCGGGCTCCGCCTGCGTGCTGCGCTGCGGCAAGGAGGCCCACCGCTCCGCCGCCGCCATCGTGGACGCCCTGCGGGAGGGCCTGTCCGCCGCGGGGCTGCCTCAGGATGCCCTGGGGCTGGTGGAGGACACCACCCGGCAGTCCGCCAACGAGCTGATGACGGCATCCGGACTGGTGGACCTGCTCATCCCCAGAGGCGGGGCGGGGCTGATCCGGGCCTGTGTGGACAACGCCACGGTGCCCGTCATCGAGACGGGCACCGGCATCTGCCACATCTACGTGGACCGGGACGCCGGCCTGGACATGGCGCTGGACATCGTGGAGAACGCCAAGTGCTCCCGGCCCAGCGTGTGCAATGCCGCGGAGGTGTGCCTGGTCCACCTGGAGATCGCCGGCGCCTTCCTGCCCCGGCTGCGGGAGCGGCTGGCGGACGCCCGCGCCGCCCGGGGCCTGCCCCCGGTGGAGCTGCGGCTGGATGAGGAGTCCGCCGCCGTCATCAAGGGCGTCCCCGCCGGGGAGGCCGACTTCGACACGGAGTTTTTGGACTACATTTTGGCGGTCAAGGTGGTGGACGGCGTGGACGAGGCCTGCGCCCACATCGCCGCCCACTCCACCGGCCACTCCGAGGCCGTTGTCACCGGCAATGAGGAGACCGCCCGCCGGTTCCTGGCCCGGGTGGACTCCGCCGCCGTCTATTGGAACGCCTCCACCCGGTTCACCGACGGGGGGGAGTTCGGCCTGGGCTGCGAGATGGGCATATCCACCCAGCGGCTCCACGCCCGGGGGCCCATGGGGCTGGCGGAGCTGTGCACCTACAAATACCTCATCCGGGGGACGGGACAGACCCGGTGAGGGAGACAAACGAGTGTTTCACGTGAAACACTCGCCCTAGACCGGGATGGTGAGGAAGGTGCGCACCGCCCCGCTCAAATCGGCGAACAGGGCCGTATCTGGGGGGAAGAAGGTGAACCAGACGATGAGCGCCCCCAGCAGGCCGGTGAGGGCCACCGCCGCCTTGCCCGTCCCCGGCCACTCACACAGAGGCCACAGCGCCCGGGGCAGCAGGAAGCCCACCCCCAGCAGGGCGAAGTAGAGCGCCAGGTCCACCGGCAGGCTCTCCCCCCGGAGGGTCACGTGGTAGAGGTACCCCGCCCCCTGCATGGCGGCGAACACCGCCGCCGTGCTCAGCAGCCAGGGCGTCCGGCCTGTGCCGCCCCCGCCCCGGCCCACCAGCAGGGACACCGCCAGCAGGGGGAAGTACAGCAGCTTTCCGTGCTCCCACACGCTCTCCCGCACCGGGGAGATCAGGGCCAGCGCCGGGTTGGGAAGCCAGCTGTAGAGAAAGTGGAGCAGCACCCCCATGCCCGCGGCAGCCAGATAGAGCAGAACCCATTTTTTGGTTGATTTTTCCATAACCACACCTCGCTTTATCCTATATATATGTCCGCGCCTGGGCAGACTATGTGGGAAAACGCGGGGTGCGTTCCGGCACGTCCCGTCGAATTTTGTCCAAATCGCCCCAAAAACGTCGAAACTTTCCAGGATAGCCGCAAAACCCGCCGCCCCGGGCCGGTTTGCCGCCGGCGCCCTGCCAACCCCGCCTGACTTTGCCACGGTGAAAATCCGCCCCGCCTGCCATATTAACTAGGCGGGCGCCGGAGCGGATGTGGAAGGGCTGTTCCACACCTGCCCCGGTCTCCGCCAGTTTCAAAAAGGCGGTGAATGGATTTGAATGAAGAAACCAGACCATATATGGGGGCGGCGGTCCTTCGCGGGCTGGGACTGCTGCTGGCGGCGGTGCTGACGCTGTGGCCCACGGCGGCGTGGGCCAGCCCGGCCACGGTGGTGCCGGTGGGTCGGGCGGTGGGCATCAAGCTCTTTTCCGACGGCGTGGTGGTGGTGGGCACCTCGGAGATCGCCACCGACGGGGGCAGCGTGAACCCGGCCAAGGCCTGCGGCCTCAAAGAGGGGGACATCATCACCCACATCAACTCCACCGAGGTGGACACCATTGAGGAGGTCTCCGCCCTGCTCCAGAAGCTGGAGGGGGAGGCCATGAGCATCCGGGCCATCCGGGACGACAAGCAGGTGCAGTTCACCGCGAAGGCGGCGCTGTGCTCCGCCGACGGGGCCTACAAGCTGGGGGCCTGGATCCGGGATTCCATGGCGGGCATCGGCACGGTGACCTACTACTGCCCGGAGACCGGGGCCTTCGGCGCCCTGGGCCACGGCATCAACGACACGGACACCGCGCTGCTCATGCCCCTGGAGAGCGGCTCCATCCTGCCCGCTACCGTGGCGGGGGTGGAGAAGGGGAAGGCGGGCTCCCCCGGCCAGCTCCAGGGGGTGTTTGACACCAAGGCCACCCTGGGCCTGCTCCACGCCAATACCGCCGGCGGCGTGTTCGGCGTGATGGCGGACAGCGGCTGGGTGGAGGGCACACCGGTGGAGGTGGCCGGCCGGGACGAGGTGCGGGAGGGCGGCGCCTCCATCCTGTGCAATATCTCCGGAGACCGGGTGGAGGAGTACGCTGTGCGCATCGAGAAGGTGTTCCCCCAGCGGGAGGACGACTGCCGGGACTACCTGCTCAAGGTCACCGACCCCCGCCTGCTGGAGACCACCGGCGGCATTGTCCAGGGGATGAGCGGCAGCCCCATCCTCCAGAACGGCAAAATCGTGGGCGCGGTGACCCACGTGCTGGTGGACGACCCCACCAGCGGGTACGGCATCTATCTGGGGCGGATGCTCCACCAGATTGATAACTGACTGTAATTTATGATTTTTTGATTGCAAAACCGGGCTGTAACCGAAATTCGACAGCATGTGTCGAACGAAAACTTTGACAAAAAGCGGAAAACCTTCTTGCCATGTGGGGGAATCTGTGGTATTTTAAGGGTGAACCAAATTTTGGTAAAACGGAAAGTTAAACCTCGGGTCACGGACCGGAAAGGAACAGGGAACATGAGCGACAAGAAGAGGATCGTGCTGGCGGACGCTGCGGAGGAGTTCCGTCAAATGCTGGCTGATTTAATGGAGGAGGAGGCGGACCTGACGGTGTGCGCCCAGACGGGCAGCGGTGAGGAGCTGCTCGCCCTCATCGACCGGCACAGGCCGGATGTGGTGGTCATGGATATGCTGCTCACCGGGATGGACGGCCTGGGCGTGCTGGAGCGGCTGGGGGAGGACCGGCCCAGGGTGCTGGTGCTGTCCGCCTTCAGCCGGCCGGCCCTGGCGGAGCAGATCTCCCGGATGGGCGGGGACTACTGTATGCTCAAGCCCTGTCAGGTGCAATCGGTGGTGGAGCGGGTCCGGCTGCTGACGTCGGCCCCCGCGCTGGAGGAGCCCCAGGGGGAGAACGCCGCCCGGGACCTTGAGCGCCAGGTGACCGCCATCATCCACGACATCGGCGTGCCCGCCCACATCAAGGGCTACCAGTATCTGCGGGAGGCCATCGGCCTGGCCGTGGCGGATATGGATATCATCAACGCGGTGACCAAGGTATTGTACCCGGCGGTGGCCAAGAAATACGGCACCACCGCCAGCCGGGTGGAGCGGGCCATCCGCCACGCCATCGAGGTGGCCTGGGACCGGGGAGACCTGGAGACACTGCAAAAGTATTTCGGCTACACGGTTTCCAACGCCAAGGGCAAGCCCACCAACAGCGAGTTCATCGCCATGATCGCGGACCGCATCTCCCTGGAGCGGGTCCCCGAGGTGGCCCGGGCGTCCAAAAAAGCGGTTTGACAGGCAAGCTTGAGCGCCGCCCGGACATAGTCCGGGCGGCGCTTTCTCAGAGCCTGTTTCATATCTCGAAGAATGCCAGTTGACGAGGGAATTTTTACGTCAGGCGAGGCGGGATTTCGCAGGAATAATGGTGTTTATTTCAAAAAATCACAACGAAGCATGGCGGAAAAAGACCCGCCAAATGGCGTTTTGAGAGATGTTAAACAGGCTCTCAGGCATTGGAGCTGTTGATGTAGGCCTCCTGCTCGGGGGTGAGCTTGTCGATGGTCAGCCCCAGGGCGGCCAGCTTGGCCCAGCCGATCTGGTCGTCGATCTCGGCGGGGATTTCGTAGAGCTTTTTCTCCAGCGTCCCCTTGTGCTTGGCCACCCACTCGGCGGCCAGGGCCTGGACGGAGAAGGACATGTCCATGATCTCCGCGGGGTGGCCGTTGCCACCCGCCAGGTTCACCAGACGGCCCTCCGCCAGCACGTTGAGCACCTTGCCGTCCGCCAGCTGGTAGCCGGTGATGCCCTCCCGCTGCTCCCACTTGTCCACGGCGTGCCCCTCCAGCCAGCCCACATCCACCTCACAGTCGAAGTGGCCCGCGTTGGACAGCAGGGCGCCCTGCTTCATCAGGGCGAAGTGGGCGGGGGTGATCACGTCCTTGCAGCCGGTGACGGTGACGAACACGTCCCCCAGGGGGGCGGCCTCCGCCATGGTCATCACCCGGAAGCCGTTCATGGTGGCGTCCAGGGCCTTGAAGGGGTCGATCTCGGTGACGATCACATTGGCGCCCATGCCCGCGGCCCGCAGGGCCACGCCGGAGCCGCACCAGCCGTACCCGGCCACCACCACCGTCTTGCCCGCCACCACCAGGTTGGTCATGTGCATGATGGCGTCCCAGACGGACTGGCCGGTGCCGTACTTGTTGTCGTAGTAGTGCTTGGCCTTGGCGTCGTTCACCGCCATCATGGGGCAGGGCAGGGTGCCCTCCCGCTCCCGGGCCTTCAGGCGGAGGATGCCGGTGGTGGTCTCCTCGCAGCCGCCCAGCAGGCAGCCGGCGTACTGGGCGCACTTGCCCGAGAGCAGGTTCACCAGGTCGCCGCCGTCGTCGATGACGATGTGGGGGCGGCACTTCAGGGTCTCGATCAAGTGGGCCTCGTACTCCTCCGGGGTGGAGCCGTGCCAGGCGAACACCTCCACCCCCCGCTCCGCCACGGCGGCGGCCACGTCATCCTGGGTGGACAGGGGGTTGGAGCCGGTGAGATAGACCTGGGCCCCGCCGGCCTTCATCACCAGGGCCAGGTTGGCGGTTTTGGCCTCCAGGTGGACGGAGACGGCGACCCGCATTCCGGCGAAGGGCTGTTCCTTCAAAAAGCGGGCCTCGATTTGGGACAGGGCGGGCATGTGGCTGCGCACCCAGTCGATCTTGCGGTGGCCGGAGGGGGCCAGGGCGGGGTCCCGGAGAATGCTCATAAGTAATACTCCCTTTCAGGCGGTAATTTTGGCAAGCCCAGTATAGCATAGGGCGGGGGCGTTTTCAAGCGGGGCGGTTTGCCTGAGATAGCGGGCGCCTGTCAGCGGAAATGCGTCCGCTCCTTGTACAGAAGCAGCCAGGAGAGCGCATAGCTGACGCCAACGGCGGTCATAAGAAGACAGGGGACTGGATCGTGTCCGCGGTATAGATATCCGGCAAGGAGAAAAATGCCAAGCACGCCCAGTACTGCGGATAAAAGCGAAAGCACTCCAAATACAATATAGGCCCATTTTTTTCGCCTATAAATGAAGAACCACAAAACGAGGGTCAATACCAGAGGCGCGCCGGCCGCGCCCCTGGGGATCAAAATGATCTTGTCGATCAGCACGATCAAGAGATTGAACGCGGCAATGATACAAATTTTCTGATTCATCGTTGTTTCCCCCATAATCTGCCGGTTTCTCAATGCTTCTCGGCTGTCACGCTTCGCCTGTTCGCGGCGCGCGGCTTCCCTCCGACTCGGGCAAAGCCCAGACCCACCCTGCGGGCCCTGGGCGTTTGCCCTCGCTCCAGTCCATCCGCGCGGCTCACGACGGCTCAGCGCTTCTCCGCCAGCAGCTGCGCCCGCACGTCCCACAGCTTCTGGGACAGGTCCACGTAGTAATTGTGGGGGTACTCGAACCGCTTCACCTCGTCCCACAGGCTGTCCACCTCCCGCTGGCAGTGGTTCCGGGACTCCTGGATGGTGGGTACCTGGTAGACCAGCTCCCCGCCCCGGAAGATGGGCACCAGCAGAGGCCGGGCGGTGAAGTCGGACACGGTCTTGCGCTTCCAGGTGGCCTCCGGGTCGAACAGCTCCAGGGGCTGGGTGAAGTCGGGCTGCTCGTCGTGGACGCAGATATAGTCGGCCATGGCCTTGCCGGTGGCGTTCTCAAACAGGCGGTACACCTTCTTGAAGTGGGGGAGGGTGACCTTCCCGGCGTTTTCGCTGATTTTGATCTTGGGGGTGAGCCCGCCGCGTTCGTCTTCGATGGCGGCCAGCTTGTACACCCCGCCGAACACCGGCTCGCTCTTGGAGGTGATCAGCCGCTCGCCCACGCCGAAGGCGTCGATCCGCGCGCCCTGGGTGATGAGGTCCCGGATGATGTACTCGTCCAGGGAGTTGGAGGCGATGATCTTGATGTCGGGCAGGCCGGCGCTGTCCAGCATGTTCCGGGCCTGCTTGGACAGGTAGGTGAGATCCCCCGAGTCGATGCGGACGCCGCCGGAGGTGATGCCCAGCTCCTGGAATACCCGGATGGCGTTGGGTATGCCGGAATGGAGGACGCTGTAGGTGTCCACCAACAGGGTGGCGGCGCGGGGGTACACCTGGCAGTAGGTCTTGAAGGCGGTGTACTCGTCGGGGAACATCTGCACCCAGGAGTGGGCCATGGTGCCGGTGGCGGGGGTGCCGAACAGCTCGTCGGCCATGGCGCAGGCGGTGCCTCCCGCCCCGGCGATATAGCTGGCCCGGGCGCCCAGCACCGCGCCGTCCGCCCCCTGGGCCCGGCGGGAGCCGAATTCGGACACCGGCCGGCCCTGGGCGGCCCGGACGATGCGGTTGGATTTGGTGGCGATGAGGGACTGGTGATTCAGGGCCAGCAGGAGATAGGTCTCCACAAACTGGGCCTGGATGGCGGGGGCCCGGACGGTGAGGATGGGCTCCCGGGGGAAGATGGGGGTGCCCTCGGGCACGGCCCAGATGTCGCCGGTGAAGCGGAAGCCGCGCAGGTAGTCCAGGAACTCGGGGGCGAAGCAGCCCTTGCCCCGCAGGTACTCGATGTCCTCCTCATCAAAGCGGAGGTCCTGGATGTAGCGGATCACCTGCTCCAGCCCCGCCGCGATGGCGAAGCCGCCGCCGTCCGGGACGCTGCGGAAAAACACGTCGAAATAGCAGACGCGCTCCCCCATGCCGGTCTGGAAATAGCCGTTGCCCATGGTCAGCTCGTAGAAATCGAACAGCATAGTATAATTGACATCGTGCCTCATGGCGGAGAATCCCTCCTGTGTCATTGTTGGGACCATTATATGCTGTCTTGACAGTAAATGCAAATGTAATTTTCCCGCGGGGCGGGAAAGCGTGCCTGGGCGGACGGGAACAGCCTCTGATTCCCTGGGAAATCAGAGGCTGTCCTGCCGCCGGCGGAAAAGGGCCCGTCCAGGCAGTGTTTGAGGTTGTGAGTACAGGGGCTTAAAGCGACCCGATCTGGAACCGGCCGATCAGGCCGTTCAGCGTCCTGGCCTGGCCGGACAGCTCCTTGGACACGCAGGCGCTTTTCTCAGCGGCGGCGGAGTTGGCCTGGACCACGCTGGAGATCTCCTTGATGCCGTTTTCCACCAGCACGATCATCTCAGACTGCTGGACGCTGGCGGCGGCAATCTCGTCCATCAGGGCCTTGATGGAGGCGATGCAGTCGTTGATGAGCTGCATGGCGGAGACCGCCTGGTCGGTGGACTCCGTCCCCGTCTTCACGTCCTGAATGGAGCGGTTGATGAGGCTGTTGGTGTTCTGGGCGGCCTGGGCGGACTTGGCGGCCAGGGTGCGCACCTCGTCGGCCACCACGGAGAAGCCCTTACCGGCGCTCCCGGCCCGGGCGGCCTCCACCGCGGCGTTCAGCGCCAGAATGTTGGTCTGGAAGGCGATGTCCTCAATGGTCTTGATGATGGTGCCGATCTGGGTGGAGGACTGGTCGATGTTGTGGGTGGCGGTGAGTAGCTGCTCCATCTTGGTGTCCGCCTGGGCGGCGTAGCCGGTGGCCTGACCCACCAGCTGGGTGGCGCTGCCGCAGCGCACGGTGCTGGTCTGAATCTGCGCGGTGATATCGGTCACGTGGGACACCAGGGCGCTGATGGAGGCCGCCTGCTCCATGGTGCCCTGGGACAGGGCCTGGGCCCCGGAGGAAACCCGGTCCGCGCTGGCGTCCACCTGGCCCGCCACCTGGGAGATGTCCCGGATTACGCCGGTCAGGTTGGCGCGAATGGACTTCAGGCTGGCGGACAGGGCCTGGAAGTCGCCGATGTACAGCGCCTGGTTTTTCTCCACGTCCACGGTGAAGTCGCCGTCCGCCATCTGGCCCAGGATGCGGCTCACGTCGTCGATGGTCTCCCGCAGGGTGCCGCACACCCGGTGGGTGGTCTGGGCGATCATGCCGATCTCATCCGACCGGCCGTAAAAAACCTCCAGCTCCTGGTCGGCGGACAGGTTCAGGTCCCCCAGCCGGCCAATGGCCCGCTCCACCGCCATGAGCTCCCGGCCCTCCCGGCGCAGGATCAGCAGGGTAACCAGGGTGACGGCGATGCCCATGGCGGCGCACAGCACGCCCACCAGCACCCGCACCGCAGTCACCGCGCCGTAGACCTGGGCGGCGTTGTTGCGCACCATAAAGACCCAGCCCCGGTCCTTTAAGTACTGGTAGACCACCAGCTGGTTGACCCCCTCCCCGTCCCGGTAGGAGTGGGTGTTGGCCTGGGTGCTGCCGTCCGCCCGAATGCGCTGGAGAATCTCCTGGTAGCCGGTGTCGGTGGTCTCGGTGTTCAGCAGCTCGTCGCTCTCATGGTAGAGGTACACGCCGGTGTCCACGTTCAAAAATACATATTCGCTGTTGGGCAGGCCCTTGATGTTCAGATTCAGCAGGGCGTCCATGAGGCGGCTGGCGTAGACCCCCGCCCCCACATAGCCGATGCACCGCCCGTTCTCAAAAATGGGGCTGTACATGGACAGGATCATGCTGCCGGTGCCGGGGGATTTCATGATCCCCAGGTTGGTCAGCTCCTGGGTGGCCAGAATGGTGTCTTGAAAGGATTTCAGGGAGTCCCCCGTCCGGGTGGTGATGCCGATGGCCCCCTGGGAGGTGTGGGTGAGCACGTGGGTGTCCGGGGTGGCGATGTACAAGCCCTCAAAAATGCCCTTGAGGCCGGCGAACTCCTCGGTGTATTTCTGGGCCCGGGCCAGAAGGTCGGGGTCTTCCGGGTCCGTCAAAAGCTCTCGGACCTCGCGGCTCAGGGCAAAAGCGGCCACGTACTCCTCAGCCGAGGTCACGTATTCATCAATAATGGAGGCTCTGGACTCCACCGCGTCGGTCATCTGGTTGGTGATGTCGTTTTTGACCATGGACGCGGTGTTGGTGGACACGATGATCCACAGCAGCAGCATTCCGGCGATGGTGATGCCTGTGGTGATAATGCCAATGCGCGATGCGAGCTTTTTGTTTACCAAGAACTTCATAAACATTCCTCCGCAAAAAGGTTTTGGGACATACCCTTCCGGCCGCGCCTGCGGGCCCGCCTGGGCGGGCAAGCTCCGGACAGAGGAGAATAATTTTTTATTATAGCACGATCCATCCGGGATGTCGAGAGATGACCGCATAAATTAGGCGGGGCAGGCGGCCTGCCAGTTTCGGCGGGACAGCCGTTTGGGGCTTGCATTTTGGGCGGTCTTGGGTTAAAATGGGAACCGATGTTCTAAAAAGCCGCGGAGACGCGGAAAATCCAACTGACAGTGAGGTACGCCATGAATCAAAAGGAAATCAGTGAGTTGAAGCGCCGCTTCCGCCCGGACAAAAGCGCCATCGGGCGCATCTACGGCTGCTATGTGGGGGGGAGCCGGGAGGTCATCTCCGACATCGACGAGTCCCTGGCCCTCATGCCCCTAGAGGAGGCGGAGAAATATCTGGGCCTGCTGAAAAAGGCCCTCTCGGGCTCCCTGGGGAAAAACCTGATCGACATCGTGTTCTCCACCCGGCAGGTGGCGGACAGCGATGAGCACCGCCTGCTGATGCGCCTGCGGGACTCCGGACTGAAGGACGGCCAGGCGCGGCAGGAGTTCTATCAGAAGGTGATTGCCTCCCTTGACATGGGGGAGAGCAGCTACCTCATCCTGCTGGCCCACGACGCCTACGACGTGCCCTACCGGGGCAGGGACGGCGAGGACCAGGCGGACGCCTCCGACCAGGTGTTCTCCTACATCGTATGCTGCGTCTGCCCGGTGAAGGACGGAAAGCTGGAGCTGGGCTACTGCCCCGGGGAGAACGAGTTCCACAACTACGCCCCCTGCCAGATCGTCTCGCCGCCGGAGCTGGGCTTCCTGTTCCCCGCCTTTGACGACCGGGCGGCCAACCTCTACAACGCCCTGGCCTACGCCCGCAAGCCGGACGAGCTGCATCAGGAGTTTCTGGACGCCGTCTTCCACACCGAGCCGCCCATGTCGGCGGGAGAGCAGCGGGAGGCCTTCCAGACCGCCCTCAGCGAGGGGCTGGAGGGGGCCTGCGGCCTGGAGGTGGTGCAGGCCGTCCACGAGCGGCTGACCGCCCGGATCGAGCAGCACCGGGAGAGCCGGGACCCGGAGCCCCTCACCGTCACCGCCCAGGAGATCGGCGGCATCCTGCGGGAGTGCGGCGCGGATGAGAAGCAGGTGGCGGCCTTCTGCGGCAAGTGCGGGGAGCGGTTTGGCGAGGGGGCGGCCCTCAGCCCCGCCAACCTCATCGAGAGCCGGCGGTTTGAGATCAAGACCCCGGACGCCACCATCTCGGTGGACCCGGAGCACAGCTATCTGGTGGAGACCCGGACCATCGACGGCCGGCGGTATCTCCTGATCCCCGCCGGCGAGGGGGTGGAGGTCAACGGCCTGAGCGTGGACTGGACATAGGGAACCGGGCGAAAAGCGGCGCTGAAATCTGAGATTTCAGCGCCGCTTCTGTGCTGTTTTGGGGCCGCTACCGCCGCCGGGAGTCGGAACCGGCGGCGTCCGGCTGGATGTCGCTCAGGGGGAAGAGCATGTTGAGGTTGAACACCCCGTCCCTGGCCTGGAAGGACACTGTGCCGCCGTATTTGGTGACGATGGCCACAATGCTCTTGGTGCCGAAGCCGTGGTAGTGGGGGTCGCCGCGGGTGACGGGCACGCCGTCCCGCATGGTCATCTCGCCGGCGTAGCAGTTGTAGGAGTTGACCGACAGCAGCTCTCCCCTCAGCTTCACCGTGAGGCTGATCACCCGCCGCTCCTCATCCAGCTCCTGCACGGCGTGGATGGCGTTGTCCAGCAGGTTGCCGAACAGGGAGTAGATGTCCACGTCCCGCAGGTGGTTGAGGGCGCTGCCGTCGGCGATACAGCGGATCACGATGTTGTTTCGCTGGCAGTACAGGCTCTTTTCCGTCAAAATGATGTCCAGCGCCCGGCAGCCGGTGCTGACCATGGAGTCGTAGATGTCGATGGTCCGCTCCATCTCATCCAGGGCCTCGGGGGTGACCTGGGCGCTCTGGCCGATGGTGCGGATCTGATGGCGCATGTCGTGGCATTTCTGGTTGATCTGGTCGATGGTCTCGCTGGTCAGCTGGTATTGGTCCTGGTCCTTCCGGCGCAGCTGGTCGATGATTTTCAGCTCATCCTCCAGGTTGCGCTGCACCAGCAGGGAGAACAGGATGACCAGGATGAAGACGCTGCACAGGATAAGCAGAACGGCGTCGTAGGCCATGTGGGCCTGGTCGTTGGAGGCCATCCAGGCCAGGCGCAGGCTGTAGCACAGCACGATCTCCGCGATCACCGCCCCCACCACCAGGGGCAGCAGGGAACGCCGGTCCAGGTCCAGGTTCTGGCCCCGCTTCAGCTTCCGGCCGAAATAGAAGTAGACCATGGGCAGGGCGGCGGCGGTGAGGACGGTTTGAAACAAAAAATATTCCGGGGAGGACAGGTTGAGCAGCCGGAAGGCCATCTCCCCGCACAGGGACACGGCGAACTGGACGCTGTACCCCGCCACGGTGCAGAACACCGCCTCCTCCCAGCGCACCTCGAAGCAGGCCATGGCCATGGCCACAATCACCAGCATGGCCCCGCCGAACACCGCCAGATTTTTCTGGTTGCTGTTGGGCAGGGAGTAATTGATCACCGTCATCCCCACCACCCCGGCGGCCAGAATGAGGAGCATGGGCCCCGGCCACCAGCGCCGGCGCTTCTGGCACCAGAGGAAGACCAGGGTGGAGGACACCAGGGTGAGGTAAAAGCGCAGGGAGTTGAGCATCGTCATGCGGAAGGCCACGCTAGATCCCCCCTCCCAGATAGTTGTTCAGCGCCTCCAGCACGGCGGTCCGCTTGGGGCGGCTGATCTGGAGCTCGTCCATGTCCAGCACCAGCCGGTGGCCCCGCACCGCCCGCACAAAGGCCAGGTTCACCAGGTAGCACCGGTTGCAGCGCACAAACTGGGAGGAGGGCAGCTTGCTCTCCACGTCCTTGAGATTGCCGGTGGAGCTCAGGCTGCCCTCCGTGGTGTGGTAGACCAGGGTGTGGTTGGTGACCTCAATATATTTGATGCGGGAGATGGAGATGCGGTACACCCCGTCGGGGATGTTGATAAGCAGGTCGGGCTGGAGGTGCTGCCGGCAGCGCTGGAGGGCCCGGCGGACGGTCAGGGTGAAATTGGCGTAGGAGACGGGCTTGAGCAGAAAGTCCATGGCGTCCACGGCGTAGCCCTTGGCGGCGTACCGGGCCAGGTTGGTGACAAAGACCAGGGCCACCGAGTGGTCCACCCGGCGCAGCCGCTCCGCGGTGGCCAGGCCGTTGATGCCGGGCAGGTCGATGTCCATAAGCACCAGGTCGTAGATGGGCTGGTAGGTGCTGAGGAACGCGTCGCCGTCCTGGAACCACTGGATGTCGAACTCCTCCCCGCTGTCGGGGGCAAACCGTTTGAAATGGGACCGAAGCACGTCGGCCTCGGCGGGATCATCCTCAACAATCGCGATCACACGCGTCATACAGCGCACCCTCCTCTGCTGGGTCGTCACACGAGCTCATTATAATGATATATCATTTTGCCCAAAACTGGAAGGCAATTCGCGCAATAAAATGACAGTTTGCGCAAAAAACCCCTAAAACGGAAAAAAGGAATGTATAATGCGGTCAAGTCCCGGGCAGTCTGACGGATTCCCGGGGAAGAAATTGAAAGGAGATTGCATGAGGATGAAGAAAATGAAAAAGCTGACAGCCCTGCTGCTGGCCCTGGCCATGGTTCTGTCCCTGGCCGCCTGCGGCGACACCGGCGGTAACCCCTCCGCCGCGCCTTCCGACGAGGGAAGCCAGGCCCCGACGGAGAGCACCGCCCCTCCGACGGGAAGCTCGGAGCTGGAGGAGCTGGGCTCCGGCGACGTGAAGTGGAAAGAGGAAGAGACCGCCGACGGCTGGGTCAAGGTGACCAACGAGGGCGGCGCGACTTTGGGTTACTCCAAGAATTCCGGCCTGACCCTGCTCCAGTCCGGCGGCTTCGCCTTCAAGGACCTGAACCGCAACGGCGCGCTGGATCCCTATGAGGACTGGCGGCTGGACGACGAGACCCGCGCCTGGGATCTGGCCAACCAGATGAGCGGCGAGGAGATCGTCCCCTACCTGACCCACGGCGGCTGGGGCACCTTTGCCGCCGACCGGGACACCTTCCGCAGCGAGGGCTCCAATGAGAAGGGCTTGGCGTACATCAACGGCGGCGGCCGCGGCGGCGTCACCCGCAACCTGGGCAAGGACCAGGAGGCCAACATTCAGCACGCCCTCTGGGTGAACAACATCCAGGAGCTGTGTGAGGAGCTGGACTACGGTCTGCCCGCCATGATCTCCATCGACCCCAACGGCCAGTCCGGCATCGTCCAGACCCTGTCCCTGGCCGCCACCTTTGATCCCGCCCTGGCCATTGAGGTGGGCAAGGCTTACTCCGAGCAGTACCGCGCCGCCGGCGTGTCCATGCTGCTGGGCCCCCAGGTGGACGTGGCCACCTCCCCCCTGATGCAGCGCGGCTCCGGCACCTACGGCGAGGACCCCGCCCTCTCCCGTGATATCGCCGAGGGCTTCGTCTCCGGCATGCAGTCCACCTGGGACGGCGACACTGACCTGGGCTGGGGCGAGGATTCCGTTATGACCATCATGAAGCACTGGGTGGGCGCCGGCGCCCAGGAGGGCGGCCGCGACGACCACAGCTCCGAGTTCGCCGTGTTCCCCGGCCACAACTTTGAGGCGCAGCTCATCCCCTTCGTGGACGGCGCCTTCAACCTGACCCACAGCTCCACCAAGTCCGCCGGCGGCGTGATGATGAACTACTCCGTCGCCTACGATCCCAACAATGACCTGGGCGAGCAGGTGGGCGGCGCGTTCAGCGACTACAAGTACCAGCTGCTCAAGGACGCCGGCTGGGACGGCTACATCATCTCCGACTGGGTGCCCATCTCCGGCGGCAACGGCTCCTGGGGCTGGAAGGATTACACCGACGGCGAGCGCGCCGCCAAGGCCATGGAGCTGGGCATGAACCAGATGGGCGGCTACTCCAATCTGGAAGGCATGGCCGACGGCTGGGAGGTCCTGGTGGACAGCCACGGCGAGGAGGAGGCGCTGGAGATCGTCCGGGGCCTGGCCTACAAGAACATCATCGCCTGCATGCGCCTGGGCCTGTTTGAGAACTCCTACTGCTCCACCGAGCACGTCCGTGAGACCTGCAACACCGTGGAGTCCCTGGCTTACGGCATCGAGACCCAGCTGAAGGCCATCGTCATGCTGAAGAATGACGGCACCATCAAGGAGAACACCGGCAGCGCCGACAAGCTCACCGTCTACGTGCCCGCCACCTTCACCGCCGGCTCCACCAACAGCCGCACCAACACCTACACCAAGTCCAGCATTAAGAATTCCATGGACGTGGAGGTCCTGAGCCAGTACTTCAACGTGGTGACCGATACCATCGGTGACCCCACCGGCACGGCTCCCGACGGCACCGCTGAGCATCAGGCCAGCGACATCATCCCCGCCTCCGCAGAGGACATTGCCAAGTGTGACCTGCTGCTGGTCAAGATGACCGGTCCCTACACCTCCGGCGCGGTGGACGAGAACTACGTCCAGGAGACCGACGAGGAGTACGGCATGTACACCCCCGCCTCCCTCCAGTACGGCGAGTACACCGCCTCCGGCGCCCGCAACCCGTCCCTGGGCGGCGAAATGATCACCACCACCTTTAATGACGGCTACACCATGCAGACCGCCACCCGCAAGCAGAACCTGTCCTACTGGAACAAGACCGCCGGCAAGGCCAGCAACTACAGCGACCTGGAGATGCTCCAGCGGGTAGCCGGCCTGAATACCGACGCCCCCGTGGTGGTCATCATGGCCGCCAACCGCTCCGGCGCCATGGTGTGGACTGAGGTGGAGCCCCTGGCCGACACCATCCTTTACGCCTACGGCAGCGCCACCGACGCCGCCATCGTCCAGATCCTGGCTGGTGAGGTGGAGCCCTCCGCCCTCCTGGTCCATCAGCAGCCCGCCTCCATGCAGACTGTGGAGAAGGAGTTCGAGGATGTTCCCCGCGACCTGGAGTGCTACACCGACGCCGACGGCAACGTGTACGACTTCGCCTACGGCCTGAACTGGTCCGGCAAGATCGACGACCAGCGGGTCAAGACCTACTCCGTTGATCCCATCACCGAGTGCCAAAACATGGATTTCAAGTACGCCAAGTAAGTATTAAGTTTCCGTTTCATTACTTTCTCCTAAAGCCGGCGGGGAGCGGGGTGAGCCTCCGCTCCCCGCCGGCATGTCTCTTATGCGATATCTGAAAAGGAGGGAATTCCGCCCTATGATCGACCTTATCATCAACCTTCTAACCCCCATCTTTGTCTCCATGGGCGCCAGCGCCGCGGACGTGGGCAACTACATCCGCTCCGTGGGCGGCTACATCTACGCCATCCTCGCCGCCCTGGCGGTGATGATCGTGGTGATGGTTGCCGCCCAGTTCGTGGTGAAGAAGGGGACCCGCCATGTGGTCCGCTGGTCCGCCGGGCTGGCCTGGGTGCTGGTGGTCCTGCTGTGCGTCAACCTGATCTGCTACGGCCCGCTGTACGCCACCGTGTCCGGCGTGCTCAACGCCTCCAAGGCGGAGATCTCCGACGACGTGGTGGGCAACTCCCTGGCCGTCATCGAGGAGACCGGCGACGAGGGCATGGTGCTGGTGAAAAACAACGGCCTGCTGCCCCTGTCCGGCACCACCAACCTCAACGTGTTCGGCTGGGCCTCCACCAACCCCGTCTACAGCGGCACCGGCTCCGCCAACAGCGGCGACGGCTCCGCCCCCGCCATCAGCATCCTCCAGTCCCTGGCCAACGCCGGCTTCACCATGAACGATGAGCTGGTGAAGATGTACACCAGCTACTGCGGTGAGCGCCCCGCCGTCACCATGCAGACCCAGGACTGGACCCTGCCCGAGCCCACGAAGGACGCCTATACCTCCGCCGTGATGAGCGGGGCGGAATCCTTCTCCGACACGGCGGTCATCGTCATCGGCCGCACCGGCGGCGAGAACGCCGACCTGCCCTCCGACATGAACGCAGTGATCAACGGCACCTATGACGTGGCCAAGACCGACGCCGTGGAGGAGCGGGCCAAGACCAATTACGGCTACACCAACGGCCTGTACACCAACAACGGCGACTATGACGACTTTGAGCCGGGGGAGCACTACCTGGAGCTGTCCCGCACCGAGGAGGACCTGGTGGAGCTGGTGTGCTCCACCTTCGACAAGGTTATCGTGGTCATCAACGCCAACAACGCCATGGAGCTGGACTGGGTGGACAAGTATGATTCCATCGGCGCGGTGATTCTGGCCCCCGGCACCGGCGCGGCGGGCATGGCCGCCCTGGGCAAGATCATCTCCGGCGCGGTGAACCCCTCCGGCAGGACGGTGGACACCTACCTGAAGGACCTCACCAAGGCCCCCACCTGGCACCACTCCGGCAACTCCGGCAACCACTTTTTCACCGGCGTGGAGGACCTGACCAAGCAGGTCATCCGCAACGACAACACCTTCCAGGGCGTGTTCTCCTTCGTGGACTATGTGGAGGGCATCTACATGGGCTACAAGTTCTATGAGACCGCCGACCAGGAGGGGCTCATCAACTACGACGAGTACGTGCAGTACCCCTTCGGCTACGGCCTGAGCTACACCAGCTTTACCCAGGAAATCACCGACTTCAAGCAGGACGCCAACGCCCTCACCGTGGAGGTCACCGTGACCAACACCGGCAGCGTGGCGGGCAAGGACGTGGTGGAGCTGTACTATACGCCCCCCTACACCAACGGCGGCATTGAGAAGGCCAGCGTCAACCTGCTGGACTTCGGCAAGACCGGCCTGCTGGAGCCCGGTGCCTCCGAGAAGGTGATCCTGTCCGTGCCCATGGAGAACCTGGCC
Source organism: uncultured Oscillospiraceae bacterium (assembly GCA_910585155.1). Classification (GTDB taxonomy): domain Bacteria; phylum Bacillota; class Clostridia; order Oscillospirales; family Oscillospiraceae; genus Enterenecus. The sequence continues at coordinate 38,906 of CAJUEC010000001.1, forward strand.
TCCTACGACTCCGGCAAGGTCAAGACCGCCGAGGGCGGCTACATCCTGGAGGCGGGCAACTACGCCGTCTCCATCCGCTCCGACTCCCACACCGTCATCGACGAGCGCACCTTTGAGCTGTCCTCCGACGTGGACTACAGCAAGGACGGCCGCCCCTCCGACGGCATCCCCGCGGTGAACCGCTTCGACTACGTGGACGCCGGGCGCAGCTACCTGTCCCGGAAGGACGGCTTCGCCAACTACGAGGACGTCATCGCCCCGCCCACCCAGTTTGAGATTGACAAGGACACGGAGAAGGCGATTCAGCAGATGTCCGTGGCCAAGTACAACCCCACCAAGTACGACAACGACGAGGACGTCATGCCCACCCTGGGGGCGGCCAACGGCCTGAAGCTGGCCGACCTCACCGGCAAGGGCTATGACGACCCCGACTGGGAGAAGCTGCTGGACCAGATGAGCCTGGAGGACATGATTACCCTGATCAACACCGGCGGCTGGAAGACCGCCCCCATCGAGTCCGTGGGCAAGGTGGCCACCTCCGACTGCGACGGCCCCGCCGGCCTGTCCAACTACGTCACCCACACCACCGGAACCCAGTTCCCCTCCGAGGTGCTCATGGCCCAGACCTGGAGCAAGGAGATGGCTGACAAGCTGGGCGACGCCCTGGGCCAGGAGTTTGCCAACGCCAACAACTATGGCTGGTACGGCCCCGGCCTGAACCTGCACCGCTCTGCCTTCTCCGGGCGCAACTTCGAGTACTACTCGGAGGACGGCGTGCTCTCCGGCATCTTCGCCTCCCACGAGGTGAACGCCGCCGCCCGGTACGGCGTGTACCCCTTCCTGAAGCACTTCGCCGCCAATGACCAGGAGACCAACCGCTGCGCCTTCCTGCTCACCTACATGACCGAGCAGACCTTCCGTGAGAACGTGCTCAAGCCCTTTGAGATGACGGTGAAGGGTTTCGACTTTGACAACTATGTCATGGGCATGATGACCTCCTACAACTGGATCGGTTCCGTGCCCGTCATCAGCGACGCCAACCTGCTCAAGACCGTGCTCCGGGAGGAGTGGGGCTTTGTGGGCACCGTGATCTCCGACTACAACGGCTCCTACGGCTACCAGATCTCCGACGCGGCGGTCCGGGCGGGCAACGACCTGATGCTGGGCTACGGCATGGCCGAGTCCAACCAGTTCACCGACACGGAGGCGGCCACCTGCGTGCTGGCCATGCGGCAGGCCTGCAAGAACATCCTGTACACCGTGGGCAACAGCGGCTACTACGCCGGCGAGGGCGGCGCGGCCGAGGGCGGCGACAAGATGACCACCCTGTTCGTGGCTGTGGACGTGGCTGTGGCCGCGGTGGCGCTGGGCATCGAGGCCGTGGTTCTGCTGCGCTGGATGAAGAAGCGCAAAAACACCGCGGGCCAGTGATCCGCCCCCTCCGGCACAAAGCTGGGTTGAATCGATGAAAAGGCGGCCCCGCGCTCCAGCCTGGAGCGCGGGGCCGCTGAGCGCCTTTGGGCAGAGGTTCAGGGGCTTGTCTCCACCCCCACCACGGTGAGAACGCCGTCCCGGACCGCGAAACGCACCTCCAGTCCGGCAAAACCGAAGCCGTACACCCGCTCCGGGTCGTTCTGATAGGGGGGGCGGGGGTCCTGGCCCAGCACCCTGGCCAGCGCCTCCCTGCGGTCTGAGGGAACCCTGGCCAGCAGCTCCGGGGGGATGGACACCGCCAGCTTGTCCCCCGGGGGGGCCGCGGCAAAGCCGCCCGCCGCCTCGGGGCGGCAGTCGGCGTAGGGGATGTAGGGCTTGATGTCCCAGATGGGGGTGCCGTCCACCAGGTCCGCCCCGGAGACATACAGCACCGGCCCCTCCGGGGTGTCCCACTCCACCCGCTCCAGCCCCACGCAGGACAGCCCGATGGGGTTGGGCCGGAAGGGGGACCGGGTGGCGAATACCCCCATGCGCCGGTTTCCCCCCAGCCGGGGGGGCCGCACGGTGGGCGACCAGCCCGCGTCTCTGTTCCGGGAGAACTCCCAGATCAGCCACAGATGGGAGAAGTCCTCAATGCCCCGCAGGGCCTCGGGAGAGCGGTACGCCGGCGCAAACACCACGGCAGCGCGCAGCTCCTCCACCAGCCCCGCCTGCCGGGGCACGCCGAACTTGGAGGAGAAGTCCGAGCGGATGTGGGCCACCGGCTCCATGTCAGTCCACATTGGGGCTGGCCCGCATGGCCAGGATGGTCCGGCCCATCAGCTCGTCCAGCTCCCAGCCCAGCATGGCCGCGCCCTGCTCAATCACCTCCCGGGAGCACCCGGCGGCGAATTTCTTGTCCTTGTACTTCTTTTTCAGCGACTTTACCTCCAGGTCGTCCACGCTCCTGGAGGGGCGCATCAGGGCCGCCGCGCCGATGAGGCCGGTGAGCTCGTCCACGGCGAAGAGCACCTTTTCCATCTGGTGCTCCGGCTGGATGTCCGCGCACTGACCGTAGCCGTGGCTGGCGGTGGCGCGGACCACCGCCTCGTCGATGTCCCGCGCCCGCATCAGCTCCTGGCTTTTGACGCAGTGCTCCTCGGGCCAGCGCTCGAAATCCAGGTCGTGGAGGATGCCCACCGCCTCCCAGAAATCGGCGTCGGCCCCATAGCCCAGCTCCTGGGCGAACCAGCGCATCACATCGCCCACGGTGCGGGCGTGTTTCCGATGGAACTCGCCCTCGTTGAATTCACACAAAAGCTCCCATGCCTGCTCCGGGGTGGGGATCATAGCCAACAGCTCCTTTGTCTTGATTTGAGGAAATCATATACCAATTCCCCGGACATTGTCAATCCCCCGTTGACTTTTCCCGGGGAAACCAGTACAATACAGGGACTGTCACATTGCTGGGAGGAGCGCCGCCATGGAAAAGCTGGTCTATTTCGATTACGCCGCCACCGCCCCGGTCCGCCCGGAGGCGGTCCGGGCCCTGACCGATGCTCTGGAGCGGTTCGGCAACCCCTCCTCCCGGTACGAATACGGCCGCCAGGCCGCCCTGCGGGTGAAGGAGGACCGGGAGACGGTGGCCCGGGCGGTGGGCTGCGCCCCCGGGGAGCTCTTCTTCACCTCCTGCGGCACCGAGGGGGATAACTGGGCTATCCGCCGGGGGGCGGAGCTGAACCCCCGAAAGGGAAAGCACATCGTCACCACCGCCGTTGAGCACGCCGCTGTGCTGGAGACCTGCAAGGACCTGGAGCGCCGGGGGTATGAGGTGACCTATCTGAAGCCCGACCGGACGGGCCGGATCACCGTGGAACAGCTCACCGCCGCCCTGCGGCCGGACACCGTTTTGGTGTCCATGATGCTGGTGAACAACGAGACGGGGGTGGTGCTGCCCGTGGAGCCCTGCGCCAGGGCGGTGAAGGCCGCCGACCCCGCCGTGCTGTTCCACTGCGACGCTGTCCAGGGCTTTTTGAAGCTCCCCGGCCCCCTGGCCCGGCTGGGGGCGGACCTGGTGACCATCAGCGGCCACAAGATCGGCGCGCCCAAGGGGATCGGGGCTCTGTACGTGAAAAAGGGGGTGCGGCTGCGCCCCCTGCTCACCGGGGGCGGGCAGGAGGAGGGGCTGCGCTCCGGCACCGAGGCCACCGCCCAGATCGCCGCCCTGGCCGCCGCCGTCCGGGCGGTCCAGGGGGATGCGGGCCGGCTGGAGCGCACCGCCGCCGTCAAGGAATACACCCTGTCCAAGCTGAAGGAGGCGGTCCCCCGGCTGGAGGTGATCTCGGAGGGGGACGCCCCCCACATCTGCGCCGTCACCCTGCCGGGGTACAAGAGCGAGGTGGTGGTCCGGGTGCTGGGGGACCGGGGTGTGTGCGTCTCCTCCGGCTCCGCCTGCCACAGGGGGAGGCCCAGCCACGTGTTCGCCGCCATGGGGCTGCCCAAGCCCTGGCTGGACGGGGCGCTGCGGCTGTCCTTCTCGCCGGAGTCCACCCGGGAGGAGGCGTCCGCCCTGGCGTCCGCCCTGCGGGACGCGGCGGACAGCCTGTTCACCACCCTGTCATAGGGCCCGGTGCAGGGCCGCCGCGAAACGGATCGGAAGCAAAGGAGCGTCAAATTTACCATGTTTAAGCTATTCCAGCGGGAGAAGGGCTTTTACGGCAGGCTGCTGGCCCTGGCTCTGCCCATCCTGCTTCAAAATCTCATCACCAACTCCCTGGGCCTGGTGGACACCTTCATGGTGGGCACCATGGGGGAGGGCCCCCTGGCGGGGGTCACCCTGGCCAACATCCCGGTGTTCGTGGTGCAGCTGATGATGTTCGGCATACAGAGCGGCTCCTCCGTCCTCATCAGCCAGTACCGGGGCAAGGGGGACCTGCGGGCCATCAACCGGGTGATGGGCATCGCCATGTACGCCGCCGGCTTCATCGGGCTGGTGTTCGCCCTGGTCATGGGGCTGCTCCCCGCCCGGTTCATGTCCCTGTTCGGCAGCGACGTCCAGGTCATCGCCACCGCCGCCCGGTACGCCCGCATTGTGGGCTGGTCCTACTTTTTTGACAGCTTTGTCCAGGTCTATATCGGCGTCCACCGGGCCATGGGCAACCCGCGCCGGGGGCTGTACATCCTGGGCGTGTCCATGGTGGGCAACACCTTTCTCAACTGGGTGTTCATCTTCGGCAACCTGGGCGCTCCCCGGATGGGGGTGGAGGGGGCCGCCCTGGCCACCCTGCTGGCCCGGGTGCTGTCCTGCTCCATCGCGGTGGGCTGGGCCGTTCTGGACCGGGGCTTCCGGCTGGACCCCGCCCTGCTGTTCCGGCCCGGTGGGGAGATGGTCCGGCGGTTCGTCCGCTTCGCCACCCCGGTGATGTGCAATGAGACCTTCTGGGGCCTGGGCTCCTCCCTGTTTCCCACCATCATGGGCCACATGGAGGGCTCCCAGGAGATCCTGGCCGCCTACGCCATCGCGGGCAACATCACCAACCTGTGCACCGTGGGGGTGTTCGCCATTGCCGGCTCCGCCGCCATCCTGGTGGGGCAGGAGATCGGCTCGGGCAACGCCGGCCGGGTGTACTCCCTGGGGGCGCTGCTCAACACCCTGGCCTTTCTCTTCGGCGTGGCGGCGGGGGCGGCGTTCCTGGGGCTGCTCCACTGGCTGATCGCCCCGGTGCTCTATCCCCTGTTTGACCTGTCCCCCTCGGCGGGGGAGATCTGCACCCTGATGCTCACCATGGTGTTCGTCATGATGCCCCTGCGCTCCATGGAGTGCACCAACATCGTGGGGGTGCTCCGGGGCGGGGGCGACGTGAAAATGGCCACCCTCATCGACCTCACCCCCCTGTGGGCGGTGGCCCTGCCCATCGCGGCGGTGTCCGGGCTGGTCCTCCAGGCGGGCATTGTCTGGGTGTATCTGGGCATGATGAGCGAAAATGTGGTCAAGGCCGTGCTGGGCCTGTGGCGGTTCAAAAGCGGCAGGTGGATCCGGGACGTCACCGTGCCCAACCTCTGAAAAGGCTTGGGATAACGGCCAAAACCCCCTTGCTTTTCCCAGTGGGGGGGAGTATACTATAGACAGCCGCCTTATGCGGCAGATCATGTTGGAGGTCGAACGATCATGTTTGTCAAGCGTTTCCTGGTCTCCGCCCTGGCGGCGCTGTGCGCCGCCTCCCTGCTGGTCCCCACCGCCCTGGCCTGCGGCGGCTGCCACGGCCGCGCCGCCCGGCGCACCGCCCAGCCCTGCGCTGTGGAGGAGTGCACCGCCGCCGGCTGGCACTACCACAGCCGGACGCTGTACTGCGGCCACACCCACGGCAGCGGCCTGTGCGACGGCTCCTGCGCCGCCCTGTGTGAGGTGGAGGGCTGCGAGCTGGCGGGCCGTCACGTCCACGACGGCGTGACCTACTGCGGCTACGGCCATGCGGGCGGCTGGTGCGACGGCAGCTGCCTCCCCCTGTGCCAGGTGGAGGGCTGTGAGCTGGCGGGCCGCCACACCCATGACGGCGCGTACTACTGCGGCAGCAATCACGACTGCGGCTGGTGCGACGGCAGCTGTCCCGTCTATTCCGGCAGCGGCCGCGGCGGGCACCACGGCGGCTGGTGTCATTAGAACCTGTATTCACGACCTCAAACGCCGTGCGGACGGGGCTTTTTCCGCCATACTGCGTTGCGTTTTCTTGAAATACACAAAGTATTCCTGCAAAAACGCGCCTTGTCTGGCGAAAAAATCCCTCGCCCACACGGCATCTTCGGCTGTGAATACAGGTTCTTAAAGCGCTTCCCCTATGCGGAGGGCGGGCCCTGAAAAGGCCCGCCCTCGTCTTATTCCCCCTTGTATTTTTTTCTGGTGGCGATTCCGCCCCGTATATGGCGCTCCGCCTTGTTCTCATTGAGGATCGTTTTCACCTGCTGGTAAAGCCCCCGGTTGATGGCGGGCAGGCGCTCGCTCAGGTCCTTGTGAACGGTGGATTTGCTGATGCCAAACCGGCTGGCCGCTGCGCGGACGGTGGTCTTGTTCTCGATGATGTACAGCGCCAGCTCCTGGGCGCGCTCTTCCATATTCCCCTTCACAAAACAACACTCCCAACTGTGGTTCTCGTCACAGGCTGATGTATATGCGGGAGGGGGCGGCAATATGAAATATGAAGGAGGGGCGTGCTCAGCTTCCGGCGGGTTTGGAGGCTGCGCGGTGCGCCGGGGGGATGGAGGCAGTTTCTAAGAGCCTGTTTAAAATCTCTCAAAACGCCATTTGCCGGAGCTTTTCCCGCCATGCTTCGTTGGGATTTCTTGAAATAAACACAATTATTCCTGCAAAATCCCGCCTCGCCTGACGAGAAAATCTCTCGTCAGCTGGCATTCTTCGAGATATTAAACAGGCTCTAAATAAAAAATTAAGCTTCCATCTCCTTTACAGCGCCGCTGAAAAAGGTTATAATGGTCTTCGTTCACCATACCTTGGAGAGGGGGATCACCATGGCGGACCACTACGGGCCCGGCGGGCCCGACCCGCAGGACGGCTCACAGCAGAACAACACCTATCATTACAACTACAGCTACGGGTCCGGCCGAGGGACCACCCCGCCCGGCGGCAGGCGCAGGCCGCCCAGAAGGTCCGACGACTGGGGGGAATGGATCGGCATCGGCTTTTTGATTCTGGTTCTCCCCTTCTGGTTCTGCAAGCTTTTCGGTGTGATCTGGCTGATCAGCAAGCTGAACGATATGTCCGCCGGCGAAAAGCGGCGGTACAAGCAGGAGGCCAAAAACGCCGCCCAGCGGGCCAGGAACACCGCCCAGGCCTTTTTCCAGCAGGGGGCGGACGCGGCGCGGCAGGCGGCAGACAGCGCCCGGCAGGGGGCGGACGCCGCCCGGCAGGCCGCCGAGAGCGTCCGGCAGCAGGCCCGGGGCGCGGCCTCCTCCGCGAGCTATTCCTATCAGTACGGCCAGCCCGGGCAGGGGAAAAAGGCGGAGGCCAAGGCCGAGCCCTGGGAACGGAAGGCCCAGCCCGACGCCTGGAATGTCCGGGACCCCCAGGAGAACAAGCGCAAGCGGGCCAAGAAGGAGAGAGGCGGCACCGGACTTATTGTGGGCGGCAGCATTTTGTCCGCTATTTTCGGGTTTGTCATCTTTGCCCTTGGGGTGATTGGCGCGGTGGAGAACGTCGCGGAAATGACTATCCCAATCGGCATCTGCCTGCCCTTCTTGGCGGGGGGCCTGTCCATGCTGTTCTCCGGCATCAACCGCAACCGCCGCAGTGAGCGCTACCTGAACTACCTGGCCTACATCGGCGCCAACCGGGAGGTGGACCTGGCCCCCATGGCCGCGTCCTTCGGTGTGCCCGTGGGCAAGCTGTGCAAGGACCTGCGGCGGATGCTGGCCCGGGGCATCCTGCCCACCGGCTACCTGGATCTGGCGGAGGGCAAGCTGTTTCTCACCGAGATGGGCTACCACGCCCAGCCCACCAGGCGGGAGCCGCCCCCCGTCCAGGAGGAGACCCCCCAGCAGGCCGCCGCCCGGGAGGACGACATCCTCCGGGAGATCCGGCAGGTCAACGACGAGATTCCCGACGAGGTGATGAGCGCCAAGATCGACCGGATCGAGGAGATCACCCGGAAGATTCTGAACTTCCAGAAGGCCCACCCCAACAAGGAGGGCCAGCTGCGCACCTTTCTGAACTACTACCTGCCCACCACCCTGAAGATCCTCCGGGCCTACGCCCAGCTGGACGCCCAGGGCATCGAGGGGGAGAACATCTCCGCCGCCAAAAAGCGGATCGAGGACATGATGGACCAGGTGGTGTCCGGGTTTGAGAAGCAGCTCGACAAGCTGTTCCAGGACGACGCCATGGATATCACCTCCGACGTGGAGGTGCTGGAGAACATGCTCAAGAAGGACGGACTTTCCGACGAGGGCGGAATCACCATGACGCTGTAAAGAGAACCCCTCCAAAATCATCAGGACCGCCGCCCCGTCAGCCAGACGGAGCGGCGGTCCTTTGCTCTGTGGGGCGGCGCTGCTGTCACCCGGCCAGCGCCTCGCCGATATCGGCGTCCAGGCACAGGCTCCGGCCCTGAATCTCCCGGGGGACGGGGACCGGGTCCCTGCCGACGCAGAGGTAGCGGGCGCGGGGGTTTTGCAGCACCCGCCGCCAGAAATTATACTTGATGATCCCCGGTGTGTTCAGCCCGACCCCCAGCTCCAGGTACAGAACCGCTCCGCCGCTGTGCCGCTGGGTGAATTCCTCGTACCGCCGGGCTGCGGCGTACCAGCCCCTGTCCTGCACGAAGGTGTGGTCCGCGCGGAGATTCATGGCCATGGGCCGGCCGCATCTGGGGCAGCGGGGGACCAGCTCCGGGGGCACCCGCATGTCCCGCTGCTCCGCCCACATCCGCCGCACGGCGGCCTCGTTGTCGTAGGTCTCCCTATGGCAGGGCAGGGAGCACTGCCACAGGCCGTAGTCCCCCTGGGTGTAGAACAGCCGCCTCTTGTCAAACCCGGCCCGCTGGAAGCAGTGGTCCACGTTGGTGGTGAGCACAAAATAGTCTCTGTCTCCCACCAGCTCCCGCAGCCTGTCGTAGACCGGCCTGGGAGGCGGCTCGTAGCGGTTGATGAAGATATACCGGCTCCAGTAGGCCCAGCGCTCCTCCGGCGTTTCAAAGGGGTAAAAGCCCCCGGAGTACATGTCCTGAAAGCCGTATCTGGCGCGGAAGTCGGCGAAATAGCGCTCAAACCGCGCTCCGGAGTAGGTGAAGCCGGCGGAGGCGGCCAGACCCGCCCCCGCGCCGACCAGAACGGCGTCTGCCTCTTCAACCGCCCGTCTCAGCAGCCCGGTCCGGGCCCAGGAGCCGGCGGTAGATGTGCCGGTCCGTGTCCTTGAAAACATTGAAGATCACCTTTTGAAGGGAGGATGGGGCGGAGAGGAAGTCCGTCACGGTCCCCACCGCGATTTCGGCGGCCTCCTGATTTGGAAATCGGAACTCCCCGGTGGAGACGCAGCAGAAGGCCACGCTGCTCAGGCCGTGCTCCGCCGCCAGCTCCAGGCAGGCGCGGTAGCAGGCGGCCAGCTCCGCCCGGTCCCGCCGGGTCACGTCCCCGGCCACGATGGGGCCCACGGTGTGCAGCACGTACCGGGCGGGGAGGTTGAAGCCAGGGGTGAGCTTGGCCCGCCCGGCGGGCTCGGGGCGGCCCTGGGCGTCCATGATCCGGGCGCACTCGTCCCGGAGCTGAAGCCCCGCCGCCGAGTGGATGGCGTTGTCAATGCAGCCGTGGCAGGGGTGAAAGCAGCCCAGCAGGGCGGCGTTGGCGGCGTTGACGATGGCGTCCGCCCTGAGCCGGGTGATGTCCCCCTGCCAGAGGGCGAGCTGGGGGCGGCCCGCCGTGACGGGCAGGGCGTCCGCGTCCACAGCGCCCCGCTCTGCCGCCTCGGCGGCCAGCAGCTCATCCTGCGCCGCCAGGAACCCCCGGTCCAGGGGCATGGGCGGGCGCAGGTTCATCAGGGAGCGCAGCAGCCGGCGCTGGGCGGCGGCATCCTCCGGGAAGCGGCGGGCCAGGGCGCGGTATTCCGGCAGCTCCTCCAGCAGCCGGCGGTTCAGCTGGTGAATGGCTTCCAGCCTGGTCATGTTGGCCGCCTCCTTCTCTACTGCCTGGGGGCAAACTCCCGGCTGCGGCGGACCAGCTGGGCGGCGAAGGGGGTGGCCGGGTGGTCCATGACGGCGCTGGGGGGATCGAACTGGGTGGCCCGCCCCTCCTCCATCACCAGCACCCGGGTGCCCAGCTTCAGGGCCTCCTCGATATCGTGGGTGACGAACAGCACGGTGATGCCCCGCTCCCGGTGGATACGCAAAATCTCGTCCTGAAGCTGGCGGCGGGTGATCTCGTCCACCGCCCCGAAGGGCTCGTCCATCAGCAGAATGTCCGGCTGGGCGGCCAGGGCCCGGGCGATGCCCACCCGCTGGCGCTGCCCTCCGGACAGCTCCCGGGGGTAGCGGTCCGCCAAGCCGGGCTCCAGGCCCACGCTCTCCAGCAGCGCCTGCGCCCGGCGGCGGCGCTCCGCCCCCCTCCAGAGGGGGGACTTGGAGATGGTGGGGACGTAGGCAATGTTTTTCTCCACCGTCATGTGGGGGAACAGCCCCACGTTCTGGATGGTGTAGCCGATGCCCCGGCGCAGGGCGGCGGGGTCGGCTCGGGCCGTGTCCTCCCCCTGCACCAGCACCTGGCCGGCGTCGGGGCGGATCAGGCCGTTCACCAGCCGCAGGGCGGTGGTCTTGCCGCAGCCGGAGCGGCCGATCACCGTCAGAAAGGTGCCCCGCTCAATGGAGAGGGAGAAGTCCCGTAGCACCGGGTGCCCGTCGAAGGACTTGCACACCTGCTGGAATTGAATGATGGCGTCCGGCATGGGCTATCCCTCCAGAACGCCCTTCTCCACCAGGAAGCTCCGGGCGGTCTCCCGCTCATCCGCCCCCTCCACCTCCACCAGGTAGTTCAGGCGGGCCATCTCCCCGTCGGACAGCAGGCCGTCCATTTTCATCAGCGCGTCCTCCAGGCCGGGATGCTTCTCCAGCGCGTCCTGCCGCACCACGGTGGAGCAGAAGTAGTTGACCTGCAAATGGAGGTCGTCCTCCAAGGTGACCAGTCCGGCGGACTGGCTGCCCAGCTGGGCGTCGGTGGTGAAGGCGTTGGTGACGTCGATGGCCCCGTCCTTGAGAGCCTGGTATTTCAGGCCGATGTCGATGTCGGAGACGGTCTTGAACTCCAGGGCGTAGGTCTCGCACAGGGCGGGGAACCCGTCCGCCCGCTCGATATAGTCCGGGTTGCCGCCGAAGTTCAGCTCACCCGCCAGGTGGGCCAGGTCGCTGGTGGTTTTTAAATTGTACTGCCGGGCGGTTTCCTCCCGAACGGCGATGGCAAAGGTGTTGTTGAACCCGTAGAGGCCCACCCAGGTCATCTGGAACCGCTCCTCGTACTCGGAGCGGAGCTTGTCCAGCATCTCCTGGTCGTCTACGCCCACGGCGTCGTGCTTGAGCACCATCACCCAGCCGCTGGAGGTGTACTCCGGGTAGAGGTCGAACTCCCCCTTCTCCATGGCGGGGTGGATGTTGTTGGTGCCGCCGCCGATGCCCTTGGTGATCTCCACCTCAAAGCCGGCGTCCTCCAGAATGAGGCCCAGCATCTCGCCCAGGATGTACTGCTCCGTCATGGGCTTGGTGGCGATTTGGATGGGCCCGGCGTCCCCGGCGGGCCTGCCGCAGGCGGACAGGGTCAGCAGCGCGGACAGGGCCAGCGCCAGCGCGATGATGGTTCGTTTCATTGCAATCAGCTCCCACGTTTTTTAAAGTATTGTTCCAGACAGCCCAGCGCGGCGTCCAGCAGGACCGCCAGGGCGGCGATGAGGATGCTGCCCGCCGCGGTCATGGCCGGGTTGTAGATGGTGATGCCCCGGTAGATGGACACACCCAGCCCCCCAGCCCCCACGAAGGAGGCGATGCCCGCCACGGAGACGGACATGACCACCATGCTGCGCACCCCCGCCAGAATCACCCCGGCGGCCATGGGCAGCTTGACCCGGAGGAGGGTCTGGGCGGCGGTGCTGCCCATGCCGGCGGCGGCCTCCAGAATGTCCGGGTCCAGGGTGGTCAGGCCCACATAGGTGTTGCGCACCATGGGCATGACCCCGTAGAGGGTCAGGGCGATGACCGCCGTCTCATTGCCGATGCCGGTGAAGGGGATGAGAATGCCCAGCAGGGAGATGGCCGGAATGGTGTACAGCACATTGCACACCCCCATGACGGCGGGGGCCAGCCTGGGCCGCTGGGCAATGAGTATTCCCAGCAGCAGCCCGATACTCCCGGACAGAAGGATGGCCTGGCCGGACAGCAGAAAATGGTCCCACAGCAGGCCCAGGAACCAGTCTCCCCGCTCCCGGTAGAGGGCGAATATGGCCTGGATCGTCTCCATCATGGCGCTCAGGGGTGGAGCCGGTCCACGGCGTCCGCTGCGGCGGCGGCGATCTTCACCCGACAGAACAGGTCAACATATTTTTTCGCGGTTTCGTTCATAGGAACCTCCAGTTTTTGGGGCAGCTGCCTCCCCGTTGCTGAGGACAGTATAATACAAAATCGCGCCGGGGTAAAGTACGCACTTATTTATGCCCAGGTCACCTTTTTGTAACCCGCCTTGACAGCCTCCGGCCCCCTGCACTATAATTTGAGTGCAGCACTCGAATAGTGGTGTAAGGAGGCGGCAGTCATGCTGACAAAAGAAGAGCTCCCCGCCTGCCCGGTGGCCACCACGGTGGCCCTGGTGGGCAGCAAGTGGAAATTGCTCATCATACGCAACCTTCTGGAGCGCCCCTGGCGGTTCAACGAGCTTCAGCGGGACCTGGAGGGGATCAGCCAGAAGGTGCTCACCGATTCCCTGCGCTCCATGGAGGCGGACGGCATCATCACCCGGACGGTCTACCCCGAGGTGCCGCCCCGGGTGGAGTACGCCCTGAGCGGGCTGGGGGAGTCCATGCGGCCCATTCTGGACGCCATGGCGGAGTGGGGGAGCAGTTATCAGCGGCGGCAGGCGGAGGACCCGGGGCAGTCCACCTTGGGCTCTGCCCCTCCCACCGGGAGGGTTCCCGGGTGAAGTAAAAATGTATATCGCTTGTAAAGAAAAATGTTGCAATCTGCTTTACAAATGATATAATGAAAGAAAAGGAATGGAGGTGGCGCAGATGGCGCAGGTGATGGTCAACTTTCGCATGGATGAGGACGTGAAGAAAAGCATGGAGCAGGCGTGCAGGGAGATGGGGCTGAGCATGACCACCGCCTTTACCATTTTTGCCACAAAGGTGGGTAAGGAAAAGCGAATTCCCTTTGAGGTCACGGCGGCGGAGCCCCGCCGGCGGTCCCCGGCCGCCGGGGAGGACCAGTCTGGCCGGGAGGGGGAGCCCCCCGCCCCGGCGCGGCGGCTGGAGGAGCTGTGCGGGGAGATCCGGCGGTCGCTGACCGCCATCCACACCGCCATCCCCGCCTCGGCCACCGGGCTGACCATGGAGCGCATCCGGCTGCTGTGCGGTGACAGGCTGAAGGATCAGGCCGCGGAGGCCGCCAGGGCAGGCCGGGCCCTGTTCCCCGGCGGGAGCGCCCAGCCGCTCCGGGGCAGGGATCCGGACCTTCTGGCGCAGTATCTGGGCGGGCTGTCCTCCATTGGCGCCCAGCTGCGGGAGGTGGAGCGGACCCTGGTCCCCGCCATGCGGGCGTGTTCCGGCGGGGATGCCGGCCGCTTCCAGCCCTATGAGGAGCGGCTGGCCGAAGTGTCCCGGCAGTTTGACCAGCTGGCCCCGGTGCTGAGCCGCTTTTTGTCCTCCACCGCCCGCAGCGGCGCGGAGGCGGTGCAGGCCCGGGTCCGGCAGGCCGCCGGGGCTGTGGAGACCCCCTATGTCCGGACGGCCCTGGAGGGCTTGGAAGCGCTGCTCCTCCGGTATTACGACGCCCTGGAGGAGCGGGCCCGGGTCCGGCTGGAGGCCGACTACCTCCAGACCCTGGAGCTCACCCTGGGGGAGCTGGGCAGGGCGGAGCGGGAGGCCGGCGGGGACGTGGGGGAAAAGGCCGCCCTGTGCCTGCGCGCCATCAGTGTGCTGGTCCAGATGGTGTCCGACGGCGGACGGGCCCGGCAGGAGTGGGACCGCCGCGGCCTGGAGGCGGAGGTGGAGGCCCTGGAGCGGCTGGCCGCCATGCGGGGAGACGTGGCCGGGGACATAACACCAACAGGCTGAGAAAGCGTTCAAGCCGCACCCGGCTTGTTTGAGATAAAGGAACCACCCTGTGAACATTGAAAGGAGGAGTCCCCATGCCAGAAAACATCCCCATCCCTACCATCATCGCCATTGTGGTGGCCGTGGTTGCCGTCCTGGCCGTCATTCTCTCCGGCTATGTCAAGGCACCCCCCGATCAGGCCTACATCATCTCCGGCCTGAAGAAGGAGAGCAAGGTGCTCATCGGCCGGGCGGGCATCCGGGTGCCGTTCCTGGAGCGCATGGACCGGCTGTACCTGGGCCAGATGACGGTGGATATCAAGACGGAGCAGTCCGTCCCCACCAGCGACTTCATCAACGTCAACGTGGACGCCGTGGCCAAGGTGCGCATCTCGCCCCAGGCGGAGGGCATCAAGCTGGCGGCCAAGAACTTCCTGAACAAGCGCCCGGAGGAGATCACCCGGGACCTCCAGGACTCCCTCCAGGGCAATATGCGCGAGATCATCGGCACGCTGTCCCTCAAGGAGATCAATACCGACCGGGACTCCTTCTCAGACCAGGTGATGCAGAAGGCCAGCAAGGACATGGACAAGCTGGGCATCGAGATTCTCTCCTGCAACATCCAGAACGTCACCGATGAGAACGGCCTCATCAAGGACCTGGGCGCGGACAACACCAGCCTCATCAAGAAAAACGCCGCCATCGCCAAGGCCCAGGCGGACCGGGACATCGCCATCGCCCAGGCGGAGGCGGAGCGGGAGTCCAACGAGGCCCGGGTCCACGCGGACACCCAGATTGCCCAGAAGCAGACCGAGCTGGACATACGCCGGGCGGAGCTGAAGATCATGGCTGATGGCAAGAAGGCGGAGGCGGACGCCGCCTACGAGATCCAGAGCCAGGAGCAGCGCAAGAGCATCGAGACCGCCACGGTGAACGCGGAGATTGCCAAGACCCAGCGCCAGGCCGAGCTGAAGCAGGCGGAGGTGGAGGTGCAGAAGCAGACGCTGGAGGCCGAGATACGGGCCAAGGCGGACGCGGAGCGCTACCGCCAGCAGCAGGAGGCGGAGGCGGCGCTGTTCAAGCGCCAGAAGGACGCTGAGGCGGCCCGCTATGAGCAGGAGCAGAAGGCCCAGGCGGAGATGAAGATCGCCGAGGCCCAGAAGTACGCCCGGGAGCAGGAGGCGGAGGGCATCGCCGCCGTGGGCAGGGCGGAGGCCGAGTCCATCCGGGCCAAGGCCCTGGCCGAGGCCGAGGGCATCGACAAAAAGGCGGAGGCCATGAAGAAGTACGGGGAGGCCGCCGTCATCGAGATGGTGATGCAGGCCCTGCCCGAGATCGCGCGCCACGTGGCCGAGCCCCTGTCCAGGGTGGACAAGATCACCATGTACGGCGAGGGCAACAGCGCCAAGCTGCTGGAGGACATCATCACCGGCACCTCCCAGGTCACCGAGGGCATCACCCAGAGCATGGGCATCGATGTGAAGGCCCTGGTGGCGGGTATGCTGGGCGGCAGGCTGGCGGGGGGAGAGGACAAGACGGTCATTGTCCAGGCCCAGCCCCCCGCGGACGGCGGAGGCCGCGCCCACACCGGGGAGGACCCCGCGGAATAGAGCCGGTCAAAACAGGACGAGGCTTTGAGCACTGGGCTCAAAGCCTCGTCCGTTGTCATGAAGGGCCGCTCAGCCCTCCGCCTGCGCCAGGTAGTCCGCCAGCTGGCCCAGGGTCCTGGGGGTGCACACGGCGGTGACCTCAATGGTCTCGCCGTAGTCCACCCGCTCCACCTTGGCCTCCCGGTACAGCTGGTCCAGCAGCCCACCCTTGTCATAGGGCAGGCGCAGCTCCACCCGGCGGGCCCCGGCGTCCAGCCGCCGCCCGATGGCGTCCAGCAGGTCCGGCAGCCCCGCGCCGGTTCTGGCGGAGATGGAGACGATGTCCTCCCCGTGGGGCAGAATGTCCCCCACAAATTGGTCGCACTTGTTGAACACCTCCAGCCGGGGGGTCTCGGCGGCCCCCAGCTCCCGGATCAGCTTGTCCACCACCTCGGCCTGCTCCCGCCAGCTGGGGTGGTTGGCGTCGATGACGTGGAGGAGCAGGTCGGCGAAGGTGAGCTCCTCCAGGGTGGCCTTGAAGGCGTCCACCAGTTGGTGGGGCAGCTTGGAGATGAAGCCCACCGTGTCCGAGATGAGCACGGTGCAGGTGTCGGAGATCTCCAGCGTCCGGGTGGTGGTGTCCAGGGTGTCGAAGAGGCGGTTGTTGGCGGGAATATCCGCCCCGGTGAGGGCGTTGAGCAGGGTGGACTTGCCCGCGTTGGTGTAGCCCACGATGGCCACCACCGGCACCTCGTTTTTCTCCCGCCGCTCCCGCTGGGTGGAGCGCACCCGGCGCACGTCCTTCAGCTCCTCCTCCAGCTTGTTGATTTTCCGATGGATGATCCGGCGGTCGGTCTCCATCTGGGTCTCGCCGGGGCCCCGGGTGCCGATGGCGCCCTCCTGCCGCTCCAGGTGCTTCCACATGCCGGTGAGCCGGGGCAGCAGGTACTTGTACTGGGCCAGCGCCACCTGCAAGCGGCCCTCGCTGGTCCTCGCCCGCTTGGCGAATATGTCCAGGATGAGGGCGGAGCGGTCCATCACTGTCACCCCCAGCTCCTCGGTGAGCACCCGCTGCTGGGAGGGGGACAGGGGGTTGTCGAAGATGACCAGGTCCGCCCCCAGGGAGCGGGCCAGCTCCTTGATCTCCGCCGCCTTGCCCTCGCCGATGAAGGTGCGGGGGTCGGGGGCGGACTTGTTTTGCAGCACCGTGCCCAGGCACACGCCCCCCGCCGTCTCCAGCAGGGCGGCCAGCTCCTCCAGAGACTCCTCGCTGGCGTTCTCCTCCGGGCTGAGGCCGGGGGCGTTCAGGCCGGCCAGCACGGCCCGGTTGATCTCTTTAATCTGGTTTTTTTCAAACATACAGGCTACTTTTCCTCGTTTTCCTCAGTATTTTGGACGGGGTCGCCCCCCAGTTCCGCCAAGTGTTCCTCGCTCCAGCGCAGCATGGCGTGGAGCAGCGGCGCGAAGCTCTCCCCCAGGGGGGTGAGGCGGTACTCCACCCGGGGCGGCACCTCGCCGTACACCGTGCGGCACAGAAAGCCGTCCTCCTCCAGCTCCCGCAGCTGCCGGGTGAGGGTGGTGTGGGACGCCCCCGCCAGCCGGCGCTGGAGCTGGTTGAACCGCTGGACGCCGTAGGCCGCCACGTACCACAGAATCAGAATTTTCCACTTCCCGCCGATCACCGACTGCAGACGGCTCATGGGCTCGCACCGGGCCAGGCAGCCGGGGGCGGTGAATTTGTTGTCCGCCATGGCAGTTTTCCCTCCATGGTATCAAAAATGAGCGTATTACCCGAAAAAGACCGTACTTGCAGGCGCGTTTCCTTCGGTGTATGCTGGGCCCATCCAAAAGAAAGGAGCGCTTTTCATGCACTTTACCGGAACCATCTGGCGGCCCCCCTATGAGGCCGCGTCCCTGCTGCTGGAGGTGACGGCGGGCTGCACCCACCACAGCTGCAAGTTCTGCACCCTCTACGACGACCTGCCCTTCCCCTTTCGGATGTCCCCCCTGGCCGACGTGGAGGCCGACCTGCTGGAGGCCCAGACCCTGGCCCACTCCCCTCTGGAGCGGCTGTCCGCCGCCCTCCAGGGCCTGCCCGCCGGGCGGACGTATGACCGGGCCTTCTTGACGGGGGCCAACCCCTTTGTGCTGAAGGCGGAGCGGCTGCTGGAAATCGCCCAGCTGGTGGGCCGGTATTTCCCGTCCGTCCAATCCATCGGCTGCTTTGCCCGGATCACAGACGTGGGGCTGAAGACAGACGGGGAGCTGGAGCAGCTGAGGGCGGCGGGCTACGACGGCATCACCATCGGCGTGGAGACGGGAGACCCGCAGGCCCTGGCCTTCATGGACAAGGGGTACGCCCCGGCGGACGTGCTGGAGCAGGGCCGCCGGCTGGACCGGGCGGGCATCGGCTACCACTTCTTCTACCTGGCGGGCATTTCCGGGGCGGGCCGGGGCCGGGAGGGGGCGCGGGCCAGCGCGGAGCTGTTCAACCAGCTTCACCCCCGGATCATCGGCTCGTCCATGCTCACCGTCTACCCCAATTCCCGGCTCTACCGGGAGATTCAGGCGGGGAACTGGGCCCAGGCCGGGGAGCTGGAAAAGCTGGACGAGGTGCGGGAGCTCATCTCCCGGCTGACCATCCCCGTCACCTTCGCGGCCCTGGGGGCGTCCAACGCCTACCACTTCCAGGGCAGGCTGCCGGAGGACAGGGCGGGGCTGCTGGCCGGGCTGGACCGGGTCTGCCGGGCGGCGGATGAGGAGGAGCTGCGCCAGTACCGGGACACCCTGCCCCATCTGTGAGGCTGGCCGGGAAAAAAGAGAAAGACCCGCTGCAATGCTTTGCAACGGGTCTTTGAACTGACTGGTTTTGTGGCTCAGCCCAAACCGAACTTCTTGTTGAAGCGGCTGACGCGTCCGCCGGTATCCACCATCTTCTGCTTACCGGTGTAGAAGGGGTGACACTTGGAGCAGACTTCCACCTTGATATCCTTCTTCGTCGAGCCAGTCTCGATCACGTTGCCGCAGGCGCACGTAATGGTGGTCTGCTTGTAGTTGGGATGGATGCCTTCCTTCATGGGAATTCACCTCTTTCTCTTGGTTCTAAAAAGCTGGGAGCACGACGGCCCCTTGTAAACGCAAACCGTATGATATCACGCCCGGCGGAAAAAAGCAAGGTTTTTTTTCGAATTTCAAAATCTTTTCTTTGCCTCTAAAGCTCCGCCGCCCGGCCCAGGGCGAAAAACCACAGGCACCGCCGGCCCACCCGCACCCCCGCCGCCTGGCTCAGGGCCCGGGTGTAGGCCTCCAGCTGGGGGCGGTAGTCCTGGGCGCGGCGCTCCGCCGCGGATTCGCTCACCCGGTCGGTTTTGAAGTCCACCACGGTGGCCGTGCCGTCCTCCTCCAGAAACCAGCAGTCCACCACCCCCTGGAGCAGCACCTCCTCCCCCGGCTCGGCCTGGGGGTAGTAGTCCGCCGCGGGGACCAGCAGGGAGAATTTGAACTCCCGCTCCACCCGGCTGGACCGGCGCAGCCGCCGCCCCAGCTCCGAGCGGAAAAAGGTGAGGATGTCCGCCGGGTTCACCGCCGCCCCCTGCTGGGGGGTGAGGTACTGCCCCGCCACCAGCCGGGCCAGCTCCTCCTCCAGCTCCTCCAGGCTCCCCGTCCGGTCATAGCGGAGATACTGCATGGCCATGTGCAGGGCGGTGCCCCGCTGGGCGGGGGTGAGGGGCCGCTCCCTCTGGAACACCGGGCGGCGCAGGGCGGTCTGGGCCGGGGCGGGGTGCAGCTCCACCCCGTTTTCCGCCGCCTCCTGGTCCTTCTCCCGGCCCTTGAGCTGGGTGGCGGTGAGCTTGGAGGGCATGGCGGCGGAGACCTGGTGGGGGTAGCGCCAGCTCAGCCGCGCCTCCAGCCCCTCCGGCAGGGCGGTCTGGTCTGGGGCGTCCTCCGTCTGGTCCCCCGTCCCCTGGGGCTGCCGGTAGTCCGCCCCGGACAGCAGCCGGATGTCCCAGGCGAGGCCCTCCTCATCGGGGGGCTGGGGCCGGGGGGCGTCCAGCCCCGTCCAGAGGGGGGTGCTGTCCCCCCGGCACAGCACAGGGGTGAGCACCCACTCCGCCATGGTCGGGGCGTCCGCCATCTGCCGGGGGGGCGGGGGACACTGGGCCCGGGCGGCCAGGGAGGCCAGGCTGCCCCCGTGGCCGTTGACGCAGGTAAACAGGATGAGCTTGTGCTCCGCCCGGGTCATGGCCACGTACAAAAGCCGCATCTCCTCCGCCCGGAGCTGGCGGCGCAGGCGCAGCTCCACCGCGTCCCGGGCGATGGTGGCGTAGCGCAGGCCCCGCTCCCGGTGGGTGCGCTTGGGGCCCAGGCCCAGCTCCGGGTGGAACAGCACGGTGGTCTTGGCGTCCGTCTCGTTGAACCGCCGGTCCAGGCCGCACACCAGCACCACCGGGAACTCCAGCCCCTTGGACTTGTGGATGGACAGGATGCGCACCCCCCCTGTCTCCGTCCCCGGCACCGGGACGGTCAAACCGTTCTCCGCCATCCGGCTCAGGTGGAGCAGGAAGGCCATCAGCCCCCGGTGGCCCCCGCTCTCAAAGCGGCAGGCCTCGTCGTACAGGGCCATCAGGTTGTCCCGGCGGCGCTGGCCCCCGGGCATGGCGGCAAAGACGGCGGGCAGGTCCAGCTTGCCGTAGAGGTACCACAGCAGGCGGTGGCTGCTCTCCTCCGCCGCCAGCTCCCGCAGCTGGTCCAGCAGGGCCAGGAAGGAAAGGCAGTCCTCCTCCCCCCGCAGGGCCCCGGCAGCCAGGCAGTCGTACACCGTCCCCTCCCCCTGGGCGCGGAGCCGGGCCAGCCGGTCGGGGGAGAAGGAGAACAGGGGGGAGCGCAGGGCGGCCAGCAGGGCCACGTCCTGCCGGGGGTTGTCCAGCACCTGTAGCAGGGCGATGGCCACCGAGATCTCGGTGGCGCCGAAAAACTCCCGCCCCCCCTGAGCGGACCAGGGGATGGACAGCTCCTCCAGGGCGGCGGCGTAATGGCGCAGCACCGGCCCCGGGGAGCGCAGGAGGATGACCACGTCCTCCGGGCGCAGGGGCCGCCCCCCGGGGGCCGGCCCGCTGTCCAGCAGCGCCCGGATTCTCCGGGCGGCGGCCCGGGCGGCAACTAAGTCCTTGTCCGCCCGCTCTTCCTCCCCGCCGTCGTCCAGGGGGGCCAGGTCCACGCAGTTCAGCTCCACGCAGTACCGCCCGTCGGGGGGCAGGTCGGCACGGCCCGGGCGCAGAGCCTCGGCGGGGGTGTAGTCCAGCTCCCCGGCAGCGCGGGTCATCACGTTTCGGAAGATGAAGTTCACCCCGCCCAGCACCTCCGGCCGGGAGCGGAAATTATCCGAGAGCAGAATCTTCCGCCCCTGGCCAGGGGGGGCCTCCCCCGCCGGGGGGAAGCGCCGGTATTTGTCCAGAAAGATGGCGGGCTCCGCCAGCCGGAAGCGGTAGATGGACTGCTTCACATCCCCCACCATGAACAGGGCGCTCTGGGCGGCCAGGGCCCCAAAAATGGCGTTCTGCACGGCGTTGGTGTCCTGGTACTCGTCCACCATGATCTCCCGGAACTGCCGGCCCACGTCCCGGGCCAGGCTGCTGGGCGCCCCGTCGGGGCCGGTCAGCAGCCCCGCCGCCAGGTGCTCCCCGTCGGCAAAGTCGATGAGCCGCCGGCGGCGCTTCAGCCGCAGGAAGGCGTCGTCGAACTGGGCCGTCACCTCCAAAAGGGCGGTCATGGCGGGGGCCACAGCCCGCAGGTCCTCCATGGCCTGCTCCGCCGTGACGTCAAACCGCTCCCCCAGCTTTTTCATCTGGGCCCGACACAGCTCCCTTCGGGCGGTGAGGCGGGCCTTCAGCCCCTCGTCGCACTCCCCTTTTTTGCTCCCCGCCCGGGGGAAGGGGACGGGGAGGGCGGCGGCAGTCTGGTCCCACCCCCGCTCCAGGGCGGCGCACAGCTCCCCCAGGGCGGCGGCGGTGCCCTCCAGGGAGGGGCCGTAATTCCGGTCCAGCAGGGGGTCGGCGGCGATCTCTTCCCGCAGGGCGGCCAGCTCCTCCGCCCAGTGGACGGCCAGCTCCCGGCTGTCGTCCAGCAGGGCGCGGCCCCAGGGGGTGTCCTCCGGGCCGGCGCCCGGGGGCAGGTCAAAGTCCCGTCTGCGCTCCAGCAGCCAGCCCGCCGGGTGGGCCTGGGCCTGGACCTGGCGGTGTATGTACAGCACCGCGTCCTCCAGGGTCTGGTCGTCCCGCTCCCCCGCCAGGGCGTCCACCAGGGCGGCGAAGGGGGCGTCGTGCTCTATGCCGGCGTACCGCTCCTCCAGCACCTCCTCCAGGGCCCGGCGGCGCAGCTCCTCCCCCTCCGACTCGTCGCACAGCCGGAAGTCCGGGTCCAGGTCCGCCAGGTGGCCCCACTGGCGCAGCAGGTCCAGGCAGAAGGCGTCGATGGTGCAGATGGGGGCCTTGTACACCAGGGCGGCGCAGCGGCGCAGGTGCCGGTCTCCCGGCCTTTGGGCCAGGGCGGCGTGGATGGCGGCGGCAATGCGGTCCCGCAGCTCCGCCGCCGCGGCGTTGGTGAAGGTGATGACCAGGAAGCGGTCGATGTCCTCGCCCCCCTCCACATAGCCCATCAGCCGCTCCACCAGCACCCGGGTCTTGCCCGAGCCGGCGGCGGCGGACACCAGCAGGTCGCCCCCCCGGTCCTCCGCCGCGGCGCGCTGCTCCCTCGTCAGCTCAATGGCCATGGTTCTCCTCCTTTTGCTGCGCCAGCCAGCGCCAGAATTCCGCCGCCTTCACCCCCCGGCGGAACCTCCGCCGGTCCCCGCAGCCCTCCTCAAAGTGGCAGGCCGCCCGGTAGTCGCACCAGCGGCAGGGGTTTTGGTCCGCCCCCCGCCAGCAGGGGTCGGCGTCGATGTTGCCCGCCGCCAGCTCCCCGGCGGCCCGGCGCAGGGCCTGGGTGATGTACCCGTCCAGCAGGTCCATCTGCTCCGCCGTGACCAGGGCCTCCCCGCCGCTCCGGCCCGCGCCCACGGGGAGAAAGCGGAAGCCCCCCGCCCCGTGCTCCATGGCGGACAGCACCTGGGGGTCGTCCAGCACCAGCCCCTGGCGGCGCAGCAGCTTGTCCCGGGCCCGCTGAATCTCGCCGTCGGTCATCCCCCGCTCACCGTCCACCAGGGGGGTGCGGGCGGGGACGTACAGCACCCCCGCCGGGACGATCTCCCCGGGGCCCAGCGCCCGCTCCCCCTCCCGGGCCAGGGCGAAGAGGTAGAGCAGCATCTGAAGGCCCCGGCCGTCCTCCACGTCGGCGAAGTCGAAGCTCTTTTTGCCCGTCTTGTAGTCCACCACCCGCAGGTAGCGCTTCCCGTTGTGCAGCCACTCATCTACCCGGTCCACATAGCCGCTCAGCCGCAGGCGCACCCCCTGCTCCACCTCCACGGGGGGCAGGGCCTTGCCGGGGCCGAAGCCCAGCTCGAAGGCGGCGGGGGTGAAGTCGGACACCGCCAGCTCGGCGCACACGCTCTGGGTCACCGCCACCGCCGCCCCCTTCATCCGGGCGAAGAGGTGGCGCAGCCGGGCGGTTTCCCCCTCCAGGCCGTTGAGCACCTCCCGCTCATAGCGGTCCGCCGCCCCCTGGGCCAGCCGGCCCACCGCCTCCCCGTCGTCCAGGGGGATGCCGCCCTCCCGGGCCGCCCGCAGGGTGTGCTCCAGCACGTCGTGGACAAAGGTGCCATAGTCCGTGGCCCGGAAGGCCGCCTGCTGCCGGGGCCGGGCGTTCAGGCCGAAGCGGAGAAAGTGGCTGAAGTGGCAGGAATTGCACAGGTCCAGCCGGGTGGCGGACATGGGCACCACCGGGCCAAACAGGGCGTCCACCGCCGGGCGGGACAGCCGTCCCCGGCGCCACTGGGCGGCGGCCCGGACACGCTCCACCCGACCGGCCAGACCGGGGACCCGGCGCAGGGCCTCCGCCACCGCCGGGTCCCGGCCCGCCAGCTCCAGGGCGGCGTCCGGGGCGGACAGCCGGGCCAGGGGGTCCCCCCCGTCGGCCACGGGGGCGTCCGGGAACAGCGCCCCCAGCCGCTCCCACAAAAAGCAGGGGGTTTTCTGGTTGTCCCCCGACCCGGCGGCATAGCTGAGGTACAGCCGCTGGGAGGGGCGGCAGCAGGTCTCGTAGGCGATGGTCATCTCCCGGCGCAGCTTGTCCTCCTGCCGGGGGGCCAGCTCCACCTCCATGGCGGAAAGCGCGTCCCGGTCCTGGTCGGAAAAGAGCCCCGGCGCGGGGGCGCAGTCGGGCAGGGATGCGCTGTCCGCCCCCAGCAGGAACAGCGCCTTGACCTCCTTGTGGGCCATGCGGGGGGCGTCCCCCACCGTCACCGCGTCCAGAGACACCGGGATGGCCCCCACGTCGTACTGGCTGAGCACCAGGGTGAACAGCCGGGAGAACTCCTCCAGCTCCAGCTGGGTGTCCCCCAGCAGCAGGGCGCACTGCTCCAGCCCCTGGGCCAGAATGTCCCAGAGCTGGCGGTACTGGGCGGCGGTGTTCCGATCCCCCCGCTGCTCCAGCCCCGCCGCCCGCTGGCCCAGGCGTTCGGGCAGGCCGATGTCCTCCAGCAGCTGGTACAGGGCCAGGGCCCGGCCCCGGCCCGTCTTGTCGGGATTTTTCCGCAGTGCCTCCAGCGGGGCGATGACCCTGCGGCGCAGCCCGTCCAGCCAGGCCACAAATTCGGTGTCCTCCGGGGAGAATTCCCGGCCGTAGCCCTCCGGGTGCATGTCCCAGGGCTTTTTCCGGGTCCAGGCGGACCCCTTCAGGTCCCAGGTGAGGGCGTAGTTCTCCAGCAGGTCCCGCTCCTGGTCGGTGAGGCCGGTGAGCCCGGTCTTCAGGTAGCGGAACAGCTCCTCATAGGGGTAGTCCTCCGCCGCCGCGGCCAGGGCGGAGGTGACCAGGGCCAGTACCGGCTTCTCCAGCACGTCCTCCATGGCGGACAGGAACACCGGGATGCCATACCGGGCGAACACGCTCTCGATGAGCTGGCCGTACCCCTCCAGCCGGCGGGCGCACACGGCGATGTCCCGGCAGCGGAGCCCCTCCTCCCGCAGCAGACGCAGGATCTCGGCGGCGCACCACTCCACCTCCTGCCGGGGGCTGGCGGCGGCGGTGCGGGTGACGGCGCACGCCCCGGCCCAGGGCGCCTCGGGCCCCGGGCCGAACAGGTTCCCCTCCAGAAAAGCCAGGGAGGGGTGGCGGGGCAGGGGGCGGTTCAGGGTCTCCTCCCGGACGGAGACGGCGTTTTCCCGGGCCAGCCGCTCCAGCCGCTTCGCGGCCCGGAGGGCGGGCTGAAAGATGCCGGAGGGGTCGTCCCCGGAGCCGCACACGAAGGCGGCGGTGAGCTCCCCCTGGGCCATGAGCTGGGCCAGCACCGCCTCCTCCTGGGGGGTGAAGTCGGTGAAGCCGTAGACGTAAAAGGC
This sequence comes from uncultured Oscillospiraceae bacterium, assembly GCA_910585155.1. GTDB lineage: Bacteria > Bacillota > Clostridia > Oscillospirales > Oscillospiraceae > Enterenecus. The sequence continues at coordinate 64,183 of CAJUEC010000001.1, forward strand.
CATGCCCGCCCCCCAGCGGGTGTCCCGCAGCTGGACGGCCAGCCGGTCCAGCCGTCCCCGGGGGTCGGCGGCCCCTGCGGCCTCCATGGCCTGATAGGCGGCGCAGATGAGCCCCAGGTCCCTCAGCTTGTCCCCCTGCCTGCCTCCCAGCTCCTCCCCGGCGGCGATGAGGGCCTCAGGGGCCACCCGGTAGGAGCGGCACTCATCCACCGTGGCCAGAAGGCCGGTGAGAAAGGCGGGCTTCCGGGAGGGGGCGCGGTAGACGCTCAGCGCGTCGGACACTGTGCGCAGGGCGGCGTACATCAGCAGCATCCGCCCCCCGGCGTCCAGCATGGGGGCGGCCCCGCCCCCGGCGGCGTCGGTGAGCCGTCCGGCCAGCCGGGTGAAGGACAGCACCTCGCAGGCCATGGACGCCCCGCCCCCCAGGGCGGCGCACATGGCCCGCTCACTCTCATGGGAATACTGCTCGGGCGCCAGCAGCACCCGGCGGCGGGCGGTGGAGCCGCCCATCCGCTCCAGCAGCTCCCCCCGGATGTCCTGCCCCGCCCGGGCGTACAGCAGCGTCAGCATGGCGAAGCCTCCCTTCGCGGTTTTTCACCATGATACCACAGCCTGGGGGAGAGGGCAAGCCCGCCGCGGAGGGGGGACAGGCCCGGGGCGGCGCTGAAAAAAACAGTTGACAAACGCCTCCTCATCTGGTATGATACTCAGGCAAAAGGAAGCAGGAATGGCGCCGCCGTCCTCACCTCCCGCCGCAGGCGAGGGGGTTAACATGGTGAAGCAGGCAGGGTCTGCCCCTGCGGGCTTGATTGTGGACGTGGGTGCCTTGCCGCATTCACGTTTTATTTTTTGGAGGTGCGTGACCATAGCTAATACGGCTCATCAAATCAATGAGGAAATCCGCGACCGGGAGGTACGGCTCATCGGCGCCGACGGCGGCCAGCTGGGTGTGATGTCCGCCCGGGAGGCTCAGGCCCGCGCCGACGAGGCCGGTCTGGACCTGGTGAAGATCTCCCCCACCGCCACCCCCCCGGTGTGCAAGCTCATGGACTACGGCAAGTTCCGTTTTGAGCAGGCCAAGCGGGAGAAGGAGGCCAAAAAGAACCAGCACGTGGTGGAGGTCAAGGAGGTGCGGATGTCCCCCGGCATCGACATCGGCGACTTCAACACCAAGCTGCGCAGCGCCCAGAAGTTTCTGGCGGAGGGCAACCGGGTGAAGGTCACCGTCCGCTTCCGGGGCCGGGAGATGGCCCACACCGACATTGGCCGCAAGCTGCTGCTGGACTTTGCCGCCCAGTGCGCGGAGCTGGCCGTGATGGACAAGGAGCCCAAGCTGGAGGGCCGGCACATGAGTATCTTTTTGTCCTCAAAGAGCAATAAGCCCAACAAGTAAGAAGCGCGGAGCAGGCGGCTGCGAGGGAGCTTGGAGCGGAGCGGGGCCGAGGGCGGGGGCGCGCAGCGTCCCGCAGACCAGGCCAAGCCGGAGCGAAAGCAACCGAGCGTCAGCCGCGTGCGAAGCGTGACATCAGCGAAGCGCGGAGCGGGCGGCTGCGAGGGAGCTTGGAGCGGAGCGGGGCCGAGGGCAGGGACGCGCAGCGTCCCGCAGGCCGGGCCAAGCCGGAGCGAAAGCAACCGAGCGTCAGCCGCGTGCGAAGCGTGACATCA
>CAJUEC010000001.1:65947-143923 GCA_910585155.1 uncultured Oscillospiraceae bacterium
GGCCAAGCCGGAGCGAAAGCAACCGAGCGTCAGCCGCGTGCGAAGCGTGACATCATCAACTACGAAAAGGAGACAACCGCCATGCCTAAAGTGAAAACCCACAGCGGCGCCAAGAAGCGTTTCAATTTGACCAAGAACGGAAAGGTCAAGCGCGCCCACGCCAACAAGAGCCATCTGCTCAACGGCCACGGCAAGACCCGCAAGCTCAAGAGAGGCCTCCGGAAGGGCGCTTACGCCGATGTGACCAACGCGGCCACCATCAAGCGCATGGTTCCCTATAAATAAAATTTGCTTCTCTGCTGAAAAAAGCAGGGCTTTCCTCCGCCTCCCCAAGGGCGGAGAGGAGATTTTCATTTTACTCAATATAGGAGGCTGAACGATTATGGCACGAGTGAAGGGCGCGATGATGACGCGCAAGAGAAGGAACAAGATCCTCAAGCTGGCCAAGGGCTACTGGGGCGCCAAGAGCAAGCACTACAAGATGGCCAACGAGCAGGTGATGAAGTCCCTGCAGTACGCCTACGTGGGCCGCCGGCTGAAGAAGCGCGATTTCCGCCAGCTGTGGATTGCCCGCATCAGCGCCGCGTGCAAGATGAACGGCATGAACTACTCCACCTTCATGCACGGCCTGAAGCTGGCCGGCGTGGAGATCAACCGCAAGATGCTGGCCGAGCTGGCCGTCAACGACAAGGCCGCCTTTACCCAGCTCACCGAGCTGGCCAAGGGCAAGCTGGCCTAAGCAGGAAGCGCGAGGATAGACGCGCAGGGGAGCTTGGAGCGGAGCGAGGGTGAGAGCCCAGCCACCGCGCAGCGGGGCGGGTCTTGCCCGAGTTGCAGCGAAAGCGGCCCGGCGGCGCGTCCAATCCGAGCGTGACAGAGAAGCGCGAGGATCAACGCGCAGGAAAGACAAAAGCAGAGCGCCCGGCCTTTGGCCGGACGCTCTATTATTTGAGCACACAGTAAAAACTGCCAAATTTAGAGTTGACAAACTAGTGATATTAGTGCACAATGTTGTTGGATGGAGGGGGCAGAGGGGTCAAAAGACAGGAGCGTGTCGAGCCATGTGTCCACATGCTATTATGAAAGGTGGGTTTTGAATGTTTGGAAAGCTTGGTTCCAAAACCTGTGCAGCCCTTCTCCTTGCGGCAGGACTTTTGATTTCCCTCGGCATAGCCTATCGCCTGGGCAGCGCATGGAGCTGGGAAGATGTTTGGGTGGCTGTAGAGCGAAGCGCGGACGCAATACCCTCGCACCTGACGCAGCAGCAAAACATCCCCAAGCGGGTCGGGCTTACGGCGGCGGTTTTTTCTGTGGGGGCGGTGGTCTCCTTCCTCGCGGCGGAACTGTATTATTCCATCCTGGAGTTTTTCAGAACAGCGCCCAATAAGATGGGTTCGACGATGATGCCTGATGAATGAGGATCAGACAAGAGCCGGGGGCTTGTGGCCGGCCCCGCCGACCTGGGGTATGTCCGGGGAACGCGCCTCGGCCCAGTCTCGATGAGGCGCAGCGCCAGTCAGATTTTCCGGCTTTCAGTTAGAACAGAGAGCGCCCGGCCTTTGGCCGGGCGCTTTTCCCATTTGAGGGACAAAAGATCCGCAAAGCGCCGCAGGCGCATGGAATCAGTCCCCCTTTAATACAGCTTGATACCCATCTGTTTTATTGCCGGTAACCGTCACAAAATAGGACTCACCAAAGCGCGCGTCCCATGAAATGGGATCTATATATTGGGTGATCTCTTCCGGATATATGTTTTCATAATTGGGGTCTACATATTCCGTTATGATTCTGAACTGCATCGACAGCGCGACAGCATCGGAGGAACTGCCGAGCGTCTCCTTGTTCCACACCACAATGTTGTCAGAATCGCGCCCGATTAAGGATCTATCCGCGTTTGACATGCCGCCGCTGTATTCGTGATCGTCCGCACGATAGTCGAAAACCAATAATCCAACATCTTCTTCTGTGTGGAGCTGTATATGCAGGGCTATTTCATCCTCAGCGGGTACGTATTCAGCGGGAGTCATCTGATTGTATAGGATGAGACCCAATCCCAGTACAGCCGCCATTGCAGCCGCAATTCCGATCCTCTTTTTGTTCATGCTTGAAAAACCTCCTGTTTGAAGCTTGCCCAGCGGCTTGTGTTATTGCTTTTTAAACGTTAAGAAAATTCCGATAATGGCGCCAATCAGGATAACCGGCGCGGCTCTGACAAACAGCCATTCAAGTGAGTGGAAGGCCACCCCGAGAACGGCGGTCTCAGGGTCGCTATAATCCCAACTCAGATAAGGACTTCCCAATTTCACTAGGAGTGCAAAAGCTGCCGCTATGGCGGCGCACAATAGGATGAGAGACCAACGCAAAATCCGCTTCCTCGTGGTTTTTCTCTGCGCAAGCTGCAAATTGATCACCTCCAGCTTTGCGGAAATTGCCTTCAGGTCATCAGCGCCTGGCTCGGCGATGGTTTCCCCAAGCAAGGTGCTCACAGGCGTTTCAAGGGTTTCCGAGATGGAGATCAATAGATCAGAATCGGGAACTGACAAGCCCTGCTCCCATTTAGAAATCGTCTGCCGCACCACGTTCAGCTTGACAGCAAGCTCCTGCTGGGAAAGTCCTTTTGATTTTCTGATTGCCTTGATATTTTCACTGAGCATCGGGGGTGGCCTCCTTTCGTTCTGCTGCCGCCATTTATTATAGGCAAAACCGCCCGTTGCCGCAAGCAACGCATCATAACATCTGGAAGCATGGCGTGGCACAGCCCCTCAAAGCAGGGCTTCCATCAACAAAGGGCTGTTCAAGCCCCGCTTTTTTTGCTATAATAAACGCAATTCCCCCGAAAGAAGTGAGAACACATGCGTGAAAATCATCTGGCGGCCCAGGTGGTGGCCGAGGTGAAGAAGGCCGTGGTGGGCAAGGACGAGATCGTGGTCAAGACCCTCATGGCCGTGCTGGCCCGGGGGCACGTCCTGCTGGAGGACATCCCCGGCGTGGGCAAAACCACCATGGCCATCGCCTTCTCCAGGGCCCTGGGGCTGAGCTACAACCGGGTGCAGTTCACCCCCGACGTGATGCCCTCCGACCTGACGGGCTTCTCCCTCTACAACAAGGCCACCGGGCAGATGGAGTACCAGCCCGGGGCGCTGCTGTGCAATCTGTTCCTGGCCGATGAGCTCAACCGGGCCACCAGCCGCACCCAGTCCGCCCTGCTGGAGGCCATGGAGGAGGGCCGGGTGACGGTGGACGGCGTCTCCCACCCCGTTCCGGAGCCCTTCCTGGTCATCGCCACCCAGAACCCGGCGGGGGCCTCGGGCACCCAGCTGCTGCCAGACTCTCAGCTGGACCGCTTTGCCCTGCGCCTGACCATGGGCTACCCGGCGGCGGCGGACGAGCTGGAGCTGCTCCAGCGAAAGCTGCGGGGCGACCCCATGGCGGAGGTGGCCCAGGCGGCGGACCACGGCCAGCTGGCCCGCCTGCGGGAGCTGGTGGACCAGGTGTTTGTGGATGACGAGGTGCTGGAGTATATCCTCCGCCTGGTGCGGGCCACCCGGAGCCACCCCCAGCTGGCCCAGGGGGCCAGCCCCCGGGCGGCCATCTCGGTGGCGGCGCTGGCCCGGTCCTCCGCCTTTCTTCGGGGCCGGGACTATGTGGTGCCCGAGGACGTGGGCTATGTCTGGGTGGACGCGGTGGCCCACCGCCTGCTGCTCCCCGCCGGGGCGGCGGACAGCGCGGCCCGGGCCGTCCAGATCGCCGGGGAGACGCTCTCCTCTGTGCGGCCTCCCCGCATCCGGTAAGGCCATGGCGCGCCGGCGGATCCTGTACGCCCTGGCTCTGGCGGGGGTGCTGCTGTTCCAGATCACCAACGAAAACTATCTGGCCCATTTCCTGCTGGGAATGTGCCTGGCCCTGCCGCTGCTGTCCCTGGGGCTGTCCCTGCCGGGGATGCTGGGGTGCAGGCTGGAGCTGATTCCCCTGCCCGCGGCCCTGGACCGGGGGGAGGCGGGGCGCTGGCAGGTGTGCGTCAGCTCCCCCAACGGCCTGCCCCTGTCCCGGCTGACCCTGCGCCTCACCGCGGAAAACCTGCTGCTGGGGCAGCGGGAGCGCCTGCGGCTCAAGCTGTCCGGGGTGGCCCGCCGCCGCCCGGTGGAGCTGGCGGCGGACACCGCCCACTGCGGCCTGCTGGAGCTGCGGGCGGACCGGGTCCGGGTATACGACTACCTGGGGCTGTTCGCCCTGTCGCCGCCTCTGCCCCCGCCGGCCCGGATGCTGTGCCGCCCTGTGCCCTCCCCCGTCCCGCCCCCCGGCATCCCCGAGGGCCAGGGGGGCCGCCCCTCTCCCCGCACCGCCGCCCGGCGGGGGCCGGGGGAGGACTACGAGCTGCGGGAGTACCGCCCCGGCGACCCCATGCGGGCGGTGCACTGGAAGCTCTCCTCCAAGTGGGACGAGCTCATCGTCCGGGAGCGCTGGGACGCCCCCGTCCCCCTGCCCCTGGTCACCCTGGACCGCTTTGGAACCCCCGGGGAGCTGGATCGGATGCTGGACAAGACCCTGCGGCTGAGCCGGGCCCTGCTCACCGCCCAGCGGCCCCACGGGGTGCTGTGGCTGGAGGGGGACGGCAGTCCCCGGCTGTGCCTGGTGGGAGATGAGGGGGAGCTGCGGGCCTGCCTGCTGGCCCTGCTGGGCACCTGCGCCCCCCGGTCCGGCCCCGCCCTGGACGGCCGGCCCGAGCTGTTCCTGGAGTGGGGAAGTCCGACGCACCGCGTCCATGTCACGGCGGAGGAGGGAGGAGAAAGCCATGGCCGATAAGCCCGCCCGCCCGTCCCTCCCGGCCCTGCTGGGGGACGGGCTGCTGCTGGTGTGCGCCGTGCTGGGGCTGAGCGGCTGCTTCCTCTCCCTCTACGGGGCTGGGGCGGCGGAGTGGAACGGCTACCAGACCACCGCCCTGGACCTGTGCGCCGCCCGGGGCTGGGAGCTGGCCGCCTGGGCGGCGCTGTTCGCCCTGGCCGCGCTGTGCGTCTGGTCCCTCCCCCGGCTTCGGCCGGCGGCTGCTGGGGGGCTGGCCGCCCTATGGGGGGCGGCGGCCTTCCTGCTGCGCAGGCAGCTGTTCCAGGGGGTGGGGATCACCCTGCGGATTGTCACCCAGATGTTTTCTCAGCGGGTGGGGGGAGATTCGTTTGCCTTTCCCACCGAGGCGGCCATGGAGGAGGAGGGGCGGGCGGTCTGGCTGTTTCTGGTGCTGTCGCTGGCCCTGCTGTCCCTGGCCCTGGGCTGGGCGGTGGTCCGGGCCCGGCGGTGGTGGCTGGCGGTGCTGCTCACCCTGCCCCCGCTGCTGCCCGGCCTGCTGGCCGACCTCTACCCCCACTGGCCCTCCCTGCTGGCCCTGGCCTGCTGCTGGTGTGCCATGCTGCTGTGCGACCTGTGCAAGTGGTCCGCCCCGGACCGCCGGGGCCTGCTGACCCTGGCGGCGGTCCCGCTGGCGGGGCTGGCGCTGGTGGGGCTGACCCTGCTGCTGCCCAGGGAGGGCTACACCCGTCCCCCCTGGGCCCTCCAGGCGGAGGCGGAGCTCTACCGGGCGGGGGACCGGCTGAGCCAATTTTTCTCCCGGTGGGAGGGGCCCTTTTCCGGCGCTGCCGGCTACGTGGGTCCGACGGCGGAGGCGGATCTGACCCGGGCCGGCCCGCCGCGCTACACCGGCCGGACCGTGCTGCGGGTGAACACCAGCTACACAGGGCAGATCTACCTCCGGGGCGCCGCCCTGGGCCGGTATGAGAACGGCCGCTGGACCGACCCGGGGGAAGCGGTTTATCAGGAGTACCTGGACGATCTGGAACGGGCCATGGTGAAGGACGCCCCCTCCCCCCTGCTGTTTCCCTCCCTGTGCACCCAGGTCATGTCCCTGGCCGGACAGGACCCGGGCGCCTCCCTTGTGTACAGCGCGGCCTACACCGCCACGGTGGAGAATGTGCGGGGCTCCGGCGTGTACGCCCCCTATCAGCTGCTGGACCAGGACTGGCAGGAGGCGGGGCTCACCCTCGTGCGGGACAGCTATGTGGCCTGCGGCCCAGGCCAGACCCGCTGCACCCTGACCTTCGCCCCTCCGGTGGATGAGCCGGCGGTATCCGGCCCCCTGGCGCAGCGATACTACCGGCTTTACGCGGCGCGGCAGTTCCTGGCCGTGCCGGAGGAGCTGGCGGACGAGCTGAAGGAGCTGTGCCGCAGCCAGGGTCTGCTGTCCTCCGGCGACGCGTATGCCCTGGCTCCCCTGTGGGCAGCCCAGCAGGTGGCCCAGGTGCTGGAGAGGCTGTGCCGGTACGACCTGGACACCCCCGCCCCGCCGGCGGGGGAGGACCCGGTGCGCTACTTCCTCACCGAGGGCCGCCGGGGGTACTGCATGCACTTCGCCTCCGCCGCCGCGCTGATGCTGCGCGCCATGGGCGTCCCGGCCCGGTATGTCAGCGGCTACGCCGTGGACGTCCAATCCGGGGCGTGGACCCAGGTCCCAGACCGGGCGGCCCACGCCTGGGTGGAGGTCTATGTGGACGGCTACGGATGGTACCCGGTGGAGGTCACCCCCGCCGCCGCTTTCGACTGGGCTCGGCCCTCGGAGGAGCTGCCCAGCCCGTCCCCCTCCCAGCCCCTGCCTGAGAGCGGGGAGCCCACGCCCGAGCCCACCCCCACACCTGCCCCCACCCCGACCCCTCAGCCGGAGGATCCCTCCGCGCCCCCCGCGCCCAGCGCGGAGGTCCTGGGGGACGGCGAGGCGCCGGAATGGGAGCTTGACCTGTCCTTCCTTGTCCCCTGGCTCAAGGCGCTGGCGGGCGGGGCGGGGACGCTGGCCCTGTTCTGGCTGTGGCAGCGCCTGCTCAAGGGGGCCCGGGCCCGGCGGCTGGACGGACCCGACCGGAACCGGGCCGCCCTGGACTGCTACGGCTATCTCCTGGGGCTGAAGCCCTGGGGAGGCCGGATGGACGGGGAGGAGCTGGAGCTGGCCCGGAAGGCCCGGTTCAGCCAGCACACCCTCACCCGGGAGGAGCTGGGCGTCCTCCGAGCCCAGCTGGACGGGGAGCGGACACGGCTGGGCCGGGAGCTGCCCCTTCTCCGCCGGCTGGCCTTCCGTTACTGGTGGGGCCTGCCCAAAACAGGGAAAAACACGGGAAAATCTTCGGAAAACCCCGGCTGACCCCTTGACAAACCCGGGGTTTCGTGTATACTAAATTAGTCTGCGCCCATGTGCGCCGGACATAACATCCTTGCCTCCGGCGCGTTCGGAGGCCATACGACCATAAGGAGGTGCAAACAACTATGGCAAAAGTGAGCGGAAATTACGAGGTGCTCTACATCCTCAACCCCACCCTGGGGGAGGAGGACACCGCCGCCCTGGTGGCCCGCTTCAAGGAGCTGGCCGAGGGCCGGGGCACCGTCGCCGAGGTGGACGAGTGGGGCAAGCGCCGTCTGGCCTACCCCATCAACGACCTGGAGGAGGGCTATTACGTGCTGATGACCTTCTCCGCCGACCCCGCCTTCCCCGCCGAGCTGGACCGCCTGATGCGCATTAATGTCAGCGTCATGCGTTCCATCATCGTGGGCAAGGACGCCTGAGAGGGAGGCCGTCATGCTCAACCACATCATCATCATGGGCCGTCTGGCCCGTGACCCCGAGCTGCGCCACACCCAGTCGGGGACCCCCGTGGCCACCTTCCGCATGGCGGTGGACCGGGATTTCAAGGACAAAAACACCGGCGAGCGCGCCACCGACTGGATCGACGTGGTGGCCTGGCGCGGCACCGGCGAGTTCGTCAGCCGCTACCTCTCCAAGGGCCGTCTGGCCGTGGTGGAGGGTCGGCTTCAGATGCGGGATTGGACCGACAAGGACGGCAACCGCCGCACCACCGCCGAGGTGGTGGCGGACAACGTCTATTTCGCCGACTCCCGCCGGGACGGCGACGACCGCGGCGGCTCCAGCTATGGGGCCCCCAGCTACGGCGGCAGCTATGGCAGCGGCCGCCCTGCGGCCCCCGCAGCCCCCGCCGATTACGGCGTCCCCAGCGGAGGCGACCAGTTCGCCGAGCTGGCTGACGACGACGGCGACCTGCCCTTCTAAAAAGAAGGGCCATCTCACATAAAGGAGGTCTGCCAATATGGCTATGGATAATGGGAAGCCCCGCGGCGGCCGCAAGCGCCGCAAGGTGTGCGCGTTCTGCGTGGACAAGGTGGAACAGATCGATTACAAGGACGCCCAGAAGCTCAAGCGCTATCTGTCCGAGCGGTCCAAGATCCTGCCCCGCCGCACCACCGGCACCTGCGCCATGCACCAGCGCCAGCTGACCGACGCCATCAAGCGCGCCCGTCACGTGGCCCTGCTGCCCTACGTCACCGACTGACAAGCCAGAGAAGCCCCCCGGAGCCGCGCTCCGGGGGGCTGTTGCGTCCCTTGCCGGGGCGGCCTTTCACCGGCTTCAAACAAGCCCTGGGCGCTGTTTGAACATCGGCAGCTTTGTCTCGCGAATTGGAACGCTTCGGCTATTGATACGGCCTTTTAAAAAATCTTCAGGATTTCTGAAGGGAACCTTTGTTGCTATTTCCCGATTTGCCGCTATAATGGCCATAGATAAAAAACTGCGGAAGGCTGAGGCATTATGGAAAACAAGACGCTGAAGATTCTCCTCTGGGCGCTGACCATCGCCATTCTGGGCGGCAGCCTGTGGGCGCTGTATGCCACCGGCTTTTTTGAGGCCGCGGGCTCTCAGGAGCGGCTGGGCGCGTACATCGCCAGGTGCGCCCCCTGGTCCCACCTGGTTTACTTCGCCATCCAGCTGGCGTCGGTGGTGGTCGCCCCGATTCCCAGCAACATCACCGCCGCCGCGGGGGCCTACCTCTTCGGGCTGTGGCCCGCCTTCCTGCTCACCTGGGGGGCGGTGGTCCTGGGCTCCGCCATTGTGTTTACCCTGGCCCGGGCCCTGGGCCAGCGGTTTGTGGGCCAGCTGGTCAGCGAGCGGCTGTCTGAAAAGTACCTGGACCTCATCCGCCGGAAGCGGGACGTGTTCCTGGCTCTGGCCTTCCTCTTCCCCTTTTTCCCCGACGACATTTTGTGCATTCTGGCGGGGCTGACCGACATTTCCTTCAAGCGCTTTTTCCTGCTGGTGGTGCTGGGCCGGCCCTGGGGGCTGCTGGTGGCCTGCGCCGTGGGCAGCGCCACTCTGGCCATTCCCTGGTGGGGGATGGCCCTGCTGGGGGCCGCCGGGCTGGCGGTATTTCTGCTGGCCATGCGGTATGGCGACCGGCTGGAGGAGGCCGTGCTGCGGCGGCTGAAGGACGGCTGACACCGCTATTCGTACCATTTCAGCACGTCGGTGGTGCCCGCCCGGCGCAGGGCCGCGCAGGACACCAGCATATCCGCCCCCAGCACAATGAGGGCGGGGGGGCCCAGCCAGGGGGGAATGCGGGACACCAGGGCGGCCGTCAGAGGGTGGACGGCGTACACCAGCACCAGGGACAGCGCCGTCCAGCAGGCGGAGAACACCGGGCACACCAGCCCGCTCAGGCTGCCCGGCATTCCGGCGTAGTCCCAGAACTCCACCCCCAGGACGAAACGGTAAAACGCCCCCATGACCAGCTCCGCCGCCGTGGCCGCCAGCCCCCCCGCCAGCGCCACCCACAATGGGGCCCGCGCCAGGGGGGCCAGCCAGACGATCAGGCAGGCCCCCAGCCCGTACACCGGGCACAGGGGGAGGAGGATCAGGCACTTGCGGTCCCGCTTGGGGTGGCGGATGGCCTGGGCAAAGGCCACCTCCAGCAGAAAGCCCGCGAAGCTGTAGATGATGAAATACCAGAACCAGCGCATAAAAATCCCCCGCCCAATTTTCTGTATGGCTTCCCGCTCCGAGAGAGGCGGGAAGCCATATTCTGAAAATAGGATGGGGAAACGGGGGATATTTGATGCAAGGAATTTTTTGCGAGGCTGCTGCAATTTTCCCCCAATTTGCTGTAAAAAACACATGAGGGCGGTCCAGGCCCCAAAAATTCTGTGGGGTTTTTCAGTTGCCCGCCCGGTCGAAGTGTGGTACAATGAGGCGAATTGGAAGGAGGGGAACGCCGTGCGCCATCTCATTGATTTTGGGGACCTGTCCCGCGCCGAGTGGGATCAGCTGTACGCCAGGGCCCAGCGCATCATGGACGCGCCGGAGGACCATCTGGACGTGTGCCGGGGCCGGGTGATGGCGTCGCTGTTCTACGAGCCGTCCACCCGCACCAACTTCTCCTTCCAGACCGCCATGCTCCGCCTGGGGGGGCAGGTGTTCGGCTTTGCCGACCCCAACTCCTCCTCGGTGGCCAAGGGGGAGACGCTGAAGGACACAGTCAAAATGGTGTCGGGCTACGCCGACGTCATCGTCATGCGCACCCCCTGGGAGGGGGCGGCCAAGGCGGCGTCGCTGTACGCCGACGTGCCGGTGATCAACGCCGGGGACGGCGGACACATGCACCCCACCCAGACCACGGCGGATTTAACCACCATCACCCGCCTGCGGGGGGCGGTGGACGGGCTGAGCGTGGGGCTGTGCGGCGATTTGAAAAACGGCCGGACGGTCCACTCCCTCATCAAGGCGCTGGCCAAATTTGAGAATATCCGCTTCTTCCTCATCGCCCCCCGGGACCTGGCGGTGCCGGAGTACCTGCGTCAGTTCATGCGGGAGCGGAAGATGCCCTTCATCGAGGTGTCCGGCCTGGAGCCGGTGATTCCCCAGCTGGACGTGCTGTACATGACCCGCATCCAGCGGGAGCGGTTTATTGATCCCCTGGAATACGAGCGCAACAAGGGCATCTACGTCCTCACGCGGTCCAAGCTGAGCCGGGCGAGGGAAAACCTGCTGGTGATGCACCCCCTGCCCCGGGTGGACGAGATCGCCGTGGACGTGGACGACGACCCCCGGGCGGTGTACTTCCAGCAGGCCCGGTACGGCATGTTCGCCCGGATGGCCCTGCTGGCCGACCTGGCCAACCAGCCCCGCCAGGCCCCCGGCCCGGTGGAGATCGGCCATGGCCCGGTGTGCCGCAATCCCCGGTGCATCACCCAGACGGAGGGCTATCTGCCCCCCTTGGTCAAGGAGAACGGGGGCGTACCCTGCTGTGCCTTCTGCGACGCGCCCCTGTAAAGCGGTTTCGTAAGGTTTTTTCGAGTTCTCGCCAGAAGGGGATTGACAAGGGCGAAGTTTTATGCTATCCTATCCAGGCTGATATTTGCAGACCGCCCACTTATGCGGGTGTAGTTCAATGGTAGAATCCCAGCCTTCCAAGCTGGTCGCGTGGGTTCGATTCCCATCACCCGCTCCACGTCGGCGCAAGCTGCGTATCGCTCGCTCCCCTTTGGGCGGGAGAGCTCGTTCACTCCGCCGTGCCTTCTCTCCCCGCCCAAGCGAGGGGCGTTTTCTCGGGAGGCATATGGGTACTTGTGGAGCAGGGACTGAGGGGACCGCGAAGCGCCCAATATGCGCCTGTAGCTCAGGTGGATAGAGCAACTGCCTTCTAAGCAGTGGGTCAGGGGTTCGAGTCCCTTCAGGCGTGCCAGTGCTGGCGCGAGCTGCGTGTCGCTCGCTCCGCTGCGCCTCCTTTCCCCACGAAGCCTGAGAACGGCTTCGCGGGGGCCCCTGTTCAAAGCGGTTTTGTCAGGTCCTTCAATTTCATATGGTGGGTATAGCTCAGCTGGCAGAGCACCGGATTGTGGTTCCGGGTGTCGTGGGTTCGAGCCCCATTACCCACCCCATACCGTGGCTGAGGGCCGGAGCGTCCGCTCCGGCCCTCGCCTCACCTTTTATATTGGGGTGTAGCCAAGTGGTAAGGCACGGGACTTTGACTCCCGCATTCGCTGGTTCGAGTCCAGCCATCCCAGCCACGTCGGAAGGGATTGCGCTATGTTCCGTCCCCGTCTGCGGCGAGGACTCCACCCGCTCCATCCCTTCCTCCTCTCCCCACAACGCCTGAAGGGCGGCTTTGCGGGGGCCCCGGTTAAGGGCAAAGTCCGTTCAGCTTGGACGCCCTGCGGGCATCCTTCACCCCAGTTCCTTACCCCTCCTCACCCCAGGCTGCTGAAGGACGGCGGCCCGGGGGACGTTTGGGGGAGGGCCTGCCCGGTGTTTTGCAGAATTTCATATCCGACCCAGTAGCTCAGTTGGTAGAGCAACGCCCTTTTAAGGCGAAGGTCCGGGGTTCGAGTCCCCGCTGGGTCACCAAGTCGGGGCAAGCTATGGACCGCTTGCCCCGACTTTTTTCAGAAGTCAGGGCGCGCTCACTCCGCTGCCCCTCCTTTCCCCACAAAGCCAGAGGGCGGCTTTGCGGGGGCCCATTGAATCGCGCCACAGCAAACATCGCAACACTTGCGGCGGTTTTTATAAAAATCACCACCCCATCCGCTGAAAATAACCGTGGACAGACGCCGGCGGGCGTCTTTTTCATACCCTGCGGCAGAAGGGGCGGTACCCGATTTTGGGTGCCGGCCTTTTTGTTTTCTCCAAAGTACGGAGATGAGGTGGGCCGGCCCCTCCAAAATGCACAACTTTTGCAGGATATTCCCGGGAAAGAATAGGCACTACCACGAAGAGGATTTCGTTGATATACTTGGGACATCAGCCACAAAAGTGGCAAAAAACGTGGAGGTGTTTGTATGGAAGTCCTGAAAAGTGCGCTGAACTGGTACGCCGCACTGCCGTCTACAGTCATGATCATGATCGGTATCTTCCTTGTAGGCATTGTGCTGGCCCGGCTTAAGGTATTGAACGCCCTGAAGTCTTCAATTTACGTCGCCGCCGGCATGATCGGGCTGAGCACAATGACGGGCATGTTTGCCGGGGCGGTCGCCCCGGTGCTGACCAGCGTGATCAGCGCCACCGGCCTAAAGCTGGATGTGATCGACCTGGGCATCGGCTCCTTCCAGTCGTCGGTGGCGTTTCCTCTGAGCTTTTACGCCATCCTGCTCCCCATCGGCCTGGGCGTCAACCTCCTGCTGATTTTTGCCAAGCTGACCAACACCTTTGATGTGGACATTTTCAACTATTTTGTGTGGTCCCTCTCCTCCGGCTTTGTGTTTGTGAAGACCCAGAACCTGCTGCTGGCCATCCTGGCCTTCGTGGTCACCGAGATCGTCAGCCTGAAGCTGGCCGACCTGACCGCCCCCGCCATTGCCGAGGCCTATGGCCTGGAGGGCGTGTCCATCCCCCACGGAAACACCATCGTCTTTGCCCCCGTCGGCATTCTGGTCAACTGGGTGGTGGAGAAGATCCCCGGTCTGCGGAACATCAACTGGAGCCCCGAGAAAATCGAAGAGCGGTTCGGCGGCCTGGTTCAGCCCTCCACCATCGGCTTTGTGATGGGCGTGGTGCTGGGCATCGTGGGCAGACAGCCCTTTGGAAGCACCGTCTCCCTGGGCCTGACTGCGGCCGCGTTTATGATTATTTTCCCCAAGGTGCTCGGCATTCTCATCGAGGGCATTCAGCCTGTGGCCGACGGGATGCGCGCGGTTACGGAAAAGCACCTGAACCGAAAGCTGTACATCGGCCTTGACGGCGCCATTCTGGTGGGTATGCCCGACGTGATGGCCACCGGTATCCTTCTGGTCCCTGTGGTTCTGCTGCTGGCCTTCATCCTGCCCGGCAACCGGGTGCTGCCCATGGCGGATCTGGCCATTGCCTGCCCCTTCCTGGTCGCCGCCTGCCTGCCCTACTGCAAGAAGAATATTTTCCGGGGCTTCCTCTCCGGCATTATCGTCTTTGTCATCGCGCTGTATGTGTGTACGGCCACCGCCGACTCCTATACCGCCGTGGCCGCCATGAACGGGATGGCGTTTGAGTCCACCAGCACCTCGCTGGGCGGGTCCTCCACCTGGGTGAGCTGGCTGGTCTCCCTTGTGTTCGGCATATTCGGCTGATTTGACCCGCGATTTGCAAGCGTCATTTGGAAAATAGAGGCGGTGCCAAGGCCGCGGACTGCGGAGCTGGCACCGCGCGAGTGGAAAGGAGCGCTAATTGATGTCAAAATTTATTCTTGTAGCCTGTGGCACCGGGGGCGTCACGTCCAAAAATATCGCCATGAAGATTGAGCAGTTTTTGAAGAAAAAGGGCATTGACTGCCGGGCGGATACCTGCAAGGTTGTGGAGGTGCGCGCCAAGGTGGAGGCCCTCAAGCCTGATCTGGTGGCCTCCGCCACCAAGCTGCCTGAGGTGAGCGCGCCTGCCGTCTCCGCCGCCGCGCTGCTGACCGGCGTGGGGGTGGACAAGGTCTACCATGAAATCTATGAGATCCTGACCCGGGAGTAGACGGGCCGCCCCTGTCGAGATAAAAGGAGGAATACATATTATGGAGTACTGCGGGGATTTGTGGTATGGGGCCTATGGGGGCTGCTTCATTGCGGACGCGTTTACGCTGGCCTGTGACCGCAGCTTCGCGGCCTTTGAGGCCGCCGCGGCTGACCCGGCCTTCCTGGCGGAGTACGAGGCCCTTCGGCGCGCCTTTCCCCAGCCGGCGCCCCGGCTTGAATCGGACGGCCCCAATGGCGCCTGCCTGTGCTGGGTGCCGGAAAATTACGGCGCCCTTCTGGGGACCCTTCTGCTGTCCAAGCGGCTGGGCAGGGAGGCGGTGTGCGGCGCCCGCTACGCGGATGAGGCGCTGCTGTGCGCCCAGGCAGGCGCGTATCTGGGGGTAAAGCTTCACCTGTTCCTGGGGCGGGGCCCGGGGGGGCTGCGCACCCTGACAGAGCAGCTGGAGCTCCTGGGGGTCAGCTATGATGTGAATATGTGCGCGGAGCTGTTCGACCTGCCGGAGATGTACGCCTTCCAGGCCTGGGTCTCCGAGCCTGAGCGCAGGCAGCTGGTCAACTGCCGCAGCAATGTGGGGGCCTTCCCCCAGACCAATATTGCCGGAGCCTTCGCCGCCCTGGAGGCCAAGGCGCTGGTGGAGCAGGCCGCGGCCAGCTTGGGCCGCCTGGACCGGGTGGTGATTCCCGCGGTCAGCGGCTCCTATGCCCTGGCGGTGGCGGAAAACCTGCCCCAGGACTGCGCCTGCGTCTGTGTGGAGTGTGACACCCAGCCCGACCTGACGGAGGAATTGGACAGCTACTGCGGCGCCTTCACCCGGGTGATGCGCAACCGCACCGTGGATCGAGTCCTGGCGCCCCGGCTGATGAAGCTGGTGGACGACGGCAGGGTCCGGCGGGTCCTGGTCGAGCCCGGGGAGGCGGTAAAGGCGGGCCGGGCGGGGATATCCCTGCAAAGCATGGCCGCCCTGCGGTATTGTGGGGACAGGCCGGAGGCGGGGACCACCCTTTGCCTGATCCGGGCGGCGCGATGGGGGGCGGCCACATGAGCAACCGCATCGACAAAGCCATCGCCCGGGCCCAGGCGGAGGGCCGGGTGGCGTTCATCGGGCTGGTGCCAATCGACCCGGACTCCATGGAGCGGACGAGGGCGGTGGCCGACATGATGATCGCCTCCGGCGTGGACATCGTGATGGTCCACATTCCAAACTGGATGCCTTGGATGGAGGGGGGCGTCCTCCAGCTGGCGGCCCGGGCCCCCAGAAACGCGGGGGTCACCCGGGAGCAGATCTTTGCCTTCATCAAGCAGCTGCGGGCCGCCTATCCGGAGGTTCCGCTCATCGATATGACCCTCTATGACACGGCGGCCACGATGGGCCAGGGCCGGTTCCTACAGCTGTCGGCAGAGGCGGACGTGGATGGGTTCGACCTGCCCAACTACCCCCTGATCAGAACTGGGGACAGGTTTGGCCTCTATCAGTACTGCCTGGAGCATGACCGCCGCCTGATTCTGGCGATTTCCTACGAGCTGGCCACTGCCCCGGAGGGCACCCCGGAGTATGAGATGCTCTGCGAGATGGCCCGGCGGGCCCGGGGCTTCGCCTTTGTGATGAACGCCCCCGGCGGGCAGTCCGGCTCCTCGGTGAAGCTCACCCGCCGGGAGCTCGCAGACGCCGTCTCCCGGGTGAAGGCGGTCATGGCCCAGGAGGGGAACGACCGGTGCACCGTGTCCATCGTCTGCGGAATTTCCAGCCGGGAGGATGTGGAGAAGGTGAAGCGCTCCGGCGCGGCCTCCTTCATGATTGGAAGCGCCTATGTAAAATATTTGCAGGAGGGCCGTCCCCTGGAGGAGGTCTCCCAGTACCTCAAGGGCATCCGGGCCATGTGCGCGTACGGGGAGGGGACGGGAAATGAATCCGATTGAACAGAAATTCCTGTCCTATGAGGCCAAGGGGCAGGGCGGCGTCATCGTGGAGATCCCCATGCTGCCCCCGATTCCCAGCACGCAGCTGGATCTGGCGCGGCTTCTGGTGCGGGCGGGGATCGACGTGATCCAGATTCCCATTCCGGTCCGCTTTCCCTGGATGTACGGCGCACGCATTCTCACCATCCAGAAGATGGCCGCCCGGAACGACATCTGGTATGAGCAGTCCTTTCAGGTGCTGGAGGCCCTGGTGAAGCAATATCCCCAGGCCGAGTTTATGCCCGTGGGCTTCTATGGCGGGCTCCAGCGGATGGGGCAGGAGAACTACATTCGGCGCTGCGCGGAGCTGGGCTTCCACCTGGCGGATATACCAGACTACCCCCTGGTCCACGACGACGACCCCCGGGGCCTGGCGGCCGGACTGAGAGAGAAGGGCATTGACTATGTGACGGTTATCAGCGCGGAGATGGCCATGGAGCCCGAGGGAGGCCCCGGCTGGCGGCAGCTGAAAAAGCTGGTCTCCCTGTCCTACGGCTTCTGTTTTCTCCTGGCCGCCGCAGGGGGAAAGACGGGGGAGAAGACGGGGTTTGACTATGACGGCCTGGCCCGGGCCAAGGAGCGCATCCTGCGGATGCAGGAGCTGGTGGGCCGCCGCTGTCCCATCGTGGCGGTGTGCGGCATCGCCACCCCGCAGCAGGTCCGCACCCTGGTCAAGGACGTTGGGGTTCACGTCATGTTTGGCAGCGCCCTGTTCACCCGGGTGATGAACGGGGACAGCGGGGAGGAAATTTATCGGTTTCTGTCGGAAATGAAGCAGGCAGCCATGTAAATGAGGAGCGTACGATGAGCAAACGGTTTGAAATCTGTGAGAGCTGTATTGATCTGCATTTGCCCGGCGCGGATCGGGAGGCAATGCTGCGGCACCTGGCCGGCCTCCTTGTCCGGCAGGGTCTTGTGGAGCCGGCCTATGTGGAAAAGATTCTGGAGCGGGAGGCGAGCTGCCCGACGGGGCTCCCCTTCCCCGCCATGACCATCGCCCTGCCCCATGGAGACCCTGCCTTCGTGCGCCGGGCCTCCATGGCCGTTGGGCGCTGCCCGGAGCCTGTCGCATTCTACAGTATGGAGGACCCCAGCGAGGCGCTGCAGGTGGAGATGGTGGTTTTGCTGGCGGTCAACGATCCGGATGAGCATTTGGCCGTGCTGAATAACCTGATGGAGATGTTCACCCGGCCCCAGGTCTGTCAGGACCTGCGCGCCGCCCAGAGCAGGGCGCAGGTCTGCGGTATTTTTCGTCAGATGCTGTGTGAAGCATAAGCAGGGAGGCAGAAGGAAATGAATACGAATCGGATGGAAAAAATCTTTGAAGAGATGAAGCGGGCGGGGGAGAAGATACTGGTCTCCTATTTCCCCCTGTGCGACACCGCCCTGGAGGATCAGGTGGCCTGGGCGGGGAAATATTTTGACAACGGCACCACCGTGCTGGAGATGGGCCTGCCCTACGAGGACCCCGGCCTGGATGGAAAGACGGTCCGGGACTCCATGGCCCGGGCTCTGTCCAAGTATACGGTGGAGGACGCCTTCGAGGTCATCCGCGCCCTGCGGAGGGCCTACCCCCACAACATTCTTCAGGTCATGACCTATTACGAGATTGTGGAGAAAATGGGGACCGACGCTTTTGCGCAGCGGTGCGCCGACTGCGGCGCCGACGCGGTGCTCTCCCCCAACACCCCCGCGGACAGGGTGGGGGAGCTGGACGCCGCCCTGGAAGGCCGCGGCCTCATCAATCTGCGCTTTGCGCCCTATCAGCTGACCGCCGAGGCGGAGGCCGACCTGAAGGCAAACGCCAGAGGCTACATCTTCCAGCAGTCTGTGGACGGGGTCACCGGCCCGCAGTCCACCACCTCGCCCCAGGTGGGCGTCAATGTGGCGCGGCTGAAGAGCCTGGGGATCACCACGCCTGTGGTGGCTGGCTTTGGGATTTCCAACGCCCGGCAGGTGGGGGAGATGCGGGCCATGGGCGCGGACGGCGTTATCGTGGGCAGCGCCATCCTGTCCGCGATCCTGGCGGGGAACGGTGAGGCCTTTATCAAGAGCCTGCGGGAGGCGCTTGCGTAGACGCGATTCCCGGCGGCCAAAGGAAAAAATATGATTGATATTGCACAGCGATGTATTCAAGCCTTGGAATTGATCTGCAGGCACTCCGGGCCGGTGACGGCCCGGAGCCTTGCCGCGGCTATGAATGTCAGTGAACGCACCGCCCGGTATGATCTGTCGCTGCTCTCAAGCTGGCTCCTGGAGCGGGGCGTGGAGCTGAAGTCCGCCCCCAAAAAGGGCTTCTACCTGGAGGAGCGGCAGCGGGAGCGGGCCCTGGCCCTGCTCAGGGATTTTGGGGAGAGCTCGGGAGACGCCGGCCGGTTTCTCAGCGCCGACGAGCGGGTGCGAATGATTGTCACCGATGTGCTGGAGGAGCGCAGCTCCTGGAGCTTTGACGAGGCCGCCGAGCATTTCGGCGTCAGCCGGACCACGTTTGCCCGGGATTTGAGGCAGGCGGAAAAATGGTTTGCCGCTCACGGGGCCCGGCTTCTGCGCAGGCAGAAACGGGGGGTGCGGCTGGAGGGGGACGAGGGGGAATACCGCCGCCTGATTGTGGCCTTTATTCAGGAGAACTCTGATCAGAAAGCGCTGCTCACCTATTTCATTACCTGTGGCCGGACCGCCGAGCGGCGGATCCCCAAGCCCAGCTCCTTTGCCTATATCAACCGCATCCTCTGCGGGGCGGACCTGCCTGTGATCATCGACACCGTGGAGCGGTACAATATGGAAAAGGGCGCCGCTCTGTTTGACGAGGATTTGATCGCCCTGATCTATTATCTGGCGGTCATGGTGACCAGGGTCCGGGACGGGCACGGCCTGAGCGCCATCTCCCCCCAGTATCAGCCCTACGCGGAGACGGCGGAATGCGGGGAGATCGAGGCAATTCTGGCCTCCTGCCTATCCCGGATGCTTTCGCCGGACCAGCTGCGCTGTGAGGCGGCCTACCTCTCCGCCCGCTGGCTGGCCATTGCGGAGGGCCCCGACAGCCACGCCTCCACGGCCAACAGCAAAATGGCCAGGAGAATCAGCGCCTACCTGTTCTCCAGGCTCCAGGAGGAGCTGGGCCTTGACCTGACGGAGACGGACGACCTGTTCAACGCCATGAAGACCCATTTGCAGGCCGCCATCACACGGATGCGCCTGAGCATCCCCTCTCCCAACCCGCTGCTGGAGGAGACCCGGCGCAGATTTCCCGAGGTCTTTCGGCTGTGCAGCCAGATCACGGAGGAGATTGGGGCGCGCTTCGGCGTATTCCTTCACGAGCATGAGGTGGGCTTCCTGACCATGTACACCGCCGGGGCCATCCGGCGGGAGCGGAACCATCCCCCGGTGGAGCACATCCGGGCCGTCCTCATCTGCGGATATGGCGTGGGGACGGTCTCCCTCCTTATGAGCGCCCTGAAGCAGCAGTTCCCGCACATCGCCATTGTGGACCGGCTCTCCATTTTCGACCTGGCGGGCTACGATTTTTCCCAGGTGGACTTGATTTTCTCCACCATTGACATACCCCTTCCCCTGTCCAAGCCCCTCCTGAAGGTCAATCCGCTCCTCTCCCGGCTGGATCTGCGGCGGATATACGCCTTCCTCCACTCCCGCCAGGGGATGGCGGCCAGCACGACCCCGGAGTTCCGGGTGGGGGAGCTTCTCAGCGTCATCAGCAAGCACTGCGATATACGGGACGCCGATCAGCTGGCCCGGGAGCTGAAAAGGGCGGTGAGCCCGTACAGCGGCCCGCCCCGGGCGCTGACGGAGCTCCCCTCGCTGCTTGACGTTCTGCCCCGCAGGCATATTCTGGCCCACATTGAGGCCGCCTCCTGGGATGAGGCGGTCTGGAAGGCGGCCCAGCCTCTTTTGGACGACGGCCACACCATGCGGGAGTATGTGGAGGAGATCATCGAAATCAAGGAGCAATACGGTCAATACTCCGTCCTTTGCGGGGGCGTGTGCATGCCCCACGCCTCGCCCAGCATTTTTTATAAGCTGTCCCTGTCGCTGGCCACCTTGAAAGAGCCCCTGGAGCTGGTTCTGGATGGCCAGCCGGTAAAAATCTACGTGGTCATGGTCCTCTCGCTGGCCGACACCATCACCCAGGCCAAGATTCTGGATGAGATATTCAGCCTGCTGGACGAGTTTCCCCACATCGGCGCGGAGCTCCAAGGCGCGGCCACGACGGAGGAGCTGTGCCGCCTGTTCAAAAAATACTACGACAGGCTGTTCTGACCTGTTCGGATTTTGGAGTTGAGTATATGCAGTGCAAACAGTTTAAAATCAAGAACCCCACCGGGCTCCACGCCCGCCCCGCCGCAGAGCTTTGCGCGCTGAGCAAGGGGTTTTCCAGCGCCATCACCATCACCTGCGGGGAGAAAACCGTCAATCCCCGCAGTGTGGTGAGCATTCTAACGGGGGGCATGGCCTGCGGAAAGGTCATCAAGATTTGCGCGGAGGGGGAGGACGAGGGCCAGGCCGTGGAGGCCCTGACCAATTTTCTGGAGAGCTTGGAGGAGTGACGCCCATGATTTTTACCGGAACCTCCGTCTGCGGCGGCACCGCAGTGGCGCCGGCCCTGCTCTACGCCCCCGCCGAGCTCGCCGTCAGGCGGGAGCGCCTCTCTACGGCGGACGTCTCCGCCGAGCTGGAGCGGTACGAACAGGCCGTGGCCCAGGCCGGCCGGGAGCTGGAAGAGCTCCGCGCCCGGTTTGCCGGGGAGCATGAGGCGCAGGGGAAGATTTTTGACGCCCACCGGGAAATCCTGGAGGATGAGGAGATTGTGGCCGCCATCCGGCTGGCCATCTCGGAGGAGAAAAAATGCTGCGCCTGGGCGGTGGAGTCGGTCTGCCAGATGTACGCCGGGCTGTTTGAGCAGCTGGAGGACCCGCTGCTGCGGGAGAGGAGCGCCGACGTGCGGGATGTGGGCGGACGGCTCCTGCGGGCCTGCCTTGGAGCTGCGCAGGTGAGCCTTGCCCGGCTGCCCCGGCCCTGCATTCTGGTGGCCCATGACCTCCTGCCCTCTGACACCGCCGCCCTGGACCGGGAAAATGTGCTGGGCATAGTCACCGAGGTGGGCGGGGCCACCTGTCACTCCGCCATCATTGCCCGGAGCTATGATATTCCGGCCGTTTTGGGTGTGGCCCATATCACGGAGCGGATCCGCGATGGGGAGGAGCTGGTCCTGGACGCCGACCAGGGGCAGGTCATCTCCTCCCCCACGCCCGCCCAGCGGGAGAGCTTCCAGAGGCTGCGGGAGGAGGGCCTTGTCCGGCGGGCCCAGGCCGCCCAGTGGCGGGACAGGCCATGCCGTTCCCGGGACGGCGTGGAGATCGCCGTTGGCCTGAACGTGGCCGACCCCACCCCCGGTGAGCTGGAGGCCCTGGGCTCCGCCGCCGATTTTATCGGCCTGTTCCGCACGGAATTTCTCTACATGGGCCGGGACCGCCTTCCCACCGAGGAAGAGCAGTTTCAGCGTTATAAGGCCCTGCTGCTCCGCGCCGGAGACAAGCCCGTCACTCTTCGCACGCTGGATATCGGGGCGGACAAACCCCTATCCTGCTACCCCAGGCCCAGGGAGGAAAACCCGGCCCTGGGCCTTCGGGGCCTGCGTCTGTGCCTGGCTGACCGGGAGCTCTTTCGCGCCCAGCTCCGGGCGGCCCTCCGGGCTTCCGTCTACGGCCGCCTTCAGATCATGTTCCCAATGGTGGGCGGGGTGGAGGACTTCATGGCCGCCAGGTCTGTGGTGGAGGAGGTGGAGGAGGAGCTCCGGCGGGAGCGGGTTTCCTTCCGGGAGGGCCTTCCCCTGGGGGCTATGATCGAGGTTCCCTCCGCCGCCCTGATGGCCGGCGCGCTGGCGGCCCGGGCGGATTTTGCCAGCATCGGCACCAACGATTTGAGCCAGTATCTTCTGGCGGCGGATCGGACAAACCCGGAGGTGGCCCCCTGCTGCCAGAGCTTCCACCCCGCTGTTTTCCGCCTGATCCAGCTTGCCGTGTCCGCCTTTTCTGACGCGGGCAAGCCCATCAGCGTCTGCGGGGAGCTGGGGGGAGAGCCCCTCTCGACCGCGGTCTTGGTTGGGCTCGGGATACGGAAGCTGAGCATGAGCCTCTCCCGGATCTCCGGGGTCAAGATGCTTCTGGCCCGGCACTCCGTCCCGGAGCTGGAGGCGCTGGCGGAGCAGGTATGCGCGTCGTCCACCGCCGAAGAGGTGTCCGCCTGCCTGCGCGGCAGGATCACCTAAGGAAGCACTGATTAAATGCGTCTGCGGCACTTTTCGGATCTTTTTTGCCATGGCTTCGTTGTAATTTCTTGAAATAAACACAATTATTCCTGCGAAATCCCACCCCCGCTATGGCGCAAAATCTCTCGCAAATCGCTCTTGTCGATTTAAGCAGTCCTTCCCTAAAGCTGGAGCTGGGCGTCTCCTCCGCCATGCCCGGGCATTTTGGTGAAGGCCGGGAATTGCCGCAGGCCCGGGGCGAAAATAGGATAGCAGAAGGGCCGTCCGAATGCCGGACGGCCCTTTTTCATACGATGTGTATCTCAGAAGCTGAATCAATAGCCGAAGCGTTCCAATTCGCGAGACAAAATTGCCGATTGAATCAGTGCTTCCCCAGATTTTTTTTCACGCGGCTCATCGAGGATTTTGGCCGCGAAGATGTATTTTGGTTCGGCTTCTCAATAGTTTTCGGCCTTGAGCTCGAAGAAGGCCTGGGCGTGGCCGCAGACGGGGCACTCCGCAGGGGCCTCCAGACCGTACTCCAGGTGGCCGCAGTTCCGGCAGTACCACACCTTCACCTCGGCGCGCTTGAACACCTCGCCGTTGGCCAGGTTCTCCGCCAGCTTCACGTACCGGTCCTCATGGCTCTTCTCGATCTTGGCCACGGCCTCGAAGGCGTCGGCCAGGGCGATGAAGCCCTCCTCCCGGGCGGTGGCCGCCATCTCCTGATACATCTCGGTCCACTCCTCGTGCTCCCCCTCGGCGGCAGCCAGCAGGTTCTCTGCGGTGGTGCAGATGCCGCCCAGCGCCTTGAACCACAGCTTGGCGTGCTCCTTCTCGTTGCCGGCAGTCTCCTCAAAGATGGCGGCGATCTGCTCGTAGCCCTCCTTGCGGGCCTGGCTGGCGAAGTAGGTGTACTTGTTCCGGGCCTGGGACTCCCCCGCAAACGCCTTCCACAGATTGGCCTCGGTCTTGCTGCCCTTCAGTTCCATGATACATTCCTCCTGATCAATTTTATGGTGAATGGGATGAATTTCATTAGTGAGAATTATTCTCATTAATAAGTATAGCAGATGCCCGAGCAAATTGCAAGCGCTTTTTTTGCGCTCCCCAGAATTTTTCTCCGCGGCGGGCCCCTGGGCCTCCGCCGCTTTTTGTCAGACGTGGAAGAGCCTGGAATTGTCTTTGTGTGAAATTGATAAACTGTCGCTGAAAATATTGCGCAGCTATGTGAAATGTTAATAATTGACACAATCCGTCAAAATATTGCTTTTGCAAAACCGCTTTGCTACAATGAAGCCACATCGGGCAGACCAGGCATCAGAAAGGGAGGACTGTTATGGCGCTGAATTATTTTCGGATCGACGACCGGCTCATCCACGGACAGATTGTGACCGCGTGGTGCAGCCACTGGAAGATTAAAGAGATTGTCGCCATTGACGGCGCGCTGGCCGGCAACCCCATGCTCCAGTCCATCATGCTCATGGGCGTACCCAAGCAGTACAAGTCCCGGGTGGTGACCATGGCCCAGGCCAAGGAGCTGTTTGCCCAGCCCGCCGACGGCAACCGGCTGTTCATCACCCGGCTCCCCCAGGACCTGACGCAGCTGCGGGAGGAGCTCAAGCAGTGCGAGCTGGTGGTGATCGGCAATGCGGCCAAGCGGCCGGACGCCACCCACAACCTGACCAAGGGCGGCGGCAGCGTCTTTTTCGCCAGCGACGAGGACATCGCCCTGTTTGACGACATCGCCGCCGGCGGCGTCAAGCTGGTCTACCAGACCATTCCCAAGTCCCCCGCCCGGGAGTGGACCGAGTTGCGCAAGAGTATCAAGCTGTGACCCCGCTCCACCTGCTCCGTGCTCCGGCGGCGGGAGCGCCCGCCGCAAAAAATAAGGTCCGGGCCGGCTCCCGCAGGGGCGCGCCGGCCCAAAGAAAAGAATGGGAGGAAACGAGCGCATGAATATCCTGCAAGTGATCCTAATCGCCGTGTTTATCTACCTGGGCGCGATTGGCTCCCTGGTGGGCAATACCATCGGCTGGTATTGTCTGGGCCGGCCCCTCATCGCCGCGCTGGTGGTGGGCATTATCATGGGCGATGTGTCCACCGCGATGCTGGTGGGTGTGCCCCTCCAGATCGCCTATCTGGCCAACGTCACCCCCGGCGGCGCCGTGGCATGGGACCTGTCCTACGCCACTTACATCGGCACCGCCATGGCAATTGCCCTGAAGGGCACCGTGAGCGGTGACGCCGCTCTCATCGGTCTGGCCTTCACCGGCGCCGGCATTGGCGGCGTGGTGGGCGGCACCATGTGGAACGTGCACTACGCGCTGGACGTGTTCGTCAACCGCTGGGCCAACAAGATCGCCGAGTCCGGCGACACCAAAAAGATGTGGATGCCCAACATGATCGGCGGCGGCGTCATCGGTTTCCTGTGCCGCTTTGTCCCCGCGGTCATCGTCCTCACCGCCATCGGCGCGGCGGGGGCCAGCGCCGGCATCGCCATCCCCGGCTGGTTCGTCACCGGCATTTCCGCCTTCGGCTCCATGATGGCCGCCCTGGGAATGGGCATTATCCTGTCCTTCCTGGTGAAAAAGGGCGTCCACTGGGCCATCTTCATGGCGGGCTTTGTTCTGGTCACCTATTTCGGGCTGAGCACCATGGCTGTGGCCGTTATCGCCGCCATCGTCGCCGTGATCTACTACGCCATTCTGTCCCAGAGAGAGGAGGAGTGCTGAGATGAAATCCGTGAGCAAAAAGACGCTGAATAAATCTTTTCTGAACTGGTTTTTCTGGAACGGCTGCTCGCAGCAGGCGGAGAGTATGCTGGGTATGGCGTTCGGCCAGTCCATGGCCCCTGTGATTGAGGAGCTGTACGACACCAAAGAGGACCGCGCCGCCGCCCTCCAGCGCCACATCACCCTGTTCAACACTGAGTCCCAGGTGGGCTCCATCTGCAACGGCATCGCCATCGGCATGGAGGAGCAGCTGGCCAACGGCAACGGCTCCGCCGAGGCCATCCAGGAGGCCAAGGTGGCCCTCATCGGCCCCACCTCCGCCATCGGCGACTCCCTGTGGGTGGCCACCATCATTCCCCTGCTGCTGACCATCTGCCTGTCCATCTCCAACGCCCTGCCCAACGCCGCCTGGATTGGCGCCGTCGTCTACATGATCGTCTATCCCCTGGGCACCTACCTGCTCAGCCGGAAGCTGTTCAACCTGGGCTACAAGGCCGGCCTGGAGGGCGTGCAGCGCTTCATGGCCTCCGGACAGCTGAACCGCATCATGCAGGCAATCACCGTGCTGGGCCTGATCGTGGTGGGCGCGCTCACCGCCAGCTTTGTCACCTGCACCCTGAACATCGACATCAAGACCGTGACCCAGGTCTTTGACGAGGCCTCCGGCTCCTATGTGGAGGGTATGATTTCCGTGTTCAACCTGGACAATCTGCTCAACAGCGTGTTCCCCAAGATCGTCCCCCTGGCCCTCACCCTGGGTGTGTACCGCCTGTACACCAAGAAGAACTGGTCACCCCTGGCCATTATGGGCGTGATTCTGGTGCTGGCGGCGGTGCTTACAGCCATCGGCTTTATCCCCGTGATCGGCGCATTGGCGTAAAGATATCACAATTTTAATTCAAAGGAGTAATTGCAATGGCTCAGCTTGAGTATTTAACCAAAATTATGCAGGTTATGGAAAAGATCGACAAGGAGCAGACCCAGAACATCCAGGCCGCGGCCGACTTGTGCGCCGCCGCCATCCACTCCGGCAAGCTGGTCCACCTGTTTGGCAGCGGCCACAGCGTGCTGCCCGTCCAGGACGTGTTCCCCCGCTACGGCGGCGTGGTGGGCTGGCACCCGGTGATGGACCCCCGGCTGATGTGGAACAACGTCATCGGCCCCGGCGGCGCCCGGGAGCTGCTGTGGATTGAGCGGCAGGAGGGCTACATCGCCAACTTCCTCCAGAGCTACAACCTCCAGGAGGGGGAGGTGATGATCGTGTTCTCCCACGGCGGGCTGAACGCCGCCCCCATTGAGGCGGCCATGTACGCCCGGGAGCGGGGGCTGAAGGTCATCGCCATCACCAGCGGCGAGAACTATCAGAAGGCCGCCGCCGTCCACTCCTCCGGCAACAAGCTGGGCGATGTGGCGGACATCCTCATTGACAACTGCTGCCCCCTGGAGGACGCGCTGGTGGCCATCCCCGGCTACCACCAGAAGGTGGGGGCCTCCTCCACCGTGGCGGTGATCACCATCGCCCAGTCCATCGCCTCCGAGACCGCCCTCCGGCTGGAGAAGCTGGGCCACAAGATGTACATCTTTGTGTCCCCCAACGTCACCGAGGTGCCCAAGGAGTATATGCACGAGGTGTACGCTGACTACCGCCAGCTGGTTTTCAAAAACTCCAACATGTAAGCACCCGCCCCGGGAGAGAGCCCTCTGGGCCTCTCCCGGGGCTTTTGCCATTGCGCAGAGAGGAGCAGATCATCATGTCAAAAGTGATTGTCACAGGCCACGGCGGCTACGGCACCGCCATGAAGCGCAACCTGGGAATGCTGGTGGGTGAGATGGCCGGCTTCTATTTCGTGGATTTCAACGAAAACGACTCCCTGGACGACCTGCAAAAAAAGCTGGGCGAGGTGCTGGGCGGCCTGCCCGGGGAGGACATCCTGTTCGCCTGCGATCTGACGGGGGGCTCCCCCTTCCGCACGGCGGCCATGATGTGCATGGAGCACCCCCGGTGGGCGGTGGTGGCCGGGGTGAACACCTCGGCTTACTCCGAGATGTCCTTCAACCTGGAGCTGCCCCCGGCGGAGCTGGCCAAGCTGGCCTGCGACGTGGCCAGGGAGACCATTATGATGTTCCCCGCCCAGGAGTAGGGCTGGGGCCTGAGCGGAGGGCCCGGCCTGTTTTGGAATGCGCAGGAAAAAACTTGCAAAATGCGGCGTATAAGGGTATGATAAAGAAAGCGCTGGAGGGCCGCGTGGCCCTGGAGCGCCGTTAGGAGGAGGTCGCGGGCAGGACACATGCGCTGGAGAGGGGGCCGGGGATCCGGCTGGGACGCCCTCCCGGGCGCACGGGCTATGGAGGGCCGACATGGGAAATATTCTGATTCAAATGGCGGAGATCAAGGACCTATCCCCCTCTGAACGTCACGTGGTGGAGTACATCCTGGAGCACTACCAGGATGCCTGCGGCATGGGCATTGTGGAGCTGGGGGAGAAGACCTTCACCTCCACCACCACGGTGAAGCGGCTGTGCCGGAAGCTGGGGGTGGACAGCTACACCGATTTTCGGATGCTGCTCTCCGCGGCCCAGGACGGCTACACCCGCCAGGACCGGCGCGGCGGCGACCAGGCCCCGGTGAGCCGGTACGACTCGGTGGCCGAGGTGCTGGAGAAGGTGTCCCAGCAGAACGCCTCCTCCATTCTGGAGACCAGCCGGATCATCAATTCCGAGGTGCTGGAAAAGGTGGTGGGCCTGATGGCCCAGGCCAAGCGCATCGACTTTTACGGGGTGGGCCCCTCCCACGTGGTGGCGCTGGACGCCCAGATCAAGTGTATGCGCCTGAAGATCCCCTCCACCGCCTTCAGTGACCGGGTTTCCATGCTCACCAGCGCCAGGGCCTATACGGAGGGGGTGCTGGCCTTCCTCATCTCCTACACCGGGGAGACGGACGACATTTTGGAGGTGGCTCACGTGCTGCGCAACCTCCGGGTGCCCACGGTGGCCCTCACCTCGTCGGGGGGGAACGCGCTGTCCAGCATCTGCGCCCACAACCTCTACGTGGACGCCAGCGAGAGCTGGGACCGGCTGGGTGGCATGTCCAGCCGCATCTCCACGCTGAATGTGATCGACGCGCTGTTCACCGCCCTGCTCAACACCAGCTACGACCGCTATATCCGAAACATGGTGGACACCTGCTGCAACAACCGCAAAAACGGACGGAGATAAAAGCCTGCGTTTATGCAGCCTTTCACCCAGGAGCGCCGGACACTGCCCGGCGCTCCCTCTTTTGCGGCATCCGCCTCGCCGGTATTGACACGCTGGAATTTCTGCACTATAATGGTCTTGTTCTTACACGATAAAGAGCGAGAGCAGCTGTTGAAATTCTAACCGGGGGGAAGCCACCATGAAAAGACGGATCGTATCGGCGGGATTGGCGCTGTGTCTGGCGCTGGCCCTGCTGCCCACGGGGGCGTGGGCGGCGGATGAGACCGGGACCTGGGGAGATCTGACCTGGAGCTACAACGGGACCACAGGCCTGCTGACCATTTCG
Organism: uncultured Oscillospiraceae bacterium; assembly: GCA_910585155.1. Taxonomy (GTDB): domain Bacteria; phylum Bacillota; class Clostridia; order Oscillospirales; family Oscillospiraceae; genus Enterenecus. The sequence goes on from CAJUEC010000001.1 coordinate 94,745, forward strand.
GGCAGCGGGGTCATTCCCGACGCGGACGTGGAGCAACCGCCATATCCATACAACATAAAAAGCGTGGTCATCGGCAGCGGGGTCACCGGAATCGGACAGGGGGCGTTTTTCAGTTGCAACAGCCTCACCAGCGTCACCATTCCGGACAGCGTTACCTTCATTGGAGATGACGCGTTTTTTGGTTGCGGCAGTCTCACCGGCGTCACCATTCCGGACAGCGTCGCTTCCATTGGAGATGAGGCGTTTTACGATTGCGACAAGCTGACCAGCGTCACCTTTTCCGGCGATGTGGGTTCCATTGGGAGCGAGGCGTTCAGTTTCTGCGACAAGCTGACCAGCATCAACTTTCAGGGAAGCGTGGACGCCATCGAGAAAAGCGCGTTTGAGGGGTGCGGCGCGTTGACCGATGTCACCTTTTCCAAAAATGTGGGCACCATTGGGGAGGGTGTGTTTGATTCTTGCCGGGCATTGAAGAGCGTTGCCTTTCTCGGCGATGTGGGCTCCATCGGGAGCAGGGTGTTTGGTTACTATAATAATGTGCTAGTCAGCATTACCTTTCATGGCAATGTGGGTTCCATTGGGAGCGAAGCGTTTAGCGATTGCCGTGTACTGACCAGCGTCACCTTTTCCGGGGAAGTGGATACCATTGGACAGCAGGCCTTCTATAACTGCAACCTCCTGACCCGGTTTGCCCTGCCCGAGGGCCTGACCAGCCTGGGTGAAGAAGCATTCGAGGACTGCGGCGGGCTCACCGCCGTCTACCTGCCCGCCACCCTCCAGACCGTGGGCGATACCCCATTCTATAGGTGCGAGGAACTCCGGGATGTGTACTTCGGCGGCACAGCGGAGCAGTGGGAGGCCTTAGGCGGCTCCAAGCTGCTGAACAGCATCTATGCCGAGGAGGACCCTGTGGTGCACTTCCAGGCCCAGAGCGTGTTCCCCGACACCGACGCGGGGGATCTGGACACCCTGAAGCGGCGGATTGCCGACGGGGTGGGCGCGGGGCGGACAGACATCGAGCTCACCGCCAGCATGGACCTGGGGGGCGATACCCTGACCATCCCCAAGGACTGCAATGTGGTGCTGGACCTGAAGGGCCATACCCTCACCTCCTCCGCCTCCCCCGCCATCAATCTGCTGGGGGACCTGACCATACTGGACAGCACGGCGGCGGACGCCCCCACGGTCACCTCCGGCAGCTCGGTGACCTACTCCTCCGGCTGTTTAGAGGCCAGCGGCCAGGATGCCATCTATGTCCAGCCCGGCCGTACCTTCACCCTCCTCAGCGGCACGGTGAAGGCCAAGGGGAACGCGATCACGGTGTTTGCGGACCGAAAGGGTGACAGCATCTGGTTTGAAACCACCGCCTGGATGAAAGGCGGCTATGTGGACGCCGGAAAGGGCGCCGTTCTGCTGTCGGGCAATGGGGCCAAGACTGATATCGACGGCGGTGTGCTCCTCGGCAGGGACGCCCCCGTGATCTCCGGCGGCGAGTGGTACGCAGAGCACGGCATCAACATTTCTGTTCAGGATGCAGTGTTGATTGCCAAGAGCACTACCCCGGGCCGGCTCCCCTGCGGCATCTATCAGCCTCAGGATGGCTCTACGCGTCTCTATGGCACGGAAATATACGCAGAGGAGGGTGTAGGCGTCTTTCTGTGGCAGGGAAACCTTTGGGTTAACGATGGAAGCGGCTCAAACGGAAAGGCCACCCGCATCTATGCCGGCGGTTCAGGCAAGGGGACCGTGGGCAGCGCGGAGGTGGAGGCAGGACAGCGCATCGTTATGTTGCAGGTGGACGGAATTCCCAGGTGGGATCTGCCTGTAGTCAATCTTTCCAGCGGCCTGCAATACCAGCAGGAGTTGGTGCCAAACGCCTATCCCCTGGACGGCTATGGGGTCTGCGTGAAGGATGGAAGATATTCCTTTGGGCCCATCTGCACCATCATCTTTGACCCCAACGGCGGTGTGGGCGGGGGAACCGCCGTCACAGGGCCCGATGGAAAAGTCACCGCCATGCCCGCCAACCCCACCCGGGAGGGCTACGTGTTCCGGGGCTGGAGCGAATCAGACAACTATGGCAGACTGGTGGATAAAAATTACGTATTTGATGAAGACACCACCGTTTCCGCCCTGTGGACGCCGGTGGGCACCCACCTCATCTGCCTCCGTTCGAGCTCGTCTGGCGCATACTACCGCGTCACCGACCTGAACGGGGTGATCACCGACTGGCCCAACACCAACGGCTGGTCTCTCTCCGATGGGCGGGAGTTCATCGGCTGGTTCACCGAGGACGGGACGGCGGGCACGGAGTACGCCTTTGACCACCGCTTCACGGAGGATACCATCGCCTACGCCCACTGGGGGGAGCTGGTGCGGCCCCACACCATCACCTTTGACCCCAACGGCGGCAGCGGCGCGGTGGAGACCCGCCAGACCGACATGGACGGCAGGCTGGCCGCCATGCCCGCCGGCCCCACCCGGGAGGGCTGCCATTTCAAGGGCTGGAGCCTTTCCTCCTCCTACGACATGGTGCGGGGGACGGACTATGTGTACTACCGGGACACCACCCTCTACGCCCGCTGGATTCCCAACGAGGGCTACACCATCACCTTCTACCCCAACAACGGCGGCGGCGCCGAGGCCAGGAACACCGACATCAAGGGCAAGCTGGCCAACTGGCCCCCAGAGCCGGTGCTGACGGGCTACACCTTCGGCGGCTGGTACGCCTCCCCGCCCAACAGCGTCTACGCGGAGGCCTCCACCGTGTTCCAGCACAATACCCGCCTCTACGCCTATTGGATTAAGAACGGCGGCGACCACCAGCCGGGAGACCCCAAAATCTACACCATCACCTTTAACCCCAACGGCGGCGCGATCACCGCCGGGACGGACACCGCCACCACCAGCGGCGGCAGGCTCACCGCCCTGCCCCAGGCCGCCCGCGCGGGCTACACCTTCACGGGCTGGTACACCGCCCAGTCCGGCGGGACGGCGGTGTCCACCGACACTGTGTTCAGCGGTGATACCACCGTCTACGCCCACTGGACCAAGGAGGGCGAGACGCCCGACCCCGCCAAGACCTATGCCATCACCTTCGATCCCAACGGGGGCGCCGGGGGCGCCACCCTGACCACCGGTACTGACGGCAGGCTGGCGGCCATGCCCGCCGACCCCACCTACGCCGGTCACACCTTCGCGGGCTGGTACACCGCCAAATCCGGCGGGACGCAGGTGTCCACCTCCACCGTGTTCGGCGGGGACACCACCGTCTACGCCCGCTGGACCAAGGAAGGCGGAGATGAAAAGCCCGGCGAGAGCGAGAAACCCGGCGAGAGCGAGAAACCCGGCGAGAGCGAGAAACCCGGCGAGAGCGAGAAACCCGGCGAGAGCGAGAAGCCGGGTGAGAGTGAGAAACCGGGTGAGAGCGAGAAACCCGGCGAGAGCGAGAAGCCCGATCCCTCCAAATCCTATACCATCACCTTCGACCCCAACGGGGGCGCCGGGGGCGCCACCCTGACCACCGGGGAGGGCGGCAAGCTGGCGGCTCTGCCCGCCGCGCCCACCCGCGACGGCTACACCTTCAGCGGCTGGTACACCGCCAAATCCGGCGGGGTGCGGGTGTCCACCGCCACGGTGTTCAGCGGGGATACCACCGTCTACGCCCGCTGGACCAAGAGCCCGGGGGATCCGTCCTCCTACTATCAGATTTACACCCCCGGCAGCACCTACGGCGGCAGCTTTACCGTCAGCCACAGCTCCGCCGCCCCGGGCACTCTGGTCACCGTCACCCTCAGCCCCTGGAACGATTTTGAGCTGAACCGGCTGTCGGCGGTCCGGCTGGACACCAGCTGGGAGCTGTCCTTCCTCGGGAGCTACAACGGCCAGCACACCTTCATCATGCCCGACAGCGACGTGAGCCTGGGAATCACCTTTGCCCAGCGGTATGTCTACACCGCCCCCGCCGACCCCGTCCAGCCCCAGCGGCCCGTCAACGCCAAGCCTGTCAACTGGTACTACCAAAACGGCTCCATCTACCACGTCACCGGCGGCCTGGTCCCTGCGGGCAGCGCCCTCACCCGGGATATGCTGATCTGCGTTCTCTACAACCTGGACAGCACCAGCACCGGGGACCCCACCATCTGGGCGGCGGACAACGACATCGTCCCCGACATCTTCTGGAGCGAGCTGTGGGGCGGGGACAGGACCATCAGCCGGGAGCAGGCGGCCATGATCCTGTTCTGCTACGCCGCCCACAAGGGCTATGACACCCTCCGCTCCACCAGTCTGGCCGGCTACACCGACTATAGGCAGATCCGACCCATCGCCCGGCCCGCCATGGCCTGGAGCCGGGCCGCCGGGCTCATCACCGGCACCACGCCCACCACCCTCTCCCCCCGGGAGACACTGACCTGCGGTCAGGCCTGCGCCATTCTCTCCCGCTTCCTCACCAACGTGGTGGGGAGATGGTAAAAGGCCCCAAGTTATCTGTCCTCTGCGGCCCGGAGAAAACTCCGGGCCGCTTTTTGCCTGTCCGCCCGGGGAGCAGTCCTTGCGTTTTTTCAAAAAGCAGGATATAATCAAGCAAATCGAAACAGGGAGGCTGGGAATATGAGAGCGACTGTCTTATCGGACAACATCCCCTGGGAGGGACTGGAGGGGGAGTGGGGCCTGAGCATCTACATCACCCACCGAGACAGGCGGATCCTGCTGGACAGCGGCGCGTCCGGCCTGTTCCTGGAAAACGCGGACAAGCTGGGCATCGACCTGACCCGGGTGGACTACGCCGTGCTGTCCCATGGGCACCCGGACCACTCCAACGGCATGGAGGACTTTTTCCGGGCGGCGGAGGGGGTCCCCTTCTACGTGCGCCCGGGCTGCGACAGCTGCTACATACGCAGGGAGGACGGCATAGGCTACGGCGGCATTCCCAGGGGGGCGGCGGAGCGGTTCGGGGACCGGGTGGTTTTTGTGGAGGGGGACTTTTCCCCCTCTCCGGGGGTCTGGCTCATCCCACACAAGACGCCGGGGCTGGCCGCCCAAGGGGCGGCGGACGGCATGTACACCCGGCGGGGCGGCGCGATGGAGCCCGACGACTACGCCCATGAGCAGAGCCTGGTGGTGGAGACGGAGCGGGGGCTGGTCATCTTCAACAGCTGCTCCCACGCGGGGGCGGATAACATCATCCGGGAGGTGGGGGAGACCTTCCCCGGCCAGCGGCTGCTGGCTCTGGTGGGGGGATTCCACCTCTTCCGGCGCACGGACGAGGAGGTCCGTGCCCTGGCCCGCCGCATCCGAGACACCGGAATCGCCGCCATCTACACCGGCCACTGCACCGGGGAGCGGGGGCTGGAGCTCCTCGGGGAGGAGCTGGGGGAGATGGTCCACCCCTTCCGCACCGGGCTGGTGATGGAATTTTGACGGCGGCGGGGCCTCCCGCCCGCGCTGAGCAGGATGACAGAAAAACCGTTGAAATCTCCTTCTGCATCGGCTATAATAGACAAAACATATGGGCGGCGGAACAGGGGGAGGTTCTCATGGCGGAGGAGCGCATTGTAGTTCGGTCCAGCACGGACGACCACATTTTGTTCAAGGTCTTTCAGGCCCGCTATCCCCAGACGGCGGGGGGCGAGCGGCCCTACAACGAGCACCACCACTCCGAGCTGGAGATCTCCTCCATCCTCTCCGGCTCCGGCGTCTACCACTGCTCCGGCGTGGACTACGCCTTTGAGCAGGGGGACGTGTTCATGCACTGCGGCAACGACAAGCACCACTTCCGGCAGATCGACCCGGGCCGGGCGCTGTCCCTGGTGGTGATCCAATTCGACCCCCGGTTCATCTGGACGCCGGGCGGGGACTGGTTCGACTCCAAGTACCTCCGGATTTTTATGTCCGACTCCGCCACCAACCGGCACATCTCCCACGGGGACCTGGCGGCGGCGCGGATCTCCGCCCTGCTCCAGGAGAGCTTTCAGGAGTGCAGCGCCCAGGACCCGGCCTACGACCTGCTGGTCAAGGCCAAGCTGCTGGCCATCCTGGCCAATCTGGCGCGGCACTTTCACGACGATCTGGAGGGGGAGAAGTTTTTCATCAACCCCCGCCACCTGGAGTATATCAAGCGGTCCATGGACTACATCCTCAGCCACTTGGGCGACCCTTTGACCCTGGACACCCTGGCCCAGGAGGCCCGCATGAGCCGCTCCTACTACTGCACCATTTTCAAAAGGCTCAACGGCGTGTCCGTGTGGAGCTACATCACCGCCCAGCGGATCGACAAGGCCCAGCGGCTGCTGGAGGACCTGTCGGTGTCCGTCACGGAGGTGAGCCAGGCCTGCGGGTTCAACAATATCGCCAATTTCAACCGGGCCTTCAAGAAGGTGGCCGGCCTGGCGCCCCGGGATTACCGCCGGGCCGTCCAGCCCGACCGACCGCCGGAGGAGCCGTGAGCATGCCGCGCAGCATCCGCTGCGCGGCATGTTTTTTGTGCATTTCGCAATATTTGATCGAAACTGGATACGATATCATTTGTTTTGTTTTCCACGTTCCGGTACAATAAGTACAAGGCGGGAGGGGCCCGCCCCCCAGCAGGCCTTCAAAGGAGGAGGATACCTATGACAAAAATCGACCCGGCAGCGCTGAAGATCACCGATATGCGCTTTGCCGACATCGACGGCGCGCCCAAGCGCTGCACCCTGCTCAAGCTCTACACCAACCAGGGGCTGGTCGGCTATGGTGAGGTGCGGGACGCGTCCAGCAAGACCTACGCCCTGATGCTCAAAAGCCGCATCCTGGGGGAGAACCCCTGCAATGTGGACAAGATCTTCCGCAAGATCAAGCAGTTCGGCGGCCACTCCCGGCAGGGCGGCGGCGTGTCCGGCATCGAGATCGCCCTGTGGGACCTGGCGGGCAAGGCCTACGGGGTGCCCCTGTACCAGCTGCTGGGGGGCAGGTTCCGGGACGAGATCCGGGTTTACTGCGACACGGACGCCGACGGGAAGGACAACAGCGGCCACGCCATGGGTCTGGCCCTGAAAAAACGGCTGGACCTGGGCTTCACCTTCTTGAAGCTGGACCTGGGCATTGGCCTGCTGATGGATGAGCCGGGGGCGCTGTGCGCGCCGCTGGGCCTGCTGGACGAGATGAAGCGGTACGCGCCCCATCTGCTCCAGGTGCAGGGGGGCTCGGTGACCTCGGACATGGTCCGCCGCCAGAAGAGCTATTCCATCGTCACCACCGCCCACCCCTTCACCGGCATCCACATCACGGAGAAGGGGCTGGACCTCCTGGAGGCCTACCTCCGGGAGGTGCGGGAGGTCATCGGCTACGAGGTTCCGCTGGCCATTGACCATTTCGGCCACGTGTGCGTGGAAGACTGCATCCGCTTTGCCCGCCGGGCGGAGCCCTATAACATCGCGTGGATGGAGGACATGGTGCCCTGGATCTACCCCGACCAGTGCCGCCGCCTCCGGGAGGCCGCCGCCATCCCGGTGTGCACCGGCGAGGACATCTACCTGAAGGAGGGCTTCGAGCCCCTCATCAAGCAGGGCTGTGTCTCCGTGATCCACCCGGACATCCTCACCTGCGGCGGCGCGCTGGAGCTGAAGAAGATCGCCGACATGGCGGACGAGCACGGCGTGGCGGTGGCCATCCACATGGCGGAGAGCCCAGTGGCCTGCATGGCGGCGGTGCATACTGCGGCGGCCATGCACAACGTGCTGGCCATGGAGCTCCACTCGGTGGACGTGCCCTGGTGGGCGGACATGGTGAACGGCCTTCCCAAGCCGCTGGTCAGGGACGGCTTCATCCGGGTGCCCGAGGGGCCCGGCCTGGGCATCGAGAGCCTGAACGAGGACGTGCTGCGCCGGCATCTGAATGAGAACATCCCCGGCATGTGGGAGCCCACCGACCAGTGGGACCGGGAGTTTTCCAACGACCGTATCTGGAGTTAAGTGAGGGGACTGAAAATATGTCTTTTGCAAATCGGGACGACATCATTGCGATCACCCCGGAGTGGAAGGGGGAGCGGTTTGAGGACGGCCGGCCCAGGGTGCCGGACAAGTACCTGGACGCCCTTTGCCAGATGACGCTGGAGGAGGTGTGGAAGCCCATCTTTGTGGCCGGGTACGAGAACCAGTTCATCGCCATGCCCTCCCTGCATCCGGAGTTCCGGACGGACGGCACGGTCAACCGCAAGCTGATCGGCCGGGCGGTGACCGCCGCCTACATCCCCACCAGGCCGGACTACCTCGGGGCCTCCTGCGCCATTGCCGCCGCCCAGGGCTTTCAGGGCACCCCGAACCAGTGGGTCATCGACCGGCTCACCGACCGGGACGTGCTGGTGGTGGACATGTACGACAAGATCTACAAGGGGACCTTCCTGGGCGGCAACCTGACCACCGCCCTGCGGGCCAGGACGGGCCGGGGCGGCGCGGTCATCTGGGGCGGCGTTCGGGACGTGGAGCAGATGCGCCGAGTGCCGGATGTGCAGGTCTATTACCGGGGCATCGATCCCACCCCCATCCGGGAGTTCGCCATGTTGGGCATGAACACCCCGGTGCGCCTGGGCGCCGGCCGGGAGGCCGCCGTGTGCCTGCCCGGCGACGTGGTCTACGGCTGCAGCGGCGGTGTGCTGTTCATCCCGCCCCAACTGGTGGCCGACGTGGTGGAGGGGGGAGCCAAGACCCAGGTGAAGGACATGTTCGGCTTCGAGATGATCAGCGAAAACCGCTTCACCACGGCGCAGATCGACAAGAACACCTGGTCGGAGGAGATGCTGGACCTGCTGATGGAGTACATCCGCACGCGGCAGGAGGCGGCCCCCTATCGGGACCTGGACTGGAGCCGGGAGTACGAGCTGGCCAGAGAGGCCGGCGACGGCCAATCCGCCCTGTGACCCGCCGCACCTCATTTTTAAAACATAGTATCATTTGTCCAAAATATTTTACAAGCAATTCCAAAAAATTTTCTGTATAATTTTCAGCAGAGTTGGGGGATTTTGTCCATTTCTCCCGCTCATTACGGACGCACCCACAGAACGGACGCCTGAGCCCAGGCCTTGTTTGAAAAAAGGAGAGAATATGATGAAAAAGATGCTTGCAGTCCTTTTGAGTCTGGCCCTAACGCTGGGGCTGGCGGCCTGTGCCGCCGAAAATCCCCCCGCTGACAGTTCGGCCCCGCCCCAGGCCAGCGCCGGAGATGACAGCTCCGAGCCGGTCCATCTGCTCAGCTCCCCCATGATCTTCAAGGTGGCCACCTCCCAGTCCGCCACCGGGATCTGGGTGCCCATGATGGAGAAGGCCTATGAAAAGATCACCCAGCTGACCCACGGCGACCTCCAGTTCGTCATCTATCCCAACAGCGAGCTGGGCAGCAACATCGACTGCGTGGAGCAGATTCTGGCCGGCGCACCCATGATCCTGGGCTGCGGGTTCGACACCCTCACCGACTACAGCGACAAGTTCGCCGTGGCCTCCGCGCCCTATGTGTTCCAGGACTCCTCCGAGGTGTTCACCCTGGCCCAGTCCGACTGGTGGCCCGCCGCCAACGCTGAGCTGGAGCAGGAGGCCAACATCAAGGTGTTCGCGGTGGGCTCCCTGGGCTACCGCCATTTCATCAGCACCAAGCCCATCCGCTCCGTGTCGGACATACCCACCATGGTGGTGCGCATGGGCAGCGCCCTGAACCGGGACTGGATCACCGTCATGGGCGGCGCCCCCACCTCCAGCACCTGGGCGGATAATTACGCCTCCCTGGAGTCCGGCATCTTCGACGCCTGTGAGGCCACCCTGGACCTGCTGTGGACCTCCTCCCTGTATGAGGTGTGCGACTACCTCACTCTGTCCGGCCACTCCATCAACCCCAACATCAGCATCATGAACGAGGATACCTGGAATACAATCCCCGCCGAGTACCAGCAGATCATCACCGAGGTGATGGAGCAGGCCATGGCGGATATGTATGACGAGGTGGTGGCCAGTGAGCAGTCCTTCATCGACCAGTTCAAGGAGAAGGGGGTGGAGATCATCCAGGTGGACAAGGCCGAGTTTGCCGCCTACACCGGCGACCTGCTGAAGCTGGAAAAGATGGACGACTCCATTTTGGAGGAGATCAACCAGATCCTGGGCCATTAGGCAAACCATCAGGCAGGCGCGGCCCAACCCGGCGCCGCGCCTGCGCATCTCTCCGAAAGGAGCGCCAACCATGAAGAAAATCCTGACTGCCCTGCGCAATCTCCCCCTGGTGGCGGCCAGCGCCGCCCTGATCCTGTCCATCCTGCTGTGCTTTATGAACGTGGTCACCCGGAAGCTCTTCTCCTTCACCTTCAACGGCTTTGACGCCATGATGACCCTGTGCTTCGGCTACACTGTCTTTGTGGGCAGCGCCGCCGCCTATGAAAAGGGGATGCACTACGGGGTGGATGTGCTGGTCTCCGCCCTGCCCGCCGGGGCCAAGGCGGCGGCCAAGGTGGCGCTGGATGTGGTGATGGTGGTGGTGATGGTCTGTGGGACCTATCTGTCCGTCGTCCTGTCCGTCAATGCCCTTGGCAAGACCATGGAGGGGCTGAACATCCCCTACTTCTGGTATGATCTTGCCGCTGTGATCGGCTTTGGGTACAGCACGGTCTTCTCCCTGGAGTTCCTCTGGCGGGACGTCCGCGCCCTCAGAGCCCCCGCGTCCGACCCGAAAGGAGGTGCCGCCGCGTGAACTGGTCTGTTATCATCCCCGTGGTCACAATCATCGTGCTGCTGATGCTGAACGCGCCGGTGTGGGTGGCCCTGTTCGGCGGGATGCTGCCCTACTTTTTCTTCCTGGGCGACGGCCTGCCCACCCAAATCCTCATCCAGCGGCTGGTGGCCACCACGGAAAACGCCTCCTATCTGGCCATCCCCTTCTTCGTCACGGCAGGGGCGATCATGAACCACGCGGGGCTGTCCGCCCGGCTGATGGACTTTGCCGAGGCGCTGGTGGGCCACCTGTCCGGCGGCCTGGCCCATGTGAATGTGCTGCTGTCCGTGCTGATGGGGGGCTGCTCCGGGTCCGCCGCCGCGGACGCCGCCATGGAGTGCAAGATCTTGGTGCCCGAGATGGAGAAGCGGGGCTATGACCGGGACTTCAGCGCCGCGGTCACCGTGGCCTCCTCCCTCATCACCCCCATCATCCCCCCGGGCATGGGGCTGATCCTCTACGCCTTTTCCGCCAATGTGTCCGTGGGCCGCATGTTCGCCGCGGGCTATCTCCCGGGCATTTTGTGCATGGTCTTTTTCATTGTGCTGGTGGACCGTATCTCCAAGAAGCGGGGGTACAAGCCCTCCCGGCAGAGGATGGCCGCTCCAAAGGAGATTCTCAGGCTGGGCGTCCACGCCCTGTGGGCGCTGCTCATGCCGCTGGGCATCATCATGGCGCTGCGCTTCGGCTACTTCACCGCCACGGAGGCTGGGGCCATCGCCTGCGTCTACTCCCTGTTCATCGGCGTGTTCGTCTACCACGAGTTCAAAAAGGAGCACATCATCCCCGTTATCAAGGAGTCCGTGCTGGGCACCGCCACGGTGATGGTCATCATGTGCGCCGCCAACTGCCTGTCCTACTTCCTGTCCTATGAGAACATCCCCAGGGCCATGACCAACCTCATTGTGGACGCCGGCCTGGGCCGCTTCGGCTTCCTCATCATTGTCAACATCTTCATTCTCATCCTGGGCATGTTTGTCTCCAACGGCATGATCCCCATCCTGGCCACCCTGCTGGCCCCCATCGCCGCCTCGCTGGGCATCGACCCCATCCAGTTCGGCATCATCGTGGTGTTCAACGTCACCCTGGGCAACATGACCCCGCCCTTCGGTCTGGTGCTCTACCAGGTGGCCGGCCTGACGGACCTCTCGGTGCCCAAGCTGGCCAAGGCCTGTATGCCTTTCATCGTGGCCATGCTGCTGGTGCTGCTCATCATCACCTTCTGCGAGCCGCTGGCCGTGCTGCTCCCCAACCTGATCTACGGCTGAGCGCCGGAGGAGGCATCTTATGGAACTTCATCGTATGCTGTCCGGCGCGAACCGCTATGTTCAGGGCCGGAACCTGCTGGACCAGGTGGGGGCGGAGTGTGCGCAGCACGGTTGGCGGCGGATCTACGCGGTGGGCGGGCCCCATGGGCTGGCCGCCGCCTGGCCCGCCATCCGGGCGGGACTGGAGGCCCGGGGCATATCCCACGTGCTGCGGAAGTTCACCGGCTTCAACACCGCCGGGGAGATCGAGGTGGCGGCCCGGGAGGCGGCGGGGGAGTCCTGCGCGGCTATCGCTGGCATCGGGGGCGGCAAGGCGCTGGACCTGGCCAAGGCCGCCGCGGCGCTGGCAGGCCTGCCCGTTGTCACCGTGCCCACCAGCGCCGCCACCTGCGCCGCCTTCGCGCCGCTGTCCATCGTCTATGACGAGGAGGGGCGGCAGGCGGAGTCACGCTTTCACAGCTTCGAGGTATCGGCGGTCTTTGTGGACCTGGACATCATCGCGGTCGCCCCGGCCCGGCTGCTGGCCGCGGGCATGGCGGACGCGCTGGCCAAATCCTGTGAGTACAGCTCCGCCTTCCCCAGCCTGCGCTACGGCGACATCGACACCGCCAAGTACTGCGGCTACCGGCTGGCGCTGGCGGGGGATGAGGGGCTGCTGAGCTGCGGCCCCCAGGCCTACCGGGACGCGCTGGAGGGGCGGGCCACCCAGGCGCTGGAGGACGCGGTCTTTCTCAGCATCGCCAACATTGGTGTGGTCAGCGGGCTGTGCGGCTACACCAACAAGCCCGGCGGGCGGTTCGCCATCGCCCACGGCTTTAACGAGCTGATCCGCGGCCGCTGGGTGCCCGACCCCCGCCGCTGGCTCCACGGGGAGCTGGTGGCGGTGGGCATTCTGGCCCAGCTCCGGGTGAACCGGGTCCCGGCGGAGCGGATCGAGGCTGTCCGCCGCTTTTTCCAGACCATCCGCGTGCCCGTCTCCCTGGCCCAGCTGGGGATGGAGCTGGACGCCGCCCAGCTGGCCGCCTTTCAGGAGGAAGTAGTGACCAACACCAGCATGGACCCGGCGCTCCATCCCCGGATCCGGCAGGCGGTGGCCGGCGTGCTGCGGTAGCACAAGACAAAGCGGCCCCCGGCGCGGACTGCGCCGGGGGCCGCTCTTGCTTGTTTTTTACCCGCCGGAGAGCCAACCGTGCATCTCCAGCAGCCCCTTCAGATAGCCGATGGCGAACAGCCGGCCCAGGGCGGTGTAGCCCGCGGTGCCGCCGCTCTCGCAGGACAGCTGGGGGACGTGGTCCACCCGGATGGGGACGTCCAGACCCAGCTCCCGATACAGCGCGATCATCCGGGCCATGTCGATTTCGCCGTTGTCGTGGAAGGTCTCCCGGAAGTCGGCGACCGAGCCCCGGCAGTTGCGGAAGTGGATGAAAAAAATCTTGTCCGCCAGAAGCTGGGCGGCCCGCTCCAGGTCCTCGCCCATCATGTGGAAGGTGGCCTGGCAGAAGGTGACCCCCAGCATGGGGGAGGGCACCAGTTCCATGGCCCGCCGGATGCTGTCCAGACTGGTCATGACGCGGTGGACGCCGCCCAGCGCGGGCAGCGGGGGATCGTCGGGGTGGAGGGCCAGCCGGACGCCGTGCCGCTCCGCCTCGGGCAGGACCGCCCGGAGAAAATAGGCGTAGTTGTCCCACAGCTGCTCCGAGGTGATGGCCGCCCCGGTGGGGACGAAGTCCTCCAGCCGGAAGCCGGTGACCCTGGCCCCGCCCCGCTCCGGAAATCGGTCGCCGGTGCGCAGCCAGCCGATGTGGGCCATGAAATTGAAGCAGACGGTGCCGATTTCCTGCCGGCGCATCAGGGGGAGCATCCGGCAAAAGGTCTCGATGGACCGGTCCCGCAGGGCGTCCCCCGCTTTGATGTGGTCGTGCAGGCGGTTGGGCAGGGGCTCCAAAACCAACGGCTGGATGCCGCTCTCCCGGAAGCGGCGGCACAGCCCCTCCCAATGGGCGGGGGAGGCTGGGTCAAAGTCCTCCGACTCCGGCAGGCGGATCACGCCGTGCCGCACCCCGCACTGAACGGCCAGCTCCCAGGTCAGGTCCCGGTGGGGATAGAAATAATCGGTGAGTATCATGCTGTCACCCCACTTTTGTGATGCCTCCAGCATAACCGCTTCCCGCCGGAAAATCCACGCATATCCGCCGAATTTCCCCGCATATCTTCCAAATGTCTATCCCGCGCCTACCACAGCCTGAGCCGCTGGATCAGGTCGGCCACCGCGCCCTCGTTGTGGCCGCAGGTGACGATCTGGCAGATGTCCTGAATTTCCCGGTGGCTGTCTCCGGGACAGGCGGCGAGGTCCGCCGACTGGAGCATGGTCCAGTCGTTGAAATAGTCCCCGATGCACACCAGGGTGCGCCCCTCCAGCCCGGCGGCCCGCCGGGCGTACCGGATGCCCTCCGCCTTGTTCACGGAGCGCTCCACCATCTCCAGATACCAGGGGCCGGACTGGGCGCCGGTCACCAGCCCCGCGGAGGGCAGCTGCGCCACCTCCGCCTTCAGTCCCTCCATGTCCCCGCCCTCGGGCAGGACGTACACCACCTTGACGTACTCCCCCGTCAGGAACTCCTCTACGGTGATCAGCCGCCTGTGCATGTCATTCAGCAGACTGTCCCGGGCGGGGTCGCCGCTGGACACCTGCACGATCTCCCGGTGGTCGGCGGCCACGATCCACAGATCGGGGCGGGCCAAAAAGTAGTCCGCGCACTCCCGCTTGTAGGGCTGGGGCAGCAGAATTTTCCGCAGCACCTGCCCGGCCTCGGGGTCATAGACCACCGCCCCGTTGGCGCACACCAGCGGGGCCAGCGGCACGCCGGGGAAAAATCCCAGGGCATCAGGGGGCTGTCTGCCGGTGGCGACGGAGAAGCTCCCTCCTCTCTCCACGAGCTCCCGGATCAGCCGCAGGTTTGGCTCCGGCACCACAGGCCCCATGCTCCAGTCGGTGAGCAAGGTGCCGTCCATATCGGAATAAATAATCACATCGTTTGCTTTCATGCCTATTATTATAGCCCAGCCGGCCCGGCTTGTCCAGACGGTGATAAAAAGCGTCAAAATTTGCCCTATGGAAGCACTGATTCAATGCGCCTGCGGCGCTTTGCGGATCTTTTGCACCAGGATTTTGTTGCAATTTCTTGAAATAAACACAATTATTTCCGCGAAATTGCGCCGCGTCCTGGCGTAAAATCTCTCGCAAATCGCTCTTGTCAATTGAATCAGTCCTTCCCTATTTTTCCGGCTCCGCTTGTCCCGCCCCCGCCGCCGTGCTATACTGGACACAGATGCGGCGTCTGGGATCGGACGCCGCGGAGGAGGCCGCCATGAAATTCGTCATGTCCTACAGCTGCGGCAAGGACAGCACCCTTGCCCTCCACCACATGCTCCGGGCCGGCCACACCCCCGTCGGCCTGCTGGTCATGGTCAAGCGGGCGGAGACGCGCTCCTATTTCCACGGGGCCACCACCGACATGCTGCGCAGATACGGGCAGGCGCTGGACCTGCCGCTGCTGCTGTGCCCCTCGGACGGGGCGGACTACCACACCGCACTGGAGGAGGGCCTGCACCGGGCCCGGGCTCTGGGGGCGGAGGGGGCCGCCTTCGGCGACATCGACCTGGAGGCCAACCGGGCCTGGGAGGAGGCCCGCTGCCAGGCCACCGGGCTGGCCCCCTTCTTCCCCCTGTGGCAGAGAGTCCGGGAGGACTGCGTGGACGAGCTGCTCCGGCTGGGCTACCGCTGCCTCATCAAGAGTGTGAACAACACCCTGCTGCCGGAGGGCCTGCTGGGCCGGGACCTGGACCGGGAGGCGGTGGAGGTCATCAAGGGGGCGGGCGCGGACCCCTGCGGGGAGAACGGGGAATACCATACCCTGGCGGTGGACGGGCCGGTGTTTCGCGCCCCGCTGGACTTTCAGACCGGGGAGATCCTGCGGTTCGGGGACTACTCCGTCATCGACGTGAGGTAAAAAGGCCCGCCGGCTTGTCAGCCGGCGGACCTTTTTAGAGCATGTCAGGGCTCCTGCGGGGGGCCGCTTTTTCGAATGGAGCGGTACAGCTGCGCGATTACCTTCCGCAGGGGGACGAACAGCACCAGCGCGATGGCGAAGTTCCCCAGGCAGTGGAGGACGTCGAAGGGGATGCAGTTGATCCACCAGGTGACGCCGTAGGCCCAGCCGCCGATGATGAAGTACACCGGGGCGCACAGCGTCCCGAACAGCAGCCCGAACAGTCCGGACAGAACGGCCCAGCCCAGGGGATTGGTCATCTCCCGCAGCAGCCAGGCCCCCCCGGCCAGCACCGCCCAGATGTACAGGTAATTGATGGACCAGAGGTTGAGGCCGTAGAGCACAAACTCCAGCAGCACGTATACATAGATGGGGTACACCGCCTTGCGCCCAAAGGTGACCGCGAACAGCATCACCATGAGGGACACCGGCTCGATATTGGGCAGGCCCGCCATGACCACCTTGGCGGCAAAGGTCATCCCGCCCAGCACACCAAAGAGGGCCACCTCGGGCAGGGTGAGGGCAAGGCCGCTCCCCTCTTTATGCAAGGGTGTAGACCAGGGAGAAGCTGTCGCCGTCGTGGACGGGGACCTCGCTGGCACCGGTGGCTGCGGGCTCCCCGTTCTGGAGCACGGACCAGTAGGCGCCGTCCGTGTCATAGTCGGCCCGCTCGCCGTCCGCCACCAGGATGTACAGGCCGTAAGGGCCCTGGTTGTCTTCCACGATGCCCTCGCGCACCAGCACCTCGGCCAGATACTCCTCGTCGGTGTGGCAGGTGAAGGTCTTTTTGCTCTCATCCTTGTGGACCACCTCCACCGTGATGGTCTTGCCCCCCTGGCTGGTGGCCGGGCGGGTGGAGAACCACACGGCGGCGAATACGACCAGCACCGCAGTCAGAACCACCGCGAGCAAAAGCACAATTTTTTGATTTGACTTCATATTTTCTGTCTCCTTCCGTTGGGCCGGCGGCTGCGCCGCCCGCTGATTTGACTATATCCAAAGCCTCCCTCCCTGTCAATCGTAAATATTTGTGGTGGCCGCCGCCCCGGGAAAAGAGCAAAAAAACACCATTGCCCCGCCGATCATCAAAAAGCCGCCCAGGGACCTCGCCCTGGACGGCCTTTCGTTTCAAAGCACTCCGTTTTTGTCCGACAGTACCGTGCGCCGCTGGTTGGCCTCCTCCTCCGTGTCCCAGGGGAGCACGTCCCCCGGCTCCTTCAGGTAGTTGAGGATCTGCCAGATCCCCTCCCCGGTGTAGGAGCTCACGTGGAAGATGGGGTTGGCTCCGGCCATCTCCAGCCAGTGGTGGGCGCGCTCGATATTTCCCTTCTCCTGGTCGATCTGGGTGACAATGCCGATGACGGGCCGGTTGGCGCAGGCCGCCACCGCGGGGGGATACAGGGAGTAGGGCTCGATGGTGCTCAGCAGCAGCCCCACCACGTCCGCCTCATAGGAGAACAGCGCCAGCGCCCGGCCCAGGTTGGCCGTCTGGGCGTACTCCCCCGGCGTGTCGATGACCACGCTGTGGTGGTTGACATACTGGGTCTTGTGGTAGGCGATGGTCCCGCCCCGCAGGGCCTGGGTGAGGGTGGTCTTGCCGCACTCACTGCGGCCCACGAACATGATTTTCTTCATGTCTTGGTGATCTCACACACGGTGAAGCCCAGCTTGTGCTGCAAAAAGCTGGTGATGCCCTGCATGGCGGACTGCACGTTGGAGATGCGCCCGGTGAAGATCAGCGTGCCGCTGAAGCGGTCGATGAAGCCCATCTCCACACTGGAGGTTTTGAGGGCCACGTCCCCCGCGATCACCGCGGTTTCCGACGGGCACAGGCAGCAGATGCCGATAGCGGACTGCTTGTAGTCCACCTCCGGGTCCAGCCCCAGCTTTTTGTAGATGATCTCGTCCGGGCTGGCGATGATGTGGGCCAAGGTCACCTGCTTGCCGGGGACCGTCTCCTGGATGAGGCGGATTTTCCCCTCTGTTGTGGCGCCGAATCTCAGCAGGCTGTCAAGTGGTTCCCGATCCATGGCCGGCCACACTCCTTTCCTCTTTGGTTCGCAGTGCTGGCCCGGCCGGCAGCTGTCCGGCCGGGCTGGTCATCATGTCAGTTCAGCTTTTCCAGCAGCCCCTTGTGGGGGGAGGGGATCACGCAGGTGCTGGTGATGTCCCCGGTGTCCGCCAGCTGGTTCAGGCAGCTGCTGATGGCGGACTTCACCGCCGACACCTCGCCGGTGAGGGTGAGATACCCCTTGCCGCCCAGTCCCCGGGCCACCCGCACCTCCAGCAGGGTGACGTTGGACGCCTTGGCGGCAATATCCGCCGCCCGCACAATGGTGAGGGCGGACATGGTCTCCACCATCCCCAGGGAGGTGATTTTCTCCGCCTCGGCGGTGCCCATCAGCGCGCCGGGAAGGGAGCTGTGCACATTGTTGATGGTGTGGTGGCAGATGAGGTAGGTCCCCGCCGTCTGGCGGCCGGTCTCCATGGCGCTCTTCACGGCCCCCACCTGCCCGCTGATGAGGATGATGTACTTGCCTGGGCAGATGGCGGCGGCCACCAGCAGCTCCACATTGGCGGCCTTCAGCATCTCATCGGCGGTCTGCACCCCGGCGGGGATGCTTTTCAGCTCGATCAATCCAATCGACTTTCCCATAAGCGTCCTCTTTTCTTACAAAGTCGTCAAGCCTGAATGACGATGCTGTCGCCGTCAATGGCCGTAACAGTTCCCGCGATGCTGGCGTGGAGGCTGGAGCCCAGCTTGCCCTCCGGGACGCAGGCGATGAGCTGCCCCTTCCCCACATGGCCGCCCACCTCCACCACCGGCTGGGAGGGGACGCCCGCCCCCTGCCGCAGGGGCAGCGTCACCCTGTCATAGGCGGGGACGGTCTCGTCCAGAGGCGCGGCCACATCGTAGGGGGCCAGACCCAGCTGGTGGATCAGCTTGTGTACCGGGTAGCGTTTGAAGTCCCGGTAAGGCGCGGCGCGCTCCGGCTTGTTGTTCAAGCTGCTGCGGATACCCTGGCCCGCCAAAATGTTCTTCATGCTGGCGTTGAGCTTCCAGGGCTGGAGGCCCATGACGCAGGCGTACTCACACAGGCGGCACCCCACGCACAGATAGGCGTTCATGGGGGTCTGCTCCGGGTCGCATAGGGAGCCGTAGGCCGCCACCCGCATGAGCTTGTGGGGCTGGAGGCGGTGGCCCAGCATGCCCCGGGGGCACACCTCGGAGCACAGGGAGCACTGCATGCAGGCGGTGGCCGCCCGGCGGGTGGAATTCCCCAGGGGCCGCTCCAGGCTGGCCAGCAGGGGGTGCCCGGAGGGCACCACGATGAGGCCCTTGGTGGTTTTGGTAACGGCGCTGTCCACGCCCACGAGCTTGCCCATCATGGGGCCGCCGTTGACCACTTTATAGTCGGGAACCGTGGGCCCCCCCGCCAGGGCCAGGGCCTGGGCCACGGTGATGCCCAGGGGCACCTTCACGGTCTTGGGCGTGCGCACCGCCCCGGTGAGGGTGACGTACTTCTCCACCACCGGCTTGCCCTGGGAGGCGTCCAGCACGTTGAGGGCGGTCTCCACGTTGGTGACCACCACCCCCACGGCCAGGGGGATGCCCCCCTCGGGGACGATGCGGCCGGTGACCTCGTAGACAATCACCTGCTCGTCCCCGGCGGGGTAGAAGGCCCCCAGCAGGTGGACGCCCAGCTTTGGATGGGCGGGCAGGGCCTTTCTCAGCGACTCCGCCGCGGCGTGGTAGTGCTCCTTCAGCGCCACCACGCCCTTTTCCGCTCCCACCTGGTCCACGATGAGGTCCAAGGCGGTGAGCAGCTTTTCCGCCTGGAGGTCCATGAGCTGCTGGTCCACCCGGAGCAGGGGCTCGCACTCCGCCCCGTTGATGATGACCGTGTCCGCCTTGGCGTTGAGCTTGACATGGGTGGGGAAGCCGGCGCCGCCGGCCCCCACCACGCCCGCGCTCTGGACCTGGGCGATCAAATTTTTAGACATAAGGCGCACCCCTTCCGGTTATCGGACGTCCAGCCCTCCGACCAGCACGCATCTGCGCCGCCGGGCGAAGGACTTGGCTGTGGTCAGCCCCTCTCCGGTGGGCCCGGCGATGGTGAACGTGGTGCAGCCCTCGCCGCCCACGCCGATCCCGGCGTAGGAGGGGCCGTTCTTCACGAAAATGGTGGTCTGGATCAGCTTGGCCATCTTGGTCAGCTTATCCACATTCCGGGAGTGCATCATGGCGGTGTGGCGGTTGCCGTGCTCCACCCGGATGGCCATGTCGATGGCGGCGTCCACGTCGGGCACCCGCACGATGGGCAGGATGGGCATCATCAGCTCCACCTGCACGAAGGGGTGGTCCTCAGTGGTCTCCATCATGATCACCTTCACCTCGCTGCCCACGCTGACGCCCACCTGCTCCAGGATGTACTTGGCGCTCTTGCCCACATAGGCGGTGACGGGGTGCTTGCCGTCCTCCTGCACCACCAGCTTCACCAGCTTGTCGATGAGGGCGGGGTCCTTCACCTCGTAGGCGCCGGATTTTTTCATATTGAACATGAGGTAGTCGGCGATGGAGTCCACCGCGATGACCTCTTTTTCCGCGATGCAGGGCAGGTTGTGGTCAAAGCTGCACCCATCCACGATGTCCTGGGCGGCCTTCTCGATGTTGGCGGTCTCGTCCACCACCACGGGGGGGTTGCCCGCCCCCGCGCCGATGGCCTTCTTGCCGCTGGACAGTACCGTCTTGACGATGCCCGGCCCGCCGGTGGCCACCAGCATCCGCACCTTGGGGTGGTTCATCATGGCGTTGGTGTTCTCAATGGAGGGCTCGGCCACGGTGACCACCAGATTGGCGGGGGCTCCCTCCCGGGCCAGGGCCCGGTTGATGAGCTGGATCAGGTGGAGGGACACCATCTTGGCCCGGGGGTGGGGGCTGAACACCACGGAGTTGCCCGCCGCCAGCATCCCGATGGAGTTGCAGATCACGGTCTCGGTGGGGTTGGTGGTGGGGGTGATGGCCCCGATGACCCCAAAGGGGGAGTACTCCACCAGGGTGAGGCCGTCGTCGCCGCTCATAGCGTCGGTGGTCAGGTCCTCGATGCCGGGGGACTTGGTGGCCGCCAGGCGGTTCTTCACCAGCTTGTACTCATAGGCGCCCATGCCGGTCTCCTCCACCGCCAGGCGGGAGATGTAGTCCAGGTTCTCCTCCTCCAGCACCACGTTTCGGATGGCCTGGACGTACTTGGCCCGGTCGTGCATGGAGCAGTTCAGGTACTGCCGCTGGGCGGCGGCGGCGGCCTCCACGGCGTCGTTCATGCTGGCGAACACGCCCCAGTCGCCCCCCGCGGCGGCGCAGCTGGGCTCAGAGCCGCCCAGATCCACCCGGTCCAGCACCTGCTTGACGATGTTGGCCACCACTTGTTCGTCAAAATTCATATGCGAGGTCCTCCTTAAATCAACATTGCGTAGCGCGCGATCTCCATATCCTGCTCCACCGTGCCGCCGGATACGCCGATCCCTCCGGCCACCGTTCCGTCCACGATGTAGGGGAACCCGCCGCCGAACAGCACGATCCGGCCCGGATTGGCGTTCTCGATGCCGTAGAGGGGCCCGTCAGGCCGGGCGGCAGCGCCCAGCTCATGGGTGGGCATCTGGAAGGCATAGGCGGTGTACGCCTTGCCCGCCGCCACCTCCACGCTGCCTGCCAGGGCCCCCTCCATCCGCTGGAGGAGCATTAAATTGCCCCCGGCGTCCACCGCGGAGAATACCACCGGCACCCCCAGCTCCCGGGACTTCTCCACCGCCCGGGCCGCCATGCGCTGGAGGATGTCCAGGCTCATGGGGGGCAGGCCGGCTCCGGCCTGCTGGGCCATCGCCTCCTTCACCAGGCCCGTCACCTTCTCCCGCATCTGAGTCAGGTCCTCCTGGAGCCGGGCCATGGCGTAGACGGCGTCGGACAGGCGGTTGATGTAGCGCAGCAGCACCTCCCGCACGGGCAGCTCCACCATCCGCCGCTCCGCCCGCCGCACGATGGTGCGGGCCACGTGGAGGGCGGCCGAGGCGGGGTCCACCCCGGGGATGACGAAATGGGTCTGCCTGCCGGTGGTCTGGGTGCAGGTGTCCACCACCCCCTCCAAAAAGGCCACATCCTCTTCGGAGATGTTCCCCTTCAGCCTGGCGGCGGTCTCCGGGGAGTCGCTGGCCAGCTCCGCGCCCACGGAGAACAGCCGCCCCTGAATGGCGCGCACCGTGTCGCGGATATACTGGTTGTCCGTCTGGGCGCGGGCCAGCCCCAGCATGGAGTTGGCCTCGTCGATGGTGCCGTAGCAGTCCACCTTGGGGTCGGATTTGCTCACCCGGCCCCCGCCGACGAGACTGGTCTGGCCCTTGTCGCCGGTCTTGGTATAGAGGTTCGCCATCAGCCCACCTCCACCGTGTCCACGATGCCCACGATGGCCTTGTCGATGGGGGCGGAGGCGTTTTGGAATACGTACCGGGCGGAGCTGCCCTGGCTCACCAGGACGATCTCGCCGGTGCCCGCGCCCACGGAGTCCACGGCCACCTCGGTGGTGCCGTCCCGCTCCAGCCGCTCGGTGAGCTTTTCCACGATGAGCAGCTTCATCCCAACCAGATTCTCATTCTTGCTGGTGGAGACCACGGTGCCGATTACTCTGCCTAAATACATTTCGCTCCACCTCTCCTATCCTTCTATTTGAATGGCCGCGCCCAGCCTGCGGGCCTCGTCGGAGGCCAGCTGGGTCACGATGGTCCCCCTGGGAACCACGATCACCGCCCCGCGGGGGGCGGTTCTGATCTCCCCGGCGCTGAGGACCCGGCCTGTCAGCGCGGGCCGGATCACCCCGCCCACCTGGGGCTGGGGCCCCTGCCGCCGGGCGGGCAGAAAGCTGGTGACAGCCCTGCGCACGGCGCTGGCCATGTCCGCCGCCGGGGTCAGCCGGGCCCCATAGGCCCGGAGCTTCTCCAGGTTGCCGTGGAGGGCGTCCCGCAGGGCGGGGGTCATGTGATAGCCCAGCTTGGCCCGCATAGGGTTGTCCGGGCAGGCCCCGTCCACGGCGATCACCACGTTTTTCCCCTTCAGCAGCCCGCTCAGGATCATGGCGGCGGCGGGGGTGTCCGACATGCAGCCGGCCAGGTGGGCGGCGGTGTTCACCGTCAGGGCGGGCACCAGGATGGTGTCGAACCCGGCCGCCACCTTCTCAGGGGGCGCGTCCGCCGACTCCACCCACAGCTCCTCCGGGGCCAGGGCGGCCCGCACGGCCTCCTCCCCCGTCACGTGCAGGGCGCTGCGGGTCATGAGCACGTGGTAGGTAAAGCCCTCCTTCCGCAGCTCCCTCAGGCCCTCCAGCGCGGCGGGCACGCCGATGGCCGCGCCGGTGACGATCACCAGCGCCTGCTTCTGCCGCTCCACCAGCTTTTGTATCACCCGCTCCGCCAGCTGGTCGGCCAGCAGGGTGAGGGCCAGGTCATAACGCTCTTGCTCGGTCAATGGTATTCACCGCCTTATTCGGTGCAGTTCATGGCGATGCCCAGCGGGGTCACCAGCAGCGGGGCCGCCGGCTTCACCACGGGGATCTCCAGATATTTTTGAAACACGGTCTCAAATTCGGTGAAGCAGCACGCGCCCCCCACCACATAGACCGTATCCGCCGGACATCTGTCCAGGCAGCGCTTGACGATGGCGGCCATTTTCTCCACCACCGGCTTGATCACCGGGAACACGCTGTGCTCCTGGGCCGGGTCCCGCTTCATCTCCTCGGCCTCCTGGATGGAGCACCCGTGAAAGCCCGCCAGCACCAGTGTCATGTGGGTGCCGCCGGTGGGCTCGTCGTCCACGCAGACCACCCTGCCGTCCCGCAGGATGCTGATGCCGGTGGTTCCTCCGCCCACGTCAACCACTGCCCCGTCTCGAATGTCCAGCACCCGGGCCGCCGCCGTGGGCTCATCCACGGTGCTGGTCAGGCGGAAGCCCGCCGCCTCCACCACGTTGCCGATGGCCTTCACGCTCCCGCTCACAATGCCCGGGGGGATGGCGCAGCCCGCCGCGTCCAGACCCGTGCCCAGCTGATCCTCCAGCTGGGCCTTCAGCCGGGTGACGGCGCGCACCGCGCCCATGTAGTCCACCACCACCCCGTCCCGCACCACGGTGGAGGGGTAGGTGGCCCCGGCCACCGGCCGGTCCTCCCTGTCCACCACGGCCAGCACGATGTTGGCGGTGCCCAGGTCCACGCCGGTGCGCAGAGGCCCCGTCCAGGGATTGCTGCGCCCCTCGGCGATAAGGCGCTCAAACTCCCGCAGGGTCTCGTTGCACGGCCCCATGTCATGGCTCATATTCTCCACCCTCACGCGGCGCTCAGTCCGCAATGATGTAGGCCCGGTCGCCGTTTTTGACGCCCAGGGCGTTGGCCTCGTCCACGTCGATGTGCATCTCCGGGGCGAACCGGTCGGACACCCGGATGAGCACATTGTGCAGCACCGCGCCCCGCAGGCCGCCGATCTCCACCTTCACCATCTGCTGATCCCGCACGCCGATCCGCCCGGCCGTCTCCGGGTCCAGGTGGATGTGGCGCAGGGCGGCGATGGTTCCGGCGGTTTTCTCCACCGTCCCCCTGGGCCCGGTGATGGTCACGCCCGGGGTGCCCTCCAGCCTTCCGGACTCCCGGATGGGGGGGCGCACCCCCAGGGCGAAGCCGTCCGTGACGGACAGCTCCACCTGGGACTCGCTCCGCAGGGGGCCGAGCACGCGCACGCGGCTCAGCTCCCCCTTGGGTCCATGGAGGGTGACGGTCTCCTCGGCAGCGTACTGGCCCGGCTGGCCCAGGTCCTTTTTCCGGGTCAGCTCGCTGTCCGGCCCAAACAGGATGTCCATGTCCGCCCGGTCCAGATGGATGTGCCGGTTGGACACGCCGATGGGCACCGAGCGCTGGAAGCGCTCCAGCTCCTCCATGACCAGCCGGGTGACCAGGCGGACGAACATCTCATAGGTTTGCTGGCTTCTCTCCATGGCTTATACCACCTTTTTACAGGTCCTTGGGCAGAATTTTTTCCACGTCGGTGTGGGGCCGGGGGATCACGTGGACGGAGACCACCTCGCCCACCTTGGCCGCGGCGGCGGAGCCGGCGTCCACAGACGCCTTCACCGCGCCCACGTCGCCCCGCACCATCACGGTGACCAGGCCGGAGCCGATCTTCTCATAGCCGACGAGGGACACGTTGGCGGATTTGGTCATAGCGTCGGCAGCCTCGATGGCGCCCACCAGGCCCTTGGTCTCCACCATGCCCAGAGCTTCACCCATACTCATAAGTTACCTCCTAACGGGCCGCTTCTGCGGCCCTTCTTCTATTGTTTGCGTTTTCCGCCCCGCTTGGCGGGGGTCTTTCTGGCCGTCCTGGGCTTGACCGGGGCTGCCTCCTCAGCGGCCGGGGTCTCCGCCCCGGGAGCTGCCTCCTCAGCAGAGGGCTCCTCCTCGGGGATTTCGGGAGCCGCCTCCTCCAGGGGGTCGGGGGCGGGCTCCTCCGCTGGGATGGGGACCTCCTCCGCCCCGGGAACCGCCGGGGTTTCGGCCTCGTCGGCCTCTTCCGCAGGCGGGACGGGTTCTTCCTTTTCCGGCTCATCGGGACCCGCGGGGGGCTCCGGCGGGGCGGGGGGTTCCGGGTCCGCAGGGGGCTCCGGGGGCTTCCAGCCCACGGTGTCCGCGCTGCGGATCAGCCGCTCCAGCCCGTCGGCGGGGCGGGGGATCACCCGCGTGCTCACCACCCGGGTGACCTTTCCGGCGGCGATCCGGGCGGCGTCCACGGCGGCCTTCACCGCCCCCACGTCGCCCTGGATCTTTACGGTGGTCCAGCCGCCGCCGCGGGTCAGCTCGTAGCCGATCAATTCCACGTTGGCGGACTTCACCGCGGCGTCGGCGGCCTCGATGCCGCCCGCCAGGCCCTGGGTCTCGATGAGTCCTAAACTCTTCTGCATACACGTACCTCCTAGTCCAGAGGTTTCAGCGGCAATTTCTTGACCAGCCGCGCGGCGTTGGCCCCCAGGGCCCGCACCTGGTCGGCCTGCCGGGCGGGGACCCGGTAAAGAGGCCGCTCCTGCCCCAGCTTGGAGTAGTGCAGGACCGCGAACTGCCGGTCCAGCCCCAGTCCCACCTCCAGCCGGGAGGCCTGGGCGGCTTCCCAGGCCATGGCCAGTGCGTCCATGCCCTGGCGGCTCCCCTGCTCCCAGGGGATGCCCTCCTCCTCCATGCCGTAGGTCAGCTGCCGCAGGGCTGACGGGGCGGCGTCGGGGCTGGCCAGAACGTGGATATTGGGCTTGGTCATCTCAATGGGCGTGGCCATGGGTCAGGCCCCCCCTTCCAGCGCCGACAGCACCAGGCCGGTGGCCACCGCGTTGCGGGGACCCTCGCTGCCCCGGATGTTGCCCCGGCCGGCCACCACCTTGTACTGGGACAGGGCGTCGGTGACCATCTGAGGCACCTCGAAGTCCAGGGCGGAGCCGCCCACCAGCACCACGAACCGGATGTCCCGGACGCTGCCCGTGGGGCTGACCCGGGTGAGGGCCCGAATGGCGTTGGTGACGAACACCTTCTGCTTGGCCTGACGGCGGATGAGGCGGATCTTCTCCATGGACCAGTCCCCCTCCAGGGGGAGCATTTTGCCCTCCTTCAGGATGACCACCTTGGCGAAAATATTGGGGTCCAGCGGGGTGGGGAAGAATTCCACGGTGCCGTTCTCGTGGCGGATGTGGAACAGACTCTCCACCTTGGCCATGGGGTACTTCTTCACGTCTTCCGCCGTGTCGAAGCTGTCCAGGCCCATCTCCGACTGGATGAGGAGGGTGACCATATTGCCCGCCCCAGCCAGATGGATGGAGTGGATGGTCCCGTCCTCGCTGATGATGGACGCGTCGGTGGAGCCGGCCCCCATGTCCAGGATGGCCAGGGGCTTGTTGGTGCCCGGGGTGGTCAGGGCGCCGCGAATGGCCATGTCGGCCTCCACGCCCCCCACCTCCACGCTCACGCCGATCTGCGCGGCGAACTCCTTGGCAATGGCCTCCATCTGGAGGCGGTCGGCCTTCACCATGGCGGCGATGCCCACGGCGTTCTCCTGGGAGAACTCGTTGGCCAGGCCGCCCTGGACCTTCTGGGGGGTGAACGTGTCCACCGCCAGCAGGTCCTGGATGTGGATGTCCCGGGGGTGCTGGCCAGTCAGGTTGGCCATCACCTGGCGCACCTTCTCCAGCATTCCCCCTGCGTTGGTGCCCGGCTCGCCCCGCACGTCCTCCAGGGCGGGGATGGACTCCACCGCCTTCATGATCTTGTCCGCCCCGTCGTCCACGTCCACCTTCACGGTGCGCATGGCGCCCTTCAGCTCCATGGTGCCGGCGGGGATCTTGCGCTCCTTCACGTCGCCGCTGGGGGTCTTGATGACCACCGCCGAGCGGTTGCCGATGAGGGCCCGGGCGATGGGCACCACCTGCCGGGTCTCGTCCGAGGACAGCCCGAACAATGTGGCGATGCCGTAGGGGTTGGACAGCACCTCCACCACGCCGCCCACCCCGGCCACCTCCACCGCCGAGCGCATGCCCAGGGGAACCTTGTCCACCAGGGCCACCTCGTCCACGATGGGGATCTTGCGGTGCAGCCGGTTGTGGATGAGCACACCGTCGTCCCGCTGCACGATGGCGGCGGTGACCTGCCGGGTGCCGGCGGAGCCCTGGTTGATGAGCCGGGCCGCCTCCTCAAAGTCCACGCTGGCGGGGATGACGGCGATGTAGTCCTTGCCGCCGGGGGCGTCCTCCAGCTCGGTGATGAGAACGGTCTCCCCCACCCCCACGCCCATGCCGCCGGGGGTGGAGGGGTTGTGGCCGATCATGGTGGATTCGGTGATGATGGTCTCGGTGATGGTCTCCATGGCCACGTCGCCGATGACCGGGGCGGCCTCGTTGAGGCGCACCTCGGACAGGTCCTTCACCTCCAGCCCCGCCGTCTCCAGGGCGCGGGTCAGGGAGTGGAAGATGCCGTTGATGTTCTGCCGGGTCCCCTTGATCCCCGTGGTGGGCACCGTGCCGCTGGCCAGGAATTCCAGCCTGCCAGCCTCCAGCCTGGCCAGAGCGGTTTCCGTTGTCGCGTTGCCGATATCAATGCCTGCAACGATTTTCATGTGCGGTGCCTCCTCACTCTTCGGCTGCTCAGAACTTCTTCAGCCGGTCCCGCTTCTCGTAGACCTCGGCGGCCTCCCGCACCAGGCCGGCGGCGGTCTTGGCGCCGTACTTGCCGTCCAGCTCGCTGGCGATGTCCAGCAGCTCCTGCTTGGTGGAGCGGTAGGGGCGCAGGGCGTTGTAGATCTCCAGCAGGCGCTCGTCGGGCACGGCGATGAGCTCGGCGGCCCGGCGCAGGTTGCCCGCGAAGGCCTCCCGGTTGACGGACTCGGCCACCTGGGCCTGGTACTCCAGGGTCTCGGGGGCGATGCGCATGTCGTCGGAGGTCAGCTCGCCGGAGAGCACCTTTTCGTAGCTCAGGCTGCTAAAGGGCTTGCCGGTGGGGGTCTTGAGCTTGTCGGTCTCCTTCTCGGCCAGGGGGTAGTTGGCGGCGGTCATCCTGCCGCCCGCGGGGGTAGAGGGAGCGGAAGCGGCGCCCTTATTCATGGCAGCCATAACCTGCTCCACGATCTGTTTCATCAAGAGTTCCTGATCCATGTTCCTGCCTCCCTTTACTTAAACGAAACGGTGACGGCCTGGGGCTTCTTGTCCCGGTCGCAGTGCTCGGTCTCCTTGATGTGGAGCAGAGCGGCGATGGCCTGGTAGGTGGGGCGGGCCATCTGGTCGTTGCGCACGGTGACGGGGGTGGGGGCCTCGCCCTTGGCGTACTTGGCGGCGTTCTTGCCGATCTGACGGAAGGTGTCCATCTCGATCAGCGGCGCCTGAGAGAACAGCTCCAGGTTGCTCAGGGGGGGCAGGTCCTTTTGGTGGATTACCGTGGTCCCCTTGGACTGGATGCCGATGCCGATGCCGGAGCCGGAGTACTCGGCGGCGTCATGGGCGATGAAGGACACGTCGGAGGTGCGGAACACCCGGATCAGGCGCCACTTCATGCCCTCCTCCTCGATGCCGGCGATGATCTCCCGCAGCACCTTGCTGTGGGGCTGGTGGATGATGGTCTCGTGCTGGTACACGCCGAAGGCGGGGGCCAGGCCGATGACCACCTCGTCGGGGGCCACGCCGCGGGCGGCCTCGCCGGTGTCGGCCAGGGTCATTTCGCCGGCGGACAGGGTGCTGACAGGGGCGGCCTTGGGGGCCGCGGCGGGAGCGGTCGAGGCTGCGCCCATCTCCTTGAGAACCTCTTCAATCACGCTGCGAAGCATATTTTCATCAAAATTCATAGTTCGACCCTCCCTCTGATTAGATGTCTTCCGGCCGGATGGCGTTGGGGATGTTCTTGATCTGCTCCCAGCGCTCCTCGCTGAGCTGATAGCCGGTCATGGGCCCGTGGTAGTCGTTGGGGGCGTTCACGCCGGAGAAGACGTGGAAGTCCTTGTCGAAGATGGAGGCGGTGTGCAGGTAGTCGCCGGCCACCTTCTGGCGGAGCATGTTGTAGATGTTCTGGGCCACGTCGGGGAAGCCGGCCTTGTCCAGCGCCTTGACGAAGTCCACGCCGGTGACCTTCCGGGCCATCATGGCCTCGATGGCCTTCAGGTCCTCGTTGACGTTGCGGTTGGGCATATCCTCGGAGCCCCGGGCGTAGGTGGCGGCCTCCACCTCCTCGTCAGTGATGGGGGGCAGGCCCAGCTCGCGGAACATCCCCTGGAGGGCCCGGGCGGCCTTGTTGCGGGCCTTGATGACGTCCTCTTCCTTGACGGGCTGCAGACCGCCGTCAATACGCATGTCCCGCTGGATGATGTTCCAGTCGTCGTAGTCGTCCGCGTCCCAGTTGGAGCCGGCGAACATGTTGTCGTAGTTGGGGGTGGCGGAGTAGCCGGAGCAGATGTAGTCGGTGCCGGAGAACAGCTGGGGCACGCTGCGGGCCACCCGGCGCAGGTCGGAGTGGGTGAAGGTCTGGTCGTTGGAGGTGGTGGACTCCAGGTCCAGCAGCATGGCGATCAGGTTCTCCGCGGCGATGGCGCGGATGCCGCCGGGCACGCCGGCGGGCACGCCCACGCAGGACACGGAGCCGTTCTGGGTGCCCTGCACGCCGGCGCCCTTGGTGACGGCCAGGCAGCGGGCCTCCAGGTACAGCATGCTCTTGCCCTCGGCGTAGCCCATCTGAACCTCGGAGCCGGTGCCGGAGGTGAAGCGCATCTTCAGGCCGCGGCTGGCGTAGCAGCTGGCCAGGAACGCCTTGGAGTAGGGGGTGTCGTCGCCGTCCATGAACACCGGCTCGGTGCCGTACACGGAGATGGTCTCGGCGTAGGTGGTGAAGCCCCGCATGCCCAGCTGGAGCTCGGTGGCCTCCTCCAGGGCGCACTGGGTCATGATGCCGGGACGGCCGGCCTGGGCGCCCACGAACAGGGCCATGGCGTTGAAGGGGGCGTACCGGGCGATGCCCACGGTGGTTTCCATCTCGGCGAAGCCGCGGACAGCGGCCTCGGCGGCGTCGGCGGCGATCTGGACGGGATTGTCCTTCACGTTGGTGACGTGGCACTGGTTGGCGGGCATCAGGCGGGCGCGCATCTTGGTCATGCCCATCATGATCTCCACGATGGTGAGCTTGCCCACGATCTCGGTGAGCTTGGCGGGGGTGACGGACAGGGTGATGTCCAGGATCTCGTCCCGGGACACGTTGATGTCCACGATCTTGCGGGCGATGTCCAGGGAATCCATGGCCATGGCCTTCTCCGCATTGCCCAGCCGGATGGCGTGGTCGGCGATGAAGGTGTCCAGCATGTCGAAGTCGGCCCGGGTCTTGCCGTCCATCTCCACGATTCTGCCGTTCTCAATCTTGATGCTGGGCTTGGGGTCGAAGGGGCTGTTCATGGCGATCAGGCCGACCTCAGGCCACTCCTGCACGTACCCGTCCTGGTTGACCGGGCGGGCTGCCAGAGCTTCAAAACGCTTCGATTTCATAGCTTATGCTCCTTCCCGGCTTGATTAAATGATGTAGGGGGTGGTGGAGGACTTCAGCTCCTCGCTGGGCTCCAAGGTCCTCAGGGCCTGCATACCCACATCGCGGGCGGCGATGATGGCCTGCTTCACCGCGCCGGAGTCACCATAGAAGAAGGTGTTGACCTCGTTGGAGTAGCTGGTGCCGCCGTTGCCGGGGGTCGCCACGCTCAGCACCTCGACGTTGGCCGCCTTCACCGCGGCGTCCGCGCACAGGATGCCGATGCCGGCGGGGGCGCAGGAGATGATGCCCATGGCCTTGCCCAGAGGGGCGTTCCAGACCTTGTTCAGCACGAAGCTGGCGCGGGCGGTGTACTGGAACTCCAGATGGCCGGCGCTGCTGCCGTACACGTCGCCGAAGTGGACCTCGGTCTCGCGCAGGGCCACCTCCACCGCTCGGCGGGCGTCGGAAACGTCCTCAGCGCCGAAGACGATCAGACAGCCGTGGCCGCCGCCGCCCTCGGTGTCCCGGGGGCACTCCACCATGAGGCACTCCGTGTTGGTGGCCTTCACAGCCTCGTCGGCGGCGAAGATCTGGGGGCCGGCGCCGGTGCGGTCGGAGATGATGCCGATGGCGCGGTACTTGGGGTCGATCTTCAGGGCGTCGTGAATCTGGTGATCCAGATTGGCGATGACCAGGCCGATGGTGTGGCCGATGGCGGTGCCCACAAACTCGGTCAGGTTGCACTTGGCCTCGCAGGCGCACTTCTCCTCGGCGGCGGTGCCGCCGATCTTTTTCATGACCTCATCCATAACCTTGCTGACCAATTCATCCATGTGTTTTACCTCCATTTAGAAGTGATGTTTGTGATGTGAAAGCTGTCGAACCGGGATGCGGCCGTTACTCCATGTGGGGGAGAATCTTCTCCACGTCGCTGTGGGGCCGGGGAATGACATGGACGGAGACCACCTCGCCCACCTTCTCGGCGGCCACGGAGCCGGCGTCCACGGACGCCTTCACCGCGCCCACGTCGCCGCGGACCATCACGGTGACCAGGCCGGAGCCGATCTTCTCGTACCCCACCAGAGCCACGTTGGCGGACTTCACCATGGCGTCGGCGGCCTCGATGGCGCCCACCAGACCCTTCGTTTCCACCATGCCCAGAGCTTCCTTCTGCATGTTGCTGCCTCCTTCGATTTATTGATGGCCCACGGCGCATCCCGCCCCTGCGGGGCGTGCGGCCTGCACGGGCCTGCCATGTTACATTATACAGAAGGCGGGACCAGATTTTCTTGACCCCAGCAGGTACTTTTTTGTCCATTCTCCCCAAGTCGAATTTTTACTCCTCGGGGCAATTTCTCCGTTTCCGCCAAGATTTTTCCCCAAATGCAAGAGACCCGCCCCGCAGCGGGCCGCTGCGGGGCGGGTCTCTTGTCCGAATGTCCCGAATTTTGCGGTTTTCCGGGAGTTATCCCATGATCTCGGCGAGGATTCGTTCCACCTGGGCCGCCTCGGCCCGCCGGGGGCTGGAGGCGGTGGTGGCGTCGGCCAGGGCGGCGGACACCAGCTCCTCCCGCAGCTCCCGCACCCTGTCCAGGTCTGTTCCCTGGGCCTTCAGCGTGGCGGGTATGCCGATCCTACGGTTGAGCTTCTCCACCTCGTGGATCAGGTTGGTCACCCCCAGGCGCACGTTGGGGGCGGGCAGGTCCAGCACCTTGGCCATGCGCTGGTACTTCCGGGCCGCCACGCAGTACTCCCCCTTGTGCACCGTGGCCAGGTCCGCGTTGAAGGCCAGAATCTTGGGCAGCAGGATGGCGTTGATCCGCCCGTGGGCGATGTGCAGCTTGCCGCCGATGGCGTGGGCCATGCCGTGGTTCAGCCCCAGCCCGGCGGAATTGAAGGCCAGCCCCGCCATGCAGGAGGCGTTGTGCATCTTCTCCCGGGCCAGCAGGTCGCTCCCGTCGGCCACCGCCAGGGGGAGGAAGCGGAACACCAGGGACACTGCCTTCTCGCACATGGCGTCGGAGAAGTCGTTACAGCCGGTGGATACGTAGGCCTCCAGGGCGTGGGTGAGCACGTCCATCCCCGCGTCCGCCGTCACCGAGGGGGGCGCGGACACGGTGAGCTCCGGGTCCAGTATGGCCACCATGGGCCGCAGGGCCTGACTGGCCAGGGGGTATTTGACGCCCTTGGCCTGGTCGGTGATGACGGCGTAGTCCGTCACCTCGGAGCCGGTGCCGCTGGTGGTGGGGACGGCAAAGCACTCCATCTTGTCGGTGTCCACGCCCAGCGCCTGCTTGGCGATGGCCCGGATGGCCTTGGCCGCGTCGATGGTGGAGCCGCCCCCCACGGCCACCACCGCCTGGGCCCCGCAGGCCCGGAAGGCCTCCACCCCGGCGGCGACCACCTCCACAGGCGGGTCGGGCACCACCCCGTCGAACACGCTGACCTGGCAGCGGGTGAGGAAGGAGGCCACCCGCCCGGCCACCCCCAGCTGGCTCATGAAGCGGTCGGTGACGATGAGCACCCGCTTGTCCTCCACCCGGCGCAGCCGCTCCAGGGCGCCCTCCCCGAAGTATACTCTGGTGCTGAAGCTGAATTCCTGCATCCCATAACCTCCCCGCGCCTGTCCGCGCCTGATTGGGGCCGGCCCGCAGGGCGGGCCTCAGCGGCTCCCCAGAGCCTCCCGCCGGCTTTTGCGGTGCCGCTCCCGGTACTCGGTGGGGGTGAGCCCCACCTTTTTCTTAAAGGCCTTGCCGAAATAGTTGGTCTCACTGTAGGACAGCTCGTAGGCGATGTTGACCACGGGCATGTCCGTGTCCGTCAGCATGCTCTTGGCGGCGCTGATTTTGCCGTCCATCATGTAGGTGATGAAATTTACGCCGGTGATCCGCTTGAAAAACTTGCTGAAATAGCTGGAGCTCATGTTGGCGTACTCCGCCGCCTCGTCCAGGCCGATGCCCTCCTTCACGTTGCGGTCCACATAGTTGAGCACCCGCTGTTCGTCGCTGACCGCGTAGCATCGGTCCTCGTCGATGGCGTCGAAGATGATCCCCCACATCTTTTCCAGCACCAGGAAGGTGTCATACTTGCGGCCCTGCTGGTCGAAGCGCAGGCGGAAGCGTTCCATCACGGCGGACAGCTTCAGCTGGGCGGAGGGGCCCAGGGAATTGCCCAGCCGTGCCAGCCCCTCGGCGAAGAGCAGCGCGCTGAAGCGGATCACATCTATATCATCCGTCTGCTCGTACAGGGAATCAAGGTAATCTTTTGTGGTGTTGGTGCATTTTTTATAGCGGAAGGTCTGCATGTGCTCGGCGGCCAGCTTCAGGTACCGCTCCCGGTGCTCCTTTTCCCACTCGCCCGCCGCCCTGCCGCCCCACTGCATCATCACCCGGGCCGCCGCCACCAGCCACTCCGGGCGGTAGGGCTTGAGCAGGTAGTCCTCCACCCCCAGCCGCCACACATTGGCCACGATGTCCCCCCGCTTCCCCGTGGAGGTGACCAGAATGGGCATTTCGGGGGCCAGCTCCTTGGCGGAAGCGATCACGTCGCAGTGGGCCAGGTCGAACCAGGGCACGTCGGCGATGAACAGGCTGGCGGGCCCCTCTCCCAGCAGGTCCAGCACCTGCCCCGGGGCGGCGGCGGCCAGCAGCTCCGCCTCCGGCAGTCCCTGGCCTAGGATTTTCCGGACGTTCTCCCGCTCCAGCTTGTTTTCATTCAGAATCAAAATGCGGCACATGGCCTCAGCCCCCTCTCCCGCGATCCCGCCGCGCCCGCGTCACCGCCATTTCATGGGCAGTCTCAGCCGGATGTCGCAGCCCGTCTGCCCGTCGCTCCGGCGGCCGACGGACAGGTCGCATCCCTTCCCCATCACCCGCTTCAGGTTTCGGTTCAGGTCCCGCAGGGAGCTGTGCTCCTTCATCAAATAGGCGTCCGCCCGGCTCTCCATCTCCTCCGGGGTCACCCCTCCGCTGTTGGACAGTATGTGCAGGAGCAGCTCCTTGCCGCTCTCCTCCGCCTCGATCTGAACCCGCCGCTGCTCCTCCTCGCCGCCGAAGGACTGGAGCACCATCTCCACAATGGTCCGGAAGATGAGAAACGGACAGTTGATCCCCCAGTACTGCTTCTGCACCGACACGCGGTAGTCCAGCATCTCCCCCCACCAGGCCTTCTGCACCCGGAGGTAGGCCTCGGCGTAGTTCAGCTCCTCCCCCAGGGAGGACAGCTTGCGCTCCGTCTCAATGGTGTAGCGGATGATGTCGGCAAAGTCCAGGGCCACCTCCCCGGTCTGGGACGCCCCCTCCCGGTAGGCCAGCTGGGTGATCAGGTTCATCACAAAAAAGAACTGGTCCGACGACTCCTGCTGCCACAGGGCGGTGCGCTCCTGCCGGCGGATGGACAGCTCCAGGTCGGACCGGGCGGCCTGCTCCTCGGCCTGCTCCTGGCCCCGGCCTTCCTGGGGCCGGGCGGGGCCCCGGGCCCGGTGATCCTGCATGGCGTAGAGGAACATGTCCCGCACCACCTGCACCGAGGCCAGCAGCTTGTCATAGGTCATCTCCCGCACGTGGCGGTAGGCCTCCCCCATGGCCTCATTCTTGCACCAGTTGGCCCGGGGGATGATGTACTCCAGCTCCCGCTCCTCCGCGTCGGTGAGGCGCACCTGGCCGCCCATCACTGAGCCCAGGTAGTTGTCGTCCAGGATCAGCGGTACGGCGAAATCCACCAGGTCCGCGTGGCAGCGGTAGATGTACGGCTGCCCTGTGATGGCGGCGTGGAGCCCGCCGTGGGCGTCGCACTGCTCGCACATCTCGGAAAAGCCCTGGAGGTCCCGCCCCAGCATGCAGTGGTGGGTGAAGCCGCTGTACCGGGTGATGGGCCGGCCCTTGTAATCCACGGTGACAAAGGCCAGCCCCATGGCCTTGGAGCACTTGTCCTGGATGGACTGGAGCAGCTCCACGTCAACCTGTTCCGATATTTTTTTGAACTCTCCCATTGCTTTTTCGCCTCCCTAGATCGCATATTGCGCCATTTGCCTCCGAGCGGGCGGACTGCCTTGGATGATGATGGAAATGTAGTTTCATTATAACAAAAAAATACCCGTACACAACGCTTTATTTTGAGTTCGAACGGTGTTTTTTTGCGCGAAGCGGCCATTTTTGACTACCCCGCAAAATTGACAAAAAAGCGGCGCGGCCCATGGGGACCGCGCCGCCTCGGCGGATGAAAAACAGGGCTCATCTAACGGGCCCCCTACGGCTGTCCGTCCTCCTGCCCCTCTGTGCCCTGGGCGCGGGGCTCCGGGCCGTCCCCAGCGGGGACCTCCTCTCCGTCGGGGAGCTGGCGGAGGGGCTTGGCCCCCAGCGCCGGGCGGAGGCGGTCCCGGCCCAGCTGGATCGCATTGTGGATGCCCCCCGCCCGGTAGGACACCGCCGCCCCCGCGGTCACCCCGCCGATGACCACGCCGCCCACAATGCCGATCACCGGGTTCACCGCCAGCAGTCCGCCGAACATGAAGTTCAGCGCCACCGCCCCCAGGGAAACCAGGCTGAGCAGCCGGGCGTTGCGGTTGATGTTGTTGTTGACAATGGAGGTGTAGGTGTCCAGGTCCTTGATGACGGTGTTCTTGATCAGCTCGTACCGCTCCTCCAGGAAGCGGAACTCCAGCGCCACCTGCCCCTGGAGCACGTAGCTGTTCTGCATCTGCATGGGGAAGTACCCCTTGTCGATGCGGGCGATGATCTCCTTGAGGCCGATGACCCGACCGCCGTACTCGGTGTACTTGCGCCGGAAGTCCAGAATGCGGTAGGTTCCGCTGTTGTCGATGTGGCTGTCCAGGCTGTTCTCCAGCAGCTTCATGTCCTCCACCCCCTGCTCCACCAGGGCGGACAGCTGGGCGATGGCGAATTGGAGGGCATACATCAGCCCCTGGCCCAGATACTTGACGCTGCGCTCCTCCAAAAACTCCCGGAACAGCCCCTGGGGGGACTCCTCGATCACCAGATTGCTCCCTGCCTGGCGCAGGCGCAGCTCCCCCGGCAGGTCCTCCCCCCCGTAGAGCAGCTCCAGGGTGAGGCTCTGCTCGTCGCCGAGGATCCGCTGCCGGACCACCGGCTCCCGGATGGGGCCGTAAAATATGCAGTATTCGCTCTGCTCCGGGCCAGCGCCCTCGGGGTGCCGGCCTCGGTTCATGCGCTGGTAAAATATGAGCTCTTCCATGGGCTGCTCCCGCGCCTTTCCTCCGTTATGGGACAGGATGGCGGGCCGGCCCGGGGCCGTCCGCCTGGATCTGGGGAATTTCAACCGTTATCGACCTTATGATACGGCAAAAGAGCCCCGGGCGCAAGGGGTTTTTTTGCTCCGCGCCCCCTTTTTCCCGCGGGCCGCGCCCGCTCCGCCATTTTTACAATTTCCATTGACATTGTCCCCGTTTCGGCATAAACTGCATACTAGTAAAATTGGGAGGGCTTGCCCATGAGAATCTGGAAGATTGTATCTGGAGTGCTGTCCATCGCCGTCAGCCTGTTTGTGGTGTTTCAATCCTTTTTCGCGGGGATGTGGAATATCCTGTCTCAAAATGGGCAGTCCTCCGGCACCGCCGGCGTGGTGGTGGCCATCACCCTGCTCACCGGCGGCATCGTGGCCCTGGCCACCCACAACGGCAGCCGGGGCGGGGATATCGCCATGGCCATCCTGTACGGCATCGGGGCCGTCATCGGCTTTGTGATGGCGGGGGACTTCGCCGATCTGGCCATCTGGGCGGCCTGGTGCGCGCTGTGCGCCTTTCTGGCCCTGCTGGACATCGGCATCGGTGGGTACGGCGATAACGACGTGTCCATCCCCATGGGCCCCGCCCAGCGGCCCCAGACCATCACCCCCCTGAAGCAGGTGATTTTGGAGCGCAACCCCAAGAAGCGCAACGCCGCCATTGACGCCCTCCCCGAGCGGGAGGCCAAAAACTACCTCAAGCAGGTGCTGGGGGCCTTCTTCTATCGGATGCCCCTGCGGGAGCCGGAGGAGGAGAGCGAGCCGGAGGGCGGCGGCATCCTCAACGCCGTGCTCATCGCCCTGCTGGCGGTGGTGGGGGTGTTCATACTGGGGCTGGTGATCTATTTCGCGGTGTCGGCGGTGAACGGCCAGAACCCCGCCCAGGCCACCCCGCCCCCCGCCCAGAGCCAGGAGGCCGGCCCCACCCCCCCGGCCTCGGAGGCCCCCTCCCAGCCCGCCGCCAGCGAGGAGCCCTCCCCCAGCGAGGAGCCCTCCCCCGGTGAGGAGCCCTCCCCCAGCGCCCAGGCGGAGCCCG
Source organism: uncultured Oscillospiraceae bacterium (assembly GCA_910585155.1). Classification (GTDB taxonomy): domain Bacteria; phylum Bacillota; class Clostridia; order Oscillospirales; family Oscillospiraceae; genus Enterenecus. Next base: position 133,143 of record CAJUEC010000001.1, read on the forward strand.
GCACCCTGGGCGACTACTTCGTGGAGATTCAAAGCGCCATCGTCACCCAGGACTATGAGGGCAATCCCGCCATCCTCATCACCTACACCTGGACCAACAACAGCCAGGCCACCATCAACGCCATGACCGCCTTCACCGAGCGGGCCTTCCAGGACGGCGTGCAGCTGGACACCGCCATCCTGCTGTCCAGCAACCCCCAGTACACCTCCGGCACCTCCCTGAAGGAGCTGCGCCCCGGCGCCAGCACCGACGTGCAGTGCGCCTTCCTGCTGCCCAACACCGCCTCCCCTGTGGAGTTTGAGGTGTACGAGTTCATGGGTCTGTCCGAGGAGGCGGTGACTATGACCTTCGACCCGGCCAGCCTCACCGTGCTGGGCACCCCCTCCGCAGCCCCAGCGGAGTGAGGGCGACAAAAAACCCTTGCATTTTGCTGCGGGAAAGGATATAATGTCTCCAAATCCATTGTCAGCGAGGTATTCCCATGACTGCTTCCGCCGCCCACAGCTTCACCGCCGGCTATGGCTGGACTCGATTTTACGGGTTCGGCTGCTTTGGCGTGGAGAGACGCGGCGCGTGAGCCAGGGGGATTGAACCCCGCCTGAATCTGCATTTTGGGAAGCTCATGGCCCGCGCTCTGCGGCCCATGGGCTTCTTTTTATTGAAAAAGGGGGAAATTTTATGGTTATCGTCATGAAACCGGGCGTGAGCCAGGAGAAAATTCAAACGCTGGTGGCCCAGCTGGAGCGGGATCACGGCGTCGCCGTGGGCGTCACCAACGGGGTGGGCTGCTCCATTCTGGGGCTGGTGGGGGACACCGCCCACATCGACATGGACAAGCTCTCCATGAACGACGACGTGGAACGGATCATGCGGGTACAGGAGCCCTACAAAAAGGCAAACCGCAAATTCCACCCGGCGGACACGGTGGCGGACGTATCCGGCGTGCCCATCGGCGGCGGGGACCGGTTTACCGTCATCGCCGGGCCCTGCTCGGTGGAGAGCGAGGAGCAGATCGTGGGGGTGGCCCGGAACGTGAAGGACGCCGGGGCCGCCCTGCTGCGGGGGGGCGCGTTCAAGCCCCGCACGTCGCCCTACTCCTTCCAGGGCATGGGCACCGACGGGCTGGAGCTGCTGCTGGAGGCCAAGGCGGACACCGGCCTGCCCATCGTGTCCGAGATCATGGCCCCCCGGTACTGCCAGCTGTTTGAGGAAAAGGTGGACCTGGTGCAGGTGGGGGCCCGGAACATGCAGAACTTCGACCTGCTCAAAGAAGTGGGTAAGCTGTCCAAGCCGGTGCTGCTCAAGCGGGGGCTGTCCAACACCTACGAGGAGTGGATCATGTCGGCGGAGTACATCATGGCCGCGGGCAACGAGAACGTGATTTTGTGCGAGCGGGGTGTGCGGACCTTTGAGACCTATACCCGCAACACCCTGGACCTGTCCGCCATCCCGGCCATCCGGAGGATGAGCCACCTGCCCATCGTGGTGGACCCCTCCCACGCCGCCGGGATGTACTGGATGGTGGAGCCCCTGGCCATGGCGGCCGTGGCGGTGGGGGCGGACGGCCTGATGGTGGAGGTGCACAACGACCCGCCCTGCGCCAAGTGCGACGGGGCCCAGTCCCTGACGCCGGAGAAGTTCCGGCATCTCATGGGGAAGCTGAACCCGCTCATTGAGTTGATGGGGAAGAAATTGGTGTAATGGCGGGCGGGGCAGGAATCCCGTCTCCGACTGGGTCGGCGATGAACGTGTGCCGCTGGCACACATTGCCCCCGCCCTACAGAAAGGGGTATTTGACATGACAACCCTCACCGTTGCCCTGCCGGGCCGGGAGTACGATATTTTAATTCAGCGGGGCCTGCTCTCCCAGGCGGGGGAGCGGGTGCGGGCCGTCCTGCCAAAGGCCCGCAAGCTGGCGGTGGTCACCGATACCAACGTCCACCCCCTCTGCTATGACCAGGTCAAGGCCGGCTTGCAGCTGGCCGGCTTCCAGGTGGGGCTGTTTGTGATTCCCGCCGGAGAGAAAAGCAAGGACGCCGCACACCTTGTGGAGCTGTGGGAATACCTGATGCACTTCGGCCTCACCCGCACCGACGGGGTCATCGCCCTGGGGGGCGGGGTGGTGGGGGACCTGGCGGGCTTTGCCGCCGCCACCATCCTCCGGGGGGTGGCCTTTGTCCAGATCCCCACCACCCTGCTGGCCCAGGTGGACTCCTCCGTGGGGGGGAAGGTGGCGGTGGACCTGGAGCACGGCAAAAATCTGGCCGGGGCCTTCCACCAGCCCAAACTGGTGCTTATGGACCCGGACACGCTGGACACGTTGCCCCTGCCCCAGTTCATGGACGGCATGGCGGAGGTGGTCAAGTACGGCTGCATTTGGGACGCTGAATTTTTTAATTTTCTCACCGCCCGGCCCTCCCGCCCCGAATTGACGGCAGATATTGAACACATTTTGTATACCTGCTGCGATATAAAACGAAAGGTTGTCATGGAGGACGAGCGGGACACCGGCCTGCGGATGCTCCTCAACTTCGGCCACACCCTGGGCCACGCCTACGAGCTGGCGGGGCACTATACCCAGTGGAGCCACGGCCAGGCGGTGGCGGCGGGCATGTGCGCCGCGGCAAAGCTGGGGGCGGCGCTGGGGGTCACCCGGTCGGAGGTGCCGGGGCGCATTGAGGGCGCGCTGGCCGCCCTGGGCCTGCCCACCTCCATTCCCTGTTCAATGGAGGACTACGCCGCCGCCGTCGGCCTGGACAAAAAGGGGGCCGGGGCGGACATCACCCTGATTCTGCTGGACAAAATCGGCCATGCCGTCCCCCACAAGCTGCCCAAGGCACAGCTCATGGGGCTGCTTGATCCCCGCATATTGTAGGGGAGGGGCTTGCCCCTCCCGCAAAACAACGAGCATTTCGGTACAACGGGCGGGGCAAGCCCCGCCCCTACAGATGCTCTACAGTCAGGAGGAAACCGCCATGAACGTCACCATCACCCCCGGCAGACTGTCCGGGACCGTTACCCCGCCCCCGTCCAAGAGCCAGAGCCACCGCCTGCTCATCGCCGCCGCCCTGGCCCACGGGGAGAGCATGATCACCAATATGGCCCGCTCCCAGGACATCGAGGCCACCGTCAACTGCCTGGAGGAGCTGGGGGCGGGGTTTTCCTGGGCGGGGAGCACTGTCACGGTGCGGGGCATGGGGGCCAACGCCATGTCCCCCCTGCGGCGCATGGCCTATCCCCGGCTGGACTGCGGAGAGAGCGGCTCCACCCTGCGCTTCCTGATCCCCATCGCGCTGGCGGTGCGGGGCGGGGGAATCTTCACCGGCCGGGGGCGGCTGATGGAGCGGCCGCTGAGGCCCTATTTTGACCTCTTCGACGAGAAGGGCATTTTCTATGAGCTGAAGGACGGCGCGCTCACCGTGGCGGGAACGCTCGCCCCCGGGGAATACCGCCTGCCGGGGGATGTGTCCTCCCAGTTTTTCACTGGGCTGCTGTTCGCCCTGCCCCTGCTGAACGGGCCCTCGGCCATCATCCCCACCACCCCCCTGGAGAGCGAGGGCTATATCCAGATGACCCTCCAGGCCATGGGCCAGTTCGGGGTGGAGATGCCCGTTACCATGTCCCTGCCCCCCCAGTACCACCCCCAGGGAAACCAGACCTACCGGGCCGCGAAGGTTCAGGTGGAGGGGGACTGGTCCCAGGCGGCGTTCTGGTACGCGGCCATGTATCTGTCGGACGTGAACGTGAGCGGACTGAACTTCCGCTCCACCCAGGGCGACCGGGTGATGGCGGATTACTTCGACCAATTCTTTATGGGGAGCAATGACTACGACGTGTCCGGCTGCCCCGACCTGGTCCCCCCTCTGGCGGCCATGGCGGCCCTCTGCCCCGGCGGCAACGTAACCCGGCTCATCAACGCCGCCCGCCTGCGGCTCAAGGAGAGCGACCGGCTTTCCTCCGTCACGGCGGTGCTCAACGCCATGGGCGCGGACGTCACAGAAGGGCCGGACTTCCTGGAAATTCGGGGCAAAGAAACGCTGGCCGGGGGCGTCACGGTGGACAGCTTCAACGACCACCGCATCGCCATGATGGCGGCCATTGCCGCTGTCCGCTGCAATCATCCCGTGACAATCAACGCGGCGGAATGCGTGGCCAAGTCCTACCCCGGCTTCTGGGAGGACTTTGAACGGCTGGGAGGAAAAATAGAGCGGCGCTACGACCTGTCCCTGGCCCCCATCGGCCCGGACAACTGGAAGCAGGCCGCCCTGCTCACCACCGACCGGGAGCGGCTCAACCCCCTGGACCAGGAGTGGGTGACCAGCAACGCCTTCTCCCTGCTCCAGGCCGCCTATGACCCCGCCTGGACCTGCCGCCTGATCTGTTCCGACGGCAGGCCCGTGGGCTTTGCCTTTTTCGGGCTGTGGGAGGAGTGGGGGAACGTCCCCCTGCTGTGCCGGTATATGATCGACGTGGACTGCCAGGGCCGGGGGCTGGGGGCCCAGGCCCTCCCCCTGGTGCTGGAGGAGATGTACGCCCTGTACGGGCCCAGAGAGATCTATCTCACGGTGGAGCCGGGGAACACCCGGGCGGTGCGGCTCTACGAGGGGTGCGGCTTCCGGGCCACCGGGGAATTCGACTGCACGGAGGCGGTCTATGTCCGCCCGGCTCCCGGCGGCAAATCCCACCACAAGGAGTTATAAAACCATGAAATATTCCATTTTCGGCGAGTCTCACGGCCCCGCCATCGGCGTGGTGCTGGAGGGCGTCCCCCCGGGGCTGGAGCTGGACCTGGACGCCGTCCGCTTTGATCTTGCCCGCCGGGCCCCGGGGAAAAGCCCCCTGTCCACCGCCCGGCGGGAGGCGGATGAGCCCCGGATCCTCTCCGGCGTGTTTGAGGGCCGTACCACCGGCGCGCCCCTGTGCGCCGTCATGGAAAACACCGATACCCGCTCGGCGGACTACGCCCGCACCAAGGACCTTGCCCGCCCTGGCCACGCCGATTACGCCGCCCATGTGCGCTATGGCGGGTTCAACGACTACCGGGGGGGCGGGCACTTCTCCGGGCGGCTCACCGCACCCCTGGTGTTCGCCGGGGGGGTGGCCAAGCAGGCGCTGGCACAGCGGGGCGTCTTTGTGGGGGCCCACATTTCCTCCATCTACGGCATCGGCGACGACGCCCTGGAGGACTGGGAATCCCTGCGGGCCGCCGCCGCCAAGGACTTCCCCGTCCTCAACGACGAGAAGGGCGGGGAGATGCAGGCCGCGATTCTGGAGGCCAAAAACGATCTGGATTCGGTGGGCGGAGCCATTGAGTGCGGTGTGTTCGGCCTGCCCCCCGGGCTGGGGGAGCCGGATTTTGGCCGCAATGCCGAGGGAATTTTCTCCCAATACCTGTTCGCCGTCCCGGCGGTGAAGGCGGTGGCCTTTGGCGCGGGGGTGGCCTTCGCCCTCATGCGGGGGTCGGAGGCCAACGACCCGCTGTACGTGGACGGGGACGGCTCGGTGAAGGGGGAGCAGAACTGCGCCGGGGGGATCAACGGCGGCATCACCAACGGAATGCCCCTGGTGTTTGAGGTCACCCTGCGGCCCACCCCCTCCATCGCCCGGCAGCAGTTCACCGTGGACCTGGCGAAGGGGGAGAACGCCGTGCTGGAGCTCCAGGGGCGGCACGACCCCTGTGTGGTCCACCGGGCGGTGCCGGTGATCGAGGCGGCGGCGGCGCTGGCTGCCTGTGAACTATTGGGAATCTGACAACTGCGGGCTGTCCCCTCTGGGGCGAGGCAAAAAGAAAACTGTGAGGAATCAAATATGGATTTAAAAACTCTGCGTCAAACAGATGAGGGCGTGGTCATCCTCCCCGGCGCGGCGGTGGTGGGAGATGTGACCCTGGGCGAGGGCTGCTCGGTGTGGTTCAACGCCGTGCTACGGGGGGACGGCAGGCCCATCGCCCTGGGGGCGGGCTGCAACGTCCAGGACTGCGCCGTCCTCCACTCGGAGAAGGCCCCCACGGTGCTGGGGGAATACGTCTCGGTGGGCCACGGGGCCATCGTCCACGGGGCCCAGGTGGGGGACAACACCATTGTGGGCATGGGCGCCACCCTGCTGGACTTCGCCAAAATCGGCAGAAACTGCATGGTGGGGGCGGGGGCCGTGGTGACGGGGAAGATGGACGCCCCCGACGGCTCCCTGGTGCTGGGCAGCCCCGCCCGAGTGGTCCGGCCCCTCACGGAAGCGGAGATTGCCGGCCTGCGCCGCAACGCGGAGCACTACGCCGAGCTGAAGGAGAGGTACCGCTGATGGACGAGCTGCAAGACCTGCGCCGGGACATCGACGCCATCGACCGGGAGCTGGTGGAGCTGTTCCGCCGGCGGATGGACGTGACCGCCCGGGTGGGGGCGTACAAGCGGGAGCGGGGCATCCCGGTGCTGGACCAGGAGCGGGAGCGCCAGGTGCTCCGCAACAAGGGGGAGCTGGCCGGGGAGGAGCTGCGCCCCGCCGTCATCACCCTGTACCAGACCATCATGGCCCTGTCCCGGCGGCAGCAGCGGGACCTGCTGGGCCAGGGGCCGGACAACCCCGGCGTCCTGCGCTGGCGGCAGGCCCAAAGCGCCCAGCGCTCCCCCGTCTCCGCCCCCCGGGTGGTGTACCAGGGGGAGCCGGGGGCCTACAGCGAGCAGGCGGCGCTGGACTTCTTCGGCCCGGGCGCGGACACCGCCGGGCTGGAGCAGTTCGAGGACTGCTTCCTGGCCCTGCGGGAGGGACGGGCGGACTACGCCGTGCTGCCCATCGAGAACAGCTCCACCGGGGCCATCCGGCAGATCTGCGACCTGCTCACCCAGTACGAGTGCTACATGGTGGGGGAGACCACGGTGCGGGTGGAGCACTGCCTCATGGCCCTGCCCGGGGCCTCTCTGGAAGGGATCACCCACGTCTATTCCCACGAGCAGGGGCTGTTTCAGTGCGAGCGGTATCTCAACGCCCATCCGGGCTGGAAGCAGGTCCCCCAGGCGGACACCGCCGGGTCGGCCAAAATGGTGGCGGACAGCGGCGACCTGACAAAGGCCGCCATTTGCTCGGCGCGGGCGGCGGAGATCTACGGGCTGGAGATCCTGGCCCGGGGCGTCAACCACAACACCCATAACACCACCCGGTTTGTGGTGGTGTCCCCCCGGCTGGAGCTGCGCCCCGGCGCGGACAAGATCAGCACCCTCTTTGTCCTGCCCCACCAGGCCGGGTCCCTCCACGAGGTGCTCACCGTCTTCTCCGTCCACGGGCTGAACATGGTGAAGCTGGAGTCCCGCCCCCTGCCCGGGCGGAGCTGGGAGTACATGTTCTTTCTGGAGTTCACCGGGGAGCCGGGCAGCCCCGCTGTGGAGGACGCCCTCCACGAGCTGGCCCAGACCACCGGGGAGTTCCGGGTGCTGGGCTGGTTCCCCTCCAATCTGGGGCAGGAATAAGAACGAGTGTTTCACGTGAAACATTTTGGAGAGAGGAGCGGGCCATGGAAAAAAACATCGTGTTGATCGGCATGATGGGCAGCGGCAAGACCACCGTGGGCCGCCTGCTGGCCCAACGGCTGGGCCGGGAGCTGGCGGACACCGACGCCCTCATTGAGCAGCGGCAGGGCCGTTCCATCCCGGACATATTCTCCCAGGACGGCGAGGAGGGGTTCCGGGCGCTGGAGCTGGAGCTGTGCCGGGAGCTGTCCGGGCGGCAGGGGCTGGTGATCGCCTGCGGCGGGGGCCTGCCCATGCAGGAGGGGGCTATCGCCGCTTTGAAGGAAAACGGCCTGGTATTCTGGCTGGACCGGGACCCGGGGGAGACCTACTACGGGCTGGACGTGTCCGGCCGCCCCCTGGCCCAGGGGGGGCGGGAGGACTTTTTGGAGCGTTATGCCCGCCGCTCCCCCAGCTACCACCGCTGGGCGGACTACATCATCCCCTGCGGGGACGGCCCCCAGGAGGCTGAACGCCTGATTTCCACCATTTACTTGGAGGTGTCCCAGTCATGAAATTCCTCATCATCAACGGCCCCAACCTGAACCTGCTGGGCAGGCGGGAGCCGGGGATCTACGGCGACCAGAGCTACGACGCCCTGTGCGCCCTCATTCAGGACCACGCCGCCGCCCATGGCTCCACCGCCCGCTGCTTCCAGTCCAACCACGAGGGGGCCATCATCGACGCCATCCAGGAAGCCGACGGGGTGTACGACGCCATCGTCATCAACCCCGGGGCCTACACCCACTACAGCTACGCCATTCTGGACGCGCTGAAGGCGGTGGACGTGCCCGCCTACGAGGTGCATATCAGCCACATCGACCAGCGGGAGCCCTTCCGGGCGGTGTCCGTCACCGCCCCGGCCTGCGTGGGCCAGCTGTACGGCCACGGGTTCCAAGGCTACCTCATGGCCATGGACTGGTTTTTGGAGGGCGGCACATGAAATTGCAGGTCATCGGCGACCCGGTGCTCCACTCCAAGTCCCCCGTCATCCACGGGGCCATGCTGGGGGCGCTGGGGCTGGACGTATCCTATACCCCCCAGGTGGTCCGCCGGGGGGAGCTGCCGGACTATCTGCGCTGGGCCCGGGAGAACGGCGTCACCGGCTTCAACGCCACCATGCCCCACAAGGAGGACCTGCTCCCCCTGCTGGACTGGCTGGACGGGGACGCCGCCCTGTGCGGGGCGGTGAACACCGTCTGCCTTCGAGGGGGAAAGTGGATCGGCTTCAACACCGACGGGGGCGGGGCCCAGGCGGCGCTGGAGGGGGCGGGGCTGTGGCCCGCCCGGAACGTGGCGCTGCTGGGGGCGGGGGGCGCGGCCAAGGCGGTGGCCTTCCGGCTGGCCCAGGCGGGAGCGGAGCGGGTGTGGGTGTGCAACCGGACCGCGGAGCGGGCGGAGGCCCTGTGCGGCCAGTACCGGTGTCAGGCGCTGGCGCCCGCCGGGTTTGACCCGGCCACCCTCCGCCGCCTGGCGGCGCAGTCCCAATTGCTGGTCAACTGCACCAGCCTGGGCATGGCGGGCTGTGGGCGCCAGTTTGAGGATTTTTCCTTCCTGGACGCCCTGCCCCAGGGGGCGGGGGTGTTCGACCTCATCTACCACCCGGCCCAGACCGAGCTGCTGGCCCAGGCGGAGCGCCGGGGGCTGCCCACGCTGAACGGCCTTCCCATGCTGGTGAATCAGGCGGTGCTGGCGCTGGAGCATTTCCTGGACCGCCCTCTGGACCGGAAGGCCATGGCGGAGGCCGCCGCCAGCGCCCTGCGCGGGGAGGAAGCATGAAAAAAGCACTCAAAATCCTCGCGGTCATGGGCGGGGTCCTTGTGCTGCTGCTGGCCGCATGCGCGCTCAATCACCACATTCAGCTGAAACGGGAGGCGCCGCTTTGTGCTCCCTTCACCAATCTGGTCACGGTGGACGGCGCGCGGATGAGCGTCTATGTGGAGGGCGGGGGAGAGCGTACCCTGGTATTGATGTCGGGCAGCGGCACCTGCTCCCCTGTCCTGGACTTCAAGGCGCTGTATTCCCAGCTCACCAGTGCGTATCAAATCGCGGTGGTGGAAAAGTTCGGCTACGGATTCAGCGACATCACCAATAAGAGCCGGGACATCGGCGTCATGCTGGAACACACGCGCGCCGCCCTGACACAGGCGGGACTGGAGCCCCCCTATGTCCTGTGCCCCCACTCCATGTCCGGGATCGAGGCGGTATACTGGGCGCAGCAGTACCCCGATGAGGTGGAGGCCATCATTGGCCTGGACATGTCCACCCCCGCAGCCTATGGGGAAATGACAATCAGCGGGCCTGTTCTGCAAGCGCTGCAATTTGGCGGGGCTGTGGGGCTGACCCGGTTCATCCCCGGCCTTTCGGACAGCGCCGCCATCCAGAGCGGGGCGCTGTCCGAGGACGAGCAGGCCATCTACCGCGCCATATTTTACCGCCGCACCATGACCAGCGACATGGTAAATGAGGCCCTGTGCGTCAAGGACAACGCGGAGACCGTGGCCGGAGGCGGAATACCGCAGATCCCGTTCCTGCTGTTCTGCTCCGACGGAAGCGGCGGCACCGGGTTTTCAAAGGAGGCTTGGCGGGCCATTCAGGCCGGATTCGCGGCAGAATGCGGGGATGCGCAGGTGATTGAGCTGGACTGCGGCCACTATGTCCACGATTTTGAATATGAGCGGATTGCGGCGGAAATAAAAGATTTCCTAACCTAAACAAATAAGGAGACGGCTATGGAGCTTTTTGCCAACGCGAAAATCAACCTCACCCTGGATATCCTCCGCAGGCGGGAGGACGGCTACCACGACCTCCAAATGGTGATGCAGGCCGTCACCCTGGCGGACCAGCTCACCGTGACCCCGGCCCGGGGGCCGGAGGGCAGCGCGGTCACCGATCTGCGCTTTCTGCCCACCGGGCGGAAAAACCTGGCCCAGGCGGCGGCCGCCGCCTTCCGCCAGGCAGTGGGCCGGGAGGAGCAGGTGGACGTGGACATCCAAAAGCATATCCCGGTGTGCGCTGGACTGGCCGGCGGGAGCGCCGACGCCGCCGCCGTCCTCCGGGCCATGAACGCCCTCACCGGGGCGGGGCTGAGCGGCGTCCAGCTGGCCCAAATCGGGGAGTCGGTGGGCTCCGACGTGCCCTTCTGCGTGCTGGGCGGGGCCGCCCTGGCGGAGGGCCGGGGGGAGCTCCTCACCCCGCTCCCCGCCCTGCCCCCCTGCCACATCGTCATCTGCAAGCCCCCCTTCTCCATCTCCACCCCCCAGCTGTTCTCCCGGGTGAACGTGC
>CAJUEC010000002.1 GCA_910585155.1 uncultured Oscillospiraceae bacterium
TGCGGTGGGAGGGCTTGAAGCCGTCGATCTCCGGGATGGCCCGGGAGACGATGACCGACATGGCGTAGGGCATATAGTTGAGCTCCAGCGTCTGGGTGATGGGCTGCTCCAGCACCTGGGCCCGCAGGCCCATGACGTTGGGATTGTCCACCTTTTTGGGGCCGTCCTGCTGGGGTGTTTTCTTCTTAGCCAATGGGATCAGTCCTTATCTCAGTTTGCGCGTCAGTTGCCAGCAGCTTCCTGGGAAAGCTGCTGGGCGGTGACGCCGGGGACGGGGACGACGGTGGCCTGGAACAGCGCGTCGTCAAACAGCGGGCCGAAGTTGGGGTCGTCCTTCATCTCCAGATAGGCCTGCCCCCGCTCCGACTCCCAGACGTCGGCGTCCCGCCCGTCGATCCGGGCCCACCAGTGGTAGCCATCCAGGTAGTTCTCATAGGCCTCGTCCCAGGAGGAGAAGTTCTCCCGCAGCAGCCGAGCGGCGGGCTCCACCAGGGCCAAGGCCTCGGGATAGGTGACGTAGCCGGCCAGATAGCCCCACTGGGCCAGGTTGGACATGCGGAACAGGTCCCAGCACAGGATGCCCCGGCCCCCCCACTTTTCGCTGAGCTGCTTGGTGTAGGGGAACATATAGGCGTCCACCCCGCCGCCGCTGGCGATCTCGTTGTACTGGGCGGAGGAGAGGGAATTGCCAACCTCCACCGCCTCAAAAAAGCTGTCGTTGTGGCCGTGGGCAGTCATGCGGGTGATGGTGTCGATCAGCTCTTCCCGGCTGCTGATGTCCCAGCTGTCGCTGAGGATCTGCCGCCCCAGATCCGCTCCGGTAGTCTCCAACGCGTTGCTCACCGCGCTCCCCACCGGAGCGCTGCCGAAGCGGGATTTTCCGCCGAACCGGTCCACGTGGCCGCTCTTGTTTAGGTAGGACAGCATGGCCCCCATGGGCAGGGCCCAGGCCTCCAGGTTGGAGGGGGAGACGGCGTCCTTGTTCTCGTTGATGTCCACCTGCTGCCGCTCCGGCCGCCACTCCACCGACTGGCCGAAGAACTCCGCGATATAGCGGATGGGCACGTAAGTGCGCCCGCCCTCCTCGTAGGGGACCACGTCCATCTCGAAGGGGACGCCGTTTTTCAGGGCGGTGCGCTGGCCCAGGGTCATCACGATAACATCTTTGGCCCGCTCCATAGTGACCTGCTGGGTGGCGTCGTCATAGGACACCTGGGCCCCCATCAGCTCCGCCAGGCGGCGCACCGGCACCATGGTGCGGTCGTCCCGGACGTAGGCGGTGGAGGTGTCCAGGGAGCTGCTGCTGTAGCGTACTGCCCGGGGGTGGACCAGGTCGCCGTCCAGGGTGACGAAGAGAAGGGAGCGGGCCTGTTGGATGGTTTCCTGGGGCAGCAGGCGCATCTGCTGGCAGTCCAGCAACTTTTCCGTGGTGAAATTGGGGTAGTATTTCAGGGCCAAACCGAAGGCCGCGATATAATGAGGAAGGCTCTTCCCGTCCAGCCCCTCGGAGAGGTCGGCGTTCCACAGCGCCGCCCGGGCGTTCCACAGGTAGCATAGATGCCATGCGGGTTCCTGCCCCTTGGACAGGTCGCCCGCCAGTTCCAGGCTTCCTTTCACCTTTACGTGCTGTCCTTGCCGGGCGGCGTTGCTGGCGTACTGGAAGGAGAGCATGGCCAGCTCAAAGGTTATACTGGGGTCGCCGGCCATAAGGGTGAGGTTGCGGTAGCGGTTGTAGAGGACCATGTCCCCTCCCTCCCGGGTGGGCTCCAGTCCCCCCGCCTCGGCCAGCTTCCGCAGCTCCAGGATGGAGGCCCAGTTTTCCGGCTCATAGGCCTTGCCGCCGGCAAAGACGGCGTACTCCGCCGGGTCGATCCACGACGGGGCGGTGGGCGTGACCCCGCCCGACGGGGAGGCCGCCAGCGCAGGGACGGCCAGGGACACGGCCATGGCTAGGGACAACAACAGGGCAAGCAGCTTTTTCATGGTGATTTCCTCCTCGCTTGTTTATGAGATATCGGCCATATCGAGATATTTGTACCCGCTGTCCGCGATGTGGTCCTTCCGGCCCTGGAGGTCGTTGCCCAGGAACATCTCGAACACCTGGGCGGTGCGCTCCACGTCCTCCGGCATCACCTTGATGAGCCGCCGGGTGTCCGGGCTCATGGTGGTGAGCCACATCATGTCCGGCTCGTTCTCGCCCAGGCCCTTGGAGCGCTGCACATCGAACTTCTTCCCCGCCAGGGAGGCGGCGATCTCATTGCGCTCCCGGTCGGAGTAGGCGAACCAGGTCTTTTCCTTATAGGTGATCTCATACAGAGGGGACTCGGCGATATATACATACCCCTTCTCAATCAGCGTGGGGGTGAGGCGGTAGAGCATGGCCAGCACCAGGGTGCGGATCTGGAAGCCGTCCTCGTCGCCGTCGGTGCAGATGACGATCTTGTTCCAGCGCAGCAGGTCCAGGTCGAAGGCGTTCAGGTCCTTCACGTGCTTGTCCTTCACCTCCACGCCGCAGCCCATCACCTTCAGCAGGTCGGTGATGATCTCGCTCTTGAAGATGCGGGCGTAGTCCGCCTTCAGGCAGTTGAGGATCTTGCCCCGGATGGGCATGATGGCCTGGAAGTCGCTGTCCCGGGCCAGCTTGACGCTGCCCAGGGCGGAGTCGCCCTCCACGATGTAGAGCTCCCGCTTGTCCACATCCTTGGTGCGGCAGTCCACGAACTTCTGCACCCGGTTGGATATGTCCACCGAGCCGGACAGCTTCTTCTTGATGCCCAGCCGGGTCTTCTCCGCCGTCTCCCGGGAGCGCTTGTTCACCAGCACCTGGCCGGCCACCTTCTCCGCGTCCATGGGGTTTTCGATGAAATAGACCTCCAGCTGGGCGCGGAGGAACTCCGTCATGGCCTCCTGAACGAATTTGTTGGTGATGGACTTCTTGGTCTGGTTCTCGTAGCTGGTCTGGGTGGAGAAGTTGCTGGACACCAGCACCAGGGCGTCCTGGATGTCGTTGAAGGTGATTTTGGCCTCGTTTTTCTGATACTTGCCGTTCTGCTTCAGCCAGCCGTCGATGGCGGACACGAAGGCGGAGCGCATGGCCTTTTCCGGGGAGCCGCCGTGTTCCAGCCAGGAGGAGTTGTGGTAGTGCTCGATGAGCTGGACCCGGTTGGAGAAGCAGAAGGACACCGACAGCTTCACCTTGTACTCGCCCTTGTCCGCCCGGTCCCGGCCCCGCCGCTCCCCCCGCCAGAACACCGGGGCGGTGAGGGCGTCCTCCCCCGCCAGCTCGCGGACGTAGTCGATCAGGCCGTTTTCATAGCGGAAGTCGGTGGTCTCGAATTTGCCCCCCGCCTGGCTGCGGAAGCGGAAGGTCACCCCGGCGTTGACCACCGCCTGGCGCTTCATCACGTCGGTGTAGTAGTCCGCGGGAATGTCGATGTCGGTGAACACCTCCAGGTCGGGCTTCCAGCGGAATTTGGAGCCGGTCTTCTTCCGGTCGGCGGGCTCCTTTTTCATCTCGCCCACGATCTCGCCCTTCTCGAAGTGGAGGGTATATTTGAACCCGTCCCGGTAGATTACCGCGTCGAAGTACTCGCTGGCGTACTGGGTGGCGCAGGAGCCCAGGCCGTTCAGACCCAGGGAGTACTCGTAGTTGTCCCCGTCGCCGTCCTTGTACTTGCCCCCGGCGTACAGCTCGCAGAACACTAGCTCCCAGTTGTAGCGGCCCTCCGCCTCGTTCCAGTCCACCGGGCAGCCCCGGCCGAAGTCCTCCACCTCGATGGATTTGTCCTCGTACCGGGTGACGGTGATGAGATCGCCGTGGCCCTCCCGGGCCTCGTCGATGGCGTTGGAGAGAATCTCGAAAACGGCGTGCTCGCACCCCTCCAGCCCGTCGGAGCCGAAGATGACGCCGGGGCGCTTGCGCACCCGGTCCGCCCCCTTCAGGGAGGAGATGGAGTCGTTTCCGTACTGCGGTTTTGGAGTGGACCTAGCCATGGTTGCACCTCATGATTTCTTTGCTCCCGGGAGAGGAGCCGTCGAATTTGGCCCAACGGCGGCGAAAACCGCCCGCTCGGGCGGGAAAGCCGGCTTTTGAGCCGTCAACAATATAGTATACCGCAAACTGGGAGGAGACGTCAAGGGCGGGAAGGCCTGGAATTCACCCTTGCCCAAACTGCCGGGTTGTGCTAAAATCTGGGGGAACGCACAGAAGAGGGGAGGGGGGCCGCCGGCAGGCGGGGCGGCCCCGTGGGAATATGGCAAACAAAATCGGATTTGACAACCAGCGGTATCTGGACACCCAATCCGCCCGCATCCGGGAGCGCATCGCCCAGTTCGGCGGAAAGCTGTACCTGGAGTTCGGCGGAAAGCTGTTCGACGACTACCACGCCGCCCGGGTGCTGCCCGGCTTTGCCCCGGACAGCAAGATCCGGATGCTGCTGGAGCTGCGGGACAGCGTGGAGATCGTGGTGGCCATCAACGCCGCCGACATCGAGCAGAACAAGGTGCGGGGGGACCTGGGCATCACCTACGATGAGGACGTGCTGCGCCTTATCGACACCTTCCGGGGCAAGGGGCTGTACGTGGGCAGCGTGGCCATCACCCGGTACGCCGCCCAGCCGGCGGCGGACGCCTTCAAGCGTCGGCTGGAGGACCTGGGGGTGCGGGTGTACCTCCACTATCCCATTCCCGGCTACCCCCACGACGTGGGCCGGATCATGTCCGACCAGGGCTTCGGCCACAACGACTACATCGAGACCGCCCGGCCCCTGGTGGTGGTCACCGCCCCCGGGCCCGGCTCGGGGAAGATGGCCACCTGCCTGTCCCAGCTCTACCACCACCACCTGCGGGGGGTGCGGGCGGGGTACGCCAAGTTCGAGACCTTCCCCATCTGGAACCTGCCCCTGAAGCACCCGGTGAACCTGGCCTATGAGGCGGCCACCGCCGACCTGAACGACGTGAACATGATCGACCCCTTCCACCTCCAGGCCTATGGGGAGACCACGGTGAACTACAACCGGGACGTGGAGGTGTTCCCGGTGCTCCAGGCCATGTTTGAGGAGATCATGGGGGAGAGCCCCTACAAGTCCCCCACCGACATGGGGGTGAACATGGTGGGCAACTGCATCGCCGACGACGAGGCGGTGTGCGCCGCCGCCAAGCAGGAGATCGTCCGGCGGTACTACGCCGCCCTGTGCGACCGCCGCCGGGGCCAGGGCAGCGACGAGATCGTGTACAAGCTGGAGCTGTTGATGAAGCAGGCCCACGCGGGCCCCGAGCTGCGCCCCGTCATCCGGGCGGCGGAGGACAAGGCGGAGGAGACGGGGGAGCCCGCCGCCGCCATCCAGCTGTCCGACGGACGCCTCGCGGTGGGCAAGACCTCCGAGCTTATGGGGGCGGCGGCCTCCGCCCTGCTCAACGCGCTGAAGGCCCTGGCGGGCATCCACCGCAAGACCCACCTCATCTCCCGGGAGGCCATCGAGCCCATTCAGGCCCTGAAGGTGGGCCACCTGGGCAGCCGCAACCCCCGCCTCCACAGCGACGAGGTGCTCATTGCCCTGGCCATCTCCACCGCCACGGTGCCCCTGGCCGCCCAGGCCCTGGACAGCCTGGACAAGCTCCGGGACTGTGAGGCCCACTCCTCCGTCATCCTCACCGCCGCCGACAGCGGGACCTACTCCAAGCTGGGCCTGCGCCTCACCTGCACCCCCCGGTACCAGGGCAGCCAGCTCTTCCACAAGTAGGCGAAGTGTTTCACGTGAAACACTAGTTTGATAAAAAAGGACTTGCATTTGGCGCGGCCCTGTGGTATCCTGTTTAATACCTGTATGGGCTGTGTCCCCTGACTATGAAGCTGATACCGAAAGGATTTGAGTCAAATGACCGTACCCCAGATCGTTTTGTCCATCATCTATTTCATCGTGGCCCTGGCCCTGGTGGCCGTCGTCATGCTCCAGTCCGGCAAGAGCGCCGGCCTGTCCGGCGCCATCGCCGGCGGCGCGGACACCTTCCTGGCCAAGAACAAGGCCAAGTCCGCCGACGCCCGTCTGGCCCGGATGACCAAGTGGGTGGCCATCGTGTTCATGGTGCTCACCCTGGTGCTGTGCCTGCTGCCCTCCGCGTAAGCCCGGATCCCCCGCCCAGTCAGGGCGGGGGATTTTTCTGCCCTGAAAATGTCCAGAGATTTCAAATTGAAGCCGGCCCGCCCTCCTGGTATGATAAAACCATCCGGCGCACGGAGATTAGAAGCTGTACCAATAGCCGAAGCGTTCCGATTCGCGGGATAAAATTGCCGATGGCAAGGCAAAAAATCGCGGGAATACGTTGTGTATTTCAAGATTTTTTAACGCAGCTCATCGGCGATTTTGGCCGCGAAGAAGTATGCTGAGGCTATTGGTACAGGTTCTTATTTTGCAACAGGAGGGAACTGACCATGAAGGAATCTTACACCCTTGAGGAGGTGGCGGCCTTTACCGGCCTCACCGACCGCACCCTGCGCAGCTACCTGAAGGAGGGGCGCTTGACCGGGATGAAGGAGGAGGGCGCGTGGCGCTTCGGCCAGGAGGATGTGGCGCGGCTGTTCCAGGACGGCGGCGCCCGGCGGGCCATGGAGGCCAACCGCAACGCCCTGGTCTATGACTTCATGCTGGGGGGCGTGGCGGAGGACCGCTGCTGCGTGGTCCGGGACATCCCCGTGGAAGAGGGCGGGGAGGAGCCCCTGCGCACCCGGCTGCTGGAGCGGGTGAACCGGGAGGAGGGACGGGTGAGACTGTCCTACTCCTACGGCCTGGACCGCCGGGGCCAGGGCTCCGCCCGGGTGATCCTGGTGGGACCCACGGCACTGATCCAGGCGATTTTGGCGGACACATGAGAAAGTCAGCCCCGGCCTATGGCCGGGGCTGACTGCGTTGTGGGGCGGAGGCCGTTCTCCGGGTCAGAGGGCGGCGCCGGCCTTGACCACGCCGGCCACCGCCGCCAGCACCTCCCCGTGGGTCTGGTCGAAGAGGTGGGTGTAGATGCGCTGGGTGGTGCTGGGGCTGCTGTGGCCCATGGCCCGGCTGATCTGGTACATGGGCACCCGGGCGCTGTTGGCCATGGTGGCAAAGGTGTGGCGCAGGCCATGGAAGGTGATGGGGGGCAGGCCCCGTTCCCGCACCAGGGCGGACAGGGCGGCGGACATCCGGCTGGGGTGGAGGGGGAGCCCGTCCCGGTCCAGCAGGAGGAAGTCCCCCGGGGCGCAGGGCTGCCCCTCTCTCACGCGGCGGGCGTGGAGGGCGCGGAGCAGCTCCAGCAGGCCGTCCAGGGCGCGGATGGACAGGGTGCGGCAGCTGCCGGAGGTCTTGGGGGGCTTTTCCACCACCCGGGCGCCCACCGTGGTGCGCACCCGGCGCACGGACAGCAGGCCGGCGCGGAGGTCCACGTCCCGCCAGCGCAGGCCCAGGATCTCGCTGCGCCGCAGGCCCAGGGAGCAGGCCAGCTGCACCGGGACCTCCAGGGGGTGGCCCTTCACCGCCTGGAGCAGCAGGCCCAGGTTGGCGGGGGTGTAGTAGGCCGCCTCCACCGGGTCGGCCCGGGGAGGCGCGGCCCGCTGGGCGGGGTTGTCGGCCAGCACCCCCTGGCGGCAGGCGGAGTTCAGCGCGGTGTGGAGCAGCACGTGGTGCTTGCGGATGGTGTTGGGGGACAGGCCCTTTTCCTCCGCCAGCCACTGGTAGTAGCCGTTGATGAGCTGGGGAGACAGCTGGGCCAGCCGCACCCGGCCCAGGGCGGGGCAGATGTGGTTGCGGATGATATTGTCATAGCCGCCGACGGTGGTGTCCGCCCGGCAGGGCTCGATGTCCCGGGCCATCCAGAGGTCCAGCCACCGGGCCAGGGTGGCGCCGGCGGTGGCGGGAGGCGGAGCTTGGGGCAGGGGGAAGGCCACCGGGGGCACGGAGGACAGGGGGTGCAGGGTGATGCGGCCGGGGCGGATGCGGGGACGAGACATAGGGAACACTCCTTTTCTTTCTGTATTGGCGGCAGCAGGTCCAAAACTTGGAATTTTTTGAACTTCCCTTGATGATACGCGCTGGAGGCGGAAAGGAAAAGGGGGCCTTGACTTTTCCCGCGTTTGGCAATACAATATTGTGCACCAATTCTATATAAAGGATGGAAGCGACATGGCACAGGACAAGAACAAACAGGTCAGCCAGATCACCGATATGGATGTGGACTTCGCCCAGTGGTACACCGACGTGTGCAAAAAGGCGGAGCTCATCGACTACTCCAGCATCAAGGGTATGTTCATCTACCGGCCCTACGGCTACGCCATCTGGGAGAATTTCCAGCGGGTGCTGGACGGGATGTTTAAGGAGACGGGCCACGAGAACGTCTACCTGCCCATGCTCATCCCCGAGTCCCTGCTGCAAAAGGAGAAGGACCACGTGGAGGGGTTCGCCCCCGAGTGCGCCTGGGTCACCTATGGGGGCAGCGAGAAGCTGGAGGAGCGCATGTGCATCCGCCCCACCTCCGAGACCCTGTTCTGCGAGCACTATAAAAACGTGATCCACTCCCACCGGGACCTGCCCAAGCTGTATAACCAGTGGACCTCCGTGCTGCGCTGGGAGAAGACCTCCCGCCCGTTCCTGCGCCACCGGGAGTTCCTCTGGCAGGAGGGGCACACCATGCACGCCACCGCCGAGGAGGCCGTGGCCGAGACGGAGCGGATGCTGAACATATACGCCGACTTCTGCGAGAACTACCTGGCCATGCCGGTGGTGAAGGGCCGCAAGACGGAGAAGGAGAAGTTCTCCGGCGCCGAGGCCACCTACGCCGTGGAGTGCATGATGCACGACAAAAAGGCCCTCCAGGCGGGCACCTCCCACTATTTCGGGGACGGCTTCGCCCAGGCCTTCGACATCACCTTCGCGGGGAAGGACAACCTGCCCCACCACCCCTTCCAGACCTCCTGGGGGGTGTCCACCCGGCTGATCGGCGGGGTCATCATGACCCACGGCGACAACAACGGCCTGGTGCTGCCCCCCAAGGTGGCCCCCGTCCAGGTCATCGTCATCCCCGTGGCCCAGCACAAGGAAGGGGTCATCCAGGCCAATGAGGCGGTGATGGACCGGCTGAAGAGGGCGGGCTTCCGGGTGAAGATGGACGCCAGCGACAACTCCCCCGGCTGGAAATTCGCCGAGTATGAGATGAAGGGCGTCCCCCTGCGGCTGGAGCTGGGCCCCAAGGACATGGAGAAAAACCAGTGCGTGCTGGTCCGCCGGGACAGCGGGGAGAAGTCCTTCGCCTCCCTGGACGGCATCGAGGACACCGTGGCCGAGATGCTGGAGGACATCCACCAGGGCCTGTACGCCAAGGCCAGGAAGAACCTGGAGGACAACACCTACCCCTGCGCCACCCTGGAGGAGGTCAGGGAGAAGATGGAGTCCCGGGGCGGCTTCGCCAAGACCATGTGGTGCGGCGAGCTGGCCTGCGAGCTGCGGATGAAGGAGGAGGCGGGGGTGTCCTCCCGGTGCATCCCCTTCCAGCAGGAGCGGCTGGGCGAGGTGTGCGCCTGCTGCGGCAAGCCGGCCAAGCACATGGTCTACTGGGGCGTGGCATACTGACGCCTCGCCGGAACGGAGCGCCCCCGGAGCTTCCGGGGGCGCTTTCTTCGTGAAGCTGCACAGACGCTCTCCCGCCAAAGGCCTGAAAACCGTGAAAAAACTTTTGAAAACAGGCAAAAAAGTCCTTGACTTCCTGGGCGGTCCTGTTGTACAATAGTTGAGCGCCTGCAAAGGCGCACTGCGATGATGCGGGAGATTGCTCGCCTGGCGAGGTAACTTCCGCGGAGTATGTCCGTATGATCGGGCGGCTGAGGGGCTCATTCCACGGCGTATATCGCCCTGGATGGGTAGAACCGGCCTGCTTTGCGCCGGTTTTATTCATGCCGGGGAGTGATACGCACGGAAACGTGGACGGAAAACGTCCCTCATCCCTTGTCGAACGGAGAAAGGACGCAGTTCTATTGAAACGTCACTTTGTATGTTCAAGGAGGAAACACAATGGCAGCTCAGAAAGAAATGATCCGCATCCGGCTGAAGGCCTATGACCATCAGCTCATCGACCAGGCCGCGGAGAAGATCGTGGACACCGCCAAGCGCAGCGGCGCCAACGTCTCCGGCCCCATCCCCCTGCCCACCAAGAAGGAGATCGTCACCATCCTGCGCTCTCCCCACAAGTATAAGGATTCCCGGGAGCAGTTCGAGCGCCGCACCCATAAGCGGCTCATCGACGTGATCAAGCCCTCCCCCAAGACGGTGGAGGCCCTGATGAGCCTGGAGCTCCCCGCCGGCGTGGAGATTGAGATTAAGCTGTAAGGAAGAGCGGAAGGACGGGCTGCAAAAGAGCTTGGATCGGAGCGAGGGCGGGCGGAGGGCCGTGAAAACGGCCCGCAGACCAGCCCGAGCCGGAGGGAAAGCGATTTTGCGACCAGCCCGGCCTGGAGCTTGACAACAGCGGGGGGCGGAACGGGGTCGGAATGTATGTCTCTCGCAGTCCCCGCCGCCAACCAAGTCAGTACCGCAGCTTACCGCGTTTTTGAGGTAAGCGGGTCAAGTCGGTCGAGCAATGACAGCCCAATGGTCATCTCGCCCGACCAATAACCTTAATAAGGAGGAATACACATGGAAAAGGCCATCATCGGCAAGAAGGTGGGTATGACCCAGATCTTCGACGACGCTGGTAAGGTCATCCCGGTCACCGTCATCCAGGCGGGTCCCTGCACCGTGGTGCAGAAAAAGACCGAGGAAAAGGACGGCTACACCGCCGTTCAGCTGGGATTTGAAGAGGTCCCGGAGAAGAAGCTGTCCAAGCCCGAGGCGGGCCACAGCAAGAAGGCCGGCAAGTGCCTGCGGGTGCTCAAGGAGTTTAAGCTGGACAACGCCGCTGAGCTGAACGTGGGCGACCAGCTCACCGCCACCGTGTTCGCCCCCGGCGACCGGGTGGACATCACCGGCATCAGCAAGGGCCACGGCTACCAGGGCGCCGTCAAGCGCTGCGGAGGCCACGTGCAGAAGAACACCCACGGCGGCGGCCCCGTCCACCGCCACTCCGGCTCCATGGGCTCCAGCACCGACCCCTCCCGCATCTTCAAGGGGCACAACGGCGCGGGCCAGATGGGCAATGAGCAGGTCACCGTCATGAACCTGGACGTGGTCCAGGTGGACGAGGAGCTGGGCGTCATCGCCGTGCGCGGCGCGGTACCCGGCCCCCGGGGCGGCGTGGTCGCCCTGCGCACCAGCGCCAAGAAGCTGGCCGAGAAGCACACCGCCGAGGCCGCCGGGCGCGTCAATCCCCAGAAGCAGTCCGCCCGCGTCAACCCGCAGAAGGCCTCTGCGCGTAACAAGTGAGAAAGGAGAGAATGACAAATGCCTAAAGCGAACCTTTATGATATGGCCGGCAAGCAGATCGGCGAGGTCGAGCTCTCCGAGGCCATCTTCGGCATCGAGCCCAACCAGTCTGTGGTCCATGACGTGGTCAAGAACCACCTGGCCAACTGCCGTCAGGGCACCCAGAGCAGCCTGACCCGCGCCGAGGTTTCCGGCGGCGGCAGGAAGCCCTGGCGCCAGAAGGGCACCGGCCACGCCCGTCAGGGCTCCACCCGGGCCCCCCAGTGGACCCACGGCGGCATCGTGTTTGCCCCCAAGCCCCGCACCTACCGCTACACCCTCAATAAGAAGGTGCGCCGCCTGGCCCTGAAGTCCGCCCTGTCCGCCAAGGCCGCCGCCGGCAACGTGCTGGTGGTGGATAAGCTGGAGATGGGCGAGATCAAGACCAAGACCTTCCAGGGCTTCCTCAACGCGGTGGAGTCCAAGAAGGCCGTGGTGGTCACCGGCTGCCCCAACGTGGTCAAGTCCGCCCGGAACATCCCCGGCGTGGTGACCAGCCCCGCCAGCCTCATCAACGTCTACGACATCGTCAACGCCAACCAGGTCATCATTGACCAGAAGGCGCTGGCCGCCATCGAGGAGGTGTTCGCCTGATGAAGACCGCATACGACATCATCAAGCGCCCCATCATCACCGAGCAGTCCATGGCCGCCGCCACCGAGAAGAAGTACACCTTCGAGGTGGCCAAGGACGCCAACAAGATCGAGATCGCCAAGGCATGCGAGGAGATCTTCGGCGTGAAGGTGGCCAAGGTCAACACCCTGAACATGCAGGGCAAGGTCAAGCGCATGGGCCGCTATCCCGAGGGGCGCCGCCCCCACTGGAAGAAGGCCATGGTCACCCTGACCCAGGATTCCAAGTCCATCGAGTTCTTCGAAGGCATGGTGTAAGGAGGAGAATAGAGAATGGCTATCAAGACTTATAAGCCCACGACGCCCTCCCGCCGCCACATGACCGTGTCCGCCTTCGAGGGCATCGACAAGAAGGCCAAGCCGGAGCGTTCGCTGCTGGAGAGCCTGAAGAAGCACGCCGGTCGCAACAGCTATGGCCGCATCACCGTCCGCCACCGCGGCGGCGGCAACAAGAAGAAGTACCGCATCATCGACTTCAAGCGGGACAAGACGGGCAAGGCCACGGTCATCAACCTCCAGTATGACCCCAACCGCTCCGCCAACATCGCCCTCATCGAGTATGAGGACGGCGAGCGCCGCTATATCCTGGCCCCCGTGGGCCTCAAGGCGGGCCACGCCATCATGACCGGCTCCGGCGCGGACATCCTGCCCGGCAACGCTCTGCCCATCTCCGAGATCCCCGTGGGCGAGACCATCCACTGCATCGAGCTCTACCCCGGCAAGGGCGCCCAGCTGGTGCGCTCCGCCGGCACCGCCGCCCAGCTGATGGCCAAGGAGAACGGCATGGCCCAGGTCCGCCTGCCCTCCGGCGAGGTCCGGCTGGTCCGGGAGAACTGCATGGCCACCATCGGCCAGGTGGGCAACACCGATTGGGCCAACATCCACATCGGCAAGGCGGGCCGCAAGCGCCACATGGGCTGGCGTCCCACCGTGCGCGGCAGCGTGATGAACCCCAACGACCATCCCCACGGCGGCGGCGAGGGCAAGAGCCCGGTGGGCCGTCCCGGCCCCGTGACCCCCTGGGGCAAGCCCGCCCTGGGTTACAAGACCCGCAAGAAGAAGAACCGCACCGACAAGTTCATTGTCCGGCGCCGCAACGGCAAGTAAGGAGGGAGTGTAACAGATGAGCAGAAGCATCAAGAAAGGCCCCTTTTGCGCTCCCGAGCTGCTGAAGCGGGTTGACGAGCTGAACAAGAAGAACGAGAAGAAGGTCCTCAAGACCTGGAGCCGCGCCTCCACCATCTTCCCCTCCTTCGTGGGCCACACCATCGCCGTCCACGACGGCCGCAAGCATGTGCCCGTCTACGTCACCGAGGATATGGTGGGACACAAGCTGGGCGAGTTTGCCCCTACCCGCACCTTCAAGGGTCACGCGGGCAGCAAAACCGGTAAGTAAGGGAGGAGAGAGACAATGGAAGCGAAAGCGACACTGAGATACATCCGTATCTCTCCCCGCAAGGTGGGCATTCTGTGCGACCAGATCCGCGGCAAGAGCGTGAAGGACGCCGCCGCCATCCTGGCCCTGATTCCCAAGGCTGCCTCCGACCCGCTGGCCAAGCTGGTGAACAGCGCCGCGGCCAACGCCGAGAACAACCACGGCATGGACCCCGAGAAGCTCTACGTGGCCGAGACCTACGCCACCCCTGGCCCCATCATCAAGCGCTTCATGCCCCGGGCCAAGGGCCGCGCCTACGGCATCAAGAAGAGAACTTCCCATGTGACCGTCGTGGTCAAAGAGCGCTGAAAAGGAGGTCGAGAATAAATGGGACAGAAAGTGAATCCCCACGGCCTGCGCGTGGGCGTCATCAAAGACTGGGACTCCCGCTGGTACGCCCGTGACGAGAAAGTGGGCGACCTCCTGGTGGAGGACTACAACCTCCGTAAGGAGCTGAAGAAGAAGCTGTACGCCGCCGGCGTGCCCAAGATCGAGATCGAGCGCGACAACGCCAAGATCCGCATCTACGTCCACTGCGCCCGGCCCGGCATCGTCATCGGCAAGGGCGGCGAGGAGATTGAGAAGCTGCGCGTGGAGCTGGAGAAGAAGCTGGGCAAGAGCGTGGCGCTGAACATCGTCGAGGTCAAGGACGTGGACAAGAACGCCCAGCTGGTGGCGGAGAACATCGCCCAGCAGCTGGAGAAGCGCATTGCCTTCCGCCGGGCCATGAAGAACGCCATGGGCCGCGCCATGCGCATGGGCGCCCTGGGCATCAAGGTCCAGGTGTCCGGCCGCCTCAACGGCGCCGAGATCGCCCGTACCGAGCACTACCATGACGGCACCATCCCCCTGCAGACCATCCGCGCCGACATCGAGTACGGCTTTGCCGAGGCCCACACCACCTATGGCCGCCTGGGCGTGAAGGTGTGGATCTACAAGGGTGAGGTGCTGACCCAGACCCTGCGCACCACCCCCCGCACCATCGACACCAAGAACTACAAGGAGCGCGAGCAGCGGCCCCGCCGGGACCGCAGGGACGGCGACCGCAGGGGCGGCTTCAACCGCCAGGGCGGCGACCGGCGTCCCGGCGGCGGCTTTAACCGCGACCGTCAGGGCGGCCCCCGGCCCGTCGGCAACGGTCCCCGGCCCAATAACGGCCCGCGGCCCTCTGCTCCCAAGGAAGGAGGCGCCCAGTAATGCTTCTGCCGAAGAGAGTAAAGTACCGCCGCGTCCACCGCGGCCGCATGACCGGCACCGCCACCCGCGGCAGCAAGGTCGCCTACGGCGAGTGGGGCCTCCAGGCCACCGAGCCCGCCTGGATCACCGGCAACCAGATCGAGGCCGCCCGTGTGGCCATGACCCGCTACACCAAGCGCGGCGGTAAGGTCTGGATCAAGATCTTCCCCGACAAGCCCATCACCAAGAAAGCGCTGGGCACCCGTATGGGCTCCGGTAAGGGCGCGCCCGAGAGCTGGGTGGCCGTGGTCAAGCCCGGCCGCGTGATGTTCGAGATTGCCGGCGTCTCCGAGGAGGTCGCCCGGGAGGCTCTGCGTCTGGCCGGCCACAAGCTGCCCATCAAGTGCAAAATCGTCAAGAAAGAGACCGAGGAGAAGGGTGGTGAATGAAGATGAAGGCAGTCGAAGTGCGTAAGATGAGCGCCGCCGAGCTGGACGCCAAGCTGGTGGAGCTGAAGAAGGACCTGTTCAACCTCCGTCTTCAGCACGCCACCAATCAGCTCGACAACCCCATCCGCATCGCGGAGGTCAAGAAGGACATCGCCCGCGTCAAGACCATCCTGCGTGAGCAGCAGGGCCGATAAGGAGGAGTAAACGATGAGTGAAGTGAGAACCTCTTCTCGTAAGACCAGAGTCGGCCTGGTGGTTTCGGACAAGATGGACAAGACCGTTGTGGTCGCCATCGCCGACCGCGTGGCCCACCCTCTGTACAAGAAGATCGTGAAGCGGACCTACAAGCTGAAGGCCCATGATGAGAACAACCAGTGCGGCGTGGGCGACCGCGTCCGCGTGATGGAGACCCGCCCCCTGTCCAAGGACAAGCGCTGGCGCGTGGTTGAGATCATCGAGAAGGCGAAGTAAAAGGAGGTGCCAGTATGATCCAAGAAGAAAGCTATCTGAAGGTGGCCGATAATACCGGCGCCAAGGAAATCAAGACCATCCGTGTGCTGGGCGGGTCCCGGCGCAGGTTTGGCAACATCGGCGACGTGGTGGTGGCCTCCGTGCGGAAGGCCGCTCCCGGCGGCCAGGTGAAGAAGGGCGAGGTGGTCAAGGCCGTCATCGTCCGCTCCGCCCGGGGCGTGCGCCGTCCCGACGGCAGCTACGTCCGCTTTGACGACAACGCCGCCGTCCTCATCCGCGAGGACAAGAACCCCCGCGGCACCCGTATCTTTGGCCCGGTGGCCCGTGAGCTGCGCGACAAGGATTACATGAAGATCCTGTCTCTGGCTCCCGAAGTGCTGTAAGGGGGTAACGAGGTATGAGTATGAACGTGAAGAAGAACGACACCGTGGTCGTGCTGTCCGGCAAGGACAAGGGCAAGCAGGGCAAGGTGCTCAGCGTGGACCCCAAGGGCGGCAAGGTCATCGTGGAGAAGGTCAATGTGGCCTCCCGTCACCAGAAGCCCCGCCAGCAGGGCGAGGAGGGCGGCATCGTGCAGAAGGAGACCCCCCTGTACGCCTGCAAGGTGATGACCGTGTGCCCCAAGTGCAATAAGCCCACCCGCCCCGCCCACAAGGTGGAGGGCGACAAGAAGGTCCGCGTGTGCAAGCACTGCGGTGCCGAAATCTGAGAAGGAGGAGGAGTAACCAATGGCCAACCCCAATTTGAAGGCGAAGTACACCGCCGAAGTCGCTCCTGCTCTCATGCAGAAGTTCGGCTATAAATCCACCATGGAGATCCCCCGCATCCACAAGATCGTGGTCAACTGCGGCTGCGGCGAGGCCCGGGACAACGCCAAGGTGCTGGAGTCCGTGGTGGCCGACCTGGCCGCCATCACCGGCCAGAAGCCCATTATCACCAAGGCCAAGAAGTCCGTGGCCAACTTCAAGCTCCGCGAGGGAATGCCCATCGGCGCCAAGGTCACCCTGCGCCAGGACAAGATGTGGGAGTTCATGGACCGGCTGTTCAACGTGGCCCTGCCCCGCGTGCGCGACTTCCGGGGCATCAATCCCAACGCCTTCGACGGCCGGGGCAACTACGCCCTGGGCCTGAAGGAGCAGCTGATCTTCCCCGAGATCGAGTACGATAAGATCGACAAGATCCGCGGCATGGACGTGGTCATCTGCACCACCGCCAAGTCCGACGAGGAGGCCAAGGAGCTGCTGACGCTCCTGGGCGCCCCGTTCACCACCAACGGCTGAGAGAGGGAGGGAACAAGCTATGGCCAAGAAATCCATGATCAATAAGCAGCAGGCTGAGCCCAAGTTCTCCAGCCGCCGCTACAACCGCTGCAAGATCTGCGGCCGCCCCCACGCCTACCTGCGCAACTACGGCATCTGCCGAATCTGCTTCCGCGAGCTGGCGTACAAGGGTGAGATTCCCGGGGTCAAGAAGGCCTCTTGGTAATTTCATGGTAACTCGTCCAAAGGCGGGAGTTTCGGCTCCCGCCTATGGGCCTGTTATATGGCACTTACAAATTTCTGCAAATTTCGCAAGTGCCGCATTAAGAGACCCCCAGCGAGGGAAAAGACGGATAACAGGTCGAGGGAGGATGCCTAACTTTCGATACCTTTCCGTCTGTACCGAGAAGCGTCCGAGCCGTTGCGAGCAGCGCGGATGGACCGAAGCGAGGGCGGGCGCAGCGCCACGCAGTGGCGTAAGACCGGCCCGAGCCGGATGGACAATTCCGGTAATCTTAATAGGAGGTAAGATCTCATGCAAATCACCGATCCCATTGCGGATATGCTCACCCGCATCCGCAACGCGAACAATGCCAAGCATGACACTGTGGATGTTCCCGCTTCCAACATGAAGAAGGCCATCGCCCAGATTCTGCTGGACGAGGGCTATATCAAGAACTTCCAGACCATCAGCGACGGGACCCAGGGCGTCATCCGTATCACTCTGAAGTACGTTCAGCCCGGCAAGGAAAAGGTCATCACCGGCCTGCGCCGGGTGTCCAAGCCCGGCCTGCGCGTGTATGCCGGCGCCGACGAGCTGCCCCGGGTGCTGCGCGGCCTGGGCATCGCCGTTGTGTCCACGTCCAAGGGCGTCATGACCGACAAGAAGGCCCGCGAGGCCCATGTCGGCGGCGAAATCCTGGCGTTCGTCTGGTAAGGAGGGTATAGGAATGTCTAGAATTGGCAGAGCTCCTATCGCCGTTCCCGCCGGCGTGGAGATCAAGATCGAGGACAACAACCTCGTCACCGTGAAGGGCCCCAAGGGCACCCTCACCCAGCAGCTGCACCCCGCCATGACCATCAAGCAGGAGGGGGCTGAGCTGCATGTCACCCGTCCCAACGACCTGAAGGAGAACCGCTCCCTCCACGGCCTGACCCGCACCCTGCTGCACAATATGGTGGTGGGCGTCACCGAGGGCTTCAAGAAGACCCTGGACGTCAACGGTGTGGGTTACCGCGTGAACATGGAGGGCGGCAAGCTGGTGATGAACCTAGGCTATTCGCACCAGGTCATCATGGAGGCCCCCGAGGGGATCACCATCGAGACCCCCAGCGCCAACCAGATCGTCATCTCCGGCTATGACAAGCAGCTGGTGGGCCAGTTTGCGGCCAAGGTCCGAGAGAAGCGTCCTCCCGAGCCCTACAAGGGCAAGGGTATCAAATACTCTGACGAGGTCATCCGCCGCAAGGTTGGTAAGACCGGCGTCAAGAAATAAGAAGGAGGTGTGCCGATTATGATTAACCGTCCCAATACCAAGGCTCAGCGCCTGCACCGTCATAAGCGCGTTCGCGGCAAGGTGTCCGGCACCCCCGAGCGTCCCCGCCTGAACGTGTTCCGCAGCGGGACCAACATCTACGCCCAGATCATCGACGATACCAAGGGCGTCACCCTGGTCTCCGCGTCCTCCCTGGAGAAGGGCTTCGAGGGCCCCGGCAGCAACTGCGAGGCCGCCAAAAAGGTTGGCGAGGCCATCGCGCAGCGCGCCCGTGACAAGGGCATTGAGACCGTGGTGTTTGACCGCGGCGGCTACCTGTACCACGGCCGCGTGAAGGCTCTGGCCGAGGGCGCCCGCGAGGGCGGCCTGCAGTTCTAAGGGAGGAGGAAAAAAGAATGGCTCGTTTTGAAAGAGAACCCAAAGAGTTCGTGGAGAAGGTCGTGTACCTGAACCGCGTTTCCAAGACCGTCAAGGGCGGCCGCGTGGCCAAGTTCTCCGCCCTGGTCGTCATCGGCGACGAGAAGGGCAAGGTGGGCTATGGCCTGGGTAAGGCCGCCGAGGTGGCCGAGGCCATCCGCAAGGGCATTGAGGACGCCAAGAAGAACATGGTGAAGATCACCCTGTCCGGCACCACCATCCCCCATGAGGTCATCGGCGAGTTCGGCGCCGGCCGCGTCCTCCTCAAGCCCGCCAGCAAGGGTACCGGCATCATCGCCGGCGGCCCGGTGCGTGCGGTGATGGAGGCCGCCGGTGTGTCCGACATCCGCGCCAAGTGCCTGCGTACCAACAACCCCCAGAACGTGGTGGCCGCCACCATGGAGGGGCTCAAGGCCCTGCGCAGCCCCGCTGAGGTGGCGCGCATCCGCGGCAAGAGCGTGGAAGAAATCTTAGGTTAAGGAGGCTCAAGACAATGGCTAAAACCATCAACATCAAGCTCGTCAAGAGCCTGAACGGCCGTCTGGCCAAGCATAAGGCCACCGCCGAGGCCCTGGGCCTGCGCAGGATCGGCGACACCACCGTGCAGCCCGACAACGAGGCTACCCGGGGCAAGATTGCCCACATCGGTTACCTGCTCCAGGTGACCGAGAACGCCTAAGGAGGTTGTGACCATGAATCTGCATGAACTGTCTCCCGCCCCCGGCTCCACCCAGGTGGGCAAACGCAAGGGGCGCGGTCCTGGCTCCGGCAACGGCAAGACCGCCGGCCGCGGCCACAAGGGTCAGTGGGCCCGCAGCGGCGGCGGCGTCCGCATCGGGTTCGAGGGCGGCCAGATGCCTCTGGCCCGCCGCCTGCCCAAGCGGGGCTTCAACAACATTTTCGCCAAGCGGCTGGAGGCCGTCAACGTGTCCGCCCTGAACAAGTTCGAGGACGGCGCCGTGGTCAATGTTTGCGACCTGATGGAAAAGGGTATCATTTCCAAGTGCGAGTACGGCGTCAAGATTCTGGGCAACGGCGAGCTCACCCGGAAGCTCACCGTCCGGGCCTCCGCCTTCTCCGCTTCGGCCAAGGAGAAGATTGAAAAGGCGGGCGGCACGGCGGAGGTGATCTGACATGATTCAGACCATCCGCAACGCCTGGAAGGTGCCTGAGCTGCGGGGCAAGCTGCTGTTCACCGTGTTCGCGCTGCTTATCTTCCGGCTGGGCGCCGCCATTCCCGTGCCCTTTATCGACACGCACCAGCTCAGCGCCTATATGCAGTCCCAGTCCACCAGCATTTTCTCCCTGCTCAACGTGATGAGCGGCGACGCCTTCGCCCAGGCGACTCTGTTCGCCCTGTCCATCCAGCCCTATATCAACAGCTCCATCATCATTCAGCTGCTGACCATCGCCATCCCCGCTCTGGAGCGCCTCCAGAAGGAGGGCGGCGAGGAGGGCAAGAAGAAGCTGGCCGCCATCACCCGGTACGCCACCGTGGCCATCGCCCTGATTCAGGCCTTCGGCTACTACACCCTGATCCACTACTACGGCCTGGTGGCCGAGGGAATCTGGCCCGCCGTGGTCATCGTCACCGCCTTTGTGGCCGGCTCCGCCTTCCTGATGTGGCTGGGTGAGCAGATCACCGAGTTCGGCATCGGCAACGGCATCTCCATCATCCTCTTCGCCGGCATTGTGGCCCGGGGACCCGCCATGGTCTCCACCATGATCAGCGGCGTGACCACCTGGGCCAGCGGCGCCACCGGGGAAACCGCGCTGCGCCTGCACCCCGCCTTTATTCCGCTGATTCTGGCGGGCATGCTGCTGCTGGTGGCCTTCATCGTCTTCATGGACAACTCCGAGCGGCGCATTCCCGTGCAGTACGCCAAGCGGGTGGTGGGCCGGAAGATGTACGGCGGCCAGTCCAGCCATCTGCCCATCAAGGTGAATATGTCCGGCGTGCTGCCCATCATCTTCGCCCAGACCATCGCCACCATCCCCAACACCATCGGCATGTTCGTGCCCGACGCCCATGTGGAGGGGACCGGCTGGTATAACTTCCTGGAGGTCTTCAAGCCCACCGGGCTGGTGTACAGCATTGTCTATTTCCTGCTGATCGTGGCCTTCAGCTATTTCTACAACACCATCCAGTTCAACCCCATTGAGGTGGCCAACAACCTGAAGAAGAACGGCGGCTTCGTGCCCGGCTTCCGGCCCGGCAAGCCCACCAGCGACTTCCTCAGCAAGGTGGTGTCCCGCCTGACCATGTTCGGCGCCCTCTACCTGGCTGTGGTGGCCCTGCTGCCCACCATCGTGGGCAACATCATGGTGGCCCTGGGCAGCAACGCCGGCCAGAGCCTGGCCATCGGCGGCACTTCCGTCATCATTGTGGTGGGCGTGGCGCTGGAGACCGTGAAGGCCCTGGAGGCCCAGCTGATGATGCGCCACTACAAGGGCTTCCTTGAGTGAGAGCACTGAGGTGAGCGGAATGAAACTCATCATGTTTGGCGCCCCCGGCGCCGGAAAGGGAACCCAGGCCGCCATCCTCAGCCAGCGGCTGGGCATCCCCACCATTTCCACCGGAAACATCCTGCGGGCTGCCGTGAAAAACGGCACGCCCGTGGGACTCCAGGCCCGGAGCTACATGGACGCGGGCAAGCTGGTCCCCGACCAGGTTATCATCGGCATCATCGCCGAGCGCCTTGCCGAGGCCGACTGCCAGCGGGGCTACATCCTGGACGGGGTGCCCCGCACCATCGGTCAGGCGGAGGCCCTGGAGCAGGCCAAGATTCAATTCGACTGCGTGGTGGACATTGAGGTCCCCGACCAGGAGATCCTCCACCGCATGATCGGGCGGCGGGCGTGCCCCATCTGCGGGGCCACCTACCACGTGGAGGCCGCCCCCCCCAAGGTGGAGGGAAAGTGTGACCACTGCGGCAACACTCTCACCCTGCGGGAGGACGACAAGCCGGAGACGGTGATCAGCCGTCTGGCCATCTACCACGCCCAGACCGAACCGCTGAAGCAGTTCTACACGGAGCGGGGCATTCTGAAGGTGGTGGGCTTCCAGCCCACCCTGGAGGCCACCACGCAGGCGGTTCTGGACGCACTGGGTATCTGAGCGATGGAGCTGATCACGCTGAAATCCCCCCGGGAGCAGGACGCCATGCGCAGGGCCGGACGGATCACCGCCCAGGCCCGGGCGCTGGCGGGCAGCATGGTTCGGCCCGGCATTACCACGCGGGAGATCGACGACGCGGTGCGCAAATTCATCCGCGGCCAGGGCGCGCAGCCCTCTTTCCTGGGCTACGGCGGCTTTTCCGGCTCCGCCTGCATCTCGGTCAACGAGGTGGTCATTCACGGCATCCCGTCCCCCAAGGTTGTACTGAAGGAGGGGGACATCGTCAGCATCGATGTGGGAGCGGTGATCGACGGCTTCCACGGCGACTGCGCCGCCACCTACCCCTGCGGGGCCATCTCGGAGGAGGCCCAGCGGCTCATCGACGTGACCCGCCAGAGCTTCTGGGAGGGCTACGAAAAGGCCGCACCGGGCAACCGGGTGTCTGACATCTCCCATGCGGTTCAGGTGTATGTGGAGAAGCATGGCTACTCTGTGGTCCGGGATTTCGTGGGCCACGGCGTGGGAACCAAGCTTCACGAGGCCCCCGAGGTGCCCAACTTCGGCCCCGCCGGCCACGGCGCCCGGCTTCAGCCGGGCATGGCCATCGCGGTGGAGCCCATGGTGTGCGCTGGGAACTGGCAGGTGAAGGTGCTCCGCGACGGCTGGACCACCGTAACAAAGGACGGTTCTTTGGCGGCCCACTACGAGAACACCATCCTCATCACCGAGGATGGACCGGAGATCACCACCGTCACCGAGGACGGGGCCTACGCATGAGTACCATGCCTGATTATACGGGTTGGATGGTCCGTGCGTCCGCCGGACGGGACAAAGACGGGCTCTTCTGCGTGGTGGGCGTGGACCAGGAGGGGAAACGGCTGCTGCTGGCCGACGGCAAGCGGCGGCGGATCGCCCGGCCTAAGGGCAAGGGTCTGAATCACGTGAAGCTGCTCACCGATGGGTTCGACCACCCCGCCATTCAGAGGCTGAAGCAGGGCGAGGCCCTGTCAGACAAGGCACTGAGGCGGGCGCTGGCCGCGTTCCGAGATCAACTGGAGGTATGACGCTTTGGCGAAAGACGACATGATTGAGTTGGAGGGCGTCGTTACCGAGGCCCTGCCTAACACCACGTTCAACGTGGATATTGGAAATGGACACATCATTCTGGCACATATATCCGGGAAGCTGCGGATGAACTTCATCCGCATCCTGCCCGGCGACAAGGTCACGGTTCAGATGTCGCCCTATGACCTGACCCGGGGCCGGATTACCTGGAGATCTAAGTAATCAAGAAGTGCGGCGCTGTCGTGAGCAGCGCGGGCCACCCTGATGGGGCCCCCGCAAAGCCGCCCTTTGGCTTTGTGGGGAGAGGAGAAGCGAGGAAGCGAGCGCAGCTTTCGCTGAAAGCGGAAACGAAGCCGAGCGGACTTTGCTTTGACAAAAGCCGCGCGCCGCGAACAGGCGAAGCATGACAAGGAAACATCAACGACCTGCTTAGCCCGGGGCCTTGCCTCCGGCTTTGTGGGGGCCGTTCAGGCGAGTACAGGAGGTTATTAACATGAAAGTCAGACCGTCTGTAAAGCCCATGTGCGAGAAGTGCAAGATCATCAAGCGCAAGGGCAAAGTCATGGTCATTTGCGAAAACCCCAAGCACAAGCAGAGACAAGGTTAAAGGAGGGGCATAGAGTATGGCACGTATTGCCGGCATTGATCTGCCGAAGGAGAAGCGAGTCGAGATCGGACTCACCTATATTTACGGCATTGGCCGCACCAGCGCCGCCAAGATCCTCAAGAAGGCGGACATCAACCCTGACACCCGCGTTAAGGATCTGACCGACGCTGAGGAGGCCAAGCTGCGTGAGATCATCAGCCACGAGTACACCGTGGAGGGCGACCTGCGCCGCAACGTGGCGATGGATATCAAGCGCCTGACCGAGATCGGCTGCTACCGCGGCGTCCGCCATCGTAAGGGCCTCCCCGTCCGCGGGCAGCGCTCCAAGACCAACGCCCGCACCCGCAAGGGTCCCAAGCGCACCGTGGCCAACAAGAAGAAGTAAGGAGGGATAAGTTCACATGGCTGCTAACAAGAAAGTTATCAAGCGCCGCCGCGAGCGGAAAAACGTAGAGAAGGGTCAGGTGCATATCCGCTCCTCCTTCAACAACACCATGATCACCGTCACCGACATGCAGGGCAACGCCCTGTCCTGGGCTTCCTCCGGCGAGATGGGCTTCCGCGGTTCCCGCAAGTCCACCCCCTACGCCGCCCAGACCGCCGCTGAGACCGCCGCCAACGCCGCCATCGAGCAGTGCGGGCTGAAGAGCGTCGAGGTGTACGTCAAGGGTCCCGGCCAGGGTCGCGAGGCCGCCATCCGGGCGCTCCAGGCCGTGGGTCTGGAGGTCACCCTCATCAAGGACGTGACCCCCGTGCCCCACAACGGCTGCCGTCCGCCCAAGCGCCGCCGCGTCTGATCTGGAAGGAGGAAAACCGATATGGCTAAGAATATGCAGCCCTACCTGAAGCGCTGCCGCACGCTGGGCATCTCCCCCGCCGTCATGGGCGTGAACAAGGAGTCCAACCGGAACCCCGGTCCCCAGCGCCGCCCCAAGAAGAGCGAGTACGCGCTCCAACTCACCGAGAAGCAGAAGGTCAAGTTCGTGTACGGCGTGCTGGAGAAGCAGTTCCGCGCCTACTATGAGAAGGCCGCCCGGATGAAGGGCAACACCGGCGACGAGCTGATGACCCTGCTGGAGCGCCGCCTGGACAACGTGGTGTTCCGTCTGGGCCTGGCCGCCACCCGGCGCGAGGCCCGCCAGCTGGTCAATCACGGACACTTCACCGTCAACGGCAAGCGGGTGAACATCCCCTCCTACCTGGTGAAGGAGGGTGAGGTCGTCGCCGTGTGCGACAAGAGCCGTTCTTCCGCCAAGTTCAAGAAGATGGTGGAGGACGACCGCTTCGTGGCCGCCCCCAAGTGGTTAGAGAAAAATAAGAACGCTCCGCTGGAGGGCAAGGTCGTCGCTATGCCCCAGCGGGACGACATCGACTTCGACGTGGCCGTTAACCTCATCGTGGAGTTGTACTCCAAGTAATGCCGCTCCATCGGCAACCGGGCGTCCCGCCCCCGTGCGGGGGCGGGCGGGGCCTCTTTTTGCGGCCCCGCCCGTGGACGCCGGGCAACACTCGCCAATGTTAAAGGAGGGTAACACACGACATGGTAGAAATCCAGAAGCCGCGGATCGAATGTATCGAGAACGTTGGCGACGAGGCCTACGGAAAGTACGTGGTCGAGCCGTTGGAGCGGGGCTACGGCACCACCATCGGCAACTCCCTGCGCCGCATCCTGCTGTCCTCCCTGCCCGGCACGGCGGTGACCGGCATCAAAATTGCCGGGGTGCAGCATGAGTTCTCCGTGATCCCTGGGATCAAGGAGGACGTAACGGAGATTGTGCTCAACATCAAGGGCATCATCGCCAAGCTGTACAGCGAGGGCGTGAAGACGGTCTACATTGAAGCCGCCGGCGAGGGCGAGGTCACCGCCGGCGACATCAAGGCGGACAGCGATGTGGAAATTCTCAACCCCAACCATCATATTGCCACCCTGGGTCCCGAGGCCACGCTGAATATGGAGCTCACCCTATCCCAGGGCAGGGGCTATATCACCGCCGACCGGAACAAGCCCGCTCAGGCCGTCATCGGCCTGATCCCTGTGGATTCTGTCTACACCCCTGTGCGTAAGGTGAACTACTTCGTGGAGAACACACGCGTGGGGGACGCCACCGACTACGACAAGCTGACCCTGGAGGTGTGGACCAACGGCACCATTTCCGCCCGGGATGCGGTGTCTCTGGGGGCCCGCATTTTGGTGGACCACTTCACCCTGTTCACCGACCTGTCCGAGACCATGGGCTCCAAGGCCACCGTGGTGGAGAAGGCAGAGGCCCAGCGGGATAAGGTGCTGGAGCTGACCATTGAGGAGCTGGACCTGTCCGTGCGGTCCTTCAACTGCCTGAAGCGGGCCAACATCAACACGGTGGAGGATCTGATCTCCAAGACCGAGGACGAGATGATGAAGGTGCGCAACCTGGGCCGCAAGTCCTTGGAGGAGGTCATCAACAAGCTGGCCATGATGGGCCTGTCCCTGGCCAATGACGAAAACCTCTAAAACAGCGCTTTGCGCTGTTTTAGAGGCCCCGCGAAAGCCCAGCGAAGCGGGTTTCGCGGGGAGAGGAGGCACAGCGGAATGAACGAGCTTTCATCGCAGATGGAAGCGAGTGATATGGAGCTTGTGCCGACGAGACGACATAGGGGTATGTAACGTTCCTCTCTGTGTGCCGGCCAAAGGCCGTGTCCCGAACTGCCGGGCGTCAGAACGAATTTAACAGACTTCGCCACGCGAGGTCGAAGGAGTGTTTCAAATGGCTAAGAACCGTAAGCTGGGCCGTCCCACCGACCAGCGCCGCGCCATGCTGCGCGCCATGACCACCTATCTGCTGGAGAACGGGCAGATCAAGACCACCTACGCCCGCGCGAAGGAGGTCGCTCCGGTGGCCGAGAAGATGATTACCCTGGCCAAGAAGAACGACCTGGCGGCTTACCGTCAGGCTCTGTCCTACCTCACCAAGGAGGACGTGGCCAACAAGCTGTTCCACGAGATCGGCCCCAAGTATGCCGACCGCAACGGCGGCTACACCCGGGTGCTGAAGATGGGCCCCCGCCGCGGCGACGCCGCCGAGCTGGCCATCATCCAGCTGGTGTAATCCAAGCCTGAAAAGCCTCCTCCGCTTCGGCGGGGGAGGCTTTTTTGCGCCGTTGCATGAAAACAGACAAGGCTGGGCGGCGGGGGAGGGGCTGCGGGAGGGATGAATAATGCAGCAGACGGAGCACTACAGCCTGAACCTCATCGAGACCTCGGACACCTTTACACCCCAGCCGCTGAACGAGAACACCCAGGCCATCGACGCCAAGCTGGCCGACCTGGACACCCGGGCCACGGGGCTGGCCAGCCGGGTGAGCGCCCTGGAGCAGGTGCGGATGGTCAACGGCACCTACAGGGGGAATTGGAAGGACCGGGTGGTGTCGGTGGGGTTCACCCCCAGGGTGGTGTGGATCGGCGGCACCATGATGACGTCGGACACCCGGATCATCGTGGATGAGCATGTGTGCGCCTACATCACCAACGGCGGGTTTTTCCTGGGCAGCTATGGCGGAAACTCGCTGAACAACTCCAGCCGGACCTATCAGTATGTGGCCATACGGTGGTGAAAAGAACAAAGAAAGGTCCCCCCGGAATCCGGGGGGACCTTTTGTGTACCTAAGTGTTTCTGTCAGGAACGAGGCCTGGATTAGGCGCCGGCCCGCAGCTGCACGTCGGTCACGTAGATCAGGGAGACATTCACGCCGGCATTCACAACAGCCACGGTCACGTCGTAACCGACGGAGATGGCGTTGTTGATATCCTGCACGGTCTTGATCTCACTGTGAGCAACAGCGCCCTTGGTCACGTCAACGACGACGGCGGTAGAGACGTTGTAGATCTTGCCGCCGATCATGCCGGTGGAGGTGTTGTTCACGGAGGTGTAGGTGTAAGCGCCGCTCAGGCCGCAGCCGTTGGACAGGGGATAATCGTTATCCAGAACCTCATCATCCTCGTGCACGGTGGCGATATACACCTGCTGGCCAGCGACCACCTTCCAGGGCATCAGGTCGAAGAAGGCGCCCTTCGTGGTGCTGACAACCGCGTCGGTAATGATGGTATCCTTGCCGTCAACCTCGCCCGCAGTGTAAATCCAGTAGCTGCCCTTCTCACTGCCATTCCACATGGTGTAGCGGTGAATCTCGTTCAGCTCGGGCGTGTTGTAGATGTTGGCGTTGACCAGCACGAGGCCGTCGTCAGACACCACGTTGGTGAAGAACCGCTCGCTGGAGCTCCAGCTCAGAGCATTCATCGGGATGATCATGGTGTCGACCATCTTGGTGCCGGTCTCCCAGTCGGTCTCCACGTTGTTGTACACGTCGTTGCCGTTGAAGGCGTAGACGTTGTAGGCAGGCGTGGTAGTGGGATTGCCAGCAGCGTCAAGAAGCTCGCCCACATCCAGGCGGACCCAGTCGCTGCTGCGGAGCAGGTCGGCCATGCCGGTGCGGACCTCCACGGTGCGGTCAGCGGAGCCGCCCAGACCGGACACCAGGATGAACTTGGTGTTGGGGGTGATCAGCAGGCTGCCGTCGTTGTCCTCGGACACATCCAGGAAGCCGTTCTTCACATCGCTGGAGCGCAGCACCCAGTTCTCATTGCCGTTGGTGGCAATGCCGTCCACGTCAGCATCGGGAGCCTCGGTGTAGGTGGGATCCACGGGAATGATGTCGCCGGTGGTGGCATTGTACCTATAACCGTAGTACCGGCCAGCCTGAACCTCGTTGCCGATCCAAGCGCCATTACCAGTAGCGCCGCCCTGGTTCTTCTTGGAGATAACCAGACCCTCGTACAGGGAACCAGTCATCGGCACGTTGCTAATGCTCTTCAGATCCAGGTTGTTCTCCTGAGAGGCGTCAACGCGCACGCCGCTGATGGTGTAGCGGATGGTGCCGGTGCCCAGAGCGCCCATGTCGTAGTCGGCGTAGGTGCCGTACAGGAACTTGTAGTCATTGCCCTGGGTGAAGGTCACGTAGTTGCCGAAATCATCCAGGTAGAAGGTGTAGGAGCCGGTGTTGAAGCCATTCACGGGCTCACGATCAGCGATATCGTCCACGTCGGGCAGAATGGTGAAGGTCAGCACACGGCCGTCGGTGAGGGTCACCTTGCTGGTACGGGTGGCGTCGTCGAACTGGTAGTAAGCCACAGTGCCGGTGACGGTCTTCATCTGGTTCAGCTGATAGAACTTCAGGTTCTTGTTGCGGGTGTTGACGGTGTCGTCATCGTTGTCACGGTTGGTGCCCTTGACCTCCCAGCCAGTGACGTACGCGCCCAGAGTGGACACGGAGCTGCTGGTCAGGCTGTTGAAACGAATCTTACCGTCGTTGGCCACGCCGAACTTGCTCTGAATAGCAGCGCCGGTGCCGCCGAAGTCGCCGGTGACGAACTTGTCGCCCAGCTGCAGGGTCTTGGTGGTGGAGGTGGTGTCATGACGGGTGATCTGAGCCACCTCGCCGGCCAGGGAGATGATCACGTCCACGCCGTTGCCACTATTGGAGATCAGGCGGTACAGGTTGCAGGCGTTGACATTGGTGTCCTCGGTGTCGGTGCCATTGATGTCGTAGTCCTCAACGCGGTAGCCCGTGTTGGCGCCGGTATTAATGGCGGCATCGGCGAAGGTCTCGGCGGTGATCCGACCGTAACGGTCGCTGATGTGGGCGGTGCTGTTCAGGCCCACGGAGAAGCCGTTGGCGTTGGCCACCTTGCCCAGGTTCTCCAGGTTGCTACCGGGAGTCTTGGTCCAGTAGGCGGGAGTATCACCAGCCGCGGCAGTATAAGTCGCGGTGCCGTCGTTCAGTTTGGTGCCATTGGCGTCCACGGAGCGGACGATGACATCCTTGGAAGCGCGGTCATACCAGGCATAGGTGGTACGGTTGCCATTACCCATGTTGCCGTTGTACCAGACCTTGATGGCGTGGCCGAACATGTCCAGGGTGGTGGTGGTGTTATAGCCAGCAGCGTTGCCATAGGCATAGCTGGGAATGGCAGTGAAGGAAGCGCCGCGCACCTCGCCGGTCATGGCGATGCGGGTGTTGCTCTCACCGGTGTCCTGGTTGCCCACGACGATACCGGTGTTGCAGGTCAGGCCGAAGTAGGTCCAGCCCAGGCTGCTGGTGTTCACACGGCTGTCAGCGGTGTTGATGTTGCCGGTCTGATAGCCGAAGGCGGGGGTGTAGGTCACGGTGGCCAGCTGAGCGGCCTGGAACAGCAGCTCGGCCACCAGGTCGCGGCGGGCGGGATCGTTCAGGTTGCTGTAGTTGGTCTTGTTGACGTTCTGCAGCATCTGACGCTCAGTGGCGATGCGGGAGACCTCGATGGTCCAGCCGCTGCCGGTGAACTCGCCGTTCTTGTCATAGCCCACGGCGCGCAGGATCATGGCCAGCGCCTCGTAGCCGGTGACAGGAGCGTAGGGCTCATAGGTGGTGGCGGAGGTGCCCTTCACGATCAGGCCGTTGGCCAGGTAGCCAACATAGGGGGCGAACCACTCGGTGGAGGCCACGTCGGTGAAGTTGCCCCAGCCGGAGTAGATGGGAGCGCGGTTGTCATCCACATCGCCGGTCACCAGGCGGTAGATGATAGCGGCGACCTCGCCGCGGGTAATGGTATCGGCGGGACGGAAGCCGACTTCGTCGCCCTTGAACACGCCCATACCGGAAAGCACGTCAACGGCTTCCTTGAACTCATCAAGGACCTGAGTGCCGTCGCCATACTTGTTGGTCGCATTGTCGGGATTCACGACAGCGGCGTTGACGGAGACCATCAGGGACATGGCCATCACCATCGCCAGGACCAACGCGAGAAACTTTTTGAGATTTCTCATTGGATTTGTTTCCTCCTTTTAGATTTTCGCCGTTTTTGCGGAACCTTTGGCCGGTGATGTACGGGATACGTCATCCCATCGACCGCAGGTCTCTCGCTTCAGGCTGTGGCCATTATAACAACCTGGGGCGGCAAAAGTCAATGGGTCAAGCTCAAGTGTAACACAACTGTAATAAACCAACCACGGCTTGCCAGCGCCGCCAGCGGACTGGCGCTGTCACCCCCCCTCCCGGGGCTGATTCTCCCGTAAACATTATATAATAAGGTGCGTGAGACAGTCAAGATGCGGCTGTTTTGCGCGTTTTTTTAAATTTTATAGGATGACGTATCCTATACATCGCGGCCAAAAAGTTTCTTGAAAACGGCGAAAATCTAAAAGGAGGAAACAAATCCAATGAGAAATCTCAAAAAGTTTCTCGCGCTCGTCTTGGCGATGGTAATGGCCATGTCCCTGATGGTCACCGCCAACGCCGCTGACAAGAACGCCACGGATGTCGGTTACAGCGATGGTGCTCAGGTCACCACCTTCAAAGAAGCTGTTGACGTGCTTTCCGGCATGAAGGTGTTCCAGGGCGACGAGAACGGCTTCCGCCCCGCCGACACCATCACCCGCGGTGAGGTGGCCGCCATCATCTACCGCCTGATCACCGGCGACGTGGAGGGCAACCGTGTTCCCGTTTACAACGGCTTTGGCGGCTTCACTGATGTGTCCGCCGACGAGTGGTTCGCCCCCTATGTTGGCTACCTGGCCAACGACCAGATCATCAAGGGCGAGACCAACACCACCTTCAACCCCTACAGCAGCGTGACCGGCTATGAGGCCCTGGCCATGATGCTGCGCGCGGTTGGCTACGACGTGAACGGCGAGTTCACCGGCCCCGAGTGGCGCACCCAGGTGGCCGCCACCGCTACCGAGCTCCATGTTCTGGACAAGATCAATGCCACCCGTTACGCCAACCTGAACAACCCCGCCACCCGTGAGGTCGTGGCCGAGCTGCTGTTCGAGGTTGCCTACCTGGTTGAGACCGTGACCTACACCCCCGCCTTCGGCTATCAGACCGCTTATGTGACCGCCGGCCAGGTGAACAAGGACACCCTGGGCTGGAAGAACTTCGGCCTGACCTGCAAGACTGGTCTGATCCACGGCAACAAGGCCACCGGCGAGAACAGTACCCAGATCATGTTCGCCGGCGAGGTGAAGTATACTCATAACCCTGATACTGGGGCCGACTATGCTGCTGTTGCTCAGTACTCCATCTACACCCATCCCAACGCCGTGCTGGTCGGTGCTGACAGGGTCGTTGAAGGCACCGGCAACGCCAGCAGTGATGGTGTTAAGAGGAATGACTATGTGGCCGCCCCCGGCGCCACCTCCTTCAACGTGGAGACCGGTCTGGACCAGTTCGGCCACCAGGTGAAGATCTGGTACAACGACAAGAGCTACGGCGCCAAGACCACCTACGCCATGTACGACCAGGTTACCCAGGTCAAGGCTGTGGCCGCCACTGACACCAACCTGACTGGCCAGAACGCTCTGGCCTCCGCCGCCAGCGGCGCCGGCTTCGTTGTCGCGGGCAGCGCCTACTACAGCGACCGCTTCGGCGTAATCGGCCTGAACGAGGTGAACAAGACCACTGATGCCAGCAACAAGGACGGCAAGCCTGCCGCTTCCATGACCAACACCTTCTTCAAGGGCAATGATCCCACCACCAACGATCCTCGCAACGCCACCGCCCAGACCGCCGACCAGTATCTGTACATGCTGATCTCCAACAGCGGCAACAAGAAGCTGGACGTGGTCGTGTCCCTGGCCGTGGAGCTGGCTGACATCACCGAGTGGGATACCACCT
This sequence comes from uncultured Oscillospiraceae bacterium, assembly GCA_910585155.1. GTDB lineage: Bacteria > Bacillota > Clostridia > Oscillospirales > Oscillospiraceae > Enterenecus. The sequence continues at coordinate 32,234 of CAJUEC010000002.1, forward strand.
CCACCACCCGCACCCTGACCATCGGCGAGGTGAACACCGTTCTGGACGACGGCAGCGTGCACAGCCTGTTCGGCCATGACTACAGCAGCAGCGGCACCGGCAAGGGCACCTCCGGCAACGGCGAGCTGCGCTGGAACAACATCATTGAGGGCTCCGCCACCGCTCTGGGCACCAAGGTCACCGCCTGGGAAGTGAAGGGCACTGCCCCCAACTGGAACAGCAGCAACTCCATGAACTACCAGCTCAACGAGATCAAGAAGCCCATCAGCGGCACCGTGGCCCACTATAACCGTGAGACCGGCCGCGTGACCCTGACCGACGGCACCGTGCTGGACTTCACCATCCTGCCCGTGGTGGACAACGCTGTTGAGATCATGCGCGGCGAGGACTACAAGTTCAACAGCAGTCCCTACACCTTCTTCCGCGATGAGTTCGGCCGTTACACCCACTTCACGCAGGACAACGGCTATCAGTTCCTGTACGGCGCTTACGCCGACTACAGCGTGGGCGCTCTGGGCTCCGCCAAGATGGACTATGTCATCAACGGCGTGGACTGGGACGGCAACGTCAAGACCCTGCTGCCCCTGAAGGCCATTGACGGCACTGGCATCAACGGCTCCAATTACGAGCAGCTGGCCATCGCCAAGAAGAACCAGGGCAGCGCCAACAATAGTAACACCGTTGGTAACGAGATCATGCCCGGTCGTTACACCGGTTACGGCTACAGCACCACTGTCAACAACCTGCTGACTAAGGACAATGCCTCCAGCGGTCTGAACTACGCCAACCACAACGATTATCCCTTCGACGCCGAGTACTACTACAAGAACTGGCTGAGCACCAGCACCCACGATGACAACTGGAACTGGACCACTGCTGACGTTGCCAACGGCTTCAAGGATGTTTCCTCTGTTGCTGGCGAGGGCCGCCTGCTGATCACCCCGACCACCAAGTTCATCCTGGTGTCCGGCCTGGGTGTTGACGGCGACCTGAAGACCGAGATCGTCACCGGCCTCTCCGGCCTGCTGGCTGGCGCTGGCAGTGTTGAGATTGACATCGACGCTGATCGCGATAACAACAGCGTGGACTACAACGTCTACTACCGCACCAACGCCGATGTCTACAACAACATCGACACCACCAACAGCGGCAACGGCGAGAACTACATGATTCACACCGTGATTCTGCCCGCCGCCGCCGTCCACCGCAGCAATTCCAGCATGTTCTTCACCAACAAGGTGACCGACAACGGCATCGTGCTGGCCGACCACCCGCAGAGCACCAACATCAAGAACATCACCATGTGGCAGAACGGTGTCAAGGGCAACTACTGGATTGACATCACTGCTGAGGACAATCCCCTGACCACCGCCAGCGAGGCTGTTGGTAACTTCTACAACCTGATTTCCATTGACACCCACAACGGCCAGACCATCTACGCGGCTAAGGCTCTGGATAACACCACCACTCCCAAGCAGGATGATGTGACCCTCCAGGGTGTGTGCAACGTGAACCAGACCTACACCTACTTCGCCGCCAACAACACCGCCACCGGCATGATCGGCACCAACATCATGAACGTGGCCAACGTGGGCGCCGTGGTGGATCTGGACACCGTGAACGCTGGTGAGCCCGCTCACACCGAGATCAAGAGCGTGCGCGACATCAACAACGCCATCTCCGTGGGCTACACCGTGACCGTGGCCATCGTGAATGACGGGCTGAACGTCAGCACCATCTACGTGACCAACGTTACCAAGTAATTAAATTACAAGGCGACAGTCACCTAGACGCACAAAAGGTCCCCCCGGATTCCGGGGGGACCTTTTTTCCGCTCACCGGGCGGCGAAGTACTCCGCCACCGTCCCCTGGTCGGAGAAGGGCCGGCGCACGCCCCGCTCCTCGATGTATTCCTCGTGTCCCTTGCCCAGCAGGGCCACCACGTCCCCCGGGCCCGCCAGGTCCAGGGCCCGGAAGATGGCCTCCCGGCGGTCGGGGACGAGCTCGTGGGGGAGGTCCCCCAGGGCGGCGGCGATGTCCGCGCAGATGGCCTCCACGGGCTCGGACCGGGGGTTGTCGGCGGTGAGCACGGCGAAGTCCGCCCCCTGGGCGGCGGCCCGGGCCATGTCCGTCCGGCGCATTTTGGGCCGGTCGCCCCCCGCGCCGAACACCAGGAGAATCCGCCGGGGGCGGTGCTCCCGCAGGGCGGACAGCAGGGCGCGGAAGCTGCCGCCATTGTGGGCGTAGTCGATGAGCACGGTGTAGGGGGCGGGGACGGCCACCCGCTGGGCTCGGCCCGGGACACACACCCCCGCCAGCCCGGCCCGGACGGCCCGGTCCTCCACCCCCAGGGCCTGGCACAGGGCGACGGCGGCCAGGGCGTCTTCCCCGTTGAATGCCCCCGGCAGGGGGACGGGGTAGGGCTCGGCCGTTCCCTCCACGGTGAGGAGGGTGGACAGGGGGCGGTCTGGGTGGGGGGTGCAGGCGAGGCCCCGCAGGTCCGTGCCCGGGCCGAAGCCAAAGGTGGCGGCGGGGGCGCCGGGGGGGACCTGCGCCGCCATGGCGGGCCAGCTGGGGTCGTCGGCGTTGCCCACGGCGCGGCGGCACTGGCGGAACAGCGCGGCCTTGCAGGCCCGGTACTCCGCGAAGTCCGCGTGCTCCCCCACGCCGCCGATGTGGTCCGGGGAGAGGTTGAGAAACAGGCCGGCGGCAAAGGCGAGCCCATGGAGGCGGCGCAGCTTCATGGCCTGGGAGGAGGCCTCCAGCACCACGTGGGTGCAGCCGGCGTCCGCCATCTGCCGCAGGGTGCGGTGGAGGGCGATGGGCTCCGGGGTGGTGTTGGGGGCGTCGAACAGCTTTTCCCGGCCTATGTACGCCCCCAGAGTGCCGATCATGCCGGTTTTGTGCCCCGCGGTGGTGAGGATATCCCGGAGCATGTGGGCGGTGGTGGTTTTGCCCTTGGTGCCGGTGACGGCGATGAGGGTAAGGCCGCGGGCGGGGTGGCCGTAGAACTCCGCGGCCAGCAGGGCCAGGGCGGCCCGGGGGTGGTCCGCCTCCGCCCCGGGGACGCCCTGGGGGAGGGGCGGGCGGCACACCACGGCGGCGGCACCCCGGTCCAGGGCGTCGGACAGGTAGGCGCGGCCATCGGCGCGGACCCCCTCCATGGCCACAAACAGCGCCCCGGGAACCACCTCCCGGGAGTCGCAGGCGAGGGCCGTGATGTCCGGGTCCTGGGGGCACCGGGCCCCGATGACGCGCAACAGCTGAGACAGCTTCATGGGGAAACCTCCTGAGCGTTTTCCCCAATCTATGAATTTGGGCACAAAAAGGTCCCTCTCACCCGTGAGAGGGACCCTTTTGTCGTTATTCGCCTGTGTGCAGCAGCTCGTCCACCGACAGGCCATACAGCTTGGCCAGGGCCATCAGGTTGGCGGTGCTGGGCTCGGAGGTGCCGTTTTCCCACTTGGAGACGGCCTGCCGGCTGACGCCCAGGGCCTCGGCCACGTACTCCTGGGTGTAGCCGGCGGCGGTGCGGCGGGCCTTGAGGGCCTCGCCCAGGGGGAGGCTTTTCAGCGGGGCGCCCTCCCGGCGGAGCGGTGCAGCCCGCAGATGCTTGATGAGCAGGCAGATGGCCAGCACCACCAGCACGGTGAGCAGCAGGATGAAGACCACGAAAAAGGTGTTACTGTACATCAGCCAGTTTCGAAAGTCCCCGAGCAGGTCGTTCAGGACATCCATAGGCGTGATTGGCCTCATGGGAATTCCTCCTTTCAATGGGCCCAGTTTACCGAAAAACCCCGGTTGCGTCCACCAAATAGAACGCAACTTTAGGTTGCGGAGCCGTTGTGAGCAGCGCGGCCAATCCGAGCGTGACAAGGAAGCCGCCCGCCCGCGCGTCGCGAACAGGCGGAGCACAACAGCTTTAGGTTGCAGGACGCTCAGCGTCCCCTCCGCGCGTCCCACTCCCGCAAAAACGCCTGGGCGTACTCCACGTCCGATGGGGTGTCGATATACTCCAGCCCCCGCTTCTGGCGGGTCTCCGCCCCCTTGCCGGTGATGAGGATTACTGACGGCTCATGGCAGCTGAGCACTGCCTGCCGGATGGCCTCCCCCCGGTTGGGCTCGATGCGGCACTCACAGGCCACGTGGGAGGCGATCTCCTCACAGATGGACAAAGTGTTCTCCTCGCCGGAGTCCTCCTCGGTGAGCACCACCAGGTCGGAGTGCTGTCCAGAGACCTCTCCCAGGTCCCGGCGGCGGTCAAATGCCTTTTTGCCAGGGCAGCCGAAGACGGTGACGATCCGCCGCCCGGGGTACTCCTGCTTTACTGAGCGGAACAAAGTTTCAAAGCTCATACGGTTGTGGGCGTAGTCCACAATGGCGGCGACCTCCCCGCCCTGGCTGGCGTACACCTCCATCCGTCCGGGCACCCGGGCGCGGGCCAGTCCCGCCTGGACGGCCTCCCGGGGGATGCCCAGCCCCCGGCACAGGGCGATGGCCGCCAAGGCGTTGTCCACGTTGAACAGCCCCGGCATGGTCAGCCGGTATTGCCCGCTGAGCTGGGCGGCCTCCACCTGGAACAAAATCTCTTCCCCCACCTTGCGCACGTCGCGGCCGTACACCGAGGCGGCGGGATTTTGCCGGGAAAAGGTGGATACCACCGTGCCCGGGACGCTTTGGGCAGCCTCCAAGGCCTCCTGGGCGTGGTCGCAGTCCAGATTGACGCAGGACAGCCCCGTCTGGGAGAAGAGTTTCAGCTTGGAGTGGAAATAGTCCTCAAAATCCGGGTGCTCGATGGGGGAGATGTGGTCGGTGCCGATGTTCAAAAAGGCGGCGGCGGTGAAGCTCACCCCCAGGGTGCGGTGGTATTTCAGGGCCTGGCTGGAGACCTCCATCACCAGGTACTCCATCCCGGACATCAGGGCGTTGTAAAAGTGCTTTTGCAGCTCCAGCGGCTCGGGGGTTGTGAGGTGGGACTCAAACCGCTCCACCCCGTCCCAGGTGTCGATGGACGAGATGACGCCGCAGGTCTTGCCCCAGGGCGCCAGGTACTCGTCCAGGATATGCTTGAGGTAATAGGTGGTGGTGGATTTGCCCTTGGTGCCGGTGATGCCGATGACCTTCAGCCGGCGGCAGGGATAGTTGTAGTACATGGCGGCCATGCTGGCCATGACCGGGCGGATATCTCGAACCAGGATACCGGGCAGATCCACCTCCGGATAGGCGGTCTCGCTGACGTAGGCGAACGCTCCCCGGCGGGCGGCGTCGGCCAGGTAGGACCGCCTGAAATGGGCCCCCTTACAGAGAAACAGGGTGCCGGGAACGACCTCCTGGGAGTTATAGGACACCAGCTCCACAGGCCGGTTTTTCACCTCATCGGGCATGGAACCGGCAAGATCGTATTCCTGCGGCAGGTAGTCTTTCAATGGGTGCAGCGTCAAACTCATAGGTGAACCCTCTCCGATCTCAAATCGTGCGCAGGGGATAGCCGCAGGCCTCCACCGCCCGCTCCGCCATCACCATCATGGCGTCCACATAGAAGGAGGGCAGGGGGTGGTAGGTGGCGAACACGGACAGCTCGGTGCAGGCCAGGATAGCGCAGTCACACCCCGCCCGGCGGATGGCCCGGTCGATCTTGGCGAACTTGTCCCGGCTGCCCTTCTCCCCCTGCTTGATCTCGTCGTAGATGATGGACATGACCAGCCGCTGGGTATCCGGGTCGGGGGAGACGGCCTCCAGCCCCACAGCGGCGCACTCCTTCTGGTACAGCCCTGTGCGGATGGTGCCGTCAGTGCCCAGGATGCCGGGACGTTTTTTACCCTGCCGGGCCAGCTCCCGGGCGGTCTCCCGGAGCATGTGGATGATGGGCACCCCCACCTCCCCCTGGAGCCGGTCGGCAAAGTAGTGGGAGGTGTTGCAGGGGATGGCCAGCACGGTGCAGCCGCAGTTTTCCAGCATCTGCGCGTCCTCCAGCAGCCTCTGGTACAGCCCCTCGGTATTCCCGGAGAGGATGGCGGCGGTTCGGTCGGGAATGCCGGTGTCGGACAGGATGACGGCGGGCAGGTGGTCCTGGTCCCGGGCGGCGTCGGTGCGGTCCAGCACGAATTGGTAGAACACCTGGGTGGCCTGAGGGCCCATGCCGCCCAGCACACCCAATTTCGATTCCTGTCTCATGTGTTCTCCTTTGGCTTTGTGCAATACTTGTTGAACCGCACCCAGCAGCCGATGTGGTTTTTCCAGACGCGCCAGATGCGCTTGAGGGTGTAGTCCGGGTGGTACTCCATGGAGTGGTGGTCGGCCCCGGCGCGGAAGAGGGTCCGCATCTCCTGGTGGTAGCGCTTGGGAATGAACCGATAGGCTAGGCCCCGGGGGATCATCCGCCAGATGGAGCGGTTGTTGGTGATGGTGAGGGGCAGGTCCCGGCCCTCAATAAGGTCGCCCACCAGATACTGGGCGATGTTGTGGCCCGAGCCGGTGACATAGTAGTTGCTCCGTCCCTGGCGGGTGTTGATTTCAAAGGCCTTGTACTTCCCGTCCCGGCGGTCGTACTTGATGTCGAAGTTGGAGAAGCCCACGTAGCCCAAATCCTCCAGCATCCCCCGGATCTTGTCGCACAGCCCCCGGTCGTGTTCGGTGATGATGACGGCGTGGTTGCCGATTCCGTGGGGGGAGTGCTCCTCCAGCAGCACGTGGCCCAGGCACATCAGCTTCACCTTGCCGCGGGTGTCGGAGTAGTTGGTGAGCACCCGCATATAGGTGTCGTCCCCGGGGATAAACTCCTGCAGAATCATTTTTCCCGGGTAGCCCGCGGCGTACACCTCGTCCAGGGCGGAGAGCAGCTCCTCCCGGCTCTGGCAGATATACACCTTTTTCAGCTCCCGGTGCCCCGTGGCCCAGTAGGCCACCCCGTCAGCGGGCTTGGCCACGTAGGGGGCTCCCCAGGGCAGCTCAAAATCGTGGCCCATGGACCCGTCATAGACGAAGGTGGCGGGGTGGTCGATGCCGTAGCGGTCGCACAGGGTGTAGAACTGCTCCTTGTCGGTGAGCTGGTCCAGCAGCTCACCGCTGATATAGCTACACTTCACGTTTTCGGGGAACTGGTCCTTCAGGTGGGCAGCCAGCTTGACATAGCTGTCGCCGCAGCCGATGACCAGCACCGTCTTGTCCTGGCATTCGGCGGCCACGTCCTTCACGTTCTGGAGGAACGCCGCCTCGTCCTCGTTCTCCAGGCAGGGGCGGTAGTCGATGATGGCGCTGAAGGCGCAGGGAAAGGTGGCGGCGAACTTGCCGAAGGCGATGCTCTTCACGCCATAGGCCTCGTGGAAGGCCCGGGCCACGCTGTACACGTTGATGTCCCCGCCGAAGAGCAGGGGCTGGAAATTATGCTCTGACACTTGCAATCAGGCTCCTTTGTTTAGTAAACGGCAGAACAGCGCACTACGCAGGCGCAGAATGTGAGCCTGTCCGCTCGTCCTCGCGCGGTTCTCGGACATATGGCCTCATAGCCTCCTCGCAGGCCCCAAACCGGGCAAAATTGAGCTGTGCCTGCCGCAGGCTCACATGGTTGGCACCGCCGGTGCGGTCCTGGTCCTCCGCTTGGACAGGGTCGTCCTCCCAGAAGCAGACGGGGCAGATCTCATAACTCCCGTCCGGCGGGCTTTGAAATGTGTAAAAGCCACAACATGGGCACTGGTATCTCATGATAAGCGCTCCCCCTAAAATACCCCGCCGGAGGCCGGCGCCTCAACCCCCGGCCCGCTTGACCAGAAACACCCCGGAGACCTGGGACAGCTTGTTGATGACCCCGGTGAGCTCCTTCTGGTCCTTTACGGCCAGCTCCAGATTGATCATGGCGTAGCCGTCGGGCTGGCTGCGGGCGGACAGGTTGTTCACCTTTACCTTCTGGGCGGACAGGGCCATGGCCACGTCCAGGGCCAGGCCGTCCCGGTCCTTGGCGGAGATTTCCAGGGAGGTGCGGAAGGCGGAATCCCCCGTGTCCGCCCAGGACACGCTGACCCAGCGCCCCTGCTCCTCCGGCTTGCGGCGGGCGGGGTCGGCGTTGGGGCAGTCCTGACGGTGGACGGACACCCCGTAGCCCTTGGTGATGAAGCCCACCACCGGGTCGCCGGGGACGGGGGTGCAGCACTTGGAGAACTTGACCATGCAGTTGTCCAGCCCCGCCACGATGATGCCGCTGTTGGAGCGGCGGGGGGCCAGGATGGAGCCCTTGGGGGTGGAGGGGTAGACGGTCTCCCCGGAGGACAGGCTGCTTTGCAGCGCCTCCTGCTCCGCCCGCTGCCGCTCCAGCCGGCCCAGGCGGGTCATCTCCTCCCGCATCCGGCTGGCGGCCTTCTGGGCGGACAGCCCGCCGTAGCCGATGGCGGCGTACAGCTCGTCCAGCTGGCCGCACCGCACCCGCTTGAGCAGAATGTCCAGCAGCTCCGAGTTGGCGGTGATGGCGGCAAGGGAGAGCCCCACGTGCTTCAGCTCAGACTCAAACATGGACCGACCGGTGGCGATGTTCTCCTCCCGGCGCTCCTTCTTGAACCACTGGCGGATTTTGTTGCGGGCCTCGTTGGACTTGCAGATGCTCATCCAGTCCCGGCTGGGGCCCCGGGCGGATTTGGAGGTGATGATCTCCACAATATCTCCGTTTTTCAGCGGCGTCTCAAAGGTGACGATGCGCCCGTTCACCCGGGCCCCCGTCATGGAGTTGCCGATGGCGGAGTGGATGGAGTAGGCAAAGTCGATGGGGGTGGCCCCGGCGGGCAGGCTCTTTACGTCCCCGTTGGGGGTGAAGACGAACACCTCGTCGGCGAACATGTCCACCCGCAGGGTGCGGACAAACTCGTCCGGGTCGGTGTCCTGCTGGCTCTCCAGCAGCTTGCGCACCCACTCGAAATCCCGCTCGGTGCCCAGCTTTTCGTTAGCCATCCCCTGCTTGTACTTCCAGTGGGCGGCCACGCCGTACTCGGCGGTCTGGTGCATCTGCCAGGTGCGGATCTGCACCTCAAAGGGGATGCCCTCCCGGCCGATGACGGTGGTGTGCAGGGATTGGTAGCCGTTGGGCTTGGGGGTGCCGATATAGTCCTTGAACCGGCCCAGCACCGGCTTGAACATGTCGTGGATGCAGCCCAGCACGTTATAGCAGGCGGGTATGTCCTCCACGATGACCCGGAAGGCGTACAGGTCGAAGATCTCCTTGAGGGTCTTGCTCTGGGCGTACATCTTCCGGTAGATGGAGTAGATGTGCTTCAGCCGACCGTACACCCGGCACTGGACGCCCTCCGCCGACAGCCGCTCCTCAATGTGAGCCTGCATATTGTCCACAAAGCCCGCGTGCTGGGTGGTGATCTGGGCCAGCTCCTCGTTCACGTCGTGGTAGCCCACCGGGTCCAGGTATTCCAGGGACAGGTCCTCCAGCTCCCACTTCAGCTTCTGCATGCCCAGCCGGTGGGCGATGGGGGCGTACACCTCCATGGTCTCCAGGGCCTTTTCCTTCTGCTTCTTGTCGGACTGGTACTGAAGGGTGCGCATATTGTGGAGCCGGTCGCACAGCTTGATGAGGATGACCCGCACGTCCTTGGCCATGGCCATGAACATTTTGCGCAGGTTTTCCATCTGCTCGTCCTCCCGGGAGGTGTACTGCATCCGGGTGAGCTTGGTGACCCCCTCCACCAGGTCGGCCACCTGGCTGCCGAAGAGCCGGGCGATGTCGTCGTGGGTGGAGTCGGTGTCCTCGATGCAGTCGTGGAGCAGGGCGGCCACAATGGAGTCCTGGTCCAGCTCCAGCTCATTGATGATCTCGGCCACGGCGATGGGGTGGATGATATAGGGCTCCCCGCTTTTGCGCAGCTGGGGGCCGTGGTGGCTGTTGGCGTATTCAAAGGCGGAGCGGATGCGGGCGATGTCCGCGGCGGGGTTGGCGGCCAGGATATCGCGCTCCAGATACTCATACCGTTCATGGGCCAGATCCATAAGGGATACCTCCTCAGGGCGTTGTGCCCGGTCAGCGTTCACAGGGCCGCGTCCTCCTCCAGAAACAGCCGGAGGCGGCGCATCAGGGGGGCCTGCTCCAGGTCCACCTTCTGGGCGGGGCGGCACAGGCGCAGGCGGCGGCTGTCCCGGACCAGCAGTCCCCGGTCCTCCATCACCCAGAGGCACACCAGGGTGCGGCCGTAGGAGCACCGTCCATCGGACTGCCGGGCGGCCTGCCGGAGCAGGGCGGGGCCGGCGTCCGCCCCGTCCCCGGCGCAGGTGTGCTCCAAAAAGCGCCACAGCCGGGTGAAATCATGCCGGGAGGGCAGCAGCAGGCCCGCCTCCCACTGGGACAGGGCCTTTCCATCCCGCAGGCGCTGGAACAGCTCCTGCTCCAGCTGGGCGCGGGGCGGGGAGGGGCGCAGGTCGCACAGCTGGAGCTGCACCGTGCGACCGCCCCGGAACTCGTTGATCTGGGGGGTGAAGATCACGTCCAGCCGGTCCCCGGAGGCCACGCCGCAGGCGGCGGTGTTGGCGGAGAAGAAGATGGCGTCCAGCACCACTCCGTCCCGGCGCAGCTTCATTTTTAGGTGCCGCCCGCCCCCCACGTCGCAGCAGGAGAGCACCAGCCCTCCCCGCAGCAGGAACACCGGCTTGGGGTTTCCCGAGCCGAAGGGCTCCAGGGCGGACAGGGACTCCACCTGGGGGAGGGAGAGCAGCTCGCAGCGCTGGATCTCCGCGTCCACATCGATGGCGGCCTCCATGGGCTGTCCCCCGGTGCGCAGGGTGACCAGGCGGGTGATGGACTCCTGGAAGGCGGGAATGTGTTCTTCCCGGATGGTGAAGCCCGCGGCCAGCTCGTGGCCGCCGTAGCCCTCCAGCAGGGGGGCGCAGCGCTCCAGGGCGGCGAACAGGTTGAAGCCGCCGAAGGAGCGGCAGGAGCCCTTGCCCCAGCCGTTTTCCAGGCAGATCATGAAGGCGGGGCAGGCGTACCGCTCCGCCAGGCGGGAGGCCACGATGCCCACCACCCCCTGGTGCCATCCCTCCCCGGCCAGCACAATGGCGGGGGAGGGCGGCTGGGGCTGGGCCTCCAGCAGCTCCACGCACTGCTCATAGATGGCCAGCTCGATGGCCTGCCGCTCCCGGTTCAGGCGGCACAGGGTCTGGGCCAGCGCCTCCCCCCGCTCCCCGTCCCGGGTGAGCAGCAGCTCCAGCGCCACCATAGCCTGCTCCATCCGCCCGGCGGCGTTGATCCGGGGGGCCAGGCCGTAGCCAATGGTGACGGCGGTGGGGACGGCCCCCGGCTCCAGCCCCGCCTCCCGCAGCAGGGCGCGCAGGCCGGGCCGCTGGGTCCGGCCCAGCAGCTCCAGCCCCTGGCGGACCAGAGAGCGGTTCTCATCGGTGAGGCGCATCACGTCGGCCACGGTGCCCACGGCGGCCAGCTCGCCGAAGCGGCGGAACACCTCCTCCCGCTCCGGCGGGGGGACCAGGGCTTGGGCCACCTTCAGCGCCACCCCCACCCCCGCCAGCTCCGGGAAGGGGTAGGAGCAGTCGGGCCTTCTGGGGTCCACCACCGCCACGGCGGCGGGCAGGGTCTGCTTGCAGTGGTGGTGGTCGGTGACCACCACGTCCACCCCCAGCGAGCGGGCGTACTCCACCTCGGCCACGGCGGTGATGCCGCAGTCCACGGTGACGATCAGCTCCGTGCCCTCCTCCGCCAGCCGGCGGACGGCCCCGGGGCTCAGGCCGTAGCCCTCCTCTGAGCGGTCGGGAATATAGCTTGTCACCTGGCCCCCCAGGCCGGCCAGGGCCTCGGTGAGCAGGCAGGTGGCGGTGATGCCGTCCACGTCGTAGTCGCCGTAGACGCAGATCCGCTCCCCGCCGGCGATGGCGGCGCGGATGCGCTCCACCGCCCGGTCCATGTCCTGGAGGAGGAAGGGGTCATGGAAGCGGTCCGGGCCGCTGGAGAGGAAGTGGAGGGCCTCCTCCGGCCCCTTCAGCCCCCGGGCGCACAGCACGGTGGCGCACAGGGGGGACAGGCCGGCCGCCTCCAGGTCATGCCGGGAGGCGGGCGTGCCGGGGCGGCGCAGATTCCAGCGCTGGTATTTCAATTGTGCCATCCCCCTTCGGTCCGCTGTGAAGTATTTCCCAAGATAACAATCTATTATATCAAATGATTCCCTTTATTTCAACAGGCAAAACACGGAGGCCGCCCGACTTGGGCGGCCTCTCTCAGGCTGCGGGAAACGCTGTGCAGGGCAGGCGCTCTTGGCGGGGAGGTCAGTACCGGCGGATGACCGCCACCACCCGGCCCAGAATGGAGCAGCCCTCACCGTCGATGGGCTGGTACTCGGGGTTGGAGTTCTCCGGGTGGAGCCAGATGTGGCCGTCGCTGTCCCGGCGGAAGGTTTTGACGGTGGCCTCATCCTCAAACAGGGCCACCACAATGTCTCCACTGCGGGCCAGGGGCTGCTGGTGGACCACCACCAGGTCGCCGGGGAGGATGCCCGCCTCCAGCATGGATTCACCCCGGACCTTCAGGGCGAAGTGCTCCCCGGTGAGTCCGCCGGTGTCAAAGGCCAGGTACTCCTCAATGTTCTCCTGGGCCAGGATGGGGGTGCCCGCCGCCACATAGCCCACCACGGGCACCTGGTCCTTGCGGCCGAAGGTGCTGTCTGTGATGGAGATGGCCCGGGTCTTGCCCTCGGCCTGGGTGATGTACCCGGCCTCCCGCAGGCCCTTCAGGTGGAAGTGGACGGTGGCGGGGGACTTGAGCCCCACGGCCCCGGCGATCTCCCGCACGGAGGGGGGATAGCCGTGCTCGGAGGCAAAAGCCAGGATGAAATCGTAGATCTGCTGCTGTTTGGGGGTTAATTTAGACATAACGCAAGCTCCTTCCAAGGTAGTCCGCGCCCCGATGGGGCCGGGTCGGGACGATAGAGTTTTCCAGCTGCATGTATTATACCACGTCTCGTTCGAATTGTCAAACGTTCGTTCAAGAATTTTGTACCAATTTTTTGCGCTGCTGGGCCTGACGTTTGGCCCAGAGGAGATCGGCGGCGATGAGGGCGGCGCAGCCCAGCAGAAGGAGGGCCAGGATGAGCAGGGCGCAGTTCCGGAAATAGACCTGGGGCAGGATGCGGATGATCTGGTCCTGGGCAGGGTCGAAGAGCCAATTGTCTCTGCCGGGGAAGAACAGGGCGTGAAACAGGGTGAAGGCCCGGTCGAAATCCAGGGCGGCCAGGGAGCCCACCAGGAGGAACACGGCGGCCAGCCCGGCCCCCGCCCAGAAGCTGAACCCCCGGCCCAGCAGGCGGGCGGGCCGGAGCCGGCCCCGCCAGACCAGACAGCCCAGGCCGGCCAGCATACCCAGGGAGAGCACCAGCGCCTGGAGGTCCAGCTGGAACAGGACGCGCACGTCGGCAAAGTGGCTCCTCCCGCTCTCCGACCACGGGAGAACGCCGGTGGAGAAGGTGTCCGTCCGGCCCTGGCAGTAGTCCAGCATCTGGTCAAAGGCGGTTTGAATCTCCCCTTGGGTGAGGCCGGTGCTGGCCTCCAGCTCCAGCGGGCCTATGTGGGCGTAGTAGAAGGGGCGGCACAGAATGGGGACGGCGATGGCCCCGGTCAGCAGGGCCAGGGCGGTGATCATGGCCATGAACACAGCGGCGGGCCGGCTGGCGGTGGTTTTCAGCATCAGAATGCCTCCTTTGTTTCGGGCAGGGCGGACAGGGTGATGAGGACCTGGGAGGGGAGGTAGAACAGCCACATTCCCACAGACACGGCGGCGTACAGCGGGGATGCGGGGGGCAGGACGTTGAACAGCCCCACGCACACATCGCACCCCACGAACAGGGTGAGCCCCAGGGCAAACCGCCGCCGGGACGCGCCCCCCGGCGCCCAGGCCAGGACGGCGTTGGACAGCAGCTGGGAGAAGTACAGCGCCGCCAGCAGGTTCAGAGGGGAGGCCATGCGCAGCGCGTACACCGCCAGTCCGGCCAGCAGGGCCAGGCCGGAGCGGAGAGGCCAGGCGTTTCCCGTCCCGTCCCGGCGCAGGCGGAGAAAATAGACCGTCTGGACGCACAAAAACAGAGCGACGCCCAGGGCGTAGTGGTCGTTTCGCACCAGCAGAAACCAGTCGGCGCAGGCGGTGAGGGCCAGCGCCAGGGGGACCAGCCGGTCCCCGCACAGCAGGGAGAGGGCCAGGCACAGCAGCACGCCCGCGTATTTGACGGGGACGGACCCGACGCCCTGCACCGTCAGGTCCAGGGCTAGGAAGAGGGCGTATATGCCCCCCTCTGCCGCCAGGAACGCCCGAACCAGGGGGGCGGGGACGGGCCTATCCATCCTCGGGCCGCTCCGGGTCGGACAGGTCCCGCCGGATGCCGGCCACCACCTGGCCAAATTCTTCGCCGGTGGAGATTTGACAGGCCCGCTCCTTCCAGTAGGAGGCATAGGGGACCCCCTTCAGATACCAGGCCAGGTGCTTGCGCATTTCCAGGCAGGCGATCTTCTCCCCCTTGTGCTCCAGGGCCAGCTGGAACTGCCGGACCGCCGTGTCCATCCGCTGGGCCAGCGGGGGCAGCGGGGGGATCTCCCGGCCCTCCAGGGCGGCGGCGCACTGCTCCAGCAGCCAGGGATTGCCGAAGGCCCCCCGGCCCACCATGGCCATGTCCGCGCCGGTGTAGGCCAGAATGCGCACCGCGTCCCTGGGGCTGAACACGTCCCCGTTGGCGATGACTGGGATGGACACCGCCCGCTTGACCTCCCGGATGTAGTCCCAATTGGCGCTGCCGGAATACATCTGGGTCTTGGTGCGCCCGTGAACGGCCACGGCGGCCACCCCGGCGTCCTCCATCCGCCGGGCGAACTCCACGCAGTTGATGGAGCCCTTGTCCCAACCCAGGCGTAATTTCACGGTGACCGGCCTGCCCTGGGCCCCCCGGACCACGGCGGCGGCCACCCGGGCAGCCTTGTCCGGGTCCCGCATGAGGGCGGAGCCGTCCCCGGAGTTGGCCACCTTGGGCACGGGGCAGCCCATATTGATGTCGATGATGTCAGCCCCCGACCGCTCCAGGGCCAGCGCCGCCCCTTTCTCCATAAAGGGCTCGTCGCAGCCGAAGATCTGGACGGCGGCGGGGTGCTCCCCCTCCCCCAGCCGCAGCAGGATGGGGGTCTTTTTGTCCCCATAGCACAGAGCCTTGGCGCTGACCATCTCGGTGACGGTGTAGCAGCCGGACCTCTCCCGGCACACAGTCCGGAAGGCCAGATCGGTGACCCCTGCCATGGGCCCCAGGGCCAGACGGGTGTTCAGTTCCACATTGCCGATTTTCATGGAAGACTCTCCTGGTTTGATGGTTTATTCTATATGATACCAAATTCCGCCCAAAAAGGCAAGACAGGTTCCGACTGCCTTTTTTGGCAGCCTGTCCTATAATGATTGAGTTACCATAATATGGAGTTTTATACCGATGATTTGACCACGGAGGGGTGCGCCATGACAGCAAACGAGGGGACCAAACGGGAAAAGCGGGGACGGGGCCTGTCCGTCTCCATGGTGATGCGGCTGAGCGATTGGGCGGTGCGCTTCCTGCTGGCCGCGGTGCTGGCGGGGGCGGAGCTGATGGGAGGGCACGCCCTGTTCGCCCTGGCCCTGGTGGCGGTGTGTCGGCCGGGAGCGGAGGGGCTGGCGGCCCTTCTGGGGGCGGTGCTGGGCTATCTGTCCTTCCGGGGGGTGGTGGAGGGGCTGCGCTACATCGCCGCGGCCATGATGGTGTACGCCGTTGCCCTGGCCATGGGGGAGTTCCAGCTCTACCGCCGCGCCTGGTTCATGCCAGCTGTGGCCGCCGGGGTGAACGGCATGGTGGGCTTTGTCTATCAGTCCGCCGCCGGTTGGGGCAGGGGATCGGTGGTGGGCTTTGTCACCGAGGTGGCCCTCACCGCCGGGTCAGTGTGCCTCTACCGGCAGGCCTTCGATCTGTGGGAAAAGCGCCGCCCGGGGGGCGAGGTGCCCGCGCGGCAGGCGGCGGGGGCCATCGCCCTGGGGGCCACCCTGATGATGACCCTCACCCGGGTGACGGTGGCGGGGGACTACTCCCTGGGCCGGGTGCTGTGCGTGCCCGTGGCGCTGGTCGCCGCCTGGAAGGGGGGCGTGGGGCTGGGGTCCGCCGCCGGGGTGGCGGCGGGGCTGGCCATGGGCTTTTCCGCCGGGCTGCCCACCTACTACACACTGATCTATGCCCTTCCCGGGCTGGTGGCGGGGGTGTTCGCCCGGCAGAACCGGCTGATGTGCGCCCTGGCCTACGCCCTGAGCGGAGCGGCGGCCATCCTGTGGACCTGGGAGCTGGGGCCGGGGCTGGCGGCGGCCTGGGAGCTGACGGCGGGGACGGCGGTGTTTCTGCTGCTGCCGGACAAGCTGCTGCGCCGGCTGTCCGCCCTGGTCCGGCAGGAGGAGCCGGAGGAGGAGGGGGTCCGGGCCCAGCAGTTTGCCGCCCAGCGCCTGCGCCAGACCGCCGACGCCTTCCGGGCGGTGGCGGGGGGGCTGCACACCGCCTTCCAGCTGCCGGCCGCCCCCAACGACGGGGACGCCGCCCGCATTTTTGACCGGGCGGCGGACCGGGTGTGCGTCAAGTGCAAGCAGCGGGAGCGGTGCTGGCAGCGGGAGTACCAGGCCACCAAGACCGCCCTGGCCGACGCCCTTACCCCCATGCTGGACCGGGGGACGGTGGCCATGGAGGACTTTCCGCCCCACTTTTCCAGCCGGTGCGTCCGGCTGGAGACCTTCATTACCGCGGCCAACGGCGAGCTGGCCGCCCTGCTCCAGCGGCGGCGGTATGACAGCCGGGTGCGGGAGAGCAGGGCGGCGGTGTGCGCCCAGTATGGACATATGGCCTCGGTGCTGGACCGGGCGGCGGTGGAGCTGGCCCAGGAGCCGGCGGTGGACGTGCGCCGGCAGCGGCTGGTGAAGCAGCGCATGGCCGCCCTGGGCCTGGAGGGCCGGGTGACGGTGTGGACCGACCAGTACGGCCACCTGCGGCTGGAGGTGGAGGGGGCCGGAGCGGAGCAGCTCAGCCGGGAGGGGGAGCTGGGCCGGCTGGGCGCCATTCTGGGCTGCCCCCTGCGGGACGCGGACAGCCAGCGGGGGCATGCCCGGCTGGCCCAGCGGGAGCCGCTGATGGCGGTGGCCGGGGTGGCGGGGGCAGACCGGGCGGGCCAGAGCGTCAGCGGGGACACGGGGGTGTGGTTCAAGGACGGCGCGGGCCGGCTGAACTTCCTGCTGTGCGACGGCATGGGCAGCGGCTCCGCCGCCCGGGAGGACAGCGAGAGCGCCCTGCGGCTGCTGGAGAAATTTCTCCGGGCGGGGCTGCCGCCGGAGGAGGCCATGGTCACCGTGGGGGAGGCCCTGGCCCTCCGCGGGGAGGAGGAGGGGGGGTTCACCACGGTGGACCTGCTCCAAATCGACCTGTTCAGCGGGAAGAGCGCGGTGTACAAGCTGGGGGCGGCCCCCACCTACCTGCGCCGGGGCGGCGGGGTGGAGCGGCTGCGCGGGGAGTCCCTTCCGGCGGGGGTGTCCGCCGGGCCGGCGGGAGGGCCGGATACCTTTGAGCTGTCCCTGGACGCGGGGGACTGCGTGCTGCTGGTGAGCGACGGGGTGACCACCGGCCAGGATGACCGGTGGGTGCGCAGGCTGCTGGCCGATTTCGATGGCCAGTCCCCCCAGGCCCTGGCGGCGCAGGTGCTCCAGGAGAGCGACCTGCATTCGGGCAGCGGGGACGACCGCACGGTGATCGCCATCAAGCTGGACGTGAGGGCATAACAACGGCCCGGGGGATTCCCCGGGCCGTTTCTGTAGAAGCTGTACCAATAGCCTCAGCATACCTCTTCGCGGCCAAAACCGTCGATGAGCTGCGTTAAAAAATCTTGAAATACACAAAGTATTTCCGCGATTTTTTGCCTTGCCATCGGCAATTTTGTCTCGCGAATTGGAACGCTTCGGCTATTGGCACAGCTTCTTATTCCACAGGGAGGATGCCCCGGGCCATTTTCAGCCGCAGCACCCGCAGAACGCTCTCATCCAGCCGCTCCTGGGTGATGGCGCCCTCCTCCACCGCCTGCTCCAGGGCGGACACCGCCTCATCCAGGTTCTGGGGGCACAGCAGCAGATCCACCCCCGCCTGGACGGCGCCCACGGCGATGTCGCCGCTGCCGTAGTGGTCAATCATGGCCTGCATCTTCAGGCTGTCGGTGATGACCACCCCGTCAAAGCCCAGCTCCTCCCGCAGAAGCTCCGTCACGATTTTGTGGGAGAGCAGGGCGGGCTGGTCGTCCACGTCGGCCATGATGAGGTGGCCCATCATCACCGCGTCCGCCCCCGCCTCAATGCCCGCCTGGAAGGGGAGGAGCTCCGCCTGGCGCAGCTCCTCCAGGGTCTTGTAGACGTATACCGAGCCGTAGTGGCTGTCGGCGGAGGTGTCGCCGTGGCCGGGGAAGTGCTTGAGGGAGCAGGCCACCCCGCCCTGGTGAAAGCCTTCCACCGCGGCGGCCACCAACAGGGAGGCCTGGGCAAAGTCGTCGCTGTAGGCCCGGTCGCCGATGACGGTGTTGCGGGGGTTGGACCACACATCGGCCACCGGGGCCAGGTCCATATTGAAGCCGCAGGCCGACAGGTCGGCGGCGATGACGCGGGCATTTTCCGCCGCCCGCTCAGGTCCCTGGTCCTTGTAGTTCAGCATGGGGCCCACATAGGTGGTGCCGATGGTGTGCATCAGCCGGTTGACCCGTCCACCCTCCTCGTCACAGGTGAGGATGAGGGGAATTTTGGTGTAGGTCTGGACGTTGGCCAGCATCTCCTTGGTCTGCTCCATAGTCACCAGATTGCTGGCGTCATACAGCAGCCCGGCCACGGGATAGCGCTCCAGGGCCCGCTGGGTGGCCTCTCCCGCCGCCGTCACCCGGCCCACGCCGGGGACCAGGTCGGCGGGCTGGACCACAAACAGCTGGCACACCTTTTCGTGCAGCGACATCTCCGCCAGCAGCGCCTGGGCCGGGTCGGGGGTGGGCGTGGGCTCTGGCGTGGGTGTGGGGTCAGGGGTGGACGTGGGCTCAGGCAGGGCGGAGGGGCGGAGAAGCGGGGAGGGGGAGGGCTGGGGCGGCTGCGCCGTCCCGGGCCCTTGGGTGAGCGCCCAGAGCCCGGCTGCCGCAGCCAGCGCCACAGCCAGCGCCGCCAGTGCGAGCAGCCACCGCCGGGGGCGGGAGGGGGGCGCGGTTCGTTTTCCTGTGTACACGCGGAATTCCTCCGTAAAAAGAGATTGACTGAGGGGGCCATGGGCCTCCCTTCAGACGGTATTCCCAATTTTACACCATTTTTCCCCGCGCCGCAAGGGGCCTGCCGATCTTTGGCTGGTCCACGGGGCATAGGGGACTGGCCAGAGGAAATAGGGTGGGATGTGGAGCGTGGGCGCCGCACCATTCCCGTGCGCGCCACATAGATTAAAGGGAAACGAAAGGCAGGGCCAGGAAGGAGCTGCGGGCGCTGCCGGAATTTGGAGGAGGCTTTGGAATGCCCAATATGCAATATTTCCTGGGCGGCAACACGCCCGGGGGCTTTTATTCCCTGTACCATCAGCTGTCCGACCCCGCCCGGATGCGGGCGCTGTATATTGTAAAGGGCGGACCGGGCAGCGGGAAGTCAACCCTGATGCGCCGGGTGGAGCGTCACGCCCAGGCCGCCGGACTGGAGACCCAGCAGATTCTCTGCTCCGGGGACCCCGGCTCCCTGGACGCTCTGCTCCTGCCCCAGCTGGGGGCCGCGCTGGTGGACGGAACGGCGCCCCAGGGCGCTGTATCGTAAGTACACGAGGAAGGAAGGGCAAGGTCAAGGACCGTACTTTTTCTTTTCAAAGAAAAAGCACCAAAAAGAAACTTTTGACCGCGAAACTGCGTTTCGCTTGGGATTTAATTTAGAATTTCCAGGTGATCGACACGTTCTGCTGACCCGTTTCAGGCTGCTTCTCACCGATCTCAATGCGGTCAATTAGGACTGCCACCAGCTCCCGGGGGACGGTCTCCAGCCTGAGCAGCTCCCGGGCTTTCTCCATCAGGCCGGTTTGCTGCTGGCTATCCCCCTGTTTGTCCAGCGCCTCCTCAACCTGTGCCAGCCGCCGCTCCAGGCGGCTTTTTTCGTCCAGAAAGGATTGGTTCAGCTCCACAAACTGGCCCTGGCTGAGGATGCCCGCCGCCTTGTCTAGGTACAGCGTTTTGAGGGCCTGACTGCGCTTTCCCAACTGAGCCGCAACGGATTTTCGCTCCCGTTCCAACGCCGCCCGTCGGGT
The DNA here is from genome assembly GCA_910585155.1 of uncultured Oscillospiraceae bacterium. Classification (GTDB taxonomy): domain Bacteria; phylum Bacillota; class Clostridia; order Oscillospirales; family Oscillospiraceae; genus Enterenecus. The sequence continues at coordinate 52,540 of CAJUEC010000002.1, forward strand.
GTTCCCCTGGGGCTGGATGTCTTCGGGGTCCAGCTCATAATAGGTCTGGACGTAGTAGCGGATGCGGTCGGACACCAGCTCAATGAGCTGGTCCAGCCGGACGGAGTGGCGGGTGCATAGCTTGTTCTTCCCGCTGTCGGCGTACAGCTTACAACGTAAATAGCTTTGCTTCCCGTTGGAGCACTTGCTCATGGTGGAGCCGCAGTCGGCGCACTTCACCAGCCCGGCCAGCAGATGGGGCTCCCCGGAGCGGCCGGGTTTGGTGCGCAGGCGAAGCCCTCGCTGGACGGCGTCGAAGGCGGCCCGGTGGATGATGGCCTCGTGAGTGCCCTCCACCCGGTACCATTGGTCCTCCGGGGTGTCGATGACGAGCTTGGACTTGTAGCTCACCTTTTTCCGCCGCCCCTGGATCATGACCCCGGTGTACATCTCGTTGGTGAGGATGCGGCCCACCGTCACCCTGTTCCACAGGCCGAAGCCATCCTTCATGGGGGGGGTGCAGGTCCAGCCCCGCTGGGCCTTGTACCGGGTGGGGTTGGGCACCCCCTGCTGGTTGAGCAGATAGGCGATGCTTTGACGCCCGTGGCCCGCTAATGACAGCTGGAAAATCTGCCGCACCACCTCCGCCGCCTCGGGGTCAGGGACGATGTGGTTTTTGTCGGCCGGGTCCTTTTGGTAGCCGTAGAGGGGACAGCCGCCGATGTACTTGCCCTCCCGCCGCTTCAGGTCGAACACCATGCGGATGTTTTCGGACAGGTCCTCTAAGTACCACTCATTGACCAGACCGTTGATCTGCCGGGCCTTTTTGTTGCCCTTCACCTCGGTGTCCGCGTTGTCCGCCACGGCGATGAACCGGACGCCCCAGATGGGGAACAGCCCGTGGATGTACTTCTCCACCAGCTCCATGTCCCGGGTGAACCGGGACTGGGACTTGCACAGGATGATTTGGAACTTTTTCTGTCTGGCGGCTTCGATCATGCGGTTGAAGTCCGGGCGGCTGCTGTCGATTCCTGAGAGGTCCTCGTCACAGTAGATGGCGTAGATGTCCCAGCCGTGGTCGATGGCGTAGTGGGTGAGCAGGGATTTTTGGTTTTGGATGCTCTCGGACTGGGGCTGGTGCTTGTCCTCATCCTCCTTGCTCAGCCGTGTATAGATGGCGCAAAGGATTTGTCACACCTCCTCAATGCTGCGGGTGGGGCGGGCCCCGGGCATCATTTGTGGAGGGCGCTGGCGAGCCAGGCGGTGATGGCCTGCCGGAGAGCTTGGGTGGGCGGGTCGGTGCTGGCTGGGTGGTGTTCGGTGATGCGTAAGGGCTGATCTCCCATGAAATCACCTCCAAGGAATGGTATGCAGCTGTATGCTGGGGTATGAAACCCAGGTGCTGGCCCATTTGGAGGTGTCTTGAGGCGGCACCTGCCCCGTTTCCTGCTTATTTTTTCCTGCGGACAGGACGATATTAATAATAAGGGCGGCTCTGCCGCCAGACGAAAGGAGGTCCGCGAGATGGGAGAGCTGAGTGTGCGCAGGAACAGAGAGCTGTCTGTGCCCCGGCACCAAAAGACGGGCAGGACAGAGAAGCAGGCCGGCGCGGGCCCGGCCCAGCCGGCGGTTGAGCCGAAAAAAGCGGCGGCGACCGTCTCTGAGACGCTGCGGCAGCTGATGGGCCGGGTGACCCAGGCGGGCCGCCAGGCCCGGGAGGGCCGCCGGACCCTCCAGTCGGGAGAGGCGGCCCTGGCGGAGGTGGAGGACAACCTGGGCCGCATGGAGGAGCTGGCCCGGCAGGCCGCAGGGGAGGGCACGGTGAACCGCGCCGCCCTCCAGGCGGAGCTGGAGCAGCTGCGGGGGGAGATCGACCGGATTGCCCAAAACGGCGCGCAGGCGGGGCTGTTTCAGGACGGAGAGGCCGGGGACGGCCTGGACGCGCTGGTGGACGCGGTGATGGACGGCCTCGCCGCCCAGCAGGAGGGGGTGGAAAAGCTCCCGTCCTGGCTGCTGGGCGCCATGGCGGGCGGCGCGCCTGACCGGGCCGGGCTGCTGGCCGCCCTGGGGCTGGACGGTACCGCCACTGGGACGCAGGTGCTGGCCGCCCTGGGCAGGCTCCCGCTGGACAGCAGCTCCGCCGCGGGCTATCTGGCCGCGCTCTACCTGGGGGCGGTGATCTCGGGGGGCGTGCCCTCGGGCGCGGTGGACCTGGAGCGGGCTGGGGAGGGGCTGCGGCAGCTGCTGGACCTGGTGGCCGGGGGCGTCTCCCCGGACCAGGCGCTGGAACAGCTGACGGGGGGCACCTTCACCAGCATGGAGCAGTTCCAGGCCCAGTTCACCGGGGGCACCGCCCCGGGGCTGGAGCCCTTTTTGATGAATTTGCTGCTGACGGGGCAGACCGGCCCATCCATGCCCGGCCTGCTGGACCTGCTGGCGGGGGGCGGCGGAGAGCTGGGGCTGCTGATGGATCTGATGGCGGGCTCCGGTGACGGATTGATGGCGCTGCTGGACGGATTGGGCGGGGCAGCGGAGGCTGAGGCCGCTCCCCCGCTGGAGACAGAGCAGCTGGGCACGATGCAGGGGTCGGGGCGGGATTTGTCCGCCGTGGCCTTTGACCAGGAGAGCGGTACGCTGACGGTGTCCGGAGGCCAGGATGTGACCCTCCGGGGGCTGGGGCAGGAGGCCCCGGAGCTCCGGCTCACCGGCACGGGGCGGGTGGTGCTCCAGCAGGTGGCGGCCCCCCTGCTGAGCGTGGAATCCGCCCAGGCCCGGGTGGCGGCCGTGGGGGAGAGCGCGCTGGCCCAGGTGCGGCTGGGGGAGGGCACGGTCCTCACCCTGGACGGCGGCGGGCTGCTGCGCATTGGACAGCTCCGGGGCGGGGCGGACAGCGTCCTGCGGCTCACCGGGGGCGCGGTGGTGCTGGGCGGGGAGAATGCCGGGTCCCTGGCGGCCCAGGTGGTGGTGGACGGACCCGTCTCTCTGCTGGCGGCGGAGGGCATTGCCGTGCGCAGCCCCCAAGGCGAGCCGCTGACGCCCTTTGACATCGTGTGGAAAACGCTGCTCCCGGGGTGGAGCTCCGTCACCGCCCTGGCGGTGGACGGCAGGCAGGGGCAGCTTGCCCTGCGGACGGACAGCCAGATGGACCTGACCCGGCTGTGGCTGCTGAAGGGGGACGACTCCAAGGGGTATCCCGCCCACACCATCGCCCTGCGGGGGCGGGACAAGGCGGGCCGCACCCAGACCCGGTACGTCTATGTGCGCTGGGACGAAAGAGCGGGGGCCTTCCGGGAGATTTCCAGGTATCCCAACCCCTTTGCCGTCACCGGCGGCGAGCCGGAGACGGACTGGCAGTACGAGGAGGAGAGCCACACCCTTCGCATCCTGTCCGGCGAGGTCACCGCCGTGTCCGGCGGGTCGGGGACGGACGCGGACCAGCAGCCCTTCAGCGGCAGGATGGTCCTGGCCGACGGCATGGGCCCGGTCAAGCTGATTCTGGACGGGGTGGAGTGCCGGGTGACCTGGGGCAGGGCGTTTAGCCTGGGCTGCGGGAATGATGTGACCCTGCTGCTGCGGCGGGGGACGGACAACGTGTTTGAGAGCGGCGCGGGCTTCGCGGGGATATCCCTGGGCGACGGCACCGCCCTGCGCATCGACCAGACGAAGGAGGACAAAAAGGACCCGGACGGCACCCTCACCGCCACCGGAGGCGCCGGAGGCGCGGGCATCGGCCGGGACAGCGGCGTGGGACGGGAGCGGACCGGCCCCATCCACATCCGGGGCGGCGTGGTCACCGCCATCGGGACGGGGGGCGGCGCCGGCATCGGCGGGGCGCTGGGCGCCCCCGTGGGGGACATCCGCATCCAGGGCGGCACGGTGACGGCCCAGGCCGCCTGCTGCGCCGCCGCCATTGGCGCGGGCATACAGGGGGCTTGCGGCGATATCGTCATCACCGGCTCCGCCCGGGTGGTAAAGGCACAGGGGGGCGGGCCGGACGGGGACATCGGCGGCTGCCTCTTCGGCAACTGCGGGAAGGTCCAGGTATCTCCCGGCACGGAGATCGGGGGGGCCAGACTCTGGACCCGGCAGGGGCTGTCCCTCCAGGTGGGGGAGGGCAGCGTCACGCTGCCCCGGTTCCGGGTTTCCGCCCGGGCGCTGCGCCTGGAGGCGCTGGACCTCACCACCCGGGAGGCGGCCAGGGCCGCCATGGCTGTGCTGGTCTCGGACCGCCGCTGGGTCACCCGGCTCCAGGGGGCCTACGGCGCCATGTACGGCCAGCTGGGGCAGAGCTTTGGCAGCATGTACAGCTTTCACCAGCAGATCAGCGTGGTGCGGGACACCAAGGAGGCCAGCTCGCTGACCTGCGACATCCGGGAGGTGCTGCGCCAGTCCCCCAAGGCCATGTTCCTGCGCCAGCGGGGGATGGAGGACGTGGTGGGGCTGCTGCTGCGGTGATCGTGCGCATATGGACGGCCCCGGCCGCCGAAACCGGCAGCCGGGGCCGTCTGCGCGTGGGGCGTGACGGAATGCGGAGGGGCGCCGGATTTTGTCAAACAGGGCCCTGCCTGCCGGCGATGAATTTCAGCAGAGCTTCCCGCTCATTTGGAATCTGACCGCTGAGAACCTGGTCCAGCAGGGCGTTCAGCATCCGGCCCACCTGGGGGCCAGGGGCAACCCCCGCGGCAATGACGTCCCGGCCATTCACCGCCAAGTCCTTCAGCGTGAGGCACTGCCCTTCCGCCAGAATCTGTTCCGCCATCATTTTGATCTCATCTATTTCCGCCAGACGGTCCCGCACTTGTTCCAGGGCCTGTCCCATGCTGTCCGCCCGCTTGACCTCCAGGAGCTGAAAAAATGCCTCCGGACCCAACTGGCCCAGCCGGCGGCGGATCACGCGGGCATCAGGGGGGACCGGCATATCATGGCGTCCCACCAGCAGCGCCGCCCGCTCCCGGGTGTGGTTGTCGAAGCGCAGCGCCTGGAGCATCTCATTTGCCAGCCGGGCGCTGACGGCGGGATGTCCGTAGAAGTGGTCGATGCCCTGTTCGTCGGTGGATTTGCAGCTTGGCTTGCCGATGTCGTGAAGCAGCATGGCCAGCCGCAGGGTCACATGGGCGGGCGCGGCCTCCACGGTGCGGATGGTGTGCTCCCAGCCGCCCCAGCAGTGCCAGGGGCTGTGCTGCTCCAGCATGACCAGCGGCCCCAGCTGGGGCCAGAACTGGCAGAATATATCTGGGTACTGCCGCAGGATCGCGCCGGCGTGTTGGCCCACCAGCAGCTTGCGCAGCTCTGCGTTGATCCGCTCTGCGGCCACCCGGTCCAGCATGGCCCGGTTTTCATGGATGGCCTGGGCGGTCCGCTCCTCAATTTCGCAGCCGAACGCGGCGGCGAAACGCAGCGCCCGCATGATCCGCAGGCCGTCCTCCTGGAAGCGCCGGCCGGGGCGGCCAACGCAGCGGATCAGCCCGGCCTTTATGTCGTCTGCCCCGCCGAAGGGGTCTCGAAGGTGTCCGCCCAAATCCATGGCGATGGCGTTCATGGTGAAATCCCGCCGGGCTAAATCCTCCTCCAGGCCGGTCACGAACCGGACAAAGTCCGGGCGGCGGCTGTCGGAGTAGGGCCCCTCGGTACGGTAGGTGGTGATCTCGTAGGGGTCGCCGTCCACCAGCACGGTGACCGTGCCGTGCCTGAGCCCGGTCTCAATGATCCGCTGCCCCGCAAAGCACCCCTCCGTCTCCTCTGGGCGGGCGGAGGTGCAGAGATCCCAGTCGTGGGGCGGGATGCCCCGCAGCAGGTCCCGCACGCAGCCGCCCACCAGGTAGGCCTCGTAGCCCGCGCCGTTCAGCGTTTGGAGGATATGCCGCGCCCCAGCGGGGAGTTCCATTTTCCTGCTCTCTTCCATGCTGCACCCCCCGATCCGATGGTCAGTTGTAAAAATCTTATCCGGCGCCGGGAGCTAAGTCAAGCAATATCCCGATTTTTTTCTGATGCAGCGGACAGCTTGTCCCCCAAAGTGTCCTTTTGGCACCACCCCCCATGTGGTGGAGCCCAAATGTCCGGGGGTGGTGGAGCGGTACATAGACCTGAGCCAGTTCTACGACCGAGCGGGGCTTCAGCCCCTGAAGGCGGACATTCTGGCCGCCACGGCGGAGTACCAGGGGCACTACAAGCGGGCCTACCGATGCCTGGGGGCGGCGGGGGAGCTGCGCCGGGACATGACGGAGCTGCTGGACACCCCGGAGGTGGGCCAGCGGCTGGCGAAGCGGGCGGCGGGCATCATCGCCCGGGAGCTGAAGCGGCCCGCCCAGGGGGAGGGCCGGCTGGAGCAGCGGTTCCTCTCCGCCGTCACGCACCAGGGGACCGTTACCCTCTGGGGTACGGTGGGGGCCCAGGCGGACCGGGTGTATGAGCTGGTGGACCAATATGGCCTGGCCCACCGCATGCTGGCCCCCATTCTGACGGCCGGGCTGGCCGCGGGACACGACGCGGTGGCCTGTCCCGACCCCATGGCGCCGGACCGCCTGGCCCATCTGGTGTTCCCCGGGCTGTCCCTGGCCTTTGTCACCTCCACCCAGGAGGACCCCTGGCCCCACCGGGCCCACCGCCGGCTGCGGCTGGACGCCATGGCGGACCCGGAGGTCTGCCGGCTCAACCGGCCCCGCCTGCGCTTCACCAAACGGGTGGCGGCGGCGCTGCTGGAGGAGGGGGTTGCCGCGCTGAGCCAGGCCAAGGCCGCCCACGACCGGCTGGAGCAGCTCTACAACCCCTATGTGGACTTCGACAGCGCGGCCAGCGCCGCGGACCGGCTGGCGGACCAGATTCTGGCGCTGCGGGACGAATAAAAGTGCGGGGAGAACCAAGTTCTCCCCGCGCTTTTTATATTAGGACCGTCGGACAGTTTACAGCTATAGAGCAGACTGACATAAGAGCGTTTCCATCTGGTAGGTCAGTACAGCTGGTAGAGCAGTTTACAGCCAATCGGACAACACATCATCAAGACCCGCCGGTGTCACGCCGTTGCGCACCAGCAGTCCGCTGAGCTCGTCGATGCGGGCGGCGCTGCACGTCACATTGGGGATCGATGCCTGCGCCCCGCCTCGCTCAGCCACCTTGATGCCGTAGCTCTCGCAGGAGTAGCCGCCTACATCCATCTCACCGATGAGGATGGAGTAGTCATAGGTTCGGACCGTTCCGGTCTGGTCGGCCAGCTCCCGGGTCTCAAGAAACAGTTCCCGCATGAATTGGATTCACCTCCCTTTCTCTGATTCCATTATCCACACTGTAATCATTTGTTGCAAGAAAAATTGCTCGACCCGATTCGACACATTCCGACAGGAATACAAGATGTGGAAAGACTGGAGTATCCTGGAATACCACCTCTGGAGAGATGACATATTTCAGTGAAAAATTTGTGCAAAAATGCACAAAGAGCCCGGAGCAGAACACGAGTTCGCTCCGGGCTCTTTAGTGGAATAAATTCCCTGGATACTATTTCCAGACTACGCAATCCCTTGTGGCCACAGGGAGGGGATACTACAATTTGTAATCTTACAGCTCATCCACCGCAGTCTTGGTGCGGTCGGCGTTGTAGACGTAGAAGCCCTTTCCGGACTTGACGCCCAGGTTGCCGCCCCGGACCATCTTGCGGATCAGCGGGCAGGCGCGGTACTTGCTGTCGCCGGTCTCGTTGTACAGCACGTCCATGATGGCCAGGCAGATGTCCAGGCCGATGAAGTCGCCCAGCTCCAGGGGACCCATGGGGTGATTGGCGCCCAGCTTCATGGCGGCGTCGATGCCGGCGATGTTGGACACGCCCTCCATTTTGATGAAGGCGGCCTCATTGATCATGGGGATCAGGATGCGGTTGACCACAAAGCCGGCGGCCTCGTTGACCTGGACGGGGGTCTTGCCCAGTTCCTTGGAGATCTCGGTGATCTTGTCCACGGTGGCGGCGGGGGTGTTGGCGCCGGCGATGACCTCAATCAGCTTCATCCGGTCGGCGGGGTTGAAGAAGTGCATCCCAATCAGGGGGCGGCTCAGGCCCTTGCCGATCTCGGTGATGGACAGGGAGGAGGTGTTGGAGGCGAAAATGCAGCCCTCCTTGCAGATCTTGTCCAGCTCGCCGAAGGTGGTCTGCTTGACCTTCATATCCTCGAAGGCGGCCTCCACGATCAGGTCGCAGTCGGCGCACAGGTCCTCCTTCAGGCCCGCGGTGATGGCGGCGACGATGCCGTCGGCCTTGGCCTGGTCCATCTTGCCCTTTTCCACCAGCTTGGCATAGCCCTTCTGGATCTTGGCCTTGCCGCCGTCGGCCCACTCCTGCTTGATGTCGCACAAAGCGACGGTCCAGCCGCTCTGGGCGAAGGCCTTGGCGATGCCCTGGCCCATGGTGCCGGCGCCGATGATACCCACTTTACTCATGATGACATACCCCTTTTCAGTGTTGTTTTGATGTATGGTCTCGTCCTGGGGGACGATGCGCGAGAACTGCCGGACGATCATGTGCCACACCTGATCGTCCGGATTGCCGATGACGGGCATTAGGCAGGCTCAGTTGTTGGTAAAGACCGCCTTGGGCTTGGGCTTCTCCCGGGACAGGAAGCAGGCCATGCCCTCCACCTGGTCGTGGGTCTCGAAGCAGTCGCCAAACAGCTTCTCCTCGATCTCCACAGCCTTGTCGATGGACACCTGCATCCCCTCGTTCACCGCCTTCTTGCAGGCGCGCACGGCGATGGGGGCGTTCTTGGCCACGTTGTTGGCCATCTTGACGGCGGTGTCCAGCAGCTCCGCCTGGGGGACCACGGCGTTCACCAGGCCGATGCGCAGGGCCTCGGCGGCGTCGATGTTCCGGGCGGTGTACAGCAGCTGCTTGGCCATGCCCATGCCCACCAGGCGGGGGAGGCGCTGCGTGCCGCCGAAGCCGGGGGTGATGCCCAGGCCCACCTCGGGCTGGCCGAACATGGCGTTGTCGGAGCAGAGGCGGATGTCGCAGGACATGGCCAGCTCACAGCCGCCGCCCAGGGCAAAGCCGTTCACCGCGGCGATGACGGGCAGGGGGAAGCTCTCGATCATCAGGAAGATGTCATTGCCCAGCTTGCCGAAGGCCTCGCCCTCCGCCTTGGTCATGGTGGACATGGAGCCAATGTCGGCCCCAGCCACAAAGCTCTTGTCGCCCGCGCCGGTGAGGACCACACAGCGCACGGTGTTCTGGTCGATGCCCTCGAAAGCGGCCTTCAGGTCGGCCAGCACCTCGGGGTTCAAGGCGTTGAGGGCCTTGGGCCGGTCGATGGTGAGGACAGCCACGGCGCCCTGCAACTCAACATTCACAAATGACATCAGTTTGCCTCCTTAATCATGTAAAAAGTGTGAGAAGACAGGGAACAGCCGCCACACCCTCGATATTTTTTTAACAAACGTCCCATAAAGGCGCGCGGCAATGGAGCCGGATCGCCTGGGCCGGTCATGCCGCGTGGGAGTGGGAGACGTTCCCTATATTCTTTCCCTAGTATACCGCCTTTCCGGTTCCATTGCAAGGCTTTCTTTTGAACTTTCCCTAAGGAAGCACTGATTCAATACGCCTGCGGCGCTTTGCGGATCTTCTGCGCCAGGATTTTGCTGCAATTTCTTGAAACAAACACAATTATTCCTGGGGAATTGCGCCGCGTCCTGGCACAAAATCTCTCGAAAATCGCTCTTGCGGATTGAATCTGTCCTTCCCTAATTCCCGCCGCCGGTCAAAAAGCCGCCCCGGAAGGCCGGGGCGGCAGGGGGTGCCAGATTCGGTGAGAGGGGACGGGTGTGCGGGGAAGGGGGGGCCCGTCACAGGATGGTCTCCATCCCGATCTTCTGGGGCTTGAGGCCCAGCTTCTCATAAAACCGCAGCGCGCCGGTGTTGGCCGCCCACACGTTGAGGGTCACATTGTAGCACCCGCTTTTTTTCGCGTAATCCAGGACGTGGCGGTACAGCAGGCGGCCGATGTGCCCGCCCCGGGCGGCCTCGTCCACGCACAGGTCGTCGATGTAGAGGGTTTTCACGTCCGCCATGCTGCCGCCGGCGGGAGGCTGCTGGTGGACGCAAAAGGCGTAGCCCAGGACGCAGCCGCCCCCGTCCGCCACAAAGACGGGCCGGCTGTCGTCCGTCAGGATCTGCCGGAGGGCATCGTCCCGGTATTTCCGCTCCCCCGCCTTGAACAGGTCGGGGCGGGCGTCGCTGTGCACCTTGTGGACCTGGAGGAGCAGGGAGCCGATGGCCGGGATATCCCGCTCCTCCGCCCTGCGTATTTTGATGCTGTCCATGCCGCAACTCCTTCTTGATTGCGCTGTGCCAATGGCCTCAGCGCGCCTCTGCACGCTTCGGCTATTGGCACAGCTGTTCAGAAGCTGTACCAATAAACTCAGCATACATCTTCGCGGCCAAAATTGTCGATGAGCCGCGTTAAAAAATCTTGAAATACACAAAGTATTCCCGCGATTTTTTGCCTTGCCATTGGCAATTTTGTCTCGCAAATCTGCACGCTTCGGCTATTGGCACAGCTTCTCAGTTTTTTTCCAGCGCCTGGGCAAAATACGCCCGGGTCTGCCGGGCATTTTCCAGGATGGCGCTGCGCAGCGCCTCCACCGAGGGGAAGCGCCGCTCCGGCCGCAGCCGGGTGAACAGCTCCACCCGGACGTGCTGCCCGTAGAGGTCCCCCTGGTAGTCCAGGATCCAGGGCTCCACGGTGACGGCAGTCTGGTCCGTGTTCACGGTGGGGCGGGTGCCCACGTTGGTCACCGCCAGCCGGGTCTCCCCGCCGGGCAGGCGCACCCGGGCGGCGTATACCCCGAAGGCGGGGGCGGCCACTCCCTCGGGCACCAGCAGGTTGGCGGTGGGGATGCCCATGGCCCGGCCCAGCTCCTGGCCGTGGATCACGGTGCCGGAGAGGATGTGAGGGTGGCCCAAAAACCGCCTGGCCTGCGCCACCATGCCATCCCGCACCAGAGTGCGGATGTGGGTGGAGGAGATGGTGATCCCGTCCAGCTCCACCTTGGGGATGATGTCGCAGCCCATGCCCAGCCTGCGGCAGCGGTCCGCCAGCCGGTCCGGGTTTCCCTCCCCCCGGCGGCCGAAGTGGAAGTCGTGCCCGGCCACCACATGCGCCACCCCCAGCTCCCGCTGGAGGTAGTCGGCCACAAAGTCCTGCCAGTCCATGTCTCGCATCACGTCAAAGGGGGCCACCACCACCTCCTGGATGCCGTACAGCTCCCGCATGAGGGCGGCCCGATCCTCCACCCCGGTGAGCAGTGGAACCGCCTTTCCCGTCAGGGCGGCGGCGGGGCTGCGGTCGAAGGTGAAGGCGCAGGGGACGGCGCCCAGCGCCTGGGCCCGGGCCCCCACGGTGCGCAGCAGCGCCCCGTGGCCCAGATGCACCCCGTCAAAAAAGCCCAGGGCGATCACTCGCCGTTGTTTATCCATTGGAAATTACACCTCTGTAAAGGCGCACAGGGTGCGCCCTGATTCATTGCACGGCAGCTGCGGGCGCACGGTGCGCCCCTACACCTCGAAAAAGTTCTTGATGGTGGTGAGCGTTTTGCCCACAACTCTGCCAAGGGCCAAAAATGTCCGATCCGCGCCGTATACCCGGTAGTCGCCGTCCGGGAGGGCGCAGGCGGTCAGCGCCGCGCCGTTGCGGATCTTTTTCTCCGCGGCGGCGGTTTTCAGCACCAGCACCGGCAGGCCGGCAAAGAGGGCGTCCACCGGCAGCAGGAGGGACTCCCCCTCCCCCCGGTCCACGGCGGCCTGGACCGCCTCTAATGTAACGCTGTCAGCCAGGGTAAAGCCCGCCGCCTTCACACGCCGCAGGGAGGACATGCAGCCCCCGCAGCCCAGGGCTTGTCCCACGTCGTGGCACAGGGTACGGACATAGGTGCCCTTGGAGCACACCACCCGCAGGGTGAAATCCTCCCCTGCGTCCGGCCAGCCCTCCAGCTCCAGGGCGTGGATGGTCACCGGCCGTGGCTTGCGCTCCACCTCTTTGCCCTTTCGGGCCAGCTCGTACAGCTTTTTGCCGTTGATTTTGATGGCGGAGTACATGGGCGGCACCTGCTCAATGTCCCCGGTGAACCCCTCCAGCACCTGGCGGAGCCGCTCGCCGCTCACGTCCGCGGGCCGTTCCTCCAGCACCTCCCCGGTGGTGTCCTGGGTGTTGGTGACAACGCCAAGTTTTAATCCGGTGATGTACTCCTTATCGGAATCGGCGGCGAACTCCACCGCCCGGGTGGCCCGGCCGATGAACACAGGGAGCACCCCGGTGGCCATGGGGTCCAGGGTGCCGGCGTGGCCCACCCGCTTTTCGCGGAACATTCCCCGCAGCTTGGCGCACACGTCCATGGAGGTCCAGCCGGCAGGCTTGTCGATGATAATGATACCGTTTGCCATAGCTCAATCCTGATTGGGCTGGCTCAATTGGTCATCGATGGCGGCCAGGATGGCGGCCTCCGCCTCGGCTACCGTTCCCTTGACGGTGCAGCCCGAGGCGGCCTTGTGTCCGCCCCCGCCCAAGCGGGCGCACACCCTGGTGGCGTTGAGCTCGTCCGCCTTGGTGCGCACGGAGATGCGGCACTCGCCCCCCTGGTGCTCCCGGATGGTGGCGGTGTGGAGCACACCCTTGAGCTGGCCCAGGAAGGCGGCGATGTCGTCCGTGTCCTCGCTGGTGGCGCCGGCCTGAGCGATCAGCTCCAGAGAGATGGGGGCCACCGCCACCGTGCCCTGATGATAGAGGTGCATATGCTCAACGATCAGGCTTTCCAGCTTCATCCGGGCCACCGACTTGGTGCGGAAGTGCCGTTTGTTCAGCGCCTGGAAGTCAATCCCCTGCTCCATCAGCGCCGCCGCCGCCCGGTGGGTGTGGGGGGTGGTGTTGGCGTAGACGAAGCAGCCGCAGTCGGTGGCGATGGCCACGTACAGCGGCGTGGCGATCTCCCCGTCCATGGTCCCCAGCTCGCCGCAGATCTTCCAGATGATCTCCCCGCAGGCGGCCTTGTCCGCCTCCAGGCAGGTCTCTTTGGCGAAGAACTCCTGGGAGGGGTGGTGGTCGATGGCCAGGTCAATGCGGCCCTTCCAGGCCAGGGCGTTGTCAGGAAGCAGATTCTCAGTGGCCACGTCGGTGCTCACCACCGTGTCTGGAGTGAAGCCCTCAGGGGCGGTGAGCCCGTCCAGATAGCCCCCCAGCAGGGCGGTGGCGTCTTCATTGAGCAGAACGTGGGCGGTCTTGCCCAGCCTGCGCAGGGCGCGGCACAGCCCGGCGGCGCAGCCGATGGTGTCCCCGTCGGGCCGCTTGTGGGTCAAAATCAGGTAATTATCGTGGGCGGCCAGAAACGCCGCCGCTTCCCGGTAGTCCATGGCTCAGTCCTCCTCATCCAGCACGATGTGGGCGTTGGCGGGGTTGGGGGGCTTGACCACATCGGGGTCCCGCAGCAGGTCCAGGATGTGGGCCCCCTTGTCGATGGAGTCATCCCGGACAAAGGACAGCTCCGGGGTGTTGCGCAGGTTCAGGGCACGGCCCAGCTCCCGGCGCAGGTATCCGGCGGCGGATTTCAGGCCCTTCAAGAGCTGGGCACTGCTGTCCTTGTTCAGGGCGCTGACGTAGATTTTGGCGTATTTCAGGTCGGGGGTGGCCTCCACGGCGGTGACGGACACCATGCCGGCCCCGGCCACCCGGGGGTCCTTCACCGTGGGGATGAGGGAGGCCAGCTCCCGCTGGATCTCCTCGTTGACGCGGCCGATGCGATTGCTTGGCATAGCGTTCTCCTTTTTTTGTGGAATGATTGTGGTTACAAAGCCCGGGCCAGTTCCAACCGCACCTCCCGCTTTTCCACGTCGGTTTGGGAATAGGAGGTCAGATCAAAGCCAATCAGGGAAAATCCATGTTTGCGGTAAAATTGAATGGCGGGGTCGTTACAACTTTGAGTTTCCAGCACCAGTGCCCTGGCTCCTGCCTTCCGGGCGGCAGAGACGGCGGTTTCCATCAGACGGCCTCCGATTCCCCGATGCCGGACGCCGTCTGCCACCCAAATATTCGATATGCGCATCCGGTTATTCCAGCGTTCGTGGCTCAGTTCCAGATAGCCCACGGTTTGCCCCTCTTGCTCTGCGCCAAAGAGCTGTGGTTCCTCCAGCCAGTCGCCAAGCAGCCGGTCCTTGAATTCCCGCTCCTCGGTTTGGCCGAAAGGGCGTCGCTCCAGGGCGGCTCGCCATCCCTCTGGCCCTTCCTGAATCGCAACGTCATAATAATAGTCTGTCCTGTAATGAAAGGTCAATTCCCGGCCCTTTTCTTCCGGGCCAAGGGGAATGATTTGAAGCATTGTTCGGCTCCTTTCCCACAAAAAGGGGGCGGGCGAAGCCGCCCGCCCCAAGCCCTTTTACTTTTGGTCTGCTGTTGTCACGTAAACCCGGATGATTTTTTTGATCTCTTCTTTTGTATAAACCTCTTGGGATGGGTCCTCATCGATGATGTTGCACAGGTCAAACGCCATGGCTTTTCTGGTGTCCTGCCTCTCAGCTTCTGTTCCCATACCATACACTCCTTTCGACTCCCAGCCTGCTTATACCTCAATCTGCTCCATCTGGAAGGCCTCGATGATGTCGCCCTCCTTGATGTCGCTGTACTTCTCTATCCCAATGCCGCACGCCCCACAAAATCTCCGATTTTGCGGGGGCCCCAAAGATTTTTCATGCTCGGGCGAAATGAATTCGCCCTGCGCAAATCTCCGCCTGCGGCTTCGATTTTACGCGCCATTCGGCGCGCCCCGCTGCACGGGGTACTCGTGCGGCATTATACCTCAATCTGCTCCATCTGGAAGGCCTCGATGATGTCGCCCTCCTTGATATCGCTGTACTTCTCGATCCCAATGCCGCACTCGTAGCCCCGGGCGACCTCCTTCACGCTGTCCTTGAAGCGCTGGAGGGAGTTCATCACGCCCTCGTGAATCACGATGCCGTCCCGGACCAGCCGGATCTGGGCGTTCCGGGCCACCTTGCCGTCGGTGACGTAGCAGCCGGCCACAAAGCCCACCCCGGTGATCTTGTACACCTGGCGCACCTCGGCCTGGCCCAGGGCCACCTCCCGGAACTTGGGGGCCAGCATACCCTTCATGGCGGACTCAATCTCGTTGATGCAGTCGTAGATCACCCGGTACATCCGCATATCCACCTTGTTGCGCCCGGCGGAGTCGGCGGCGTTCTTGTCCGGGCGGACGTTGAAGCCCACGATGATGGCGTTGGAGGTGGTGGCCAGCATCACGTCGGACTCGTTGATGGCGCCCACCGCGCAGTGGATCACCCGCACCCGGACCTCCTCGTTGGAGATCTTCTCCAGGCTGGCCTTGACCGCCTCGGCGGAGCCCTGCACGTCCGCCTTGACGATGATGTTCAGGTCCTTCATCTCGCCCGCCTGGATCTGGCTGAACAGCTCCTCCAGGGACACCTTCTGCTTGGCCGCGCCGGTGGTGGCGTTCTTCATCTCGCTCTTGCGCTGCTCCACCAGCTCTCGGGCCATGCGCTCGTCGGCCACGGCGTGGAAGTCGTCGCCCGCGCCGGGCACCTCGCCCATGCCGATGATCTCTACGGGGACGGAGGGCCCCGCCTCCATGACCTTGTTGCCCTTGTAGTCGGTCATGGCCCGGACGCGGCCCACCGCCATGCCGGCGATGATCACGTCCCCCTGCTTCAGGGTGCCGTTCTGCACCAGCAGGGTGGCCACCGGGCCCCGGCCCTTGTCCAGCCGGGCCTCGATCACCGCGCCGTGGGCGGTGCGGTTGGGGTTGGCCTTCAGCTCCCGCATCTCGGCGGTCAGCGTGACCATCTCCAGCAGGGTCTCAATGCCCATGCCGGTTTTGGCGGAGATGGGGCAGATCACCGTGTCGCCGCCCCACTCGTCGGGCACCAGCCCGTGCTCGGTGAGCTGCTGCTTGATCCGCTCCGGGTTGGCCTCCGGCTTATCCATCTTGTTGATGGCCACGATGATGGGGATCTCGGCGGCCTTGGCGTGGTTGATGGACTCGATGGTCTGGGGCATGATGCCGTCGTCGGCGGCCACCACCAGGATGGCCACGTCGGTGATCATGGCGCCCCGGGCCCGCATGGCGGTGAAGGCCTCATGGCCCGGCGTATCCAGGAAGGTGATGGGCTTGCCGTTTACCTCCACCTGGTAGGCGCCGATGTGCTGGGTGATGCCGCCGGCCTCGCCGGACACCACATTGGCGTTGCGGATATGGTCCAGCAGGGAGGTCTTGCCGTGGTCCACGTGGCCCATGACCACCACCACCGGGGCCCGGGAGACCAGATCCTCCTCCTTGTCCTCGGCGGTGTCGATGAGCCGCTCCTCGATGGTGACGATGACTTCCTTCTCCACCTTGCAGCCCAGCTCCATGGCCACCAGGGCGGCGGTGTCGTAGTCGATGATATCGCTGAGGGAGGCCATCACGCCGTTGCGGATGAGGCACTTGACCACTTCCGCGCCGGTCTTTTTCATCCGGGAGGCCAGCTCGCCCACCCCGATCTCATCGGGGATTTTCACGGTGAGGGGGGTCTTTTTGGCGATCTCCAGCTGGAGGCGGCGCATCTTCTCCGCCTCTTCCTGCTTGCGCTTGCTGCCGAAGCTCTGGCCCCGGTTCCTGTTGTTTCGGTTCTGGAACTTCTGCTTGCCGGTCTGCATCCGGTTGGCCTTGTCGGGGGCCAGGTCCTCCAGGCGCTGGTCATACTTCTCCAGGTTGACCCCGCCGCCCTTGCGGGTGTCCACCACCTTTTTCTCCGGGGTGCGGCTGGCGGGCTTGGCCGGGGCGGACGGCTTGGGCTGCTCCTTCTGGCCGCCGGCGGGGGCGGGCGCGGCGCCCTTGCCCTGGGGGTGAGCCGGGGCGTCCTTCTGGGCGGCGGGCCTGGGCTGCTCCTGGGCCTTGGGGGCGGGGGCAGGCGGCTGCTTGGGCTCGTGGTACACGTCGGCGTAGATGGACTCGATGGAATCCACCTGGTTGTGCTGGGTCAGATGCTCAAAAATGATGGACAGCTCCCGGTCGGTGAGGACCTTGGTGGGAGACACCGTCTCTTTGGTGTGCTCGGTGAGAATAGCGGTAATGGCTTTGGCTTGCATCCCAAAGTCTTTGGCCACATCCCGGGCGTTCAGTTTCGCAAGGCTCAAACAGGCCACCTCCTAAATTTCAGGCACAGCGGGCCTTTGAGCCCGCCCATTCTTTTTCTCGTTCAGCAGGGACGCGATGGGGTGCAGGTTTTCGTCCCGCCCGGCCAGCTTCTCCGCCAGCGCGGTGGCCAGCCCCCGGTCTGTGAGGGCGGCCATGGCGCACACACTCCGTCCCAGGGCGCCCCCCAGGACCTCTTTGTCCCAGGGTACGCGGATCCAGGGCACGCCCCCCGCTTCCGCCCAGCGTCCGGCGCGGTCCACGCTGTTCTGGGCCGCATCGGCGGCGGACACCACCAGCCAGGCCCGCCGGGTTTTGCAGGCCTCCTCCACCGGGGCCTCCCCCACCGCCAGGTTGTTCCCCCGCAGGGCCAGGCCCAGCAGGGATAGGGCGCTGTCAGTCACCAACCTCACCCGCCTTCATCTGCGCCTCCAGCGCCTCCCAGACCTCCGCGCCCACCTGGGTGGACAGCGCACGCTCAATGGCGCGGGCCTTTTTGGCCCGGGCCAGGCAGGCGGGGTCGGGGCAAAGGTAGGCCCCCCGGCCTGGCTTCTTTCCCCGGAAGTCCAGGGAGAGCTCTCCCTCAGGGGAGCGCACCACCCGGATCAGTTCGGGCTTGGGCTTCATCTCCCGGCAGCCAAGACATTGGCGCATGGGTATTTTTTTGGGCACTGCGTGTTCCCCCTTTGTTGTGGCGTGTAGGGGCGCACATTGTGCGCCCGTGTTTTATAGACATCGGAGGTACGGGCGGGCGCACGATGTGCGCCCCTACAAGGGTTATTCCTCCGCCGCCTCCATCTCGTCCCCGTCCGTCTCCGCGTCCGCGGGCTTCTCCTCCTCGGGGGGCTCGGGGGCGCTGGCGGGACGGATGTCGATTTTATAGCCGGTGAGCCGGGCGGCCAGCCGGGCGTTCTGCCCCTCCTTGCCGATGGCCAGGGAGAGCTGGTCGTCAGGCACCACCACCCGGCAGCTCTTACCCTGCTCCAGCTCGGTGACGCTGAGCACGTCGGCGGGGGCCAGGGCGGCGGCCACGTACTGGCCGGGGTCGTCGGAGTATTTGATGATGTCCACCTTTTCCCCCCGCAGCTCCTCCACCACCGCGTTCACCCGCTGGCCCCGGGGGCCCACGCAGGCGCCGATGGGGTCCACGTTTTCGTCGTCGCTCCACACGGCCAGCTTGGTGCGGCTGCCCGCCTCCCGGGCGATGGACATGACCTCCACGGTGCCGTCGTAGATCTCGGGCACCTCCAGTTCAAACAGCCGTTTGACCAGCCCCGGGTGGGTGCGGGAGATGAGCACCTGGGGCCCCCGGGTGGATTTGCGGACCTCCACCACGTACACCCGGACCCGGTCCCCCTCGCGGATGACCTCGCCCTTCACCTGCTCGCCGGAGGAGAGGAAGGCGTCGGTAAACTCCGAGCCGGAGGTGAGGCGGATGGCCACCGAGCCGTTGCGCTCGTCCACTCGGGTGACGGTGCCGGTGAGAATCTCGTGTTCCTTGGCGGAGAACTCGTCGAAGATCATGCTCCGCTCCGCCTCCCGCATTCCCTGGATGATGACCTGCCGGGCGGTCTGGGCGGCGATGCGCCCGAAATTCTTGGGCTTGATCTCAATGCGCAGCACGTCCCCCAGCTGGGCCCGGGGCAGGGCCCGCTGGGCCTCCGCCAGGCTGATCTCGGTGTGGGGATTGTCCACCGCCTCCACCACGTCCTTTTTGACGAACATGCGCACGGTTTCCAGCTCTTCGTTGGCGTCCACCACCACGTTGTCGGTGATGCCCTCGTGATCCCGCTTGTAGGCGGCCACCAGGGCCTGGGTGATCTTCTCCAGCATGTAGGCCTTGGGAATGCTCTTTTCCTTTTCAATATCGGAGATGGCGGCGAAAAACTCCTTGGCGTCCAGCTCCGTGCTCTTTGCGGCGATTTTTTTCTTAGCCATGTCGTTTAACTCCTTCAAAACTCGACGTGCAGCCGCACCTGGGCCACGTCTTTCTTGTCAAAGCGGAGGCCGTCCAGCTCCACCGCCCCGTCGTCGCAGCCGGTGAGGACGCCGGAGACCTCTTTGCGTCTGCCCACAGGGCGGTAGAGCTTCACGTCCACCCGCTGCCCCATGCACTGGGCAAAGTGGGAGGGCTTTTTCAATGCCCGGTCCAGCCCGGCGGAGGACACCTCGAAGGTGTAGCTGCCCTGGATGGGGTCGGCCTGGTCCAGCGCGTCGGACAGGGGGCGGGACACAGCCTCGCAGCAGTCGATGTCCACGCCGCCCTCCCGGTCGATGTAAACCCGGAGAAACCACTCCCCGGCCTCCTTGACATATTCCACATCCCACAGGGAGCAGCCGGCCCGCTCCACGATGGGCTGGGCCAGCGCGGCCACCACGTCGGTTACCTTTGCCATTTGGTGTCAGCTCCTTTGTTCAAAAGAAAGAGTGAGGCGCTTGCCTCACTCTTAACCCTACCTTACATTCCTTGTTATTTTACCATGCCTTGGGACGGATTGCAACCCCTGGAAGAAAAATTTTTGTCTGCTCCACCAGGGCAGCCTCAGAAAAAGTCCCAATCGCCTCAGCGCACCTGGGTATGCTTTGGCGATTGGGACCTTTCTCACATCTTGCTGGGCGCGGCCACGCCCAGCAGCCCCAGCCCGTTGGCCAGCACCAGCCGGACGCTGTCCGCCAGCTTCAGCCGGGCGGCCTGGACGCGGGCGTCGTCCACCATGCAGCGGCAGGCGTTGTAGAAGCGGTGGAAGTCCCCGGCCAGGGTGGTGAGGTAGCGGTTGATCCGGCTGGGGTCGTAGTCCCGGGCGGCCAGCCGGATCTCCTCCGGGTACTGGGCCAGGGTCTTGACCAGGGCCAGCTCCTCGGGCTCGGCAAGGGCGCGGGCGTCGATCTGGCCGGCGGGGCAGACCTGGGCCCCGCCCTCCCGCATGCGGGCGATCAGCGAGCAGATGCGGGCATGGGCGTACTGCACGTAGTACACCGGGTTGTCGCTGTCCTGCCGGACCGCCAGGTCCAGGTCGAAGTCCAGGGGACTGGTGGCGGAGCGGTTGTTGAAGTAGTACCGGGCGGCGTCCACGCTGATCTCGTCCAGCAGGTCGTGGAGGGCGATGGCCTTGCCCGTCCGCTTGGACATGCGCACCGGCTTGCCGTCCTGGAGCAGGTTCACCAGCTGCATCAGCACGATGACCAGCCGGTTCGAGCCGTCCAGCCCCAGGCCGTCCAGCGCCGCCTGCAGGCGGGCCACGTGGCCATGGTGGTCCGCCCCCCACACGTTGATCACCAGGTCGAAGCCCCGGGCCTCAAACTTGTTGCGGTGGTAGGCGATGTCGGCGGCGAAATAGGTGTAGAACCCGTTGGCCCGGCGCAGCACGTCGTCCTTCAGGTCCAGCTTGTCCGCCTGCTCCCGGGTCTTGCCCTCCCGGATGTATTTCTCCTTCAGAAGCTCGGTGGTGTTCAGCCACAGGGCCCCCTCCTTCTCGTAGGTCCAGCCCTGCTTTGTCAGCAGCTCCACCGTCTCGGCCACATAGCCGCTGCTGTGGAGGGAGGACTCAAAAAACCACTGGTCGTACTCGATGCCGTACTTGCGCAGGTCGCTTTGCATCTTGGGGATGTTGTGCTCCAGGCCGAAGCGGCTCATGGCGTCCAGCCACTGCTCCTCGGGGGCGTCCTGGAAGGCGTCGCCGTGCTGGGCGTAGAAGGCCTGGGCCAGCTCCCGGATGTCACCGCCCTGGTAGCCGTCCTCGGGGAAGGGGAAGTTCTCCTCCCCCAGCAGGAGCTGCATGTACCGGGCGTGGATGGACCGGGCGAACTTGTCCACCTGATTGCCCGCGTCGTTGACATAGAACTCCTTCCAGGCGCTCCAGCCCGCCCGGGAGAGCACGTTGGCCAGGGTGTCCCCCAGCACGCCGCCCCGGGCGTTTCCCATGTGCATGGGGCCGGTGGGGTTGGCGGAGACAAACTCCACCATCACCCTTTTGCCCTGGCCCTCGGCGCAGGCCCCGTAGCCCTCCGGGTCGGCCTCCACGGCCTTCAGCACCTCGCCATACCACCGGGGGGCGTAGAAGAAGTTGAGGAACCCCGGCCCGGCGATCTCGGCCCGCTGGAACAGGGAGCCCTCCAGCTCCAGGCAGTCCAGAATGATCTGGGCAATCTGCCGGGGGGCCATGCGCAGGGCCTTGGCCCCCGCCATGGCGAAGGAGGAGGCGAAGTCCCCGTTTTTGCTGTCCTTGGGCACCTCCACCGTGCCCTGGATGGTCTGCCCAGCCGGGAGCAGCCCCTGGGCGGCGGCCTTTTCATAGGCGGCCTGGGTGAGCTGGGCCACCTGCTCTCGGGCGGCCTGGATCAGATTGGCCATAGTCAATACTCCTTTTCTCTCCCTCACTGCGGCAGTGAGGGGTTCTTTTTTACATTCATGCGGAACAGGTTCTGCCCCGCCAGCAGGTTGTCGATTTCAATGGCGTAGTCGATCTCCAGATCGCCCCCCGCCTCGTTCAGGGTGGAGCGCATCCGCCTGGTGTTCACCCCGATGGACAGGGCTCCGTAGGGGGTCTCGTACATGGACAGGTGCCGCCGGCCCTCCTCGAACACCATCTGGGAGTTGATGCTCCCCTCCCGCAGCAGGGTCACCCGGCCGCCGTCGATGTGGAGCTTGGTGGTGGTGCCCTCCAGACCGGTGAGCTCCGTCTCCTGGTAGGAGACCGTGCACCCCCCCTGGGCGTCCCAGTTCAGGGTGCCGGAGGTGACCAGCTCCATCTCGTCGGGGCTGCTCTCGGCGTACAGCTGCTTGCCCTTGATCGATATGATCACATTGTCTGTCATGGCTCTCCTCACGATCTGCCGCCTCCGCGCCGGGCGGCGCCTCTTTAGTAGGCTGTGATGTCGATCTGCTCCACCCCGCCCCGCACGTCCTCCCCCAGAAAGACGGAGGCCAGGGCGGAGAAATCCTCGGTGCTGTCGCTGACGAAGAAGCGCCGGCGCCCCGCGCCGGGGCGGCCGTTGCGCAGGCCGTCCAGCTCCAGCTGGCGCTTTACCCACCGGGCGCACTGCTCCCCCACGTCCACCAGGGCCGTCTCCGGGCCCATGTACGCCCCCATGAGGGGCTTCATCAGGGGGTAGTGGGTGCAGCCCAGGATCAGCGTATCCACCCCCGCCGCCCTGACGGGGGCTAAGTACTCGGCCACCACCGTCTCCGCCACGCTGTCGCCGGGGCGGAAGCGGCCGTCCTCCACCAGGGGGACCAGCAAGGGGCAGGCCCGGGCGGTGACCTCCACCCCGGGGCGCAGGGCGGCCAGAGCCCGCTCATAGGCCCCCGAGCGGATGGAGGCCTTGGTGCCGATGAGGCCCACCCGCCCGTTCCGCGTCAGCTGGGCGGCGGCGTGGGCGGCGCTCTCCACCACGCCGAATATGGGGATATCGTTTTCCTCCCGCAGCACGTCCAGGGCGGTGGTGGACACGGTGCCGCAGGCGATGACCACGGCCTTGGGCTGGAAGGAGCGCAGGAAGGCCACGTCCTGCCGGGCGTACCGCACCAGAATCTCCCGGGAGCGGCCGCCATAGGGCACCCGGCCCGTGTCGCCAAAGTAGACCAGATCCTCCTCCGGCATGATCCGGGCCAGCTCCCGCAGGGCGGTGAGCCCCCCCAGGCCGGAGTCGAACACGCCGATGGGCCGTGTATCCATAAAGCCCCTCCCCTCCGCCGCGATGCCGTCGCGCGCTGTATAGAAACTATGATATTATATGCTAATGCCGGCATAAAAACAAGAGCGGATTTCAAAACCTTCCACAGGGGGAAAAAGTAGCGGGTTTCCCCTATTTTCCCCTTGCGGTTTTGGCCCATAGGTGATATACTACAAGTCCGCACCATGGAAAGGAGGCGGCCATATGGGAAAACAGTCGGTGAAGCAGGTCGCCTCCAACCGCAAGGCGTTCCACGACTATTTCATCGAGGACAAGTACGAGGCGGGCATTGAGCTGGCGGGCACGGAGGTCAAATCCATCCGGCTGGGGGCCGTCAACCTGCGGGACTCCTTCTGCTCGGTGAAGGACGGGGAGATGTTCCTGTACGGGATGCACATCTCCCCCTATGAGAAGGGCAATATTTTTAACAAGGACCCCCGGCGCACCCGGAAGCTGCTGCTTCACCGCCGGGAGATCCGCAAGCTCCAGGTCCGGGTGCAGCAGGACGGCTACTCGCTGATTCCCCTGTCGCTGTACTTCTCCGGCCCGCGGGTGAAGGTGGAGCTGGCGCTGGCCCGGGGCAAAAAGCTCTACGACAAGCGGGAGGCCGCCGCCCAGCGGGACGCCAAGCGGGAGATGGACCGGGCCTCCCGGGGCCGCTATTGAAGAGAGAAAGGGATGGTAACCATGAGCAATCCCATCGTCACCATTGAGATGGAGGACGGCGGCGTGATGAGGGCGGAGCTGTACCCCGAGGTCGCGCCCAACACGGTGAACAATTTCATCGCCCTGGTGAAGTCCGGCTTTTATGACGGGCTGGTCTTTCACCGGGTGATCCCCGGCTTCATGATCCAGGGGGGCGACCCCGACGGCGCGGGCACCGGCGGACCGGGCTACGCCATCAAGGGTGAGTTTGCCCAGAACGGCGTCAAAAACGAGCTGCTCCACACCCGGGGCGTGCTGTCCATGGCCCGGGCGATGGACCCCAACTCGGCGGGCAGCCAGTTTTTTGTGATGGTGGCCGATGCCCCCCACCTGGACGGCGCCTATGCCGCGTTCGGTAAGGTAGTCGAGGGGATGGAGGCGGCGGACGCCATTGTCTCCGCCAAGCGGGACTGGAACGACCGGCCCAAGAAGGACCAGCGGATGAAGCGGGTCACAGTGGACACCCAGGGCGTGGATTATCCCGCGCCGGAGAAGGTGTAACAACGTTTTCACCCCGTCAGGCGAAGCCTGACGGATGAAAATAAATCAACTCCGCGGCGAAGCCGCCACAAAATTCTCCCGTAAGCAGCGGCGCAGCAGCTGCCCAACCGCGAGCCCAGCGCAGCGGGTCGCGGTTGGAGAGGAGGCGCAAGGGAATGAAGTGAGGGATGCCCGCGAGGGCGTCCCGAACGGAATGGACTTTGCGCCGACGAGGGGGCGTACTGGTTTCGACGGGGGTGCCGAAGCAGGAATAGCGAGCGGATGCGCCTGACATCCTAAAAACGGGCAACTTATAAATTAAAGAACAACGATAACGTAGTTCTCGCCGCGGCTTAACGCGGCCGTCCCGCCCGGAAGGACCACGAGCCGGGTCGGGGCGTCATCTCAGTGGTGAACATGAGTACGGAAAGAGTTGACCGTGCCATGGATCATGACTCTACCAAGCTCAGCAGTTTGACGGCCTGCGGCTGAGTAAGGGAATGTAACCGACCGTCTGCGCTCGGAGAGGTTCCTGTGGACGTGCTTTCGGACAGGGGTTCGACTCCCCTCGCCTCCACCAAAGCAACATAATCCGAACTTGTTTCCCATCGGAGACGGGTTCGGATTTGTTGTTTATCTAGACAATATGAGCGCATAGGAAAAGCGGTCCCTGTCGGTGTGACGGGGCCGCTCTTTTCCATATTTATGGAGTAAATTTTCTTAAATTTGTGACAGTTCCACCATTGGAAACCTGTATGTAATACATGTTGCTTGGCGCTGTACCTTCATGGTGCCCACCATCATTTCTATCATAATCATAGACTGCATCTTCCCCAGCCGGAAGCACAGCGTATTCCCAGACTGCTTTTCCGCTGTGCGGCATACCTGCCGACATGGCCTGACCGTTGCTTTAAGTCAACCTTCTTTTAACAATTGTTCCAGGAATTGCGCTTTTTTGAGTTGAAAATTTAAACTATTTGACATGGTGATGTTTGCTCTGCTACAATAAAAACAATTGGAGGTGGCAAAATTGAGGGTAACAGTGGCAATTGTAGAAGATGACAGTTCGGCGGCCCACAAGTTGGAACGCTGCTTGACTGAGTTTGGCCTGCAAAACGAACACAGTTTTTCGATCTCCAGGTTTGGAGATGCCATGAGTTTTTTGAGAGGCTATCAGCCCCGCTATGATGTTATTTTCATGGATATTAAGATGCCGGGGATCGATGGAATGTCCGCCGCTGAGCAGCTCCGGCAGGCTGACCCGGTTACCATGCTGATTTTTGTCACCAATATGGTACAGTACGCCGTACAAGGCTACGATGTCAGTGCCTTTGATTTCATTGTCAAGCCAATCAATCCCACCGCTTTTGCGATGAAGATGAAGCGTGCCATGCGCGCCCTCAGGTTAAGCCGGGGCAGCGAACTGACCTTGAGTGTTGACGGGGTTACCCGTGTGCTCCCGACTGCCTCCATCCAGTATATTGAAGTCATGAATCACAGCCTGACATACCATACGGAGCAGGGCGTTTTTTCTGTACGGGGAAAGCTGGCTTCGGTGGAGCAGAGCCTTCCGAAAGAATCCTTTTTTCGATGCAGCGTATCATACCTCATCAATCTGCGGTATGTCACCCAGTTTACCGGGGAGCAGGTTTGTGTAGCGGGGGAATGGCTTCGGGTAAGCCGGGCTAAAAAACGGGAGCTGGCTACAGCGGTGGCCGCTTACTTGGGACAAGGGGTGTAAGCTGTGATCAATGGATTGCACAGCTATAAGCTGCTGTTTATGGTGCAGCTTCTGGTGGGAGAGGGAATTTTTTTGCTCCGTTTGGAACGCAGGCAAAACTTTTTTCCACGCGCGATCCTTTGTGCCGCCGTCCTGCTGGCTGGGGCCGCGTGCTTTCCCATCCTGTGGGAAAATGCTTGGTATGTGTCGTTCTTATTTTTGTCGCTGTTTTTATTTACGCTGCTTGCCCTGCAATTTTGTTTTGAGGAGCCCTTTGGCAATTTACTGTTCTGCGGTGTGGCGGGGTATACTGTACAGCATTTAGCCTATCTTATTTATACCATTTTTAATGATATTACTCAGTTCAGCGCAATTTTTGGCAGTTTTGTTCAGCCATATGCAACCGAATCAACTGCATTGAGCGATTGGGCATGGCTCAGTATTGTGATATATGCAGATGCCTATTTCATGGTCTATTATGGAGCCTTTGAATTATTAGATCCAAAGCTGAAAGCGAACCACAACCTGCGTTTAGGAAGGAACAGCATCGTAGGATTGTCTGGCCTACTTATCGCGTCAGACGTGATTTTTAACATGGTGACAAATTATTACACAGTAGGCAACCGGGCGTCCCTGCTGCTGGAACGGAGCTACAATATTTTAGTCTGCGCCCTGATTCTGGTCCTGCTGAACAGCCAGCTGGCCCAGCGGGAGCTGAAGGACGAGCTGGCCGGGGTGCGCTATGTTTTGGAGCAGGGTAAGCGGCAGTATGAGCTGGCAAAAAAGAACGTGGACCTGATAAACATTAAGTACCATGATCTGCGCCATCAAAGCGAGCGGTTTCGTCAGCAGGGGCGGGCGGCGGAGCTGGCAGAACTGGACCGCACGCTGAATCAATATGCCGCCCTGGTCAAAACGGGCAATGAGGTGTTGGATGTAATCCTGACGGAAAAAACCTTGGCCTGCCAGGAGCGGAGTATCCAGCTCATGTGCATGGCGGACGGCCGGGGCCTGGAATTTGTCAAAACCCATCATTTATACGCGCTGCTGGGGAATGCCATCGACAACGCGATGGAGGCAGTGCAGCCCCTGCCAGAGGAAAGACGAATCATCAGCTTTTCCTTGCGGCATCAAGGAGAGCTGATTCATATCCATGTGGACAACCCCTGTGAGGGAAGGATAACGCTGCGGGACGGCCTGCCGCTCACAACCAAGGGAGATCCGGACTATCACGGCTTTGGAATGCTCAGCATGAAAACCGTGGCGGAGCAATACGGCGGCGGGCTGTCCGTGCAGGCAGAAGATGGCATGTTCAGCCTTGACATTGTGTTGTCGGCTGCGGAAGGGTATGAGGAAGAACCAACTGCGCCTTCCAGTGTGCAAAGTACGACAAATTTATAGACATGCGGGATGAAATTTTGTAGCATCGTGGACAGAACAGGGCAGACCGGCGGGGAGGGCCCCTCCGCCGGGCCTCGCCCCGGCTGTCCACGATTTTTGAGAGGAGAACATGAGATGAAAGTGAAACGTATCCTGCGCACTGCCGTTCCCAGCGTCCTCATTGCCCTCACCCTGGTGGTGGCCATCGTGGCCAACGTGATGATCCCGCCCAACCTGAACGCCATCAACGGCTTCCTGGGCGATTCCGGCACAACCACCATCAAGCAGCCCAAAGAGTACAACGACTCCCTGGATCTCCAGTACAATAAGTCCGACTACACCGCCGAAGAGATGGCGGCTGTAGAACAGGCCCTCAATGAGGAGATTATGGGCGAGGGTGTGGTTTTGCTGAAAAATGAAGATAACTTTATGCCGCTCAGCAAAAACACTACATTCAGTTTTTTCAGCGCGGCCTCTACAAGATTTATCAGCAATGCCAATTATGACGTTATGCTGCAGCTGGGCATGCCTGCCGACCCTGGTATGACCCTGCGGGTTGCCTTTCAGGAACGGGGCCTCACCGTGAACAACACACTGTGGGATTTCTATGAAAAAGGAAATGGAAGTGGATATGGTTTGGGTGTTGGTTCAGTTTTCTGGGGTGATGACGAGGATTTTTCCATCAATGAGTGCCCGCTGGACGTGATGAAAAAGGAACCCGGCCTGCTGGACAGCGCCAAGGGTACTGTCCCCGTGTTCGTCTGGGGCCGTAAGGTGGGTGAGGGCCGGGATATGCCCCGGTCCATGTACAACCACGCCAGCAATCCCGATGATCAGGCCAAAAGCTATCTGGAACCCGACTCCAATGAGCTGGAAATTCTCCAATATCTGAACGACAATTTTGACAATGTGATTCTGCTGGTAAACAGCTCCGCCGCTATGGAGTTGGGCTGGGTGGATAAGTTCCCCAGCATTAAGTCCATTTTGTTCGTCCCCAATGCGGGCAGCTTTGGAATGTACGCTGTGGCAGATATATTTACCGGGGATA
Organism: uncultured Oscillospiraceae bacterium; assembly: GCA_910585155.1. GTDB lineage: Bacteria > Bacillota > Clostridia > Oscillospirales > Oscillospiraceae > Enterenecus. Next base: position 80,694 of record CAJUEC010000002.1, read on the forward strand.
TAACACCCTCTGGCAAAACAGTGGACACCTTCGCCTATGACGCATTCAGCGCTCCTGCCGCCGCCAACTACGGTGACTTCCAGTACACCACCGAGAGCGGCGAGATGACCAAGTACAATTACGTGGCCTACAAAGAGGGCATCTACGTAGGCTACCGCTACTATGAAACCCGATACGAGGACGTGGTCATGGGCATGGGCAATGCCGGGGACTACGATTATGCCTCCACCGTGCGCTATCCCTTCGGCTACGGCCTCAGTTATACCACCTTCGACTGGTCTAATTTCAAGGCAAACTGGAGCGGCGATACCTGCACCGTCACCGTGGACGTGAAGAACACCGGTTCTGTGGCAGGCAAGGACGTGGTGCAGGTGTATATTCAGTCCCCCTATACGGATTACGACAAGCAGAACAAGGTGGAGAAGTCCGCCGTCCAGCTGGTGGGCTTCGGCAAGACCGAGCGGCTCCAGCCGGGGCAGAGCGGAACGGTCACCGTTACCTTTGACAAGGAGCAGCTCAAGGCCTACGACTACACCAACGCCAAAACCTTCATCCTGGACGCCGGGGATTACTACATCACCGCCGCCCACGACGCCCACAACGCCGTGAACAACGTGCTGGCCGCCAAGGGCTTCACTGCGGAGGACGGCATGACTGGGGAGGGCGACGCCGCGTTCACCAGCCTGTACACGGTCAGCGACCTGGACAGCGATACCTACTCCATCAGTGCGGCGGGCACCCCCATCACCAACCATTTTGACTTTATCCACGGCGGCTATGAATACCTGAGCCGGAACGACTGGCAGGGCACCTGGCCCACCACCGACGGTGAGGTGAGCAGCCAGATCTCCACCTGGGGCAACGAGATCAACGGCTCCGACGGCAAGAGCTACACCTACACCAAGAGCATCAGCGCCGAGGATCTGGCCAAGCTGGACGGTTTTGATTCGCTGAATCCCACCAATGCGGATTCCCTTACCGCCGACCCTGTGTACGGCGCGAAAAACGGCCTCCAGCTCATCGACCTGCGGGGCAGGGACTACGACGACCCCCTGTGGGATCAGCTGCTGGACCAGCTGACCGCCGAGGACTATCAGACCATCATCGCCACCTCCGGCTACGGCAACGCTGAACTGAAAAGCGTGGGAAAGCCTTTCGCTCTGGACCAGGACAGTGCCACAGGTTTGACAGGTGGTGCCAGTACAAAGATGCGGTATTGTGCAGTATTGGTATTGGCTCAGAGTTGGAATCAGGAGCTGGCCTCACGATATGGTGATGCAATTGGCAGCAGTGCCAATATCGGAGGATGTGTAGGCTGGTACGCTCCTGCCATGAACATCCACCGCCTCCCCTTCTCCGGTCGGAATCATGAATACTATTCTGAGGATGCGTATCTATCCGGTACCATGGCGTCCATTACCAGCTGGCGCGCGGCCTCCAAGGGTATGTATACCTTCATCAAGCACTTCGCCCTCAACGACCAGGAGAACCACCGTGGCGACCGGGTGGGCAACTTCGGCGTGTGCACCTGGTCCAATGAGCAGGCTGTCCGGGAAATCTATCTTCTGCCCTTCCAGATGTGCGTGGAGAACGACCCCGTCACCCTGAACTACGTGGAGGAGGACGGAAACGGCGGCTACCGCAACGCCACCCGGGAGTTCCCCGCGGTCAACGCCATCATGACCGCCTTCAACCGCATTGGCTACACCTGGACCGGCGGCTGCTATCCCCTGATTACCGAGGTGCTGCGCAACGAGTGGGGCTTCAACGGCTTCGCCATCACCGACAACGCCAACACCGGCTCCCCCACCTACATGAGTGCTTACCAGATGATCGAGGCGGGGGGCGACGCCGCGCTGACCACCAGCGAATTCGCTGTGTGGAAGTTCGACAAGGATAACGCCGCCCACTACACCTACGGACGGGAGGCCATGCACCACGTGCTGTACGCCGTGGCCAACTCCAAGGTCATGAGCGGCCTGATGCCCGGCTCCACCTTCGTCACCCCCATGACCTTGGCGGAAAAGCTGGTGGTGGGCATCAATGTGGGCGCGGTGGTTATGATCGCGGCCCTGGGATACTTCATCTACCGGGGCTTCCGCAGGACAAAAAAGCAGGAGGCGTAAGGCCCGCCATCTGAAACCGCTGTTTTCTTCATTTGATTGTGTGAAGCCCCTCGCCAGATTATTTGGCGAGGGGCTTCACACAATGTTGATGCCGTTTCAGCATGACGCAGGCTGGTCCTGTCATTCATCCCGCTTGTGCCGCGCTGTGGGGTTGGCAGTCTGATCTGCCCTCCGGTCAAGACTGCCCCTGGCGGCTGTCCGGCGCCGGGGCCTGCGGGAGGTGCCCCGTCCCGTCGCGGCGTCAAGGGTGCGTGCTGCCGGATGGGTCCAGGGAGCAAAGGGTCTCGCGGCGGATGACGGCCACCGGCTCAATCACCTGCGCGGCGGGAATTTCCGCCCCGTACGCGTCCAAATAGGGCGGGTCCTGAGCCAGCCTTGGGCGAACGCGGAACAGGGTGGCGCAGTGCGTCAGATGGTCGCACCAGCCCGTCAGGCCCAGCTGCCTGGCCGGGATTGACGTCACGCAGGCCACCACCTCCGCCAGCGTCATCCCCAGGGCCAGGAATTTGCCCATGACATGGGGCAAACTGTGGACCAGGGTCTCAATATTTCGAATATGGGCGTCGGTGCTGATGGAGAAGCCGCGGACCCCGGCGCCGATGGCGGCCCGGGCCACCTCCCAATCCAGGCTGGCGGCGCCGTGGCCCACGTCCAGCAGCACCCCCCGGGCCAGGGCGGCCTCCAGGGGAGGGGTGGGGGTGCCGTCGGCGTTCCACATCACGTTGCCCAAGCTGCAGTGCCTTGGGTCCGGATGGGCCCCGGCTTTCCGGTTGGCAGTCAGGTTGGGGGCGCCGTGAAAGATGTGGGTGATGATGTCTCCCGGGCCCAGCAGGGCCATGGTCTCCTGGTTGGAGGGCGGTCCCTCCACCAGATGGGCCATGACGGGGCAGCCCAGGCGCTGGCCCGTCTCCACCGCCGCCCGGATGGGCTCCATCCCCGCGTCTTCCACAATTAGGCCGCTGGAGAGCACCTTGATGCCCAGCAGCAGGCCGCTGCGGTCGTCCCGCAGGCAGGCCTCCGCCGCCGCTTGGTCCAGGTTCCGCCGGTCGTAATAGGGCTGCTTGGTCACGAGCCCAACCCGGCTGATGTTGAGAAAGGCCCGGGTCTCCACCTGATAGGTGGGCACGACGTAGTCCCGGAAGCAGGGGAAGCTGGTGCTGCCCGCGCTGCCGGCGTCCACCACCAGATGCACCCCGGTGGAGAGGCCGATTCGGTCCGCGGCAATGCCCAGATCGGTGGCGCCGGGGTAGATATGAGCGTGGCTGTCGATAAAACCCGGAGACAGGTACAGCTCGCCGTCTCCCTGGGAACGGGGCTCCACCCCCAGGCAGCGCCGGCCCTCCAGATGGAGCAGGGCGGGGCGGAATGTATGGCGGGCGGCGTCAAAAGCCTGAACTGGAAGCTGGTTCATAGCCCTCTCCTCAAAGCATGTGCAGCTGGCCCAGCAGCTTTTCCAGCTCGGCGACATCGGCTCGGATGGTGTATTTCGGGGTGGCGGCAATTTGCTCCACCACGCTGGGCTGCTTGAAGGCGGTACCGGTGATCACGCAGACTGCGGTGTCACTGGAGCGGATTTTGCCCGCCTTGACCGCCTGCTTGAAGGCGGCTACGGCGGAGGCTGAGGAGGGCTCGGCGCCGATCCCCTCGTGGCCGAGGTCCACCATGGCGGCTTTGATCTCCTCGTCGCTTACGGCCATGGCCATGCCGCCGGACTCCCGCACCGCCCGGAGCAGGCGGCGCCCCCCCTGGAGGGGGCTGTTGCCTGAGATGCTCTGGGCAATGGTCTTTGTGCTGTCGCCGTACATCTCGGCGGTCTCTGCCCCGCTGTCCACCGCCCGCTTGAGCCAGCAGACCGCCTCCGGCTGGACGGGGACCATCCGGGGCACCCGGTCGGTGACGCCGATGGCCGCCAGCTCATTGAAGCCCTTCCAGGTTCCCCACACGCCCCCGCCGGTGCCCATGGGGTGGAAGCTGTAGTCCGGGACCCGGCCCAGCTCGCCGTAAATCTCATAGGCGTAGGTTTTCATGGCCTCGTGGCGGATGGGATTGATGAAGTTGACAAAGGCGTAGCAGCCCAATTTTGTGACGGCCCGGTCCAGCATCTGCTCAATCTGGGCGAAATTGTCAAAGTCCAGCACCGCGGTGTTGGCCCCATAGAGCATGATCATGGTCTTCTTCATAGGGCTGGCCTGGTACTCCACCATGACCACGCCGGAGAAGCCCGCCCGGGCGCTGTACGCCGCGAAGGAGGCCCCGGCATTGCCGGAGCTGTAGGTAATGCCCCGCTTCACCCCGATGTCCATGGCAAAGCTGATGGCCAGGGAATAGCCCCGGTCCTTGAAGCTGCCGGTGGGCATCAGGGTGTCGTTTTTGAAATACAGGTTTTCCACCCCCAGGGAGGGGCCCAGATACCTGGATTTCACCAGGGGAGTGCCGCCCTCGCCCAGGGTGACAATGTTCTGGTCCGCCACCGGGGGCATGAAGTCCCGGTAGCGCCAGATGGAGCTGCGGGTATAGCTGCGGAAAAGATCCGCCGACCGCTTCAGCCCCTCCATATCGTACTGAACCTCCAGCAGGCCGCCGCAGTGGGGACAGAGGTTGACCTGCCTGCGCAGATCCACCTCAGCGCCGCAGGAATCACATCGGAGGCACAGGGCGTTTCCGGTCACAGACATACGGATCCCTTCCTTTCAAGGGGCTTTTCTGAGAGGCGTGAAGTATCCAGCTCAAAGATTGCCTCGATTTCCACGCTGAGGTTGGACGGAAGGGTGTTGACGGCGATGGCGGAGCGGGCGTGGCGGCCCTCCTCCCCCCACAGGTCGATGAGCAGCTGGGAGGCTCCGTTGACCACGTCGGGCTGCCGGCAGAAATCGGGGGCGCTGGAGACAAAGGCCAGCAGCTTTACCACCCGCAGAATGCGGTTCAGATCCCCCAAGTGGGCATCCAGCGACGCCAGCATGTTGAGCATGCAGTACCGGGCGCCCAGCCGGGCGTCCTCCAGGGTCACATCCGCGCCCACCTTGCCCTCGATGCGGTGATCCTTATAAAAGCTCCCCTGGCCGGAGGCAAACAGCAGGCTTCCCACCTGGCGGGCGGGCAGGAACAGCCCCACCGGCGGCGGCGCCGGGGGCAGCTCAATGCCCAGCTCGGTCATTCTCTCATAGATATCCAAATATTCTCCTCCTTACTGACACATGATGCACGCGGCATAGTGGCCGGGGGCCACCTGCTTGAGCTCCTGAGGCTGCTTGCACCGCTCGTCGGCGTAGGGGCACCGGGGCGCGAAGCGGCAGCCAGGGGCGGGGTTGATGGGGTTTGCCACCTCGCCGGTCAGCGCGTGGCGCTCCCGGCGGCGGGATAGGTCGGTGGTGGGAATCGCGGAGAGAAGCGCCTTGGTGTAGGGGTGGGCCTGGTGCCGGAACAGTTCGTCCTTGGGGGCGTACTCCACCACCTTGCCCATATACATGACCATGATATTGGCGCTGATATGCCGCACCACGCACAGGTCGTGGGTAATGAACATATAGGACAGGCCCTTGCTGTCCTGAAGGTCCATCAGCAGGTTGAGAATCTGGGCCTGGATGGACACGTCCAGGGCGGACACCGGCTCGTCGCAGACGATAAACTTGGGGTCGACCGCCAGCGCCCGGGCCAGCCCCACCCGCTGGCGCCGTCCGCCGTCCAGCTCGTGGGGGTAGGTGTTCACATAGCGCTCGGGCAGGCCGCACACCTCCATCAGCTCGTGGACCTTCTCCTGGATGGCCCCTTTGTCCTTCAGCGTGCCGCACACCTTGATGGGCTCGGCAATGATGCTGCTGATGGACAGGCGGGGGTTGAGGGAGGTGAAGGGGTCCTGAAAGATCATCTGCATATTGAGGTGGACCTTTTTCATGTCCCGCTTGGAGTAGCGCAGGATGTTCTCCCCCTGGTACAGGACCTCCCCTCCAGTGGCCTCCAGCAGACGCAGGACGGTCCGGCCCAGGGTGGACTTGCCGCAGCCGGACTCCCCCACCACGCCGAGGGTCTCCCCGGGGTTGATCTGGAAGCTGACGTCGTCTACCGCGTGGAGCAGGCCGGCGGGCGTTTTGAAATACTTCTTCAGATGCTTGGTTTCAATCAAGGGAACTGCCATTTTACTCCGCCTCCTCGCCGCTGAACCGATGGCACTTGATGCCATGGCTCCCGCGCAGATACATGTTGGGGCTCTCGTTCAGGCACCGCTCCGTGCAGTGGGGGCAGCGGGGGGCAAAGCTGCATCCCTGGGGCAGATCGGTGGGATCGGCCATGAAGCCGGGGATGGGCTCCAGCCGGTCGGCGGTGGTGTGCAGGTCGGGAATGCAGTTAAACAGGCCTGAGGTATAGGGATGGTTGTTTTTCCGGGCGTATATGTCCTCCACGCTGCCCTGCTCGATGACCTCGCCGGCGTAGACGATGGCCACGGTATCGCAGAATTCCGCCACCACGCCCAGATCATGGGTAATGAGCACCATGGCGGAATTGAATTTCTCCTTCAGCTGCTTCATCAGCTCCAGAATCTGGGCCTGGATGGTCACATCCAGAGCGGTGGTGGGCTCGTCGGCCAGCAGCAGCTCCGGCTCGGACACCAGGGCCATGGCGATTACGATGCGCTGCTTCATCCCGCCGGAAAACTGGTGCGGGTATTCCCCCTTCCGGCTGGGGGGGATCCCCACCAGCTTCATGATCTCGTCCACCTTGGCGTCCCGGTCCTCCCGCCGCATGTCGGGGAAGTGGAGCTTCAGCACCTCCAGGATCTGGTCGCCCACGGTGATGACCGGGTTCAGGCTGGTCATGGGATCCTGAAAGATCATGGATATTTTAGCTCCCCGCAGCGCCAGCATCTCTTTCGGGGACGCGTTCAAAATGTCAATGCCATCATAGGTGACGCTCCCCTGGGTGATCTTGCCCACCCGCGGGGGGAGGAGGCGCAGGACGGACAGGGCCATGGTGGTCTTGCCCGCGCCGGTCTCTCCCACCAGCCCGAGCTTTTCGCCCCGCCGGAGGGTCAGGTCAAAGCCGTTCAGGGCGTGAACCACGGCGTCGTCAGTGTCGTACTCCACATGCAGGTCATGGATTTCCAGCAGCGTCTCATGGCCGCCGGCCGATTGCAATACGTTGTCCATATCAAAATGCCCCTTTTAATTCTTAGTCCTGGGGTCCAGGGCATCCCGGAGCCCGTCGCCGATGAAGTTTACCGCCATGACCGCCAGAGCGATGCAGATGCCGGGGATGAGGCCCAAATAGGGATGATACCGAATGTGTATCTTATTTTCGGAAAGGATGGTGCCCCACTCCGGCGTGGGGGAGGAAACGCCGATGCCCAGGAATCCGAGGGAGGCGATGCTGAGGATCACCTGCCCCAGGGTCAGGGTGGCCGATACGATCACCGGCCCCATGCCGTTGGGCAGAATATGCTTCATAATGATGCGGGCCGAGCTGGTGCCGCAGCATTTGGCCGCCTCCACAAACTCCTGATTGCGCAGGGTCATGATGGAGGAGCGCACCACCCGGGTGAAGCGGGGAATCTGGGACACGGACAGGGCCACCAGCAGCTTGTCCACGCCGGTGCCCAGGGCAGCCACCACCGCCATGGACAGCAGCATGGCGGGAATGGCCATAAACATATCCACAAAGCGCATGATAACGCTGTCAACCTTGCCGCCGAAGTAGCCCGCGGCGCCGCCCAGGGCGCAGCCCGCCACGAAGGAGATGGCCACCACGCCCAGGCCCATGAAGAGGGAGATGCGTCCGCCGTATACAATGCGGGCAAAGAGGTCCCGGCCGAATTGGTCGGTGCCGAACCAGTGCTGGGCGCAGGGGGCGGTGAACTTGTCCACAATGTTCTGCTTGACTACCTGCTCGTAGGGGACATAGAGGGGCGCGGCCAGGATGGCCGCCATCATGAACAGCAGCAGGAACAGCCCGGCCATGGCCAGCTTGTTTTTTTGAAACCGGAACCACACCATGCCCCACACGCTGCGGCCGCCAATCGCGTTGGCCGGGGGTTTTTTCATGTTACTCATAAAACAGACCTCCCCTTTAAGCCGTCAGCTTGACCCGCGGGTCAATGAGGGCGTAGATAATGTCCACAATCAGATTGATGACGCCCACAAATACCGCGATAAAGATTAAGGTGCCCATCACCACCGGCACGTCGCGGCCCTTCACCGCATTGATGAGCAGGGAGCCGATGCCGGGGATGGAAAATACCGTCTCCGTGATGACGGAGCCCCCCATGCACGAGGCAAAGGAGATGCCGATCTGGGTGACCACCGGAAGCATGCCGTTTCGCAGCACATGGTGGACGACCACCTTGCGCTCATCCGCTCCCTTGGCCCGGGCGGTGCGGATATAATCCTGCTTGACCACATCCAGCATGCTGGTGCGGGTCATGCGCAGCTGAGAGGCCAGAATGTTGGCCCCCAGGGTGATGGAGGGCAGGATAAAGTGGGCCAGCGAGCCGACGCCCGAGGAGGGGAGCCAGTCCAGGACCAGGCAGAACAGAATCTGCCCCATCATGGCGAACCAGAAGGAGGGCAGCGAGAACAGCACAAGCGCCAGGGCCAGGGATGCGTAATCGACAAAATGGTATTGGCGAATGGCGGCGACAATGCCCAGGGGAATGCCGATGAGGCAGGCCGCGAACATGGACAGGGAGCCCAGAAGGATAGTGTAGGGGATGCGGTGCAGGAATTCCGGGAGAACCTCATAGCCGCCCAGCCAGGAGGTCCCGAAATCGCCCCGGAGCACGCCCAGAATATATTGGATATACTGAATCACCAGCGGCTTGTCCAGGCCGAGCTCGGCCCGCTTGGCGGCAAGGGCCTCCGCGGTGGCGTCCTGGCCCAGGATCATGACTGCCGGATCGCCCTGCGCCAGGTTCAGGACGATGAAAATGATAAACGTGATGCCCAGCACCACTGGTATCAGCAGCAGCAGGCGCTTCAAAACATACTTCAGCAAGTTTTTCCCTCCCTGAAAAGGGGCCGTTCCCGGATGATATGCCGTATCCGGGAACGGCCCTGCCGATCAATTGTGAGAACTGAGAGCGGATGCTCCGGATGTGTTGCTCTAGGGAGCTGTGCCAAGGGCAGTCTCGGCCGCAGCGATGTGTGCCGCGGCGATGGGGTCAGCGCTTAAGACCAGTCGTAGAAGTATACCACACCCAGGGGGTAGATCTTGATGCCCTGCAGCTCGGTGCGGTAGGCCATGGTGCTGGTGTTGGCAAACAGGGGCACCTCATAGGCCTCGTCGGTGCAGATGTCCACCATCTGGAGATAGAGGTCCTTCCGGGCGTCGCCCTGGGCCTTCCGGGCCTCCAGGCCCAGATCATAGATCTCCTTCGTGCGGGCGTGCTGGTTGTTCAGGGTCTGGGCGTAGTTGGCCTCCGTAGCCATGAAGAAGTTGAGGAAGCCGTCGGCGTCCAGCAGCGAGCTGCTGGTATTGCGGATCATGCCGCCGTAGGTCCCGGCGTACCACATGTCGTTGAAGGTGGGGGTGTCCACGGCGTTGACCTTGCAGTTGATGCCGATTTCCATCAGCTGAGACTGGATGATCTGGGCGGCGGTGTCGCTCACCGTGCCGGTCTCCACGATGATTTGGAACTCCTCGTTCTGATAGCCGGAGGAGGCCAGGTACTCTTTGGCCTTCTCCGTGTCCCGCTCCACCACCTTGTAGCCCTCGGGGTGGCCGGAGTAGGAGGGGCACATGTCGATGTCAATGCGGGTGGCGTAGCCCTCGGTGGCGCCCAGGATCACGTCCTCCTTGTTGATGGCGTACTGAACGGCCTTTCGGAAGTCGGCGTTTTCCCCGGGCTGCCCCTTGTTGGAGCTGATGTGCAGGGTCACGCGCCCGGCGGAGTCGCCGCTGGCCCAGGTGGCGCCGCTGGCCTCGTTCAGGTTGAGGCAGCTGCTGATGGCAGGGGAGCGGATGGCGTCGATGTCCCCGTTCTCCAGGGCGATGATCTGGGTGGAGGCGTCGGTCATGGTCTTGATATAGATGTTTTTGATGGCGGCCTCGCCATTCCAGTAGTCGGAGAAGGCCTTGAGGGTGATGGTATCGCCGCTGACAGCGGAGATGAACTGATAGGGGCCGGTGCCGATGGGGGCCTTCTGATAGCCCTCCTCCCCCTCCTTTTCATAGTAGGCCTTGCTGATGATGCCGCCGGCCCGGGACGCGCAGCCGTTGAGGAAGGCCGCGTAGGGAGCGGTGAGGTAAATCTTGACGGTGGTGTCGTCCACCGCCTCGGCGTGGTCATAGTTGATGATCAGCGCCTTGCCGGTGGAGTTCTGCACGGACAGATCAAAGGTGTACACCACATCCTCAGCGGTCATGGCGCTGCCGTCATGGAACTTGACGCCGCTGCGCAGGTGGAAGGTGTAGCACAGCCCGTCCTCGGAGACATCCCAGCTCTCCGCCAGACAGGGCTTTAGGGTGCCGTCGGCGTCCAGGAAGACCAGGGTGTCATAGATGTTGTTCAGCACCAGATAGTCGTTGCCGTTGGAGCCCTCGGCGCCGCAGGGGAAGAACCGGGTGGGCTCGCCGCTGGTGGCCAGGGTGGCGGAATCCTTTGTGCCGCCGGGCGCTGCCGAGTTGGAGGAGGGGGGCTGGCTGCTCCCCGCATCGGAGGAGGAGGGCTGATCCCCGTTGCAGCCGGACAGCAGGGCGAGGGACATGGCGCCCGCCAAAAGTAGGGCCAGGGTTTTACGCAAGTTCTTTTTCACGTTCTTTCTCTCCTTTTGTTTGCTCCGTCCTCTCGGGCGGGCGGGTCGTGGGTGAGGTTCCACACACCAGTATTAGATTAGCAAAAACAATGCCAAATATGGGGGAAGGCTAAAAAATTCTGAAACTTGTCTGAAACTTGGCCTGGCCATGGGAGGAATCCTCCGGGGAGACCGCCTTGTCAGGGTGGATGAGGAGATAAATACCGCACCCCGTTTATCCCTTTTTAATCATAAATGGGATAAACGGGGTGCAAGCTCTGCCGGTTTCTCCATATTTGTCAGTGCCCCGGCCGCTGGCCGGTCAAAAGAATCCCCTGCTGGGTCAGGCGCACACCGCCCCTGCCCCGCTCTACGGAGACCAGGCCCATTTGAGACAGCTCCAGCAGGACCTTCCGCACCTGGGCCTCGGACAGCAGCAGGTTCCGGTTGGCCAGGTAGGCCCGGATGCTCCGCCTCCCGGCCCCGATTCCGGCGGCGTTGATGGCCGCAACCGCTTCCAGCACGGAGGCGCCCTGGGGCGGTATGTCCGGCGCAGGGCGGCCTTGGGGGGACTCCGGCTCCGAACTGTCCGGCTCATCCGCTCTCCCCTGCAGGTAGGGGGGCAGGTCGGAGGTCCGGATCACCGAGAGGCCCAGGTTGGACAGGTACTCCACGCAGTTGGAGAGCTCCCGGACGTTTCCGGGAAACGGATAGCTGCGGACGTGCTCCTGGGCCTCCTCCGAGAGGGTGAAGGAGGCGTTCAGCTTCTGCTTGATATAGTCGAAAAGGGGCAGAATATCCTCCTGCCGGTCCCGGAGGGACGGGATATAGAGGGGCAGCACGTTTAGACGGTAAAAGAGGTCGCTTCGAAACTCCCGGCGGCGGATCATCTGGGGGATATCCTTGTTGGTGGCGGCGATCACCCGCACATCCACGGGGATCACCGAGTCGCCGCCCACCCGGACCACCTCCTTCTCCTGGAGAACCCTCAGCAGCCGCACCTGGAGGTGCAGGGGCATCTCCCCGATCTCATCCAGGAACAGGGTACCCTTGTGCGCCAGCTCGAACAGCCCCTGCTTGCCGTTTTTGCTGGCCCCTGTAAACGCCCCCTTCTCGTAGCCAAAAAGCTCGCTCTCCAGCAGGCTTTCCACAATGGCGCCGCAGTTGACCGCCACAAAGGGCTGCCGGCTCCGGGGGGAGGCGCTGTGAATGGATTGGGCGAACAGCTCCTTGCCCACGCCGGTGGCCCCGGTGATCAGCACATTGGAGCTGGAACGGGCCATCCGCTGGGCAATCTTTCTGCACTCGTTGAGCTTGGGGCTGACACCCACAATGTCCCGGAAGGTATATTTTGCCTTTGATCTGCTGTCGGAGACCTGCCGGCGCAGGTTGCCCTGGCGCTGCTCCTCCGCCCAGTAGTCGGAAATCTGGAGGTAGCCGGTTTCCTGCCCCGTCTGGACCACCTGGTTGAGCTTGACGGCGTAGGTTTTTCCCTCCTGCACCACCAGCTGCTCCCGCGCCTCGTCCCCACGGTGGATCTCGCAGGAGCGCAGAAAGGGGAAGGCCTCAAACAGCTGACGGCCGATCAGCTCCCGGGACGGACGGCCCATCAGTGACGCCGCATACGCGTCACAGTAGAAAATGGTAAGGGCCTGGGTGAAGGCCACCAGCCCCCGCTGGGGGGCCTCATTGCCCACCATGGTGTCCAGCTCGCTGACGGATAGGTCGTCGATGGAGGGGCTGAACTGGGTACAGACCCGTTGGCAGTAGGAGGTGAAGGCGGGCACGGAGGTGATGTCGTGTATGCCCAGACACAGCGCCAGTTCAAAAATGGCGGAGGCGTTGAGCATCCGCCCGCGCACCTGGTAGTCGGCGCGCCTCCCCTGGGGCAGGGTCACGTCACTGAATAGTACAATTCGGTCCGTCAGCTTCTCCTCTCCCAGCCCAGGATACCATACGCGCAGGCTGTCTGGTGACAGGCCCAGCCGCTGCAAAAGGATGCGCCGGGTCATGGCTGCCCTGCGGTTTTCGTGGACCACGGTGACGGGCCCGCCGCGGCTCAGGCGGCGGATGGCCTCCAGCTGTTCCTTCAGCAGCGTATAGCCGCATTGGACGATGGCCGCGCCCGGCGTCAGGTACTTCTGGGCGTAGGGCACAATGTCCATGGCGGTGACCAGCGCGGCATCGGCGTTGATCCGCCGCCCCAGGGTCTCGGAGACTGGGAACACCTCAATGGACGTGTTTGGAAAGATGCTTTCAAGCACGACCTTGTGGTTGTCCGCCGTCAGGGGGATGTTGCTGATGATGGCAATTTTTTTCATTTCGGCCTCCATAAAGGTTCCGCGCGCTGTGAGGGTTGGCATCAAATCTGCTCATAATCTGTGTGTGGGAGGGTTCCAACATTATATCGGCAAACGCCATCCCCGTCAAGGACCGCAGCCCCTTCCCATTTTTCAATTCAAACGATATTGCAAGGAGGACATTACCGCCATGAAGATCACCGATGTCAAAACGTTTGTCGTCAATGCCTATCGCACCAATTTTTTATTTGTCAAGCTGGAGACGGATTCCGGCCTGTCCGGCGTGGGGGAGGGCACGTTGGAGTATAAGGAGCACGCTCTGCTGGGGGCGGTGGAGGATTTGAAGGACTATCTCATCGGTCAGGACCCCCGCCTCATCGAAAAGCACACGTTCATGATGTATCGGGAATCCTATTGGAGGACGGGGCCGGTGCTGATGAGCGCCATCAGCGCGGTTGAGATGGCCATGTGGGACATTTTGGGGAAGTACTGCCGGATGCCGGTTCACGGGCTGCTGGGCGGCGCGGTCCGGGATGAGATCAAGCTGTACGCCAACGGCTGGTTTGCCGGGGCCAAGACGCCGGAGGAGTTTGCCGCCAAGGCGGGCGCCGCTGTGGCAAAAGGGGTTCGGGCGCTGAAATGGGACCCCTTTGGCTCCGCCTATCTCACGCTGGAGCGCCGTGAGCTCGCCCAGGCCATGGACTGCGTGGCGGCGGTGCGCCAGGCGGTGGGCAGCGAGGTTGATCTGCTGATCGAGGGCCATGGCCGGTTTAATGTGGAGACGGCCATTCGGGTGGCCGCCGCCCTGGCCCCCTATGAACCCATGTTTTTTGAGGAGCCGGTGCCGCCGGACAGCCTGGACGCGCTGGCCCAGGTGCACCGCCGCTCTCCGGTGCCCATCGCCGCAGGGGAGCGGATATACTCCCTGAACCAGTTTCACGATTTTCTCCAAAAGGGCTGCGCCGACTTCTTCCAGCCAGACGTGAGCCACAGCGGAGGTATTCTGGCGGTGAAGAAAATGGCGGCGATGGCGGAGCCGTACTATATAAGTGTAGCCCCTCACAACCCCAGCGGCCCCGTGGCCAACGCGGCGTGTCTTCAGCTGGCCGGATGTATGACCAACTATTCCATTCTGGAAATCATGCTCACCGACGTGGCCTGGCGGCGGGACCTGACCGACGAAAGGGTGGAATTCCACGACGGAGCCATCCGAATTCCCAGCCGGCCCGGGCTGGGGGTGGAGCTCAACGAGGCCGCCTGCTCCGCCCACCCCTTCCAGCCCACATACCTGCGCCACTATCGGGGAACGCTGACCGACATTCGGCCTCAGAACGCGGATACGGTCTGCTATTTTCAGGGTATGGAGTGAGGGGCCGGCAGCTGACGGCCTGAAAAACGCCTATGCCCAGTTTTTTTCATCCGCCTCTTGCAAAAGCCGCAAAAAATGGTATACTAGTTCCACAATATTTTTAAGAATAGAGGGAACGCACATGGAACGCATCACCATCGCTTCCGTTTTCGCGGACGGCGAACGCCTGGACGGCCAGACCGTCACCGTCATGGGCTGGGCCCGCACCATCCGGGACATGAAGACCTTCGGCTTCATCGAGCTGAACGACGGCTCTTGCTTCAAAAACATCCAGATCGTTATGGACGCCAGCGTGCTGGAAAATTATAAGGAGATCGCCGGCCAGAACGTGGGCGCCGCCCTGGTGGTCACCGGCGCCGTCGTGCTCACCCCGGAGGCCAAGCAGCCCCTGGAGATCAAGGCCGCCTCCATCGCGGTGGAGGGCGTGTCCTCCCCGGAGTACCCCCTGCAAAAGAAGCGCCACGGGGTGGAGTACCTGCGCACCATCCAGCATCTGCGTCCCCGCACCAACCTGTTCTCCGCCGCCTTCCGGGTGCGGTCCGTGGCGGCCCACGCCATCCACTGCTTCTTCCAGGACCGGGGCTTTGTCTACATCCACACCCCCATTATCACCGCCTCCGACTGCGAGGGGGCCGGGGAGATGTTCCAGGTCACCACCCTGGACATGAGCAACCCGCCCAGGAACGAGGACGGCTCGGTGGACTTCTCTAAGGATTTCTTCGGCAAGCACGCCAACCTCACCGTGTCCGGCCAGCTCAACGCGGAGAACTTTGCCATGGCCTTTGGCAGCGTGTACACCTTTGGCCCCACCTTCCGGGCGGAGAACTCCAACACCCAGCGCCACGCCGCCGAGTTCTGGATGATCGAGCCGGAGATGGCCTTTGCCGACCTGGCGGACGACATGGACGTGTCCGAGGCCATGATCAAGTATATCATCCGCTACGTGATGGAGAAGTGCCCCGACGAGATGGCCTTCTTCAACTCCTTCGTGGACAAGGGGCTGGTGGAGCGGCTCCGGCACGTGGCCTCCTCCAACTTTGCCCGGGTGAGCTACACCGAGGCGGTGGAGATTCTCCAGAAGAACAACGACAAATTCGACTATAAGGTGGAGTGGGGCTGCGACCTCCAGACGGAGCACGAGCGCTACCTCACCGAGCAGGTGTTTAAAAAGCCGGTGTTCGTCACCGATTACCCCAAGGAGATCAAGGCGTTCTATATGCGGCTCAACGACGATGGCAAAACCGTGGCCGCGGCGGACTGCCTGGTGCCGGGGATCGGGGAGATCATCGGCGGCTCCCAGCGGGAGGAGCGCATCGACGTGCTGGAGAAGCGGATGGCGGAGCTGGGCCTGAACCCGGAGGATTACTGGTGGTACCTGGACCTGCGGCGATACGGCTCCTGCCGCCACGCCGGCTTCGGCCTGGGCTTTGAGCGGATGGTGATGTACCTCACAGGCATCTCCAACATCCGCGACGTGGAGCTGCACCCCCGCACTGTGGGCAACGCGGAGTTCTGAGAACCGAAACCGTCCCATCCATCGGCGCAGGCCGGCGGCAGGCTCCACGTCGGGGCCCCATCGCAGATGGGGCGCGCGTCAGCGCGTACAAGGGTTTTGACGAGTCAAAACCCTTGCCGCAGGCGGAATTCAGTTCCGCAGAGGATCTAAAATCATGGGGCCCCCTGCGAATGTACCATTCGCAGGGGAGGGAGCTGCGCCCCCGCACCGTGGGCAACGCGGAGTTTTAAAAAATGAGGCCCCCGCTTTTAGCGGGGGCCTCATTCATTTTAAACGGACGTGGCCTTGAGGTATTTTTCCTGGTAAAAGGACAGCCAGCGGCGGAATTCCGGCTGGTCGCCCTGGCGGACGCCCCGGGCGTAGTCGTGGAACTGGAGGTCGGCGTACCGCAGCTCCAGCACCGCCAGGGCCACGTTGGAGCAGTGGGCGGCCACGCGCTCGAAATTGTTGATGAGATCGTTGAGGATGAAGCCGATCTCCAGGGTGCATGTCCCGGTTTGCAGCCGCCGGATATGGCGCAGCTTCATCCCCTCCAGCATGGTGCTGATAACCTCCTCCAGGGGCTCCACCTGCTGGGCCACGGCGATGTCCGCGTGGGACAAGGCCTGCTGGGCCAGATCCACAATCTCCCGCACCGCGGAGCTGGCCCGGGTCACATCCTCCAGGCCGTCGGGGGAGAAGGAGATCCCCTTGCTGTCCATCTCCCGGGCCAGCTCGGCCAGGTTGACCGCGTGGTCGGAGATCCGCTCCAGGTCGGTGAGGCAGTGAAGGTAGTGGGAGCTGATCAGGGTTTCCCGCTCGTTCAGCCCCCGGCTGTTCAGGTGGAACAGGTAGTTGCCCAGCCGGTCCTCGTAGCGGTCCACCACATTTTCCCGGCCCAGAATCTTTTCATACTTCTCTCCGCTGAACCGGCTGAACAGGTCGATGGAGCGGTTCAGGTTCTTCACGGAGGCGGCGGCCATCCGGGCCATGGTGTGGCCGCTCTGCTCCAGCGCCAGGGGCGGGTAGTCCAGAAAGCGCTCGTCTAGCAGATTCTCCTGGAACTCCTCCTCATCCTCGGAGCGCTCCTCCTTGATGGTCAGCACCGCCAGCCGCACCAGCGCCCCGGTGAAGGGCAGCTGCACCAGGGTGGCGCCCACCTTGAACACGGTGTTGAACACGGCAATGCCGAAGGCGTTGGCGGGTCCGGCCATGAAGTCCATGCTCACAAAGGCGTGAAGGATGTAAAAGGGGATCATAAACAGGGCGGAGCCCACGATATTGAAGTAAAGGTAGATGATGGCGGTGCGCTTGCCGTTGGCGTTGGCCCCGATGGCGGACAGCAGCACCGGCACGCACGCGCCGATGCACATGCCCAGCACCATGGGAATGGCCACCTCATAGCTGATGGCCCCGGTGATGGACAGGGCCTGCAAAATGCCGATGGAGGCGGAGGAGGACTGGATTACCGCCGTCACCGCAATGCCGATGAGCAGGGACACCACCGGGTTGGAGGCGGCGGAGATGAACTGGAGGAAGGCCTCGTTTTCCTTCAGCGGGTCCATGGCGGAGCTCATGGTCTGCATCCCGCTCATGAGCACGGAAAAGGCCAGCAGGATCAGTCCCACGTTTTTCAGGGACTGCTTGCGGCAGAAGAAATACAGGATGATGCCCACAAAGGCGATGAAGGCGAACACCGTGGCGGAGGAAAACCCGCCGCCCCCCTCCACGCCGGCCAGGGTGAGCACCCAGCCGGTGGCGGTGGTGCCGATGTTGGCGCCCATGACGATGCCCACGGCGTTGGACAGCTGCATAATGCCCGAGTTGACGAAACCCACCACCATAACCGTGGTGGCGGAGGAGGACTGGATTACCGCCGTCACCAGCGCGCCCAGCAGCACGCCCTTGACGGGGTTGGAGGTCAGCTTGCCCAGGATGGTCTCCAGCTTGCTGCCCGCCACCTTTTTCAGGCCGTCCCCCAGCAGGGTCATGCCGAACAGGAAAAAGGCCAGGCCGCCCAGCAGCGATATGATGTCCGCAATACCCATGTAGTTTCGTCCCTTCCGCGGGCCTGCCCGCTCTTGGATGTTGACTGCACACGAACAAGCTCATTGTACCATACCTTGGATGGGATTTCTCTCCTTTTTTTCAATTTCTCTATGTTGTCGAATTTTAGGCCGGAGAGGGTCAAAATTTTGACAAAATAGAAGAAGAGGGCAGGCCATAGGCCTGCCCTCAGTTTGCCGCGAAAGCCGCGCGGAGATTGCGCCCGCGAGGGGAGCTTATTTGGCGAGGACGGCTTACCGCCGCCCGCCGCCTCGTCCGCCGCCGCCGGGCCGTCCGCCGCCCCCGAAGGAACGGCCTCCGCCAAAGGAGCCGCCGGGCCGTCCGCCCCCGCCAAAAGAGCGCCCGCCGCCAAAGGAGCCGCCGGGGCGGGGTCCGGGGCTGGGCCGTCCGCCGCCGCCGAAGGTGCGCCCGCCGCCAAAGGACCCGCCGGGGCGGGGTCCGGGGCTGGGCCGTCCGCCCCCGCCAAAGGTGCGTCCGCCGCCGAAGGAGCCGCCCGGCCTGGGTCCGGGGCTGGGCCGTCCGCCGCCGAAGGGGCCCCCCGGCCTGGGGCCGGGACGGGGTCCGGGGCCAAACCCCATACCGGGTCCTGGGCCAGGGCCGAAGCCGGGGCCGCGGGGAGGCCGGGGCGGTCTGGGGGGCCGGGGGGGAAAGAGGTAGAAGGGGCGGTAGACATAGCTGGGACCGTACCAGCCGCTGCGGTAGCGCCGCCGGTGGGAGCCCTCCATCGCCAGCAGCAGAATCACCGCCAGCACGATGATGACGATCAAGTCAGAGAATCCATCCATCAAACCGCCTCCTCAGGTCAGCCGTAGTAGTCCTCATACCAGTTCTCCAGGGCCTCGGTGAGGCTGAGCACCGCCCTGTCGTAGTCTCCCTTGGCAAAGGACGCTTCCATGTAATTGTAGGCGTAGTCCGAGCAGTCGCCGTCAGGAAAGTCCCGGGTCAGCTTGTCGCCCTGGACCAGCCAGTAGTTTTCGCCGCTGATGTCCAGCACCACGGTGAAGTCATAGCCGCCCAGGCCCATGTCCTCGGCGCACTGGAGGGCGTAGTCGTACAGGTCGTCCCCGCCGTAGTTGCAGGTGACCACGCCGATCACCACGCTGTGATTCCGCCACAGCCGCTCATTGCGCTGGTCCAGCTCCCTGAGCGTCCTGTCGGACAGCACATTGGCGTTGTCCCACAGGAATTGGCCGCCCTCCCAGTGGTAGGAGTCGCCGTAGCCGGGCTCGGGGGCAGGGCTGTTGGCTGGGGACTTGGCGTAGCCGATGCCGATGGCGGCGATGACCATAACAATGGTAAACAGCCACGCCCCCGCCTGGGTCTTAAAGATGTTCACCCTTTTGTTTTTTACTCCGGCGGCAACGCCGCCCATCGCGGCACCCACTGCCGCGATGCAAAGGACGAAAATCAGAATACCTCTCATGGAAAATCCTTTCTACGCGATGTGATTGCGCTCGGATTGGGCGCATAGCTGGAATACGGCGTTGTCACGCTCGCTTTGGGCGCACTCTCGCCCCGGCTTCCCTCCGACTCGGGCAAAACGCCGCCCGCATTGCGGGCTTTCCGTTTTGCCCTCGCTCCAGTCCATCCGGGGCGGTGCGCCTAAGCTCGCGCTCAGCCCCGCAGTTCCAGCAATTTCTGTTTGAGCTCGCCCTCGATGCGGCCCAGCTCCAGCTCGGCCTCCTTGCGCTTCTGGGCGCCGTCCTTCTGAATCTGCATCACCTCGTCCAGGGTGGAGATGAGCTGCTGGTTGGTGTGCTGGAGGGTCTCGATGTCCACAATGGAGCGCTCCGCCTCCTTGGCGGTCTCGATGGTGCCCATTTTCAGCAGGTCCGCGTTCTTCTGGAGCAGCTGGTTGGTCATGTTGGTGACGGCGGACTGGGCGGCGGTGGCCTGCCGGGAGTGCTCCAGCCCCAGGGCCAGCACCATCTGGCTCTTCCACAGGGGGATGGTGTTCACCAGCGACGACTGGATCTTCTCCAGCATCAGGGTGTCGTTGTTCTGGATCATCCGGGTCTGGGGGCCCATCTGGATGGAGATCATCCGGGTCAGCTCCAGGTCGTGGAGCTTTTTCTCAAAGCGGTTGCACAGGTTGGCGTAGTCGTTGTACTTCTGGGCGTCCTCCTGGGAGCCGGTGGAGGCGGCCTTCTTGCGCATCTCCTCCAGGGTCTCGTTCCGGGCCTTCATCAGCGCCTTCTTGCCCGCCAGGATATACATGGTGAGCTCCTTGTAATACTTGGTGTTCAGCTCGTACATCTGGTCCAGCATGGCGATGTCCTTCATCAGCGTGACCTGGTGCCCCTCCAGGATGGAGGCGATCTTGTCCACGTTGACCTCCGCCTTGTCGTAGCTGGCCTTCATGGCGGTGAGCTCGTTCCGCTTTTTCTGGAAAAAGCCGGCAATGCCCTTCTTCTCCGGCTGGCCGAAGGTCTTCAGCTCCACCACCAGGGAGGACAAGGCCTCGCCCACCTCACCCAGGTCCTTGGTGCGCACGTTGTTCAGGGCGTTCTCCGAGAACCCGGCGATGTTTTTCTGGGCGGCCGCGCCATATTGCAGCACCTGGGTGGAGTCGGTGATGTCGATTTTCTGGGCAAAGTCGTTGACCACCTTCCGCTCCGCCTCGGACAGCTGGCTCTCATCCAGCTGGATGGCCTGGGCGTCCCGGGCGGCCTGGAGGTTGGCGGCATCCTCCGGGGTGACGCTGTTCTCCAGGGTCAAGGACGGGGCCTCCGGGGCCTTGGGGACGACGGCCTCCGCCTCCTTGGCCGCCGCCGCGGCGGCAGCGGAGCCGGTGGGGTCCAGGGTCAGCTCGGGCATGGTGTGCATCTCGTCACTCATGGGTATTCTCCTCCGAATCTTTATTGGAATGGTTCATGGGTTCGTCGTCGGCAAACAGCTCCACGCCCAGGGGCAGCCTGCCGCTGTCCAGGGGGGTGGAGGGACGGGGCGGGGCGTCCAGAGGGGAGGGCCCGCCCACCTCCGGGGCCCTGCGGTACGCCTTCCAGAAGTTGGAGGCGGTGAGGGTGCTCAGGGCCAGCAGGAGCAGCAGCAGCAGGTTGAACTCAGCCAGCCGCCGCACAAAGGCCACCGCCATGGAGGCCGCGGCCAGGGTCCACACGATGGCCAGCACCCGGTAGCCCTTTTTGTCGATCCTCTTGTTGTTCATGGGCCACCTCTCACGATCCGCCCAGGGTCATGCCGCCCAGCCCCTCCTGAGCCAGCATCTGCTCCATCACGGTGATCTCGGCGGAGATGTCCAGCGCCTCCTCCCCATACAGCGCGTCCAGCTGGCGGCTGAAGGCGGTGCAGATGGTGTCCAGCATCTCCTCAATTTTGCCCTTGGTGCCGTCGATGTTGGCCCCTGAGGCCCCGGTGGCGTCCATTCGGTCATAGGCGTTGAGCAGCTTCAGGGTGGTGGGCAGGTAGTAGTTCATGAACTTGCGGATCTGGGGCAGCTTGGCGGGGGACTCCACCACCGCGTCGATGATCTTGCCGGTAGTGGCCTCCAGGCGGCTGATCTGGGCGGAAATCCTGGGGTCCTCGATGGAGTCGTTGAGCCGGCGCATCTCGCTCACCGCCCGCTCCCGCTCCACCAGCAGGGCGTCAATCTCAGGATTCCCGGTGGATTTGGGCTTGGCCTCCGGCCTGGGCGCTGCCTGGGGCTCCGCCCGGGGGGCGGCTTGGGCGGCGTCCTGAGCCTGATATCCCCGGTCGGGGAAGAGCATCTTGCCCAGATGGTAGGCGATGAAGGAGGCCAGCGCCGCCATGACATAGTGGACGGGACGGTACAGCGGCAGGCACAGGATCCATGCCCACACCAGCCAGGTCAGCCCCACAAAATAGATGGGCAGCACGCTCCGCTTTTTCACATAGGCCACGGCTTTTTGCCCCCTTTCCGAAATCTGGCTTCTATTTTACGCTCCCCGGCCCCCTCTGTCAAGAAGAAGGGGGCCGGAGCGGTTGACTTTAACAATTTCTTCATGTAAAATAGGTCGTTATGTGATATGTCCCGCCTCCGTGGGGGCGGGACAAGACAAAGAAGCTAAGGGAGTCCTTCTCATTATGATGACGTTAGACGATTTCAAGGCGGCCCGGAAAACGCTGGACGGCGTGCTCCACCGCACGGACCTGATGTACAGCCCCTTCTTCACCAAGGCCTCCGGCTGCCATGTGTACATCAAGCCGGAAAATATGCAGGTCACCGGGGCGTATAAGATCCGGGGCGCCTATTTCAAGTGCTCCACCCTGTCTGAGGAGGAGAAGGCCCGGGGACTGGTGACGGCCTCGGCGGGCAACCACGCCCAGGGGGTGGCCTACGCCGCCCAGGCGGCGGGGGTGGCGGCCACCATCGTCATGCCCACCACCACCCCCCTGGTGAAGGTGAACAATACCAAGGACTATGGGGCCAAGGTGGTGCTCCACGGGGAGACCTTCGACGACGCGGCGGCGCTGGCGGCAAAGCTGAGCCAGGAGGAGGGGCTGACCTACGTCCACCCCTTCAACGACCTCACGGTGTCCACCGGCCAGGGCACCATCGCCTATGAGATCTTCAAGGACCTGCCCGACGTGGATGTGATCCTGGTTCCCGTGGGGGGGGGCGGGCTGGCGGCGGGGGTGGCCACCCTGGCCAAGCTGCTCAACCCCTCGGTGCGGGTCATGGGCGTGGAGCCCTCCGGGGCGGCGTCCATGAAGGCCAGCCTGGAGGCGGGCCATGTGGTCACGCTGGACAGAATCTCCACCATCGCGGACGGCGTGGCGGTGAAGACCCCCGGGGACCAGGTGTTCCCCTATATCCAGAAGAATCTGGACGGCATCATCACCATCGACGACGACGAGCTGGTGGACGCCTTCCTGGACGTGATGGAAAAGCACAAGATGATTGTGGAGAACGCGGGGCTGCTCACCATCGCGGCCCTGAAGCACCTGGACTGCCCGGGGGAGAACGTGGTGAGCGTGCTGTCCGGGGGCAATATGGACGTGATCACCATCTCCTCCCTGGTGCAGCACGGGCTCATCAACCGGGGGCGCATTTTCAGCTTCTCGGTGCAGCTGCCCGACCGGCCCGGCGAGCTGCTGCGCATCGCCGACCTTGTGGCCAGGCTCAGCGGCAACATCATCAAGCTGGACCACAACCAGTTTGTGAACATCAACCGCCAGGCGGGGGTGGAGCTGAAGGTCACCCTGGAGGCCTTCGGCCTGAGCCACAAGGAGTCGATCATGGACGCTTTGCGCCAGGCGGGCTACCAGGTGAAAGAGGTGGCCGCCAGCGGCACCATCACGGGATAATTTCGCCGATTCCGGCGGGAGGGTCCGCGGCCGGCTGCGCACCCTGGGGGCGCAAACTCTGCCAGACATCACAATCCCCCCGCCGCCACAATCGCGGCGGCGGGGGGTATTTAGGTGCGGCGCGCCGCCTGGGCGTCAGGCCGGGCGCGAGCGGGGGCAGGGGAGAGCCACCCAGCCGGCCCTGGCGGTAACCTCCGCGTGTTTCATCCTATGCGGCGGAGCGGTCCTTGCGCCGCCTGCCGGCGGGAACCGGCCCTGTCCCAAGGGAGATATTTCAAGAAAATGAGGGAGAAAATCATGGTTAAGATTGCCCCTTCCATCCTCTCCGCCGATTTTTGCAATTTGGAGCGGGATATCCGGCGGGTATCCGCCGCCGACTGGCTCCATGTGGACGTGATGGACGGCATGTTCGTGCCCAACATCACCATCGGCGTGCCGGTGGTCCAGTCCATTCGGAAACACACGGATATGTTCCTGGACGTGCACCTGATGATCGACAAGCCGGTTCGCTACATCGACCAGTTCTGCAAGGCGGGGGCGGACCTGCTCAGCGTCCACCTGGAGGCGGATCACTCCGCCCGGATCGCCGACGCCCTGCGGGCCATGGAGGCCAATGGGGTGAAAAGGGCGGTGGCCCTGCGGCCCATCACCTCGGCCAGGGCCATTCTGCCCTATCTGGAGCAGCTGGACATGGTGCTGGTGATGACGGTGGAGCCCGGCTTCGGCGGGCAGAAATTTATGGAGGAGCAGCTGGACACCATCCGGGAGGTGCGCGCCCTCATCGACCGCTACAACCCCGCCTGTGAGCTGGAGGTGGACGGCGGCGTCGCCCCCGGCACCGCCGAAAAGGTGATCGAGGCCGGGGCCACGGTTCTGGTGGCGGGGTCGGCGGTGTACGGCGCAGCCGATCCGGCCAAGGCCATCAAGGCGTTGCGGCAAGACGGCGTCCTGTAGGGGAGGGGCAATGAGCGCCGGCTTCGCGGCTCCATTGCCGCGAAGCGGAAGGCGGGACCTCAGCCCCTCACCTACAATCCCTTGTTTTTGGAGGTGTTCCCATGGATTACTTTCCCGCCGCCCTGGAAACCTTGGTGGAGCAGTTCGCCAAGCTCCCCGGCGTGGGCCGCAAGAGCGCCCAGCGGCTGGCCTTCTATATCCTGGACCAGCCGGAGCAGACGGCAAAGGACTTTGCCGCCGCCCTGCTGGACGCGAAGAAGAGCATCGGCTGCTGCCCGGTGTGCCAGAACCTCACCGACGGGGAGGGGGAGTGCCCTCTGTGCGCCTCCTCCCGGCGGGACCACTCCACCGTGTGCGTGGTGGCCGACCCCAAGGACGTGATGGCCATGGAGCGCTCCCGGGAGTACAACGGCGTGTACCATGTGCTCCACGGGGTGATCTCCCCCATGAACCACGTGGGGCCCGACGACCTGCGGGTGGCCCAGCTGGTGGAGCGGGTGGCGGCGGGAGGGGTGGAGGAGGTCATCATGGCCACCAACCCGGACACCGAGGGTGAGACCACCGCCATGTACCTGTCCCGGCTGCTGAAACCCTTCGGGGTGCGCACCACCCGGCTGGCCTACGGCATCCCGGTGGGCAGCCATCTGGAATTCGCCGACGACGCCACTTTAATGCGGGCGCTGGAGGGGCGGCGGGAAATATAGGGGCCCCCGCAAAGCCGTCCTTCAGGCTTTGTGGGAAGAGGAGGCGCAAGGGAGCAAGTGCAGCTTTCGCCGCAGGCGGAAGCGGAGCACAGCGGACTTTGCACCGACGAGCGGGCACTGGAGGGGCGGCGGGAAATTTGACGGCAAAGGAGCGATTTCCATGGGAAAATGGCTGTATGTGATGTTCATTGAAAAGACCAAGACCTACAACCGGCTGACCAAGGCCGCCGTGGAGCGCCACGTGGCAAACATCAAAGCCCTGGATGATGAGGGGCGCCTGGAGCTGTGCGGCGTGTTCAAGGGCTATCCCGGCGTGGCGGGCATGTACATCCTGCGGGCTGGGAGCTATGAGGAGGCGGAGGAGCTGTGCAAACGGGAGCCCCTGGTGGTGGAGGGCTTCGCCGCCTACAAGCTGAAGGCCCTCCAGGTGGCGGACCGGGAAAACAACTACCTGCTGTGAGCCGGAGACGGGTTTTGACACTTTTTTAACAAAATTTAGGCGCAAAGACGGGAATTTCCCGTCTTTGCGCTTTTCCTCTTCCCTTTTCTCAAAATCTATGGCATAATAGGGCCATACAAAAATATCCACCAAAGGAGGACCCGCCATGAAGCCCACCGTGACCTTTTCCCCCGAGCGGCTGGACTACCTGAAGCTGCTGGCCCGGCAGTATCCCAACGTACAGTCCGCCTGCACAGAGATCATCAACCTGCGGGCCATTCAGAACCTGCCCAAGGGCACCGAGCACTTTTTGTCCGACGTCCATGGGGAATTTGAGGCCTTCCAGCACATACTCAACTCCGCCTCCGGCGTGGTCCGGGTGAAGATCGACGAGCTGCTGGGGGCCACCGTCCCCCGGTCCGACCGGGACCAGCTGGCCACCCTCATCTACTACCCCGAGGAGAAGCTGGAGGAGATCGAGCGGGAGTGCGACGATATGCGGGAGTGGTACCGCATCACCTTCCACCGGCTCATCGACCTGTGCTGCCTGGTCAGCGCCAAGTACACCCGCTCCAAGGTCCGCAAGGCCATGCCCCCGGAGTACGCCTACATCATCGACGAGCTGATCCACACCCACTACGAGAAGAACGAGGCGGACAAGCGGGACTACTACGAGAACATCATCAACACCATCATCGACCTGGACCGGGCCTCCAACTTCCTCATCCAGCTGTGCGAGCTGATCAAGCGCCTGGCGGTGGACCACCTTCACCTGGTGGGGGACATCTTCGACCGGGGCCCCGGCGCCGACGTCATCATGGACAGCCTGATGGCCTACCACAGCGTGGACATACAGTGGGGCAACCACGATATTCTCTGGATGGGGGCGGCCTCCGGCTCCCGGACCCTGGTGGCCACCGTGCTGGTCAACTCCCTGCGCTACAACAATCTGGAGGTCATCGAGACGGGGTACGGCATCTCCCTGCGGCCCCTGTCCGTGTTCGCCGACGAGTTTTACCGCCACTGCGATGTGAGCCGCTTCGAGGTCAAGGTCGCCAAGGAGGACGAGGACAAGATCAGCGACCGGGACCGGCTGCTGTGCGCCCGGATGCACAAGGCCATCTCCATGATCCTGTTCAAGCTGGAGGGCCAGAAAATCCGGCGCAACCCCGACTTCCACATGGACGACCGGCTTCTGCTGGACAAGATCGACTATGAGGCCAAGACCGTCACCATCGACGGCGCCACCTATCCCATGCTGGACACCGACTTTCCCACCGTGGACCCCAAGGACCCCTATGTCCTCACCCCCGAGGAGGACGCGCTCATCAACACCCTCACCCGGTCCTTCCGCCACAGTGAGAAGCTCCAGCGCCACGTCCGCTTCCTCTACTCCAAGGGCAGCCTGTACCGAATCTACAACGGCAACCTGCTGTTCCACGGCTGCATTCCCATGCACGAGGACGGCTCCCTCATGCGCTTCTCCATCGGCTGCGAGGGCCTGTCCGGAAGGGAATTCCTGGACTACGCCGACCGGGTGGCCCGCCGGGCCTACTACAGCAAGCTGGCCTCCCCGGAGCGCCAGCAGGGGATGGACTTCCTGTGGTGGCTGTGGGCGGGGCGCAGCTCCCCCATCTTCGGCCGGGACCGGATGACCACCTTTGAGCGCCGGTTCATCGCCGACGAGTCCACCCACACGGAGACCAAAAACGCCTACTACCGGCTGTACAACGACCCGGCTGTGTGCGAGGGCATTTTGAAGGAATTCGGTCTGGAGGGCGCCCACTGCCACATCATCAACGGCCATGTCCCCGTGAAATCCAAGAAGGGGGAGAGCCCCGTGAAGGGCAGCGGAAAGCTGGTGGTCATCGACGGAGGGTTCTGCAAGGCGTATCAAAAGACCACCGGCATCGCCGGGTACACCCTGATCTACAACTCCTCCTGCTTCCGCCTGGTGGCCCACGAGCCCTTTGTGGGCCGGGCCGCCGCCATTCACAAAAATTATGACATCGCCTCCACCACCCAGGTGTTCGAGCGGCTGGAGAGCCGGGCCATGATCCGTCAAACGGACATCGGCCGGAAGCTCCAAGGGCAGATTGACGAGCTGGTGGACCTGGTGGCCGCCTTCCGCAGCGGCGCCATTGTGGAGAGCCACAAGAGCTGACCTGGAGGGGGCAGGGATTGGAAATTTTTCCCGGGAAAGTGGTAGTTTTCTCCAGATCTGTCCCCGCTGCCGAATTGCGGCCCTTTTGATGAATACTTTTTCTTGCCCAATTCAATATATAGTGGTACAATAAAAAAGACCGTGCCGAGGAAGCGGTCTGATTGAGAATGTGCGCGGGGCCCGGAGGCGGGACCTGTGTTTGGGAGGTTTTGCGGTACTATGGAAGGATCTGCTCCGAAAAAAGGCGTATCGGCGGGCCTGATCGCCGGAATCACGGCGGCCGCGCTGTCGGCGGTGCTGGTGGGCGGCTATTTTGGCCTGTGCGCCTGGGTGGAGGGCAATGACCGGCTGCTGCCCGGAGCGGTGGCCATAGACGAGCGGGGAAACGCGGTGGCCGACCTGGGGGGAATGACCCGGGAGGAGGCGCTGGCCGTGGTGACCCAGGAGATGGACCAGCGGCTGGACAACCGGAGGCTGGCCCTGCTGTACGGCGAGGGCAAGCGGGTGGAGCTGACGGGAGAGCTGATGGACTGCTCCCCCGACGCCGCAGTGGAGGTGGGTATGTCCGCCAAGGAGGACCAGCCCATGTGGAAGCTGGGGGCGCTGTGGCTGGGCGCGGTCCAGGAGCCCGTCGACATGCCCCTGTCCGCGGCGGCCTTTACCCCCGAGGGGGAGGCAAAGGCGAAAAAAATTATTCAGGAGATCGCGGGGGAGCTGTATGTGGCCCCGGTGGATTTCACCTACGAGATGGGTGAGGAGACGGTGGAGGTGGTAAAGGGCGTGGACGGCCAAAAGCTGGACACCGACGCCCTGCTGTCCGCCGTGGAGGAGGCCCTGGCCAAGGGAGAGCGGGAGCTGCGGGTGGAGCCAGAGACCCTGTCCGGGGCGGAGCTCAGCGGCCAGGTGCTGGACCAGCTGGTCCACGTGGATCCCAAGCCTGTGGGGCTGGACGAGAACGGCAAGCTCACCCCGGCGGTGATCGGCCTGGGGGTGAACCCGGAGGAGGCCCAGGCCATCCTGGACGCCGCCGGGCCGGGGGAGGCCTGCTCCATCCCCCTGGAGTTCACCCCGCCGGACACCAGCGCCGACGAGTCCCTCTATTACAAGGACCTGCTGGCCTCCGTCACCACCAACATGGACGGGGTGGCCAACCGCTCCTTCAACGTAAACCGGGCCGCCGAATTCTGCAACGGCAAGGTGATCCAGCCCGGCGAGGTGTTCTCCTATATCGGCACCATCGGCGACCCCAGCACCCGCAACGGCTACAAGCCCAGCACCGGCTACCAGAACGGCGAGACCGTGCCCATGGACGGCGGCGGCGTGTGTCAGGTGTCCTCCTCGCTGTACTACTGCGCGGTGTACTCCAACCTGGAGATCGTCCGGCGGGCCTGCCACGCCTTTGCCACCGGCTATATCCCCAACGGACTGGACGCCACCATCTATTATCCCTCGCTGGACTTCCAGTTCCGCAACAGCACCGGCTTCCCCATCAAGATCGTGGCCTACACCGAGGGCGGGGCCTGGGGCAAGCTGACGGTGCAGTTCTACGGCAGCAACCCCGACGGCATCCAGGTGGAGATGCAGCGGTATCTGCTCTCCTCCACCCCCTGGACCACCGTCTATGAGCCGGACGAGACCATCCCCCAGGGCACCACCAAGGTGAAGACCACCCCCTACACCGGCTACGAGGTGGACGTGTACCGCCGGGTGCTGGACGCGGAGGGGAACCAGATCAGCCGGACCTATGAGAACCACAGCCGCTACGCCAAGCGGGACCAGGTGATTCTCTACAACCCGCTGGACGCCGCCTCGCTGGGGCTGGAGCCGCCGCCGGTGGAGCCCTCCCAGGATCCCTGGACCGACCCCAATGTGGTCACCAGTGAGGTGCCGCCGGTGGAGCCTACCCCCGACCCCTGGGCGCAGCCCAGCGACCCGCCCGCGGAGCCCTCTCAGGACCCCTGGGTCCAGCCCAGCGACCCGCCTGCGGAGCCCTCCACCGACCCGGCGGGGGGGACCACCATGCCGCCCTGGCTGGACTTTGGCGGCGAGACAGGGGGCTGAGCGATGTTTGAGGGCTTTTCCCAGGAGACGGTGGACTTCATGTGGGGCATCCGCTTTAACAACGAAAAGAGCTGGTTTGAGGCCCACAAGTCCGACTATCAGACCTATTTTCTCCAGCCCATGAAGGAGCTGGGCGGGCAGGTGCAGGCCCAGCTGCTGGACCGGTTCCCCAAGAGCGGGCTCAACCTGAAGGTGTCCCGCATCTACCGGGACGCCCGGCGGCTGTTTGGCCGGGGGCCCTATAAGGACCATCTGTGGCTGTCCCTGTTCCGCTTTGGAAGCGAGTCCGGGGGAGACCACCCGGTGTTCTGGTTCGAGCTGGCGCCGGAGGGGTGGAGCTACGGTATGGGCTTCTGGTGCGCCCAGGCGGCGGTGATGGAAAAGCACCGGGCCCGCATTGACCGGGACCCCAGGCCCCTGCTGAAGCTCCACAGCAGGCTGGCCCGCCAGGAGGAGTTTGTCCTGGACGGCCCGGAGTACAGCCGGAAAAAGCCCTGCGCGGAGCCCAGGCTGGAGGGGTGGTACAATAGGAAATCCCTGTCCCTGGGCCATGAGGAGGCGCTGGGCGAGCTGCTCTACACCCCCGCCCTGGCGGACCGGCTGGTGGAGGGCTTTGCCTTCCTGATGCCCTATTACGACTACTTCTCCACCCTGTGGGCGGACCAGGACCCCCGCCCCCGGGGAGGCGGGAAGCCGTCGTGAGAGCCGCCCAGGGGCTGGCGGCGGTGAAAACACAGACAACAAAACAGACCTCCCGCGGCAAAGCCGCGGGAGGTCTGTTTTTGCTACGCGGAGGCCCGTTTTTCCGGGCCCAGGGGGAAGCGGACGGTGAGGAAAAACATGTTGTCCACGCACTTGATGTCCATGGTGCCGCCGTACTGCTTGGCGATGTACTGGATGCTCCTGGTGCCGAAGCCGTGGCGGGAGCGGTCCCCTTTGCCGGTGACGGGCAGGCCGTCGGCCAGCGTCAGCCCGCCGGCGAAGTAGTTGGACTCCTCGATCACCAGCGCGTCCCCCTCATCCCGGCAGGTGAGGGAGATGACCCGCTGCGCCTCGGGCAGCGGCGACAACGCCTCCATGGCGTTGTCAATGATGTTTCCAAACAGGGAGTAGGTCTGCACCGGGGTGAGGAAATTCAGCCTGCCGCCGTCCGCCATGCAGGAAAAGGAGATGCCGTTGCGCTGGCAGATCATGGCCTTTTCGCACAGCACCACGTCCAGCACCTCGTTGCCCGTCTTGATATTGGCGTCATAGAACTGGATGGCCTCCCGCAGGGAGACGGTCTCCTCCTCGGTGAGCCTGCCCTCAATTCGGCCCAGAATGTGCTTCAGGTCGTGGCACTTCATGTTGATGACATCCATATTGGCCTTCACGGATTCGAACTGGGCCCGGTCCTGCCGCCAGAGCTGCTGGAGAATGCTGATCTGCTCCTCCTGCTCGCTCTGGGAGAAGATGCCCGCGCAGATGGTGAGAATGGTGAGGCTGAAGCCCACATAGAGCACCTTGGTCACCACGTTGAGCATGGGACTCTCCCCCTCGTACACCCGGGAGACGCAGATGAGAACGTTTACCAGCGTCACGGTGGCGATGGACAGCGCAATGACGTTCCGGGTGGTGCGGCGGTTGTGAATCAGCTTGTTTTTGGGGGTGAAGACCAGGGACAGCAGGGTATACGTGACGAGGTGGAACAGGAAGTAGACCGCCCAGTCCCCGCTGGTGAGGCTCTCCTGGCTGCCGTGGAACAGGCTGAGGGTCTCCCGGTCGTTGATGCCCCGGAGGTTTTGCAGCAGGGGGTAGAGCTTGTTGGTGAACTGGTAGGCGGCCATGCCGGAGCAGAAGGCCAGCAGCATCTCCTCAATGTCATCCTTCCAGCAGAACATCAGGGCGGTGAAGTTCAGGGCCGTGATGGCGGAGTAGCACAGCACCCGGGTGAGCAGGGAGTCCACCTCGGTGTACCAGATGGCCAGCAGGTAGCACACCACCACCCCCTCCAGCAGGGTGATGGCCACCCGGACGGGGAAAAATTCCCGGCGCGGGAACCTGCGGGCGAACAGGGCGAAGCAGATAAAGCACATGTAGTAGGTGAGGATCAGGTTGGTGCCCTGGAGGGCGTAAGGGCCCAGCAGGCCCATTGCAGTGTCAATCATAGCGGTGTGCCTCCATTGTATACGGGCGCCATGGGGCCCGCGCCGCTGGCGGGAAGGGGGCCCGCCCCAGAACGGGAGCGGGCGGGGGGCGTCTGATTTTCTATTTATAATATAGCAATATACACAAGAGAAGTCAAGCGGGGGCGGTCTGCTTCGTAAGGTTGTGCGGTCAGGAGCAAAGGTTATGCGGTTGGTATTGAAAGAACTGGTGAAATCGACTAGATTAAACGCGCATCGGGAGAGAACCCCGAAAACAGAAGGAGGATGTCAACATGAGCCGCTTCGGCGGCGAGGAGGGCGACCTGAACCACGGCCTCCAGGGCGACTGGCAGGAGGGCCCCGCCGGGGTGGCGGAGCTGTCCCTCCACCAGGAGGAGATGGACACCCTGAAGCTCATCCGGGACTCCGGCAAATTCGGCAAGATTATCGTGGTGCTCAACTCCGGCTACGCCATGGAGCTGGGCTGGCTGGAGGAGTACGGAGTGGATGCCTGCCTGTGGATCGGCTATCCCGGCAGCCGCGGCATGACGGGGGTGGCCCGGGTGCTGGGCGGCAAGGCCGACCCCTCCGGGCGCAGCGTCATCACCTACGCCGCCGACTCCCTCAGCTCCGCGGCCATGCAGAACGCCGGAGACTTCACCTTCAGTAATCTCACCGGCCAGTATAAGAACAAGTATCTGGTGTACGCCGAGGGCATCTACGTGGGCTACAAGTACTACGAGACCCGGTATCAGGACCAGGTGCTGGGCATCAACAACGCCAACGGCCCCAAGGGGGCCTACGCCTCCGGGGACGGCGGATGGAACTACGCCGACGAGATGGTGTTTACCTTCGGCGCGGGGCAGTCCTACGCCGACTTTACCCAGGAGCTGCTCAGCGTGAGCTGGGACCGGTCTGCCCACACCGTCACCGCCCAGGTGAAGGTGACCAACAACGGCTCGGCCAGCTACTCCGGCGTGAGCAGGGACGTGGTGCAGCTCTACGTTCAGCTGCCATATCAGCCGGGGCAGACGGAAAAGAGCGCCATCCAGCTGGCCGATTTCGCCAAGACCTCCGCCCTGGCGGCGGGGGAGAGCGAGACGGTGACCCTGGAGTTCTCCGACTACCTCTTCGCCGCCTATGACAGCAGCGCCGTCAACGGCGCGGACAGCTCCAAGACGGGCTGCTACGTATTTGATCCCGGGGACTACTACTTCGCCATCGGGGACGACGCCCACGACGCGCTGAACAACGTGCTGGCCGCCCGGGGGGTGACGGGCATGTTCGACGCTGCGGGGAATCCCGTGGAGGGCGACCCCGCCAAGGTCCACCGGGAGGGGCTGGACGCCCTGGACAACACGACCTGGGCCGTGTCCCCCTACACCGGTCAGGTGGTGTCCAACCACTTCGAGGACCGGGACGTGAACCACTTCATTCCCGGCAGCGTCACCTATCTGACCCGCTCCGACTGGAACACCTTCCCCGACCCGGTGGCCAGCCTCACCGCCACCGCCGAGATCCAGGATTTGATGGAGAATTTCCAGTATGAGAAGCCCGCCGACGCGCCGGACATATCCGCCTACCAGTACAAGCAGGACAACGGCATTACCTTTATCGAGATGAAGGACGCCGCCTTCGACGACCCCAAGTGGGACGCCTTCATCGACCAGCTCAGCCCCACCGAGCTGGCCCAGATCACCGGCGACAAGATGGGGCTGGACGCCATCGAGAGCATCGCCCTGCCCGCCTACGCCGGCGGCGACGGCCCGGACGGCCACCAGGGCGGCGTGCTGTTCAACGCGGAGATGATCGCGTCGTCCACCTTCAGCAAGGAGCTGCTGGCCCAGCGGGGCGAGTTCTTCGCCGAGGAGAGCTTCTGGATCGGCTTCCGCCAGATCTACGCCCCCGGCGGCAACATCCACCGCACCCCCTACTCCGGCCGGAACTTCGAGTATTACAGCGAGGACGCCAACATGAGCTATCTCTGCGGCGAGATTCAGACCAAGGCCATGGCGGACCGGGGCTGCGCGGGCACTTTCAAGCACTTCTGCGGCAACGACCAGGAGACCAACCGCCACGGCGTGGCCACCTTCATGACCGAGCAGACCTACCGGGAGGTGCCCCTGCGGGGCTTTGAGGGCGGGCTCCAGGCGGGGCACAGCATGGCCACCATGACCGCCTACAACCGCATCGGCTGCGTGCCTACCGCCAGCGACTACGAGACCATGACCACCGTGCTGCGGGGGGAGTGGGGCTTCACCGGCATCAACATGACGGACAGCTCCAAGGACTCCGCCAGCTACATGGGCACCGCCGACGCCCTCCAGGCGGGCACCTGCCAGTTCAACAACGACCCCGGCCGGGTCCCCGAGGCGTCCAACCTGCTCACCAAGGACCGGGACGGCTTCATCTGGGGCAAGCTCCGGGAGGTGGCCAAATATTACCTCTACACCATGAGCCGCTCCAATCTGGTCAACGGCCTGAGCAGGACGGAGACGGTGCAGAACTACACGCCCTGGTGGAAGCCGGCCCTCACCGGGCTGAACGCCGCCATCGGCATCCTCACGGCGGGGGCCGCGGTGCTGTACGCCCTGTCTGAGGTGAGGTCCAGGAAGGGGGGCAGATGAGATGAAACGGATGCTTCAGGATGCCCGGCCCGG
Organism: uncultured Oscillospiraceae bacterium; assembly: GCA_910585155.1. GTDB lineage: Bacteria > Bacillota > Clostridia > Oscillospirales > Oscillospiraceae > Enterenecus. The sequence goes on from CAJUEC010000002.1 coordinate 115,165, forward strand.
CCTCTGGCTGAGCCTGGCCGCCGCCGCCCTGGCCCTGGCGGGCGGGCTGGCCTACGTGGTCATCTATCTGGCCGCCGCCGGCGAGGCGGTGGACCGGGTGTTCTCCTGGCTTACCCTCGGCCTGGCGCTGGGCGGCACCGTTATCACCCTGGCGGGGGAGGGGCTGCGCCTGTCCTTCACCCCCATTCTGGGCGGGGCCTGCTTTGCCGTGGCCCTGGCCAACCACCTGGTGGAGACCGCCTACCCCCTGGCCGACATGCTCACCGGGGTGCCCTTCTTCGGCGGGAACCCAGCTTTGGCCATCGCCTTCTCCGTGGTGTTCGGGCTGGCCGCCGTCCTCAATGTGATCGGCGCCTTCCTGCCCCACCGCAAATAAGCTGATCCCCCGCCCCGAGGGACCTGGGGCGGGGAATATCAAACAAATAGGAGGAAATGACAATGAAGATGAAAAAAATCCTGGCCGCGGCCCTGTCCGCGCTGATGCTGCTCTCCCTGCTGGCCGCCTGCGGCGGCAAGCCCGCCGCCAGCTCCCAGGCCCCCTCTGCGGAGCCCACCAAGTCCGCGGGCGGCGAGGGTGAGGGCGAGGGCACCAAGACCTTCCAGTTCTGGGGCACCTACGAGGAGGGGGGCGAGAACGCCTCCATGCTCAACGCCGCCTTCCTGCTGAACCTGAAGGACGACGGCACCGCGGTGGCGGACAGGTACATGTTCGCCAGGTACGACGCCTCCGACGCCGCCACCAACCCCGCCTTCACCGCCAGCTACATGTCCGGCACCTGGAAGGAAGTGGAGAAGGACAGCGTGCCCTGCCTCCAGATCAAGCTGGCCTATGTGGACGAGGCGGGCACCGAGTCCAACTCCCAGACCGCCTACGCCTACGACGTGGCCGGGGTGTACTCCTTCGACCTGACCTTCCCCGTGGTGCCCGGCATGTCCTACACCCGCGTGGCCTCCATGGAGGGCAAGGAGGGCCAGACCTACGCCGACGCCAACGCCTTCATCCAGGCCTATAAGCAGGAGTTTACCGCCCCCGAGCACGTGGGCACCTTCACTGACGCCGAAAACAGCGGCACCGTCTACCTCCAGGCCGACGGCACCGCGCTGCTGTACGCCGGGTACGACAAGTTCGCCGACGGCACCTGGGCTCTGGCCGACGGCGCCATCTCCGTCACGGTGAACGGCGAGGCCGTGGACGTGACCATGGACGGCAGCAAGGCCACCTTCGCCGCCGAGCGCGACATGGGCGACGGCAACACCGCCAGCTACACCTTCGTGTGCGAGGACATCTCCGCCCTGCCCGCTCCCGAGGGCGGCCAGGCCCCCGTTGAGGGCGGCGAGTCCGGCGAAGTGGAGGGCATCGCCTCCTATGAGGCCGGCGGGCTGGTGCTGGTGCTGCTGGACGACGTCAACATGAAGGTCAAGTACCCCGAGTACGGCATGGAGCGGGACGGCTTCACCTACGTGCTGGAGGGGGACACCCTCACCGTCACCGCCCCCAGCGAGGATGTGCTGGGCGCCTTCGGCCAGATCTGGGCCGCCATGGGCGGCGAGACCTGGACCATTGACGGCAGCACCGCCGCCAAGGCCGAGTAACCGTCCGCCGGTCCCGAGCTTTCAGATACCTATTATAATGAGAACGGGCTCCAGGCCGGCGCGACCGCCTGGAGCCTGTTTCAGAAAGGGAGCGTTCTTATGAAGAAAAAAGGCAGCCTGCTGTGGACCATCCTTACGGCGGTCACCGCCCTGCTGCTGGTGGTGTGCATCGCGGCCATCCCCATCACCAACGCCTTTGCCACCGCCATCAATGTGGCCCTGGGGGCCAAGACCCAAGAGGTCATCCCCGACCCCGACGCCAAGATCTATTTCTGGAGCGACTACGAGAGTGAAGAGGAGCTGGTGGCCTTTGAGAAGCAGCTGTGCCACGACATCGAGGCGGAGGGCGCGGCCCTGCTGGTCAACCGGGACAACGCCCTGCCCCTGGCGGAGGGGACGAAGTTCACCCCCTTCTCCCAGTCCAGCTTTAACCTGCTGTACGGCGGCACCGGCTCCGGCCAGGTGTCCGCCAACGACGCCATCTCCCTCAAGGCGGCGCTGGACGGGGCATTCGGTGAAAACTCCGTCAACCCGGAACAGTGGAAATTCTACGCCGGGGCGGGCTACAAGCGGGTGAACGCCGACACCACCGGCGGCAACCAGGCGCAGTACCGCATCAATGAGGTGCCCTGGAGCGAGTATTCCGACGCCCTGAAGGGCACCTGGTCCCAGTACGGCGACGTGGCCCTGGTGGTGCTGGCCCGGTCCGGCGGCGAGGGGGCGGACCTGCCCTCCGGCCTGCCCGAGCTGGAGCCCTACATGACCGACGGCGACTACCTGCGCCTGTGCAAAGAGGAGCTTGAGATGCTGGAGAACCTGGAGAAGCTCAAGGAGCAGGGGGTCTTCCAAAAAATCGTGGTGCTGCTCAACTCCTCCAACACCCTCCAGCTGGACTTTGTGGACGACTACGGCATTGACGCGGTGCTGTGGATCGGCGATGTGGGCATGACCGGCATTACCGCCGTGGCCGACATCCTGGCGGGCAGGGTGAACCCCTCCGGCCGCATTGTGGACACCTTCCTGCGGGACAACCACTCCTCCCCCGCCATGCAGAACTTTGGCGCCTACCCCTACACCAACGGCGCGGACTACGACGTGGCCACCGCCCAGAACAACACCGATCCCGGCATCGGCAAGTGTAACCGGGACTACGTGGTGTACCAGGAGGGCATCTACGTGGGCTACCGCTACTATGAGACCCGGTATGAGGACTACGTGCTGAACCAGGGGAACGCCGGGGACTACCGCTATGAGGACGACGTGGCCTTCCCCTTCGGCTTCGGGCTGAGCTACACCACCTTCGAGTACTCCAACTTCTCTGTGGAGGAGCAGGGGGACACCTTCCAGGTGGAGGTGGACGTGAAGAACACCGGCGGGGTGGACGGCAAGCACACCGTGCAGATCTATTTCCAGTCCCCCTACACCCAGTACGACATCGACAACCAGGTGGAGAAGGCCGCCGTGGAGCTGTGCGGCTTTGACAAGAAGTTCATCGCCGCCGGGGACACCGAGCACTTTACCATCACCGTGGACAAGGAGGACCTGACCTCCTACGACCACATGAACGCCAAGACCTACATTCTGGAGGACGGCGATTACTATTTCACCGTGGGCAAAAACGCCCATGACGCGGTGAACAACATCCTGGCCGCCAAGGGGGCGGACCAGAGCCGCATGTCCGGGACGGGGGACGCCGGGCTGGCCGCCAAGTGGAACAACCCCACCTTTGACCAGACCACTTACGCCGTCTCCTCCGTCACCGGCAAGGCCATCACCAACCTCTTTGAGGACGCCGACCTGAACAAGTATGAGGGGGCGGAGGGCCAGACCGTCACCTACCTCACCCGGAACGACTGGACGGGCACCTTCCCCGCCACCGTTTCCCTGAAGATCACCGAGCAGATGTGGAAGGACGGCCTGTCCCACGATGAAGCCGACCGGAAGGCCATGGTGGAGACCGCCAAGAGCCGCTACTGGGCGGACGCCGTCATGCCCCAGATGGGGGTGTCCGGCACGCTGAACGCCGGCATGTTCGCCGAGACCGAGGCGGACGACCCCTCCTGGGAGCAGCTGATCAGCCAGATTCCCTACAGCGAGATGACCAACCTCATCTACAATGGCTTCCACCTCACCCAGCCGGTGCCCTCCATCAGCCTACCCGGCACCAACGATGAGAATGGCCCCCAGGGCTTTACCAAGAGCCTGATGGGCGGCTCCTCCGCCATGGCCTACACCTCCGAGGACGTGATGGCCGCCACCTTCAACCTGGAGCTCATCGAGCACATGGGCAAGTGCATCGGCGAGGACTTCCTCCACGCCACCGACGACTCTGGTACCGTGTTCTCCGGCATCTACGGCCCCGGGGCCAACATCCACCGCACCCCCTACTCCGGGCGCAACTTCGAATACTACTCCGAGGACGGCTGGCTGTCCGGCCGGGTGGCCGCGGTGGAGGTGGCCGCCATCCAGGACCGGGGCGTGTACGTGTTCACCAAGCACTTCGCCCTCAACGACCAGGAGGAGGGGCGCTACGGCATCTCCACCTGGTCCAACGAGCAGGCCATCCGGGAGCTGTACCTGGAGGGCTTTGAGGGCAGTGTGGCCCGGGGCGGCGGCATGGGCGTGATGAGCTCCTTCAACCGCCTGGGCGTCACCTGGAGCGGCGCCCACCACGGCCTGATGACCGGCATACTCCGGGACGAGTGGGGCATGAAGGGCGCGGCCATCACCGACTGCTCCGTCATGGCCAACTATATGGACTATCGGCTGGGCGTGCTGGCCGGGCAGGACCTGTGGGACGGCTACAGCATGGGCATGGAGACCCTGGACGGGCTGGACGGCGACCCCGCCATCGTCTGCGCGGTGCAGAACGCCGTCAAGCACATCGCCTACTCCATCACCCACAGCCACGCCATGAACGTGGGCAACGCCACCGTGCGGGCCATCACCCCCTGGTGGCAGCTGGCCATCTACGCCGCCGCCGGGGTCATGGCGGTGCTCACAGCCGGCAGCGCCTTTATGCTGGTGCGCAGCAGGAAAAAAGTCAAGAACAGCTGATTTGACACAGACCGGCGGGCCGCGCCGCCATGACTCCATGGCCGCGGCCCGCTAATTTTACTTTAGGAGGGAGACCATGAAGAAAAAATATCAGAAATGGCTGGGGCTGGCGGCGGTGTTCGCCCTTCTGCTGTCCGCCGCCCTGAGCCTCACCAGCTCCGCCTTCTATTACAGCGGCTATGTCAACAGCTTTCTGGGCATCACCGGCGAGACCATCCAGGTCAGCGGGGACACCAATTACTACCCCTCCGCCTACGGCCCGCTGAACGCGGAGAACGTCCAGCGGCTCATCGCCGACGAGCGGGACCACAACCTCCGGGCCATGTACGAGGGGACCGTGCTGCTGCGCAATGAGAACGGCGCCCTCCCCCTGGCGGAGGGGGAGCGGAGCGTGACCATCTTCGGCAATTCGGTGAACGACCCCATCTACAAGTCCAACGCGGGCAACGCCGCCTTCAACCCCGACCGGGGCGGGGAGCTGTACGCCGCCTTTGAGGCCGCAGGCTTCCAGATCAACCCCGCCATGCGGGAGGCCTACGCCAGCAGCGGCGTGGCCCGGGCGTCCGCGGCCACCCGGGGGGTCTCCTCCATCGGAGAGGTGCCGGTGAGCTTTTACACCGACGCCCTGAAGAGCTCCTTCGACGCGCAGTACCACGACGTGGCCCTGGTCCTCCTCAGCCGGTACGGCGGGGAGGGGGTGGACCTGGACCCCATGGACGCGGACGGCGTGCCCCTGCTCTCCCTCCACCAGGAGGAGGCGGACCTGCTGAGGATGATCCACGACAGCGGGAAGTTCACCAAGACGGTGGTGCTGGTCAACAGTCCCTTCGCCATGGACATCCAGTGGATCGAGGAGGAGGAGTACGGGGTGGACGCCTGCCTGGTGTTCGGCGCGGCGGGGGACTACGGGTTCATCGCCCTGGCGGACCTGCTCACCGGGGCCGCCGACCCCTCCGGCCACCTGCCGGACACCTGGGCGTCCAACTCCCTGTCCGCCCCCGCCATGCAGAACTTCGGCGACTACCAGTTCACCAACCTGGAGAAGATGTACGGCGACCGCTATCTGGTGTACGCCGAGGGCATCTACGTGGGCTACAAGTACTATGAGACCCGCTATCAGGACCAGGTGCTGGGGGTGAACAACGCCGGGGGCCCCGACGGAGCCTTCGCCGGCGAGGGCTGGGATTACGCCGCCGAGATGGCCTACCCCTTCGGCTACGGCCTGTCCTACGCCCAGTTCACCCAGGAGGTGGAGGAGATCTCCTGGGACCAGAGCGCCCACACCGTCACCGCCCGGGTGAAGGTCACCAACCAGGGCGGCTTTGCCGGCAGGTCCAAGGCGCTGGTCCAGCTCTACGCCCAGCTGCCCTGGGAGCCGGGGCAGGCGGAGAAGTCCGCCATTCAGCTCATCGGCTTCCAGAAGTCCGGCGAGCTGGGGGCGGGGGAGAGCGAGACGGTGACCGTCACCGTGCCCGACTACCATTTCGCCGTGTATGACGAGGGGGCCCAGAACGGGGCGGACGCTTCCAAAACCGGCTGCTACATATTTGACGCCGGGGACTACTGGTTCGCCGTGGGGGAGAGCAGCCACGACGCGCTGAACAACATCATGGCCGCCAGGGGCGTTGAGGGGATGTTCGACCACCGGGGCGAGCCCGCCGCCGGCGACCCGGCCAAGGCGGTGCGGGCGGAGCTGGCCCAGTACGACAACCTCACCTATGCCGTCAGCCCCGTCACCGGGGCGGTGGTGTCCAACCGGCTCCAGGACGCCGACCTGAACCGGCACCTGCCCGGCGCAGTGACCTACCTGACCCGGGGGGACTGGAGCACCTTCCCCAAGAGCTGCACAGGCCTCACCGCCACCGACGCCATGGCGGAGCTGATGGCGGGCAAAGCCTACCAGAAGCCGGAGGGCGCGCCGGACACCGGGGAGATGACCTTCGGCCAGGACGCCGGGCTGAAGCTGGTGGGCATGAAGGACGTGGAATACGGGGCGGACCAGTGGGACGCCTTCATCGACCAGCTCACCATCAACCAGCTGGCCACCATCTGCGGGGACAACCGGGGCAACGTGGCCATACCCGAGGTGGGCAAGCCGGCCAACGCCTCCACCAACGGCCCCTGCGGCATCCAGGGCAGCTATGTGAAGGGGAACGGGCAGGGCTGCACCCTCTTTGTGGACGAGCCCATCCAGGCCGCCACCTTCAACCTGGAGCTGGCCCGGGAGCGGGGGGCGCTCATGGCGGAGGACGCCATGTACGCCGACGTGACCATGGTGTTCGGGCCGGGGGCCAACATCCATCGGACGGCCTACCTGGGGCGCAACAGCGAGTATTTTTCCGAGGACGGCCTGCTGAGCAGCCTCATGAGCCGGGCCAACGCCCAGCCCATGACGGAGAAGGGGATTATCACCGGCTTCAAGCACTTCTGCCTCAACGACCAGGAGGTCAACCGCCACGGCGTGGCCACCTTCGCCACCGAGCAGGCCTGCCGGGAGATCTACTTCAAGGCATTTGAGGGGGCGCTGAGCGACGGCGGCGGCCTGGGGGTGATGACCAGCTACAACCGGATCGGCCTGACCGCCTCTCCCGCCCACCGGGGGGCCCAGATCGAGATTCTCCGTAAGGAATGGGGCTTCAAGGGCATCAACATCACCGACTCCTCCAAGGACGCGGCGGACTACGTGCTCACCGCCGAGTGCATCACCGGCGGCACCGACCTGTTCCTCTCCGACACGGGGCGGACCAGTGAGCTGACCAACCTGGCCGTCAAGGAGCGGGACGGCAATATCCTGAACTGGATGAAGGCGGCCAACGAGCACTTCTATTACGCCCACAGCCGGAGCATTCTCATCAACGGCCTGGCGGAGGAGACCGTCATTCATGAGACGGTGTACTGGTGGCAGCCGGCGCTGATGGCGGCGTGCGCGGCGCTGGGCGGGCTGACCGCGGTCTGTCTTGGGATGTTCGCCTGGAAGGCCTACGGGAAAAAGGAGGGATGCTGATATGAAAAACGTGTTGAAGGGCCGGGGCCTGGGGCTGCCCGTCAGCCTGACGGCGGGGGCGGCCGCCCTGGCGGGCGCGGTGCTCTACCTGATTCTGGACGGGGCGGACAAGACCTTTGCGCCCCTGGGCTTTGCGCTGGCGCTGGCGGGGGCGGCGTCCACGGCGCTGGTGGTGTTCACCCGCCTGAAATTCGCCCCCCTTGTGCCCGCCGCCCTGTACGCCGCCGCCTTTGGGGTGGTGCTCCGGGTGGCGGTGCCCAGCCTGTCCGACGTTTGGAACAAGGTGAACTTCATCGGCGGGAACGCCGCGCTGGGCATGGGCTTTGCCGGGGTGTTCCTGCTGTGCGCCGTGCTGGGGGCGGTGGCCTGCTTCGCGGGGACGGATCCGAAAGAAGATAAAAGGGGGTAGCCCGGTATGAGGAAAAAAACGAACGCGCTGGCGGCGGTGCTGGCGCTGGCCGGCGGCTGAGCCGGAGGAAGGGAGAGGAATGATATGGCCATCAAGGCGGTCCAGCAGTTCATGCTGGGCACAGTGCTGAACAGTGAGGCCCAGGCCCGGGACACGCTGGATCGGCTGCGGGAGGCGGGGTACGACGGCATCGAGCTGTGCGCCTTTATGATCCGGCCCAGCGGGCCGGCGGTGCGGCTGATCACCTGGGCGGCGGGCATGCCGGTGGGCCGGGGCGGCAAGCTGGACTGGCCCCGGCTGGTGCGGGAGGCCGGGCTGCGGGTGCCGAGCCTGCACATGGACCTGGACAGCCTGGAGCGGGACATCCCCGCCGCGGTCGCCCAGGCCGGGCGGTTCGGCGCGGGGTACATCGTCATCACCGGGATGTACCGCTTCCCCTACAGCGACGAGAGGGCGGTGCGGGAGCTGGCCGGGCGGCTGACCCGGGCGGGGGAGGGGCTGGCCCGGGAGGGCGTCCATCTGCTCTACCACAACCACAACTGCGAGCTGCAATGGGTGAACGCCTCCCAGCGGGCCTACGACCTGCTGCTGGAGGAGACCGATCCGGCGGCGGTGGGCTTTGAGTTTGACAGCTATTGGTTCACCGACGGCGGGGCGGACGCCCTGGAGTGGATGAAGCGCCTGGGCGGGCGGATGAAGCTGTGGCACATCAACGACCGGGGAACCCGGCTGTCCGGGCCTGCCATGACCCCCATCCTGAAGAGCGACAGCATGGAGCTGGGCGACGGGAACATGGACCTGCTGCCCCTGGTGGAGCAGGCCAAGGCCGCCCAGGTGGAGGCGGTGATTCTGGAGAGCCACCGGAACTGGGTGGAGCGCTCCCCGGTCAAGAGCTTTCAGCGCAGCGCCCGGTTCCTGAACCGGTTTGTCTAGGCGCAGTTTGAAAATTGGAAATATGCCCGGGAGGGAGAGATTTTTTCGCCAGACAAAGCCAGTTTGACGCAGGAATACTTTGTGTATTCCAAGGAAAATTGGCAAAGTATGACGGGAAAAGAGCCTCCGTTTGGGTGTGTTGACAATTTTCAAACACACCCTAGGGAAGGGCTGATTCAACAGGACGGACCTTGGGCGCAGAAAGTGGGGGGGGTTAGGTATATACAGCCCGGTGGATCTGTGGTACAATTGAAAAAATCATTCCAGAAGGCTTGAACCAAGACGCGCCCCAGGGCGGCGGGGCGGAAAAATAGGCGTCCCGCCTGGCGGGGCGCGGGAGGGCGGACATGAAAAATCAAGCGGTGAACCCCTATCTCCCCAGCTGGGAGTACATACCCGACGGCGAGCCCCATGTGTTTGGGGACCGGGTGTACGTCTACGGCTCCCACGACAAATTCAACGCCCCCATCTTCTGCGTCAACGACTACGTGTGCTGGTCCGCCCCGGTGGGCGACCTGTCGGACTGGCGGTATGAGGGGGTCATCTACCGCAAGAACCAGGACCCGAAAAATAAGCTGGGCCTGCGCCTGCTCTTCGCCCCCGACGTGTGCCGGGGCCCCGACGGGCGGTACTACCTCTACTACGCCTTCGACTTCATGGGGATCATGGGGGTGGCCGTCTGCGACACCCCGGCGGGGGCGTACCAGTTTTTAGGCCACGTCCGCTACCCGGACGGCACCGTCTGGGGGCGGAGGAAGGGCGACCAGTTCCCCTTCGACCCCGGGGTGCTGGCGGACGATGACGGCCGGATCTGGCTGTACTCCGGGTTCTACACCCCCGCCCCGGCCATCGTCACCGGCTTCCAAAAGCTGCGCAACGACGGCGGCACGGTGGTGGAGCTGGAGAAGGACATGGTGACCATGAGGGGCGAGCCCCGGATTATCTTTCCAAAGGAGGGCCCCGGCTCCTTCCCCAACCACGAGTTCTTCGAGGCCAGCTCCATCCGCAGGGACGGGGACCGGTACATCTTCGTCTACTCCTCCCGGCACAACCACGAGCTGTGCTATGCCGTCAGCGACCGTCCGGACGGCGGCTTCACCTTCGGCGGCACCCTGGTGAGCCTGGGAGACCTGTTTCTGGACGGGCGCACCGAGGAGCGGGACGGCCTGAACTACCTGGGCAACACCCACGGGGGACTGCTGAACCTGGGAGAGGACTGGTACATCTTCTACCACCGGCAGACCAACCGCCATTCCTACTCCCGGCAGGCCTGCGCGGAGAAGCTGGAGCGCACCCCCGACGGCGGCTTCCGGCAGGCGGAGGTGACCTCCTGCGGGCTGAACGGCGGGCCGCTGCGGGGGGAGGGGCGGTACGAGGCCCGGATCGCCTGTAACCTGTGGAGCAAAGGCGGCGTGGGGCGGTACGACGGTCCCAGCCCCCGGAGGCGGCTGAAGGCGCACCCCTACTTCACCCAGACCGGCGGCGACCGGGAGGGGGAGGGCGACCAGTACATCGCCAATCTGCGGGACGGCGCGGCGGCGGGGTTCAAGTACTTTGACGTGAAAAGCCTGTCCACGGTGACGGTGGAGCTGAGCGGCCGGGGGGAGGGGGAGCTGCTCCTCTTCGACAACCCGGAATTCCGCGCGCCGGCGGCCCGATTTCCGGTGAGTCTGTCCGGGGACCGGGGGGAGGTGTCCGCCCCCTGCCGTCTGAAGGACGGCGTGCGGGCGCTCTACTTCACCTTCCGGGGGACGGGGGCCATCAACTTCCACAGCTTTACATTAAAGGGAGGCACGACATGAGAGCGATTCCATTCAACACCGGCTGGTCCGTGGGGCGTCTCGGCGGGGAGGGCTCGGGCAGGCCCGTCACCCTGCCCCACGACGCCATGATCTCCGAGCCCCGGTCGGAGCTGTCCGCCGGGGGGATCAATACCGGCTGGTACGAGGGGTACGACTACCTGTACACCAAAAAATTCACCCCGGACGGAGCGCTGGCGGCCAAGACCGCCGTGCTGGAGTTCGAGGGCGTCTATCACAACGCCGAGGTGTGGCTCAACGGGGAGCAGCTGGCCTTCCGGCCTTACGGCTACACCAATTTTTATGTGGAGCTGACGGGCAGGCTGCGGGCGGACGAGGAGAACACCCTGGAGGTCATTGCCCGCAACGCCGACCAGCCCAACTCCCGGTGGTACTCCGGCGCGGGCATCTACCGGCCGGTGACCCTGTGGACGGCAGAGGAGCGGCACATCAAGCGCAACGGGGTGAAAATCAGGACGCTGTCCCTGAACCCGGCGCAGATCGAGGTGCGGGTGGAGACCCAGGGGGAGGGGACGGTGTCCGTCTCCGTCCTGGATGGGGAGCGGGAGCTGGCCGCCGCCTCCGGCGGCACCAAGGGGCGCTTTACCTTCACCCTCACCCTGGAGGGGGCCAGGCCCTGGAGCCCGGAGGACCCCCAGCTGTACACCTGCCGGGTGCGCTTCGGCGGGGATGAGGCGGCGGAGACCTTCGGCCTGCGCACCCTGGCCTGGGGGCGGGGCGGCCTGCTGCTCAACGGGGAGCGGGTCATCCTCCGGGGGGCCTGCATCCACCACGACAACGGCGTGCTGGGGGCCTGCTGCTACGAGGATTCGGAGTGGCGGAAGATCCGCATTTTGAAGGAGAACGGCTACAACGCCGTCCGCTCCGCCCACAACCCCTGCTCCAAGTTTCTGCTGGACGCCTGCGACCACCTGGGCGTGCTGGTGATGGACGAGTACATCGACCACTGGTATATCCACAAGACGGAGCACGACTATGTGGACTACTTCATGGACTGGTGGCGGCAGGACCTGGCGGACATGGTGGACAAGGACTACAACCACCCCTGCGTGGTGCTCTACTCCACCGGCAACGAGGTGTCCGAGACCGCCCAGGAGAAGGGCATCCGGCTCACCGGGGAGATGACCGGCCACCTCCACGAGCTGGACAGCACCCGGCCCGTCACCTGCGGGGTGAACATCTTCTTTAACTTCCTCAGCTCGGTGGGCTTCGGGGTGTACAGCGACGAGAAGGCCAAAAAAGAGGCGGAGAAGGCGGAAAAAGTCAAGCAGGCCGGGAAAAAGACGAAGAAAAAGACGAAGAAAAAGGCGGTGGGCAGCGAGTTTTTCAACAATCTGGCGGGCCTGCTGGGGGACAACTTCATGAAGCTGGGGGCCACCATCCCCCCCTGCGACTGGCGCACCCGGGACGCCTTCGCCAACATGGACGCGGCGGGGTACAACTACGGCATCTTCCGCTACAAGGGGGATTTGAAAAAGTACCCGGACCGGCTGATCCTGGGCAGCGAGACCTTCTGCTCCGACGCCTACCGGTTCTATGAGCTGGCCAAGGCCGAGCCCCGGATCATCGGCGATTTTGTGTGGGCGGGGATGGACTACCTGGGCGAGGTGTCCATCGGCTCCTGGGAGTACCGGGATTACGCCCCCCAGTTCGGCGGCGGCCTGGGCTGGGTGTCCGCCGGGTCAGGGCGCATCGACCTGACGGGCCGGCCCCTGGGGGAGGCGTACTATACCCGGGTGGCCCTGGAGCGGGACAGCGGCCCCTACATCGCCGTGTGCCCGGTGGACCACACGGGGGACAAGCACTCCCCCTCCGCCTGGAAGATGTCCAACGCGTGGCCCAGCTGGAGCTGGCGGGGGTGCGGGGGGAAGCCCGCCGACGTGGAGGTGTACGCCCGGGCCCACAGCGTGGAGCTGCTGGTGAACGGGAAAAGCGTGGGCAGAAAGGCCATGAAAAACGACTGTATTGCCAAATTCCGCTGCACCTACCAGGACGGCACGGTGGAGGCGGTGAGCTATGACGCCTCCGGCAGAGAGACCGGCCGCCATGCCCTGCGCACCGCCGGGCCGGAGACGGAGCTGCGGGCGGTTCCGGAGGAGAAGTCCGTGGCCCCGGGCCGGCTGTGCCACATCCGGCTGCGCTACACCGATGGGGGCGGGGAGCTGAAGCCGCTGGAGCGGGGCATTCTCAGCGTCCAGGTGTCCGGCGGGGAGCTGCTGGGCCTGGGCAGCGCCTGCCCCTACAACGAGCTGGGCTACTGCGGGACCCGGACGGACACCTATTTTGGCGAGGCCCTGGCCGTGGTCCGGGCGGGGGAGGGCTCCGCCGTGGAGCTCACCGTCACCGACGGCAGGCTCTGCGGCAGGGCGGAGGTCCCCGTGGGCTAGGGCTTGTTTGAAAATTGTCAACATACCCAAACGACGGGTCTTTTTCCACCATACGGCGTTGATTTGATTT
>CAJUEC010000003.1 GCA_910585155.1 uncultured Oscillospiraceae bacterium
CCCGGAGCACGTCGGTCATCTCGTTGCCCCGCTCGCCGCAGCCGATGTAGACCACGATGTCCACGTCGGACCACTTGGCCAGGGCGTGCTGCATCACCGTCTTACCCGAGCCGAAGGGGCCGGGGATGGCGGCGGTGCCGCCCTTGGCCACGGGGAAGAAGGTGTCCACAATCCGCTGCCCGGAGGACAGGGGCTTGATGGGGGGGTACTTGTGCTTGTAGGGGCGGCCCACACGGACGGGCCAGCGCTGGCTCATGGCCAGCTCCACCTCGGTGCCGTCCTCCTTGACCAGCACGGCCACGGTGTGCCGCACATTGTACTGCCCGGCGCTGGCCACGCTCTTCAGCGTGCCCTTCAGGTTGGGGGGCACCATGACCTTGTGGAGCACCACCGGCGTCTCGGGGACGGTGCCCAGAATGTCGCCGCCCACCACCTTGTCACCGGCCTTGGCCACGGGGGTGAAGTCCCACAGCTTCTCCTGATCGATGGCGGGGACCTCCACGCCGCGGGGCAGGTTGTTGCCGTGGACCTTCTCCATGATCTTCTCCAGCGGGCGCTGGATGCCGTCATAGATGTTCTCGATCATGCCGGGGCCCAGCTCCACGCTCATGGGGGAGCCGGTGGTCACCACCTCGGTGCCCGGGCCCAGGCCGGAGGTCTCCTCGTAGACCTGGATGGAGGCGGAGTCGCCGTTCATGGTGAGGATCTCACCGATGAGGCGCTCGGGACCCACGCGGACCACGTCGGACATGTTGGCGTCCGCCATGCCGGTGGCCACCACCAGGGGGCCGGAGACCTTAACTACTTTTCCCATAGGTCTGCATACCTTCTTTCATAAAGGTCTATTGTCAAAAATTGATTGTTCGTCATTGCGGGAGAAACGGGACGACCACGCCGCCGATACCGGCCAGCACGCACATCATACCGCCAAACCGCGTGGAAAAGAGCCACATCTTTGACGGTTCCGCCGCGCCGCCGTCATGCTTCCAGCTCTCCGTCAGCTCAAACACGAGCCGGGGCTTTGCCAGCATCACGATACCGATGGCGATCAGCGCCAGTCCGGCGATGAAGTACAGCACAGCGCGCCTCCTTTACAGGATGTCCGCGCCCACGGCCCGCTCCACGGACTTCTTGATGTTGGCCATGCCCAGCCCCAGGCTGCCCTCCTTGCCGGGGATCAGGATGATGGCCGGGGTGAGCTCGTCCTTATAGCGGGCGATGTCCGCCTCCATCTGGGCGGCCAGCTGCTCGGTGAGGTAGACCACGGCGTAGTCCTCCCGGGCGATTTTGTGCAGGGCGGCGCGGGCCTGCTCCACGCTGTCCGCGGGGAAGACCGTCAGCCCCAGGGCCTTGAAGCCCATGACGCTGTCCTGATCGCCCAGCACGGCGATCTGATAGCTGTTTGCCATACGTCTCCCCCCCTTAACAGTAGGCCCGGCGCAGGCGCTGCCGGATGGTGGTGCCGTCAATTCCCGCCATGCGGCCGGTGAGAATGATGCGGATGGCGGTGGCCTCCGCCTCCCGGGCGTAGAGATAGGCCACCACGGGCTGCTCCCCGAAGGGGATCATCCGGGCGCGGGACAGGTAGGCCATCACCGCGTCGTCGCACATGCGCTCAAACTCGGTGAGGGGCCCGCCGTTGGGCGCGGCCACATCTGCCCCCGCCTCCGCGGCGGCGGCGAAATCGGTGTTCTGGAACACCTTTCCCAGCTCCGGGCCCTTTACCGCAGCGATGGCCCCCGTGGAGACAATTCCCCCGGGCACCAGCACCTGGCGCAGGAATTCCCCCGCCTTGCCCAGCCGGGCGGCGCGCACGGCGGCGCGCAGGTTGGCCGCGTCGATGAGGGCGGCCACATAGCCCTCCAGGAAGCTGCTCCCCGACGCGGCGGCCAGGGCGGACAGCTCCTCAAAATAGGCCCGGTCCAGGATGAAGTCGGCCTGCTGGGGGTCGCCGGAGGAGCCCAGCACCTCCCGGGCATGGCCCACGGCCTGCCGGAAGGCCTCGGTACAGGCCGTCAGGTCCTCCCGGCGGTAGTCCTCCGCCAATGCGGCGGGGTCGTACCGCCCGCCGCCCAGCAGCAGCCGGTCCCGGTCCAGCTTCAGCGCCTCCGCCTTTACCAGGGTCTTGGCGTTGTGGTAGTCGTACTTGACGCGGAACACGTCCATCAGCGCCTCGTTGCCCACCGCCTTGCCCATATCGGCGAACAAGGCTGCCTGGGCCTGGGCCAGCATGGCGTCCAGGGCGGAGTTGGTGACCTCGCTCAGGTCGGGGTAGCCGCATTCACCCAGCACCTTGGCCGCGTCGTTCACATCCTTGGCGTCGATCATGCGCTCCATCCGCTCGGCGGTGAGCAGCCAGTTTTCCAGCACCCGCACCCGGGCGGAGATGGACAGAAAATCGTTTTCCTTCAGCTTCTTTACTTTTTTCGACAAGATTTTTCCCCCTTTCCCTTCCGATTGAAAGGGGCCGGTCAGTCAAACAGCACTTTGGCCACCTCGCCGGCCAGCGCGCCGCGCTGGAGCCGGATCAGGGTGTCAAAGGTGCAGTTGACCTCCACCGCGCCGTCGGAGAGGATGAAGCCGCCGTCCATGGGGCGGGTTTCCTCCGCCAGGGTGAGCATGGCGGTGCCGCTGAGCACAGCGGACGCGCCGGTCACCACCTTGTCCAGGAGGGCCCCCGCCTTGGAGTCGGTGATCTCGTCGGGCAGCTTGGGGGCCACGGCCTCGGCCAGCTTCTTGTTGGCCGCCGTCACCACCGCCTTGCCCACCTGGGCGCGGTGGCTGGGGGAGAAGATCAGCTTCTCCCGCCCGGTGACGGACGCCTTCACCGCCAGGTCGGCCAGGAAGGACACATACTGCTCCGTGGGCAGCTCCAGCAGTTTCTTGTGGGCCGCCTGGAAGGCCTCCTCGATCACGTCCTGCTTGGCGGCCAGCACCGCCTTGCGGCACTCCATCTGGGCCATGGAGTCCAGGTGGCGCTCCCGCTCCTGGGCGTCCCGGCGGCCCTGGGCCAGGATCTCGTCTGCGGCGGCCTGCGCCTGGGCCTGGTATTTGGCGGCGATGTCCGCCGCGTCCGCCCGGGCCTGGGCCAGCAGGGCCTCATTCTCCGCCCTGCCGTCCTCCTCGATGCGTGCGGTGATCTTTTCAATTCCGTTCATTTGTTTGGATTACCGCCTTTCTGAAATTTGACCGGGCCCATTACTTCACGTTCATCAGCATGAGGATGGTGCCGACCAGGGACAGAATGGCGTAGAACTCCACGATGCCGCACATGATGACGCCCTTCATGTAGTCGTCAGGCTTCTTGGCCACGATGTTGATGGAGGCGGCGGCCACGCGGCCCTGAGCGATGGCGGAGAGCAGGCCGCCCAGCATGACGGGCACGCAGGAGAACAGGATGGACATGCCGGCGGCCACGCCCAGATCACCGAAGGCCACGCCGCTGAAGGGGCCCACGCCGCCGGTGAAGAAGCCCATGGCGAACAGGCCGAAGAAGCCGGCGGCCAGGCCGTACAGGCCCTGGGTGCCGGGGAGGGCCTGGAGGATCATGCACTTGGTGAAGTGCTCGGGGGTGACGGAGATGACGCCGGTGGCGGCTTCGCCCACCATGCCGGTGCCCTTGGCGGAGCCGATGCAGCACAGGCCGACAGCCAGGGCGATGCCGATGAAGGCCAGGGCGGGACCGCCGATCATTTCAAAAAAAGCAACCATTTTAAATTTCCTCCTTCAAAATATCTACATATTTGGTTTCCACAGTGAGGGGGCGGAAGAGCTTTCCGCCGTCCTGATAGAAGCGCCCGAAGAACTCCAGGCACTGCAGGCGCAGGGTGTGCACGTAGCAGCCCAGCAGGTTGAGCACCAGGTTGAGCACGTTGCCGATAAGGGCCACGATGAGGAAGGGGACCAGTCCGAACACCGAGCCCAGGGTGTTGAACACCGTGGCGATGATGGACCCGGCCATCATCAGGGCCATGAGGCGCAGATAGGACAGGATGTCGCTGAAATAGCCTGACACGCCGTTGTAGATGTCGCCGCCGAAGCCGATGATGCCGCCCAGGCCCTTGGCGCGGATCAGGTTGCCCACCAGCAGCAGGGCCAGACCGAGGACCAGAATGGCGAGGCCCACGGTGCCCAGCGCCGGGGGCAGGCCGGCCAGCAGATTGCCGGCGATGGCCAGGGCCGCGCCGCCCAGGATGCAGTACCAGGCGATCTCCTGGGTGACGGCGTCCAGGGCGCTGCCGTGGCGGAACTTCTCCTCCACGCTGATGGCCATGCCGGTGAACACCTGGACCACGCCCATGGCGATGGCGCCCACCATAACGGTGATGATGTCGTTGACCGGGGTAAACAGCGGGGGCCAGAACCACACGAAATTGTCGTCGATGCCCAGCAGGGCGAACAGCTTGGGCAGGAAGTCGCCAAAGAAGCTGCCGGTGAGGCAGCCCCAGAAGATGGAGGCGATGCCGCACATAAAGAACATGGTCATCATGTACTGCATGGTGCCCTTGGGCCTGGCCTTCGCCAGGAAAAAGGCGGTGCCGATGACCATCAGCAGGCCGTAGGCGATGTCGTTCATCATAAAGCCGAAGAAAATGATGAAGAACGGGGCCATCAGCGGGTTGGGGTCCACGCTGTTGTAGGCGGGCATGGCGTACATCTCGGTGACCACGTTGAAGGGCGCGGCCAGGGGGCCGTTCTTCAGCTTGATGGGCACCTGGGGGTACTCCTCCTCGGTGGGGTCGGCCATCTCCCAGGCGCAGGGGAAGCCGGCCAGCAGCTTCTCCACCTGGTCCGCGTTCTCCGCGGGCAACCAGCCGTCCAGGAGGAAGGCGGCGTCGGTGTCGATGAGCCGGGACTTGTTTTCCTCCCGGCTGATCTCCTGGGCGGCCCGGTCCACGCAGCGGCGCAGGGCGTCCCGCTTCTCCCCCAGGGCGGCCAGGCCGGCGGCGCACTGGGCCTCCTCCCGCTCCAGGGCGGCGGCTCGGTTGTCCAGCAGGGCGATGTTTTCCGCCGCCGTCCCCGTCCAGCCCCGCAGGGTGACCCGGGAGGCGCCGAAGGGGCGCATGGCCTCATAGCAGGCGCTGACGGCGGAGTGGTGGCACAGGAGCAGGAAGTACTGGAGCTCCCGGTCGCTCCCCGCCCGGATGAGCTGGGCGGGCTCCACCGCCTGACCCACCGCCGCCTCCAGGGAGGCGAAGTCGGTTTTGGCGGGCACCGAGCAGAAGTGGATGGGCACGGCGGCCGTCCCCTCCTCGTCCAGGGCCACGTCCAGGCAGGACCAGGGCTCCAGGGAGGCCTTCTGGGTCAGCAGCTTGACCCGTTCCGCCCCCTTGGCGGCCAGGGCCTGCTCCGCCTCCATCACCTGGCGGGCGGCGTCCAGCCCTTGGGCGTACGCCTCGTCGTCGAACAGCTCTCCCTCGGTGATCTCGGGCCGCCGGGTGAAGAGACCGTCCTTGGCGGGGGCGTAGCGGTGCAGGGCGTCCAGGGCGCCGTTCAAAAGCAGGCTCTGCTCCCGGGCCTTTTCCAGCCCGGACAGGTCCGGCTTGCCCAGCCCCGCCCACTCCGGGTCGCTCAGGTCGATGGCGGGCTCGCGCAGCTCCACGCAGCCCAGGCTCTGGAGCTGGCGCAGCAGCCGCTCCCGGTCGGGGCGGGGACACAGCAGCCGCAGACGCTTCATTTTGACAATGGCCATCAGCTGCTCCCTACCCTTCCCACGATCAGGCCGGCGGCCTTGTCCAGCCGGGCCCGGGCGGCCCGCTTGAGCGCCTCGCACTGGGCGGCGTTTTCCGCTATGGTCTGCTCCGCCTTCTTCTGCGCCTTGGCCTCGGCGTCAGCCAGCAGGGACCTGCCCTCCTGCTCTGCGGCGGCGCGCCGGTCCTGGACGAGCTGCCTGCCCGCCCGCTCCGCATCGGCTACGATGCGTTTGGCCTCCTCCGCCGCCTCGGCCCGCCGCTCCCGCGCGGCTTGCTCGGCCTCGGTGACCCTTTGGATGGCCTCTAAAGACATAACACTTCACCTCTCTTACTTTCACGGAGAGAACGATGCAGCCAATCCCCCCCATTTTCGAAGACGATTTTACCATTCCTGGCCCAACTTCGCAAGCCTTCTTTTAAAATAAAATAACACAGCGGCAGATTTGTCACGCACTCTTGCCTTTGCGGTTTTATTTTGGTATAATCTACTCTCTATGGAGTGTCCTCTCCGCCCCGGACGCTGACAGAAACGAGGTGTTCAAGGTGTATCAGAAACTGAACCGTCTGCTGGCCCCCCGTATTTGGCTGTACTTTGCCGTGATGCTGGCCTTTGCGGGGGCCACCGCCTTGGTGGGCCATGGAACGTCCCAAACGGTGGAGGCCTTGGGGGTGGCGGAGCTGGCGGTGGTGGCTGTGCTGGCCCTGGGCTACCTGGCCTCTGCCTTCCGCCGCCGGCGGGAGGCGGACCAGTACCTGCGGGAGCTGATGGACAGCATGGACCAGGCCACCCAGGCCAGCACCCTCAACTGCCCGCTGCCCCTGGTGATGTTCCGCCCGGACACCGACGAGGTGGTGTGGTCCAACGAGCTGTTCCTCCGGCTCACCGGGGACAGGGAGCGGATGTTTGACACCCGGCTGTCCGACCTGGCCCCCGCCTTTGACAGCCGCTGGCTGCTGGAGGGGAAAAACCAGTGCCCCGCCGAGGTGGACCTGGGGGGGCGGCGTTATCAGGTGTTTGGCGACATGGGCCGCACCGGCGCAGGCGGGGAGGAGGGGCTGCTGGCCACCACCTACTGGCTGGACGTCACCGAGCTGGCCGACACCCGGGACATCTACAACGCCACCAAGCCGGTGCTGGCAGTGCTGCTGCTGGACAACTACGAGGACGCAATCAAGAGCCAGGATGAGAGTGTCCGCACCGCCATGCTCAGCGAGGCGGTGAAGCGGCTCACCGCCTGGGCCCAGCGGTCCCATGGCGCCTTCCTCCGGCTGGAGCGGGACCGGTTTCTGCTGCTGTTTGAGGAGCAGTATCTGGCCGATTACAAGGAGGAGAAGTTCTCCCTGCTGGACAGCGTGCGGGAGGTGGTCAACCCCGCCGGCATCCCCGTCACCGTGTCCATCGGCATCGGGGTGGACGGGGATACCTTTGACGAGCTCTACCGCTTCGCCAACCTGTCGGTGGAGATGTCTCTGTCCCGGGGGGGCGATCAGGCGGTGGTGAAAAACCGCTTCACCTTCGAGTTTTTCGGCGGGCGCAGCAAGGAGACCGAGCGGCGCACCAAGGTGAAGAGCCGGGTGATGGCCTCCGCCATGGGGGCGCTGGCGGCGGACGCCTCCTGCGTCATGGTCATGGGCCACAAGACCCCGGATTTCGACGCGGTGGGAGCCGCGGTGGGAGTGTGTGCCATCGCCCGGATGAAGGGGGTTCCCTATTACATCATCCGGGACGCCGTCTCCACCCCCGCCGACGAGCTCTATGAGCGGGTGTCCAGAATGCCCCAGTACCAGGGGGTGCTGCTGGACTCCCAGGAGGCCATGCTCCGGGCGGACTCCCGCTCCCTGCTGGTGGTGGTTGACACCAACCGGCCCGAGCAGGTGCAGAGCCGGGAGCTGCTGGACTCCTGCAACAAGGTGGCGGTCATCGACCACCACCGCCGGGCGGCCACTTATATTGAAGGGGCGGACCTGAACTTCCATGAGCCCTACGCCTCCTCCGCCAGCGAGCTGGTCAGCGAGCTGATCGGCTACCTGATGGAGCCCACCGACCTGCTGCCCGGGGAGGCGGAGGCCCTGATGGCCGGGCTGATGCTGGACACCAAGAACTTCACCATGCGCACAGGGGCCCGGACCTTCGAGGCGGCGGCCATGCTGCGCCGGGCGGGGGGGGACACCGGCGAGGTGCGCAGGATGTTCCAGACCAACCTGGACGACGCGGTGGCCAAGTATGGGATCATCCAGAACGCCAAAATGTACCGGGGGACCATCGCCATTGCCGCCTCTCACCACGCGGTGGGGCGGGTGACCGCCGCCCAGGCGGCGGACGAGCTGCTGAACATCGCGGGCATCGGCGCGTCTTTCGTGCTCTACCCGGAGGAGGAGCGGGTGATTGTCTCTGCCCGGAGTCTCAGTGCCACCAACGTGCAGGTCATTGTGGAGGCGCTGGGCGGGGGGGGGAACGCCGGCGCCGCCGGCGCCCAGATCCCGGGCAGAACGGTGGAAGAGGTGCTGGACCAGCTCTACGCCGCCCTGGACAACTATTTTGACGATCAGGACGGCGAAACGCCGGATCAGACCTGAAAAATCACCGGGAAACCCGACCGGCCGCGCGGGCCCGCCGGCGATTCCCTAAGCTATATGTGCGGGCGCTGCCGCCCAGACCAAAATTGGAGGATAGAAACATGAAAGTTATTTTGCAGCAGGACGTAAAGGGCCAGGGGAAGAAGGGCCAGATGGTGGAGGTGTCCGACGGCTACGGCCGCAACTTCCTCCTGCCCCGGAAGCTGGCGGTGGAGGCCACCGCCGAAAACGTGAACACCATGAAGATGCAGGACAAGGCCAAGCAGGCCAGGCTGGCGGAGGAGAAGGCCGCGGCCCAGGCACTGGCGGAGCAGCTCAAGGGCTGTCAGGTGAAAATCCGCGCCCGGGCGGGCCAGGGGGGCAAGCTGTTTGGCTCCATCACCAGCAAGGAGATCGCCGAGGAGCTGAAAAAGCAGTTCGACATGGACGTGAACAAGAGCAAGATCGTGCTCAGCGACCCCATCAAGTCCTTCGGGAGCTTTGAGGTGAAGTGCAAGCTGGGCAGCGAGGTATCTGGCGTGATCAATGTGCTGGTGATTGAGGAGTGAGAAGCGCGGAGGCGTGCGGAGCAGCAGGCTAACTCCGGAGCGGAGGGAAAAGCCCAAGGAGGGGCCGTAGGCCCCGGATGGGTTTTCCCGCAGTCGGAGGAGTTAAAACCGCGTCGCGCAGCCGCCGCAGCGTGACAGCGTCGGGGCAAGCTTCGCATCCCTCGCTTCCGGCTTTGCCGAAAGCTCGCTCACTGCGCTGCCCCTCCTTCCCCCACAAAGCCAAAGGACGGCTTTGCGGGGACCCCAATAGAAGCGCGGAGAAGCGCCCGAGTGTCCTGGCCGCTTCGCAGCGTGACAGGGAAGCGTCCTCGCCGTACCGGCGCGGAAGGGGGGATTCCCCCACAAAGGAGATGAGCACATGCCCGGCGAGGAACTGAACGAATTGCAGATGCCCCACTCCGTCATGGCCGAGCAGGCGGTGCTGGGGTCCATACTGATTGACGAGCGGTGCGTGCCCGCGGTGATGGAGCGCCTGCGGCCCGAGGACTTCTATATGCGCCAGAACCGGGAGCTGTACCAGGTTCTGTTCACCATGTTCAGCCGCTTTGAGACCATCGACCCGGTGACGGTGGTGGATCGGATGAAGCAGGCCGGGGTGTACGACGAGAACAACACGGTGCCCTACCTCCGCCAGCTCATGGAGATCACCCCCACCGCCGCCAATGTGCTGGAGTACGCGGACATTGTGGCGGACAAGGCGCTGCTGCGCCGGGTGGGGGAGACCGCCGGCGAGCTGGGTGAGATGGTCCGCGCCGAGGCGGGCACCGCCTCCCAGATTCTGGAGGCGGCGGAGCAGCGCATCTACGCCATCCGCCAGGGCCGCTCCGCCCGGGGGATGAGCCACATCTCCTCCGTGATGAACGAGGTGTGGGAGACGGTGAAGGAGCGGCAGGCCCAGGGGGGGGAGTTCCCCGGCATCTCCACCGGCCTCATCGACCTGGACCGGCGCATTTCCGGGCTGAACAACTCCGACCTCATCATTTTGGCCGCCCGGCCCGGCGTGGGCAAGTCCTCCCTGGCCATGAACATCGGCGTGGAGGCCGCCAAGCACTCGGGAAAGAGCGTGGCGGTGTTCTCCCTAGAGATGAGCCGGGCCCAGCTGGGGATGCGTCTGGTGTCCACCGAGTGCCTGATGGACAACAAAAAGCTGTCCACCGGGCGGATCACGGGGGAGGAGGAATGGGGAAGGGTGGCCATGGCGGTGGCCGCGCTGAGCCAGGCCAAAATGTATATCGACGACGACGCCTCCCTGTCCGTGGCGGACATCAACGCCAAGTGCCGCCGGGTTGATGACTTGGGGTTGGTCATTGTGGACTACCTCCAGCTGATGACCTCCGCCGGCGGCCCCCCCAAGTCCAGCGACAACCGCCAGCAGATCGTCTCCGACATGTCCCGGGCGCTGAAGCTGATGGCCAAGGAGCTGGACGTGCCGGTGATCTGCCTGTCCCAGCTGTCCCGAGCCAATGAGAGCCGGTCCACCGGCCAGCGGCGGCCCATGCTGTCCGACCTGCGGGACTCCGGCGCCATCGAGCAGGACGCGGACATCGTCATGTTCCTCTACCGGGAGAGCTACTACGAGGATGACACCGAGAACCCCAACGTGGCTGAGTGCATCGTGGCCAAAAACCGCCACGGGGAGACGGGCACCGTCATGCTGGAGTGGCGGCCCGAGTTCACCACCTTCCGCAACCTGTCCTACCAGTACGACGACGAGGACCTGTGATGGACGGCTTCCGATTTGACCTGGTCCCCCCCGGCGGCGGGGTGCTGTGCGCCCTGTCCGGCGGGGCGGACTCCATGTACCTGCTGTGCCGCCTGCTGGAGGGGCGGGAGAGATACGGCTGGACGGTGTATGCGGCCCACTTCAACCACGGCCTGCGCCCCACCGCCCAGCGGGACGAGGACTTCGTCCGGGACTGGTGCAAACAGCAAAACGTCCCGCTGTACACCTGCCGCGACAACGTAGAGGAGTATGCCTTCAAACATAAACTCTCCGTAGAGGAGGCGGGGCGGATTTTGCGCTACCGCTTTTTGGAGGATACCGCTTGGGAAATCGGCTGTGCGGAAAGCCCCGTCCTCATCGCCACCGGCCATCACGCCGGGGACAACGCGGAGACGGTGCTGATGAACCTGATCCGGGGCTGCGGGCTCAAGGGCCTTACCGGCATTCCCCAGCGCCGGGGAAACATCGTCCGGCCCATGCTGGAGGTGTCCCGGCCCGAGATCGAGGCCTATCTGAAGAAACACAGCGTCCCCCACATGGAGGACGAGACCAACGCCGACCCGGCCTACACCCGGAATAAGGTGCGGCTCCGCCTCCTTCCCCTGCTGGAGGAGCTGAACCCCCGGGCGGCGGAGCACATCTGCGCCGCCGCCGCCCGCCTCCGGGAGGACGAGGCCCTGTTGGCCGCGCAGGCCGCCCCGCTGGCCGCGGAGGGGCTGGACATACCCGGCGGGCTGGCCCTTCCCGTCCGGGTGGTGCGGGAGGCCCCCCGGCCCCTGGCCCTGCGGTGCTGCGCCGGGGCGCTGGACCGGGCGGGGCTGGGGGGCGAGGCCGTCCATCTGGAGGCAATTTTGAACCTGGGCCTGGGGGAGGACCCCTCCGCCCAGGTCCACGTACCAGGAGGGACGGTCCGGCGGCAGTACGAACTGCTGGTGTTTTTCCCGGAGCCTGGGCCTGACCCTGGACCGCCCGCGCCCAGGGAACTGGTGGAGGGCGAAAGCCGCTGGGGAAGCTGGACGATCAGATGTATCCGGGCGGAGTGCCCGGGAAAGGCCTATGTCAGCCCTCGGGAGTTCTATTTGAAGCCGGACCGTTACCTCATCCGCTCCCGGCGGGAGGGGGATGTCCTCAAGCTGGGGGAGCGCCCGGCGAAAACGGTGAAAAAGCTGATGATCGAGGGGCACGTCCCCGCCGCGCAGCGGGACCGCGTTCCGGTGCTGGCGCTGGGGGGACAGGCAGCCGCCCTGGGCGGCTTCGGACCCGATGGAGCGCATCTGGCGGAGCCGGGAGCCCCGGCCCTGCATATCATTTTAAAAGCAGAGGAGAATGTGTTATGATCCATCCTGATGTGGAACGGGTGCTGTACACCGAGGAGGAGCTGCGCCGCCGGGTGCAGGAGCTGGGCGCCCAGATCACCGCGGACTACGCGGGGCGGCGGCCCCTGCTGGCCTCCGTGCTGCGGGGGTCCTACATCTTCATGGCAGACCTGACCCGGGCCATCGGCCTGGACGTGACGGTGGATTTCATGGTGGTGTCCTCCTACGGGGCGGGCACCGTCAGCTCCGGCCAGGTGGAGATCAAAAAGGATTTGTCCGACACCATCGAGGGCAGGGATCTCATCATCGTGGAGGATATTCTGGACTCGGGCAACACCCTGCACTACCTGATGGAGGTGCTCCAGGCCCGCAAGCCCGCCTCCATCCGCCTGTGCACCCTGATGGATAAGCCGGAACGGCGCACCAAGCCCATCACCGCGGATTACGTGGGCTTCACCATTCCGGACGCCTTCATCGTGGGCTACGGCCTGGATTACGACGAGAGATACCGCAACCTGCCCTATGTGGGCATTCTGAAGCACAGCGTGTACGAAAAATAAGCGGCCTGCCGCGTTCTGAGGAGAACGGTCATTTTGAATCAGAGTAAAATCAGAAGCATATTTTTCTATATCGTGGCGGTGCTGGCCCTGCTGTGGCTCCTGACCCTGTTCACCGCCGGCGGAAGGAAGGACTACGTGAGCTACGCCGCCGTGGTGGACGCCTTCCGTCAGGAGCAGGTGGTCCGCTTCACCGTGGATGACGGCGGCGTGCTGGCCCTGGAGGGGAAGGACGGCGTCATCTGCCGCCACGCCCTGGCGGATGTGGACGCCTTCCGGCGGGAGCTGGGCTCCCTCATCGAGGACCAGCACCAGCGGGGGCTCATCAAGAGCTACGACTTCCAGCAGAGGTATGAGATGCCCCTGTGGCTCATCGTGCTGCTGCCCTGTGTGGTGTCGGCGGCGCTGGCGCTGGTGCTGTGGATGCTGCTCAACGCCCGGCAGCAGGCCTCCCAGGGGGGCGGCGGCCAGGGCGTGAGCCGCTTCGGCCGGGCCCGCACCGTGGAGGGCGGGCAGAGCGCCGTCACCTTTGCCGACGTGGCGGGGGCGGAGGAGGAGAAGCAGGAGCTCCAGGAGCTGGTGGACTTCCTCAAGGAGC
This sequence comes from uncultured Oscillospiraceae bacterium, assembly GCA_910585155.1. Lineage (GTDB taxonomy): Bacteria > Bacillota > Clostridia > Oscillospirales > Oscillospiraceae > Enterenecus. Next base: position 13,013 of record CAJUEC010000003.1, read on the forward strand.
CCCGGAAGTTCATCGACCTTGGGGCCCGCATCCCCAAGGGGGTGTTGCTGGTGGGGCCGCCGGGCACCGGCAAGACCCTGCTGGCCCGGGCGGTGGCCGGGGAGGCCGGGGTGCGGTTCCTGTCCATCTCCGGCTCCGACTTTGTGGAGCTGTACGTGGGCGTGGGCGCCTCCCGGGTCCGGGACCTGTTCGACCAGGCCAAGCGGGAGTCCCCCGCCATCGTGTTCATCGACGAGATCGACGCCGTGGGCCGGCAGCGGGGCGCGGGCCTGGGCGGCGGCCACGACGAGCGGGAGCAGACCCTGAACCAGCTGCTGGTGGAGATGGACGGCTTTGCCGCCAACGAGGGGGTCATCGTGCTGGCCGCCACCAACCGGCAGGACATCCTGGACCCCGCTCTGCTGCGCCCCGGCCGGTTTGACCGGCAGGTGTATGTGGGCAGGCCGGACATGAAGGGCCGGGAGGAGATTCTGCGGGTGCACACCCGGAAGAAGCCCCTGGCGGAGGACGTGGACCTCAAGGAGATCGCCCGGGAGACCACCGGCTTTACCGGCGCGGACCTGGAGAACCTGATGAACGAGTCCGCCCTGCTGGCCGCCCGGAGGGACCAGCCCTTCATCACCCTGACGGACATTCAGGAGTCGGTGATCAAGGTCATCGCCGGGCCGGAAAAGCGCAGCCGGGCGCGGATTGAGGAGGACAGGCGCATCACCGCCTATCACGAGGCGGGCCACGCCGTGGTGAGCCATGCCCTGCCCACCCAGGACCCGGTGCAGCAGATCACCATCGTGCCCCGGGGCAGCGCGGCGGGCATGACCATCAACCGGCCCCAGGAGGACCGGGACCACGTCAGCCAAAAGCGGCTGGAGGAGACCCTGTCCGTCCTGCTGGCGGGGCGGTGCGCGGAGAAAACCGCCCTGGGCTTTGTGTGCACCGGGGCGGTGAGTGACCTGGAGCGGGCCACCGCCATCGCCCGGGACATGGTGACCAAATACGGCATGAGCGACAGGCTGGGCCACGCCACCTTCACCTCCGGCCATGACGAGGTGTTCATCGGCCGCTCCATGGCCCAGGCCAAGCCCTATTCCGAGCAGACCGCCGCGGCTATCGACCAGGAGGTGAAGGAGCTGCTGGACGAGGCCTACGCCCGGTGCGGGGAGATTCTGGCCCGGGACCGGGACAAGCTGGAGCTGGTGGCCCGGTTCCTGCTGGAGCATGAGACCATGGACGCGGACCAGTTCCGGCTGGTATATGACGACCCGGCGGCTCTGGAGACCGCCGGCGGAACGCAGGAGAGCGGAGAAAATGGATAATTGGGAATCGGAAGTGGAACAGGGCCAGGCGGGGCAGCCCGCACCGGGCGAAAAGGGGCAGGAGGGCCGCCAGTCCGGGGCGCAGCTGCGCAAGGAGGCCAACCCCGGCAAGGAGCTCTACCTGAACATTCGGGTGCTGGTAACCATGATGACAATATTTGTCATGATTTTCACCTTTGTGGCCCGCATCATTGTGGTGAGCGGTCCGTCCATGGAGGCCACCCTGTGGCAGGGGGACCTGATCCTGGTGTGGTCCCTGGGCTATGAGCCGGAGCGGGGGGACATTGTGGTGCTCACCCAGGAGAGCTACCAGGAGGACTCCATCGTGAAGCGGGTCATCGCCACCGAGGGCCAGCGGGTGGACGTGGACTACGCCGCCGGCACCGTGAGCGTGGACGGCGTGGTGCTGGAGGAGGAGTATATCAAGGAGCAGATGCTGCTCCCCTCCTGGGGGGAGGGCATCAACCACGTCACCGTGCCGGAGGGGTGCATCTTCGTCATGGGAGACAACCGCAACGAGTCCGCGGACAGCCGCTACCCCGACATCGGCATTGTGGACGTGCGGTGCGTCATCGGCCACGGGCTGGCCGTGGTGTTCCCCTTCGAGCACTGGAAGGGGCTGTAGGACCAGCCTGCGGCGGCGGGTTTGCAGAGGGGAGAACCTCCTTCTGCGGGCCGCCGCCGGGGAGGGGCGCAGCGCCGCCCACAATCTGCGGCGGGGGAATCCCGCCAGCCGCCCCTTTGGCGGAATAGGAGATGTTTGGCATGAAAAAAAGTATTTCCGGCCGCCGGCCCTGGCTGGCCTCCGCCTTGGCGGTGGCCCTGGCCGCGGCCGCCCTGCGGCGGTGGCAGCTGAGCACGGCCTTCGATTGGCTGGGACTGGCCGTTCCGGGGGCCCAGTCCAGTGTGATCCTGGTGTGCCTGCTGCTGATGGCCGGGGCGTGGTTCGTCATCCTGGCGGTGTACCAGCCGGTGTCCAAGCGGCCCTGGTCCGCCGGGCAGGCCCACCGCTGGGACCTGGTGTTTCTGGATTCGGGGGACCTGGTGTACCCCGTTCTGGTGGTGGCGGCGGCCTTTCTGGCGGCGGCGTCCATCCCTATGCTGCTGCCCATGGGGCTGGACCAGTGGCAGACCTATCAGGCGGCGGTGAAGGCCCATCTCCAGCCCCCCAGCAACAACGGCGTGCTCACCCTGGCCACCGCCGTGGGGGCGCTGCTGGCCTTTCTGGGGCTGCTCCAGATGGGGCGGGACGGCCTCCACCCCGGCCGGCGGGGCAAGGGGGGCTTCTCCGCGGCCCTGCCTGGGGTGGCCGGCTGCGTGTGGCTGATGGAGAGCTTCCGGGCCCACGCCGCCGACCCGGTGCTGTGGGACTACACCCCGCTGCTGCTGGCCATTGCGTGCGGGATGCTGTTTTATATGGATTTTGCCGGCATGTCCGCCGGGGCGGCCCGGCCCCGCCGGCTGCTGTGGATGGCGGCCATGGCCGCTGCGCTGTCCGCCGTGGCCCTGGTCACCGCCTGGATGGAGGGGAGCTGGGCGGATGTGCTGCTGCTGCTGTCCCAGACCATCGCGGCGGCGGCGGTGCTGTGGCGGCTGCCCCCCAACCTGGAAAATCCGCCCAAGCTAAACGGGACACCTCTCCCCGCCGACGGTGGGGAAGCAAGCATACAGGAGGAAACCACCCATGAATGACAAGAGATTTTATATCACCACCCCCATCTACTACCCCTCGGGCAAGCTGCACATCGGCCACGCCTACTGCACCGTGGCCACCGACGCCATGGCCCGGTACAAGCGTCTGTGCGGGTATGACGTGATGTTCCTCACCGGCACCGACGAGCACGGCCAGAAGATCGAGGACAAGGCCAGGGAGGCGGGGGTCACCCCCCAGGAATTTGTGGACAACATCGTGGCCGCCCCCGGCGGAGTGCTGGACCTGTGGAAGCTGATGAACGTGTCCTACGACCGGTTCATCCGTACCACCGACGATTACCACGTGTCCGCCATCCAGAAGATCTTTAAGCAGATGTATGACAACGGGGACATCTACAAGGGCTCCTACAAGGGCAAGTACTGCAAGCCCTGCGAGTCCTTCTGGACGGAGTCCCAGCTGGTGGACGGCAAGTGCCCCGACTGCGGCCGGGAGGTGATGGACGCGGAGGAGGAGGCCTACTTCTTCCGGGCGTCCAAGTACGCTGGCCGGGTGCGGGACCTGCTGCTGAACACCGATTTCCTGGAGCCGAAAAGCCGGGTCCACGAGATGGTGAACAACTTCATCGACTGCGAGGGGGGCCTCCAGGACCTGTGCGTGTCCCGGACCTCCTTCACCTGGGGGGTGCCCGTGGACTTCGACCCGGGCCATGTGGTGTACGTGTGGCTGGACGCGCTGTTCAACTATATGACCGCCCTGGGTTATCAAAACGACAAATATAACGACCTGGAGCGGTTCTGGCCCGCCGACGCCCATTTCGTGGGCAAGGAGATCGTCCGCTTCCACGCCATCTACTGGCCCGCCTTCCTCATGAGCATGGGCCTGCCCCTGCCCAAGAAGCTGTACGGCCACGGCTGGCTCAACTTCAACGGGGACAAGATGTCCAAGTCCAAGGGCAACGTGGTGGACCCCCACCTGCTGTCCCAGCGGTACGGGGTGGACGCTCTGCGGTTCTTCCTGCTGCGCTCCTTCCCCTTCGGCTCCGACGGCAACTTCTCCAACGAGCTGCTGATCCAGACCATCAACGTGGATCTGGCCAATGATCTGGGCAACCTGGTCAGCCGGACCACCGCCATGGTCGAGAAGTACTTCGGCGGCACCCTCCCCGAGGCCCGGCAGGGCGCGGCGCTGGACGATGAGCTCATCGGACTGGCCGCCGGCCTGCGGGGGCGCTACGAGGCCCAGATGGAGAAGTTCCAGTTCCAGAACGCCCTGGAGGAGATTTTCAAGGTCATCCAGCGGGCCAACAAGTATATCGACGAGAACGCCCCCTGGGCTCTGGCCAAGGACATGGAGGCCAACGGCCCCCGGCTGGCTGCGGTGCTCTACAACCTGCTGGAGGCTGTCCGGGTGTGCGCCGTCCTGCTGACCCCCTTCATGCCCGGCAGCTGCGAGAAGATTTTCGGCCAGATCGGGGCGGGGGAGAGCGCCCGCACCTGGGACAGCGCCGCGAACTGGGGCGAGCTGCCCGCCAACGTGTCCGTGTCCAAGGGGGAGAACCTGTTCCCCCGGATCGACATGAACAAGGAGCTGGCGGAGCTGGAGGCCATCCAGGAGGAGGCCAGAAGGGCCGCCCTGCCCGCCCTGGAGATTGAGCCCTTGGCGGAGGAGAAGGTGGACTTCGACACCTTCTGCAAGTCCGACTTCCGGGCGGTGAAGGTAAAGGCGTGCGAAAATGTGAAGAAGTCCGACAAGCTGCTGAAGTTCACCCTGGACGACGGCACCGGTGCCGATCGGCAGATTCTGTCCGGCATCGCCAAGTGGTACAGGCCGGAGGAGCTGGTGGGCAAGACGCTGGTGGCCATCGTCAACCTGCCCCCCCGGAGGATGATGGGCCAGGAGAGCCAGGGCATGCTCATCTCCGCCGTCCACACCGAGCGGGGGGAGGAGCGGCTGAATCTGCTGATGGTGGACGACGCCATCCCCGCCGGAGCCAAGCTGTGCTGAGCTCCGCTTAGGGCTTGTCTGAAAATTGTCAACACACTCAAACGAAGGCTTTTTTTCGCCATACTTTGCCAATTTTCCTTGGAATACACAAAGTATGCCTGCGTCAAATTGGCTTCGTCTGGCGAAAAAATCTCTCCCCGCTGGGCATATCTCCAATTTTCAAACGGCGCCTAAAACGGTGGACATTTTCCTCAGAGTGTGGTAAACTTTGATTCGCTGCGGATCCGCCATTTGCGGGCCGCCGCATTGAAGAACATGAGAAAGAAGTGAGGTTAATTATGAAACGGTTTGCATCCCTTCTCCTGGCCCTGGTGATGTTGGTGTCTCTGACCGCCTGTGACAAGGGCGGCCTGGACCTCAACCTTGGCGGCGCGGACAAAGACAAGGAAAGCCCTCCCCCGGTCCAGTCCTCCAGCAGCGACGAGCAGGAGGACGACAACCAGGGCGGCAGCCAGCTCGTCGAGCCCGACGAGGACGGCGTGGCCCTGGGCTACGAGGGGGACACCCTGCACACAGAGTTCTTTGACATGACCATCAACAACCCTTATACCTGCGAGGAGTTTGACGGCCTCACCCCCAACGAGGGCTATAAATTCCTGGTGGCTGAGCTCACTGTGTACAATCACACCATGACCACTCAGCCCATGATGGATGTGGATTTCGAGGTGATCTGGGACCTGGACGACGACGACGCCTGGGCCTGGCCGGAGTGCGACGAAACCCAGGATGAAAACGGTGAGCCGGTGTACTCCATCCGCTCCGAGCAGCAGCTTCCCGTGGAGTATGATCTGGGCATCCGCAAGACCGTCACCGGCCTGCTGCTCTATCAGGTGCCTGAGGACGCCAAGGACTTCTTCATCGCCTACTATGAGGTTTACGCGCCCGTGGCGGGCAGCGATGAGCCCGAGTACGGGGACTCCTTCTACGTCCGGTTCAGCGCATGAGCCTGACGCTGTTTGACACCCACGCCCACTACGACGCCCGCCAGTTCGACCCCGACCGGGACCAGGTGCTGTCCGCCCTGCCCGGTCAGGGGGTGGAGCTGGTGGTCAACCCCGGCTGCGACCTGGCCAGCTCCCGAAAAGCGGTGGAGCTGGCCGGTCGCTATCCCTTTTTATACGCCGCCGTGGGGGTGCACCCGGAGGACTGCGGGGACTGGACGCAGGGGCAGCTGGACGAGCTGAGGGCTCTGGCCGGAGCGCCCCGGGTGGTGGCCGTGGGGGAGATCGGACTGGACTACTACTGGAAGGAAAACCCGCCCCGGGAGCTGCAAAAGCAGGTGTTCCGGGCCCAGATGGCGCTGGCCCAGGAGCTGGACCTGCCCGTCATCGTCCATGACCGGGAGGCCCATGGGGACAGTATGGACATAGTCCGGGCGTTCCCCGGAGTGCGGGGGGTGTTCCACTGCTTTTCCGGCAGCGCGGAGCTGGCCCTGGAGCTGGTGGCGCTGGGGTGGATGATCTCCTTTACCGGGGTGCTCACCTACCAGAACGCCCGCAGGGCGGTGGAGGCCGCCCAGGCCGTTCCGCTGGAGCGCATCATGATTGAGACGGACAGCCCCTATATGGCCCCCGTCCCCCACAGAGGAAAGCGGAACCATTCTGGCTATACGGCCCACATCTGTGAGCGGCTGGCGGAGCTGAAGGGCATTACGCCGGAGGAATGTGCCAGGGTTACGCTGGAAAATGGTAGGAATTTTTTTGGGATCACGGGCTGAGTAGACAGTATGTGGAATTTTCTGTTTATTTGTGGAAAGATGTGAAAATTTGTTCCAAAGTGGACCAGTTTTCGGAATTTTCTCAAACTCCGCTTGACAGTCTTTTAACGGGGTGTTATACTGACAATGGTTTTGATGTATGAACTGATTTGTGCTCGCCCTTTCGTACATGAAAGGAGCGGGCTTTTTTCTTCTACTTTCAAAACGAATTTTTACAAATTAGGAGGAAACAGGAAATGAACGGTACTGTGAAATGGTTCAACGCAGAGAAGGGCTACGGCTTCATCACCCCCGACGACGGCAGCGAGGACGTGTTTGTCCACTTCTCCGCCATCGTGGCCGAGGGCTACAAGAAGCTGCTGGAGGGTCAGAAGGTCTCCTTCGAGACCGAGCCCGATCCCCGGGGTGCCAAGGGCGTGCGCGCCACCAACGTGGTCGCTCTGTCCGAGGAGTAATCTTCACGGAAAAAGCCTGCCGCTACGCGGCAGGCTTTTTTTGCCCTTCAGCGGATGGGGCCGCCCCTTGCGCGGCCCGCAGTTTGTCTACAGCAATGAGAGAGCCCCGCCGCAAAGCGGCGGGGCTCTCTCATTGCCTCCTGGGCAGTTTGCGCTTGGTGCCGTCCGGCGCCATGATATAGGTGTTGTCCAAATGCCCTACCAGGCTGGCCTTCACGCTGTCAATATACTCCCGCCGCAGGGCGTCCCGCTCCGCCAGCTCCTCGGGGGTGAGGGATTCCCCCGCCTTGACCCGGCGGGCCAGCTGGTTGATGCGGTCGATTTTCTTCTGGTCCATTTACAGATACCTCTCGATCTCAATGATGATCCGGCCCTTCCGGGACTGTCCGCCCACGGATTTCAGCACGCACTTGCCCAGCCCCCGGCAGGTGAGCACGTCCCCCTGGGCCACCGCCCGGTCGGGCTTCAGGCATTCCCGGTGGTTTAGGGACACCCTTCCGCCTGTGACGGCGTCCGCCGCCTTGACCCGGGCCAGGGAGAAGCCGGAGGAGAGCACCGCGTCCAGCCGGAGGGTGGATACGGTGTCGTGAATGAGCTTCATCTGGACAGGGGCGGGGGACAGCTCTGCCAGGGGGATCTCCCGCAGCTTTAAGCGGTACCGTCCCGCTTGGTCGAACTGGGAGAGGATGATGGGGGCGGCGTCCTTCAGACAGACGAGCTGGGCGGCCTTCTCCCCCACCAGGATGTCCCCCACCCGCTCCCGGGTGAGGCCGATGCCCATCAGGCCCCCCAGCAGGTCCCGGTGGGTGAGCTCTGCCCCGGTGGGAGGGTAGGCGCACTTGATGGCGGCCAGCACCTCCGACGGCTCCCAGTCCTCGGGCTCCTGCCAGTCGGGGAGGAACACGCAGACGGTGCGTTCCGCCCCCTCGAACCCGCCGTGGAAGAGGTGGCGAGGATGGCCGGAAGCGGCGATCAGCGGCTCTAATGCCGCCCGCTGGGCCGGGGACAGAAACTGGGTGGCGCAGGGGATGGAGCGGTTGGCCGCCCGGTCCAGCTGGTCCAGGGCCCGGGCCAGAACGATGCGCTCCTCCGGGTCCTTGGAGAATTTGTTTAGAAGTTCGGTTTTATTCATGGGCGGTCAGTCCCACTCAATTTCATCGCCGTGCTCCCGCACCAGGCGGCACGCCTCCGCTTCGTTCTCCACCAAGGCGCGGATGAGCTCCGCCACCTTCTCCGCCTTCGCCTCATTTTCCGGCGAAAGGAGGTAATAGCCCGCATAGGAGCCCGCCTCCGGGTCGTGCTCCAACCCCTCCAGCAGCTCCGGGGCGGTCTGCCCCAGATACCAGTCCAGCAGGGCCGCCCAGTTATAGCCGTTCATGTAGGCCATCTCGTGGGCGGCGTTCATCTGCTCCCCCACATGGAAGGGCTTTTCCGCCTCCACGTCAAAGGATATCCCCACATTGTCCCCGTATTTAAGTTTAAATACATAGTCCTTCATCACAATCGCCCCTTCTTAAATAAAGGTATTTTTCAAAATCATTCCGGCCCGGAAAAGACCACAATGGCCCACAGCAGAAAGGCCACCGCCGCCGTGTACACCGCCGCCAGCGCCAACGCCGTCCCCATCAGCGCCCGCCCCCGGCGGGACAGCGGTTCCTTTTTCAGCAGCAGCACAAGTCCGCAGCCCAGCAGCACCACCGCCACGCACCCCCCGGTAAGGGGGTTCAGCAGGAATTCCATCGCCGGCATGGCTCACACCACCCGCTTTTGCGCGTTGTAGAGCTGGGCATACTCCCCACCTGCCGCCAAAAGTTCCTCGTGGGTGCCCTCCTCCAGAATGTGGTTTTCGTCCACCACGATGATCCGGTGGGCCGAGCGGATGGTGGACAGCCGGTGGGCGATGATCAGGGTGGTGCGGCCGCGGGCCAGCTCGTCAAAGGCGGACTGAATCCGGGCCTCGGTGACGGAGTCCAGGGCGGAGGTGGCCTCGTCCAGAATCAGGATGGGCGGATTTTTCAGGAAGATCCGGGCAATGGACACCCGCTGCTTCTGCCCGCCGGACAGCATCACCCCCCGCTCGCCCACATAGGTGTGGAAGCCGTCGGGCATAGCCATGATGTCGTCGTAAATCTCCGCCCGCTTGGCCGCCTCAATGACCTCCGCCTCGGTGGCGTCGGGCCGGCCATAGCGGATGTTGTCCAGCACCGTCCCGGCGAAGAGGAACACGTCCTGCTGGACAATGCCGATGCTCCGGCGCAGGGAGCGCTGGGTCACCCCCCGCACGTCCTGGCCGTCTACCAGGATGCGGCCCCCGGTCACGTCATAGAATCGGGGGATCAGCTGGCACAGGGTGGACTTGCCCCCGCCGGAGGGGCCCACCACCGCCACCGTCTCCCCCTGGGGGATGTGGATGGAAACATGGTCCAGCACCGCCGGGCCGTCCTCATAGTGGAAGGACACGTCCTCCACCAGGATGTCGCCCCGGGCCTCGCCCATCTCCCGGGCGTCCGGGGCGTCCTGGACGGCGGGCTCCACCCGCATCAGCTCCACAAACCGCTTGAAGCCCGCCATGCCGTTGAGGAACTGCTCCACGAAGGCGGCCAGCTTGCGCACCGGGGTGAGGAAGGTGGAGATGTACAGGGTGAAGGTGACCAGATCCACAAAGTCCATCTCCCCCCGCATGATGAAGAAGCCCCCCGCCGCCACGGTGAGCACGTTCATGGCTGGCAGGGCGAATTCCAGCCCTGCGTGGTAGACGCCCATGGCCTGGTAGGAGTCCCGCTTGGCCTTTTTGAACTGTTCATTGGACTGCTCGAACTTGGCGGTCTCCTGGTCCTCACTGGCGAAGGCCTTGGCGGTGCGCATGCCGGAGATGGCCGATTCCAGCTGGCCGTTGATGCCCGCCATATTCTGCTTTACCCGCACGGAGGCCTGGACCATCCGCCGGCGCTGGATGACGGTGAACACCACGAATATGGGCACCACGGCGAACACGATGAGGGCCAGCTTCCACTGGATGGACAGCATCATGCAGAAGGCGCCGATGAGGGTGACGGCGGAGATGAACAGGTCCTCCGGGCCGTGGTGGGCCAGCTCGGTGATCTCGAACAGGTCGTTGGTGGCCCGGCTCATCAGCTGGCCGGTGCGGTTTTTGTCGTAGAAGGAGAAGGACAGGTCCTGCATATGGGTAAACAGGTCCCGGCGTATGTCCGCCTCGATGCGCACCCCCATCATGTGGCCCCAGTAGGTGACGACGAAGTACATCACCGAGCGCAGGGCGTAGGCCGCCAGCAGCAGGGCCATGACGGTGAAGAAGGCGGTGAACAGGTTCTGGGGCAGCAGCTCGTTCAGCGCCAGCCGGGAGGCCCAGGGGAAGGACAGGTCCACCAGGGAAATGCCCAGGGCGCAGCACAGATCTAGAATAAACAGCTTGAGGTGGGGCTTATAATAGGACAGGAAGATGGGGACGTAGCCCCGGCGGAAGCGGTTGGACGCCATATGCGGACACTCCTTTTTGGGGGGGGGGGACCGGGCCGAGGCCTGGAAAACTGGTCCCAAAATTTTTACAGTTCTTTTACAGTTCTTTTACAGTTCATTGAAACTTTATTAAATGATTAGTTTAGCCCAAAGAATTGGGGTTGTCAAGAGCAAAGCGCTGTCTTATAATAGCTTACTACAAAGGAAACGCTGAGGAAGGTGCGGCAAGCACGAGGAGTCAGCGGAGCCTTAGAGCCTGTTTAAAATCTCTCAAAACGCCATTTGCCGGAGCTTTTCCCGCCATGCTTCGTTGGGATTTCTTGAAATAAACACAATTATTCCTGCAAAATCCCGCCTCGCCTGACGAGAAAATCTCTCGTCAGCTGGCATTCTTCGAGATATTAAACAGGCTCTTAGGGAATCACTGATTCAATGCGTCTGCGGCATCGCAGCCTGCTCCTGCCGATTGAATCAGTCCTTCCCTAGATGAATTGCGGGGGGATCGGTATGGAACACACACAGCTTTCCTGGCACCAGCGGGGGCAGCTCTGGCTCCGGCTGGGTCTGCGGGGGGTGCTGGCCCTGAGCGGAGCGGCGCTGATGATCTGGGTGGCGCTGCCCCTGGCCTCCCTGCTCAGCCCCTTTTTGTTTGCGCTGGTGGTGGCCTGGGGGCTGAACCCGGCGGTGCGCTGGCTCCAGCGCAGGACCAACGGCTCCCGAAAGGTCATCACCATGATTCTGGTGGTGCTGGTGTTCGCCGTGGTGGCGGGGGTGCTGTTCGGCCTGGGCTGGATGGCGGTGGACCAGGTGCGCTCCCTGTTCGACAACCGGCAGTCCCTGCTGGACGAGCTGCTGTCCGGCGTGCTGGGGGTGGTGAACAGCGTGGAGGGCTGGCTGTCCGGGCTGGGCGGCATCCTGCCTCAGGGGGTTATCACCACTAGTGAGGACCTGATCGGCACCCTGGCGGGCTGGGTCCAGGAGCTGGACCTGTCTGGCTGGCTCACCCAGATGGCGGGGCAGGCCCCCTCCATGGTCACCAACCTGTCCGGCTTTGCCGTGGCCCTGGTGGTGTTCATCATGGCCAGCTATTTTATCACCGGGGATTACCCCCGTCTGCGCTTCGAGCTCACCGACCGGGTGCCCGCCATGGCCCGAGACTTCTGCCGCTCGGTGAAGGACATCTTTATGAGCGCCTTCGGCGGCTATGTGAAAAGCCAGCTCATTTTGTCCGCCGGGGTGTTCCTCATCCTGTCCATCGGCTTTTTCCTGATGCGGCAGCCCTACAGCCTGCTGCTGGCCTTCGGGCTGGCGGTGCTGGACTTCATCCCCATCATCGGCTCGGGTACCGTGATGGTGCCCTGGGCGGTGGTGGACATGATCCTGGGCCAGTACAGCGAGGCCGCCGCCCTGATGGCGGTGTGGGGGGTGATCGCCCTGTTCCGCCAGTTCGCCGAGCCGAAAATTTTGGGCGACCAGACCGGCCTGTCCCCCATCCTGTCCCTGGTGGGCATCTATGTGGGGATGAAGGTGGGGGGCGTGCTGGGCATGGTGGTGGGGCCGCTGCTGCTGCTGGTGTGCATCAACCTGACCAAGCTGGGTATCTTCCAGCCGGTGCTGGACGACCTGGCCATGGCCGCCGCGGACATCAACGCCATCCTGCGCTCCGGGCGGAAGAGAGACTGCCCGAAGGAGGAGTAAAGAGGAGCGGGAAGGGCGGGCCCGCCGCGTGGGCCCCGCTTTCAGCGTTTTTTCAGCGTAAGTTCAAAATCATTTCGGGGCTATGACATACTTTTGACATAATTGCGTAGTATCTTATGCTCAACGGCAGGGAGCACGACCAAGCAGCCCCCGGCGGCGATCATAGTTTTCTTATACACGGAATTGGAAAGGAGAACGTTCCATGAACGATCAGAATGGTTTTGACAGCAGCGGCGTGTATCACTACAATTACAGCGTCCAGCCCTCCGACCCCTGGGAGCAGGGCAGGCAGACCCCTACCCCGCCGCCCCAGCCCCCCAAGAAGAAGGGGGGCGCGGGGAAAATCGTGGCCCTGGTGCTGTGCTGTGCCCTGGTGGGCGGCGGCGCAGGGGTGGGGGGCGCGGCGGCCTACAGCGCACTGACCAGCACCCCCCAGGGGGAGACCACCATCTACCGCAACGAGGTGGACCCCACCGCCGTAAAGGTGAGGCAGGTTGACGGCCTGACCCCCATGAGCCTGGCGGAGATCAACGCCGCCTACGCCGACTCCAGCGTGTGCATCTCGGTCCAGGCCGTCGTGCGGCAGGGCTATTACCAGTATGAGACCTCCGGCGCGGGCTCAGGCTTCATCATCAGCCAGGACGGCTACATCGTCACCAACTACCACGTCATCGACGGGGCCACCGCCATCAAGGTCACGCTGAACAACGGCGAGACCTATGACGCCAAGCTGGTGGGCGGCGAGGAGCTCAACGACGTGGCGGTGCTGAAAATCGACGGCATCACCGGGCTGAAGCCGGTGGTGCTGGGCGATTCCGACGACCTGGTGGTGGGGGAGACGGTGTGCACCATCGGCAACGCCCTGGGCACCCTGTCCTTCTCCATGACCTCCGGCGCGGTGTCCGCCACCGGCCGATCGGTGACCATGAGCGACGGCACCGTGATGAACATGATCCAGACCGACTGCACCATCAACTCCGGCAACTCCGGCGGGCCCCTCTTTGACAGCTACGGCCGGGTGGTGGGCATCACCTCCGCCAAGCTAAGCAACAACGGCCAGTCCTCTCAGGCCACCATTGAGGGCATCGGCTTTGCCATCCCCATCAATGACGTCATCGGCATCATCACCGACTATATGCAGTACGGCTATGTCACCGGTCGGCCCAGCATGGGCATCCAGGTGGCCACCGTGGAGGACCAGCACCGGCAGCTGTTCGGCTGGCCCGCCGGGGTGTACGTCAACTCGGTGGAGGAGGGCTCCTGCGCCCAGGCCGCCGGCCTGAAGCAGGGGGACATCATCACCAGGCTGGGGGACACCGAGGTGGCCACCGTCAACGAGCTGTCCTCCGCAAAGAACCACTATAAGGCGGGGGAGGCCGCCCAGCTGACGGTATATCGCGCCGGGGAGGAGATCACCCTGACCATTGTCTTTGATGAGCAGGAGAACAACACCCAGGCCTCCGGCGGACAGACCGCCCCCCAGGACCCCGCCGCCCAGCCCACCGCCAGCGGCAATTATGGCGGGCAGTATCCCTACGGCGGCTATGGCGATGACGAGTATTTCAACAACAACCCCTTCAGCGGCTTCCCCTGGAATTACTTTTTCGGTTGGTGAGGCCCCATAGGACAGGAGACATCCCGCAGAATCCTCTGCGGGATGTTTTTTGCGTGCCTGTCCGTCAAGACGCCTCCGCGGTTTTGATCTCCCGCTCCGCCTCGCCCCGGGTGTCGGCGGAAAAGCAGAACACGCCGTCCAGATAGACCTCCACGTGACCTCTTACAAACTCAATTTCATACATGGTGGGAGCTCCCTTCCTTCTGATTTCTGAGATCAGTATACCTGAAAAAGAGTCCTATAAACCGGCATATTTAATGGTTGGAGAAAAGAATTTCAGCGGCGGCTTTCGAATAGAAATCAAGGGCAGGGCAGACCGATGGCGGTCTGCCCTGCCCCATGATATGCGCAGGGAGCGTATTTGCGGAGGGCGGCGGTCAAGGCTGCTTCCGCAAAACGGAATGGGATTCACAGGCGAAGGACGGGCACGCCCCGGGCCTCCGCCCACGCCGCCTCCCGGCTGTGGCAGGTGAAGAGCAGGATCTGCCGCTCCCCGGCCAGGGCCTGGAGGCAGTCCAGAGCCTGCGCACAGCGGGCGTCGTCGAAAAAGGCCAGAGTGTCGTCCAGCACCAGGGGGGCCTGGGGGGCGGCCATGGAGCAGATGGCCAGCCGCACGGCCAGGTACAGCTGCTCCGCCGTGCCGGTGGACAGGGCCAGAGCGGGCCGGGGCAGGGCGCCCCCCGCCTGCGCCTGGGCGGAGAAGTCCCGGGCCAGGGTGAGCCCCTTCCAGCGCCCCCCGGTGAGGGCGGTGAACAGCTCCCCGGCCTTTCGGTTCAGCGCCGGGGAGAACCGCTGGCGCAGGGTGTCGTTGGCGGCGGACAGGGCATCCAGGGCGGTGGTCAGCGCGTCGTATTCCGCCAGCCGCCGGGTGAGCTGGACGTCCAGCTCACCCTGCCGGTCCTCCAGCGCCTCGGGGCTGCCCATGTGGGCCAGGGAGCCCTCCGTCCGGGCCAGCGCCTCCCGGACCTGGGCCAGCTCCCGCTCCGCTGCGGATAGCCGGGCGGCGGTGGCCTGCTTGGACCGGGCGGGGGGATAGAGCAGCTCCAGGGTGTCGAACAGCCGGCCCCCCTGGGCGGCCAGGTCGTCTGCCCGGCGGCGGGCGGCGTCTGCCGCCGCCTGGGCCTGAGCGGCCTGGGCCAGTGATTCCCGGTACTCGGCGGCCTGGGCCAGCCAGTCTTCATCCTCTGGGACGGAAAGGAGGGCCAGCTCATTGATTTGCCGCAGGGTGCTTTTCTGACGGGACCAGGAGATGCCCAGGACAATCAGTGCCGCCGCGCCGGCTAAAACGGCCAGCAGCCAATTTTGCCCCAGCAGACCTGTCAGCAGCAGAGCGGCAGCCAGTCCGCCGCACAGCTGCCCCATCCGCCATTGAAAGCTGCGGCTTTTTTCCAGCTCCGCCCGCCGGGCCTTCCGGCGGCGGTTTTCCTCCAGGGTCGCCTCCCGCTCCTTCTGCTTCTCCTGGGCGAGGGCCCACGCCTCCTCCCCGGACATGGTGCCGAAGAGGGGGTGGGGCCTGTCCTCGGGGACCGCCTCCCTGGCCCGCTCCCACTCCGCATATGCCTCGCCGTAGCGGCGGTTCAGCTCGTGCTTCTCAATGCGGGTCCAGATGTCCAGGTCGGCCCGAAGCGCCCGCTGCTCCTCCTCCAGGCGGTTCAGCGCCTGGACCCCCTCCGCCCTGCGGCGGCGGGCCTGCTCCATCTCCTGGAGGGTGACGTCCAGCTGGGCGCGCTTCTCCTCCAGCTGGGGGATCAGGCCGTTGGCCCGGTTGGCCCGGCGGCGGTTGCGCCAGTCTTTTAAGGTGCGCTCCACGGCGGAATAGGCCACTTCCTCCTCCCCGGAGGTGGCCAGGGCGGCGATGCGGGCCTCCAGCTCCCGGCTGGACCCGATGGCGGCCCCGCCCTGCCCCACGAAGGCGGAGCGCAGGTACGCCTCCCGGCCCACCCCGGTGAGCTGCTCGCCCACGCTGGCGGCGGTGAGGCCGGGGACCGGGTCGCCGGAGGCGGTGTACACCGCCTCAAAGCCGCCCAAGGGGTTGGTGCGGGTGGGGAAGCGGCGCAGGGTGATCTCCTGCCCCTGCCACTCCACCTGGGCCTCCCCGGCCATGGGGGCCCCGGACCAGGGCTGGTAGCGGGTCTTGTCCGCCAGAAAGCCGGTCTTGTCCCGCTCTCGGGTGTCAATGCCGTAGAGCATGGCCTTCCAGAAGCCCGCCCAGGTGGACTTGCCCGCCTCATTGGGGGCGGTGATCACGGTGAGGCCCGGGCCGGGCTCCAGCACCGCGCCGTCCAGTGCGCCGAAGGCGGCGGTCAGCTTTTTGATTCTCATGGCCGGATGTCCTCCCCTCCCTCCAGCGCCGCCAGCCCGAACCGGGCGGCCAGCAGGAGCTTGTCCCGCGTCTCGCCCTCCGCGCCCTCCAGCTGGGCCAGCATCTCCCGCAGGAACAGCCCGGTGAGGGTGTCCTCGTCCGCCCGGGCCCACAGGTTTTGGGGCAGGGTGGTCTGGTCCCGGAGCTCCACATGGAAGAAGTGGGGGGCGGCCTGCGCGGCCAGGGCCGCCAGGTCCGGGGCCAGGGGGCACTCCCCGGTGAGCAGGAAGCGGACCAGATCGGGGCTCTCCCCCTGGGGAAGCGCATCTGTAAAGGAATTGACCTCCACAGGCTCTATGCGGTACTGCCGCTGGCAGAGGGGGACGAACCGCGCGGCGGCGGCCAGCCGGGCGGGCTCGTCAAAGGACACAATGAGCGCCCCCTTAGGGCCCAGCTCGTCGAAGCCCCTCCCCTCGGGGCAGCCGGGGTAGGCCCACAGGGTGTTGCCCGCCCTGCCGCTGCCGGCGGCGTGGATGTGGCCCAGAGCGGCGTAGGCCGCTCCGCTTTTCTCCAGGGAATCCGGGTCGATGGGAGCGTAGCGCCCCGAACGGCCCACCTCGCCGTGGAGGCAGAGCAGGTGGAGCATTCCGTCGTCCGGGGCGGAAAAGCCCGCCAGCGGATCGTCTTCCCGGTGGGGGGCTGTAAAGGCGCAGCCATACACAGCGCAGCGGAGCGCGGGGAGCTCCACCGCCTGTAAATCGGGCTGTGTAAAGATATGTACATTGTCAGGCCAGCGCCCCCCGGCGTAGGGGGATTTCCCGTGAAAATAGTCGTGGTTCCCCGGGGCGATGAACACCGGAACGGCCAGATCGGCCAGGGCCTGGGCCAGCGCCCGGAGGGTCTCGGGATACACCCGCTCCCCGTCCAGCAGGTCGCCGGGAAGGAGGACCAGGTCCACCCGCTCCTCCCGGGCCAGGGCGGCCAGCCGGGCGGGGATCTCCCGCAGTTCCCGGCGGCGCAGGGCGCCCTGCGCCGGGGACAGGCCGGCCAGAGGGGAATCCAGGTGAAAATCGGCGGCGTGGAGCAATTTCATCAAATCACATCATTTCATGGCAGGGCGGACCGTGTCCGCCCGCAGGAATAGGGCTTGTTTGAAAAATGTCAACATACCCAAACGACGGGTCTTTTACCGGCATACAGCACCTAGGCAGAGGGGAGGGAAATAGGCGGGCGGCTCCGCAGGTCACGTCAGGAGACGTCTACCCGCTGGACGGACAGGCACCGCTTGGTCTCGGAATCAATCTCGAAGAGTACCGCCCCCATCCGGCAGGGGCCGGGGGCGGGCTGGAACCGCTGGGGCAGTCCCCCCAGGAAGCGGTTGATGGCCTGCTCCGGCTTGACCCCGATCACCGATTGGCAGGGGCCGGTGAGGCCCAGGTCGGTGACAAAGCCCAGCCCCTGGGGCAGCACCTGGCAGTCGGCGGTGGGCACATGGGTGTGGGTGCCCCACAGGGCCTGGACCCGCCCGTCCAGGTACCAGGCCATGGCCCCCTTCTCGCTGGTGGCTTCGGCGTGGAAGTCCACCAGGGTCAGGTCGGCGGCGTCCCCCTTCAAAATTTCGTCCATTTTGGTGAAAGGGTTGTCGAAATTGGGGTTCATCTCCACCCGGCCGATGAGATTCACCACCCGGATGCGCAGGCCCCGGGGGCCGTCGAACACCCCCCAGCCCCGGCCGGGGGCCCGGGCGGTGTAGTTGGCGGGCCGGATGATGTAGGGACTGCGGCCCATATAGTCTACAATCTGGCGTTTATCCCAGGTGTGATTCCCCATGGTAATCACATCCGCCCCGGCGGAAAAGATGGCGTCCGCCTGTGCGGGGAGCAGGCCGTCGCAGGCGGCGTTCTCTCCGCACACCACGGTGAAGTGGACGCCGTGGAGCCTGCGCAGGGCGGGCAGGCGGCGGGCCAGGAAGTCCACCCCGGCGTCTCCCACCACGTCGCCCACGGCCAAAACGCAAATGTTCATAAAAAAGCCCCTCCTTTGCAAACGGACCGAGGGATAAAGCTCCGATCCCCCGGTCCGTTCAATCATTTTTCCTGGTCCACCAGCATGAGGCAGCCGTCCTTGTCGTACTTCAGCAGCTGGATTTCCGCCTTGGTATTCCGGGCGATGTCCCGCATTTTCACCGATTCGGTGACCGACGCCATCAGGGTGTAGGCCACGCCGTGCTTCCGGGCCCGCCCGGTGCGGCCGATGCGGTGGATATAGTACTCCTGCTCGTCAGGCACGTCGTAGTTGAACACCGCGTCCACGTCGTCGATGTCCAGCCCCCGGGCGGCCACGTCGGTGGCCACCAGCACCCGCAGCTTGCCCTCCTTGAACCGCTGGAGGGTGCGCTCCCGCTCCCGCTGGGGGATGTCGCCGTGGATGGCCTCACAGGAGATGCCCCGCATTTTCAGCAGGCCGGCCAGGCGGTCGGTCATGTTTTTTGTGTTGCAGAAGGCGATGGCCCGGTCGTAGCCCCCGTTCTCCACCAGGGCCACCATGGTGTCCAGCTTTTGCTCCCGGCCCATCAGCTCAATGGCGTACTGCTGGATATCCGGGCGGTTCTCCTCCACCGGGCGGACGGTGATCTCCGCCGGGTCCCGCTGGTACACCCAGGAGATATCCATAACTTCCCGTGATATTGTGGCGGAAAATAACCCCAGGTTGCGGCGGTGGGGCATTTTATCCAGGATCCGGGTGACGTCCTGAATGAAGCCCATGTCCAGCATCCGGTCCGCCTCGTCCAGCACCACGGTCTGCACCTTGTCCAGGCGGACGGTGCGCCGCTTCATGTGGTCCATCAGCCGCCCGGGGGTGGCCACCACGATCTGGGGCCTGCTCTTCAGCTGGGTAAGCTGCTTTTCAATGGGCTGGCCGCCGTAGAGGCACACGGTGCGCACCCCCTCCCGGAAGGCGCACAGGTCCCGCAGCTCGTCCCGGATCTGGATGGCCAGCTCCCGGGTGGGGGCCAGGATCAGGGCCTGGACGTCGCTGGAGTCCGGGTCGATGTGCTCCACCATGGGGATGCCGAAGGCGAAGGTCTTTCCGGTGCCGGTGGGGGCCTTGGCCACCACGTCCTTCCAGTCCATAAAATAGGGGATGGCCCCGCCCTGGATGGGGGTGGCCTGGGTGAAGCCCTTCTTGTCCAGCGCCTTCATGGTGGCCTCGGACAGGCCCATGTCCTTGTAATAGTAAAGCTCTTGCACCTGCGTGCCGTTGATCTCCATACGGTAGTTCCTCTCAATGTAACATAGTTGCGGGGCGGCTCAGACGCCTGGCAGAGCCGGCGCCTGGGGCGCGGATGGTAAATGCTGTCTCCCCGGCGGGGCTCACGGGCAGGCCGACGGCTCCCCCCGGCACTGGCGGCCCCGCTGCCGCTCCACCAGGTCGGCCAGGGTGGTGTGGTCCACCACCGCCGACACCGCCTTGTGGATGTCCTGCCACAGCTCCACCGTGACGCAGTCGCAGCTGTGCTCGCAGTAGCAGTCGTCGGTGGCGCACTCCACCGGGGCCAGGTCGCCCTCCAGGGGGCGGAGAATGTCGCCCACGGAGTACTCCTCCGGGCTGCGGGTGAGGAGGTAGCCGCCCCCCGCCCCCCGGACGGAGCGCACCAGCCCGGCCCGGGCCAGGGGAGTGACGATCTGCTCCAGGTACTTGTCGCTGAGCTGCTGCCGCCGGGCCACGTCCCGCAGGGAGACGGGGCCCTCCTGCACGTGCTGGGCAATATCCACCATCAGGCGAAGGGCGTAGCGCCCCTTTGTGGAAATTTTCATGGGGGGTCCCTCCAATATGATCTACCGCCCTCAAAAAACACTTCTATTTTTGTGAAAGCGGGTCAAATAGGCGATTACGGTTATTTTACCACATGGGCTGCGGGAATTCAAGGGACAAATGGCCTTGTTAAGTTTTTGGCAAGTTTTAGCGGAGCATTCCGCACAATTTTCCTTGCGTTTGATACAGAACGTGATATAATGTTTCTGCATGACCTGGCGCGCCCCCACTCCGTGGCGGAGGGCAGACGCGCCGTCAGTTCCCCCGCGCCGCCGCGGGTCCGCGGGGCACAGGGGGAGAAGCAGAAACAAACTGAAGGAGGAGACATTGTGTTCAGTGGCAAATTGCATGGCATCCATGCGCCCCACAGAAAAAACACGGTGGACCGCGTTCCGGTGCGCCTGCCGGTGCCTCCGGTGATCACGGTGCCCATGTCCATGAACATCGGCGCCCCGGCCAAGCCTGTGGTCAAGCCGGGGGATGAGGTGAAGGTGGGCCAGATGATCGCGGAGGCGGGGGGCTTCATGTCCGCCCCCATCTACTCCGGCGTGTCCGGCAAGGTGAAGCGGCTGGATGAGATTGTCAGCGCCAACGGCCGGTTCGACACCGTGGTGGTCATCGAGACCGACGGCCAGCAGACCGTGTGGGAGGGCGTCAAGCCCCCCGTGGTCACCGACAAGGACAGCTTTGTGGAGGCGGTGCGCCAGTGCGGCTGCGTGGGCTTGGGCGGCGCGGGCTTCCCCACGTCGGTCAAGCTCAACGTGGACCCGGACCGGGTGCACGCCATCATCATCAACGGCGCGGAGTGCGAGCCCTACATCACCTCGGACACCCGCACCATGATCGACAACGCCGACGACGTGATCTACGGCGCTCAGCTGCTCCAGAAGTACTACACCGCCGACCGGATCGTCATCGGCATTGAGGACAACAAGCCCCAGTGCGTGAAGATCATGGAGGAGGCGGGCAAGGGCGTGCCCGGCTTCGAGGTGGCGGCACTGCCCGCGATGTACCCCCAGGGCGGCGAAAAGGTGCTGATCTACAACACCACCGGCGAGATCGTCCCCGAGGGCAAGCTGCCCATTGACGTGGGGGCCATCGTCATCAACTGCACCACCCTGGCCGTCATCGCCAAGTACATCAAGACCGGCATGCCCCTGGTGGAGAAGGTGGTCACCGTGGACGGCTCCGCCATCAAGGACCCCCAGAACGTGATTGTCCCCGTGGGCACCCCCATCCAGAATGTACTGGACTTCGCGGGCCTGAAGTGCGAGCCCAAGAAGGTGCTCTACGGCGGCCCCATGATGGGCACATCCGTCCCCTCCCTGGAGGCCCCGGTGATGAAGAACACCAACGCCATCCTGGCCTTCGACGCCAAGGACGCCGAGGACCCGGTGCCCTCCTCCTGCATCCGCTGCGGCCGGTGCGTGGCCCACTGCCCCTTCAACCTGATGCCCGCCGCCATTGAGACGGCCTACACCAACAAGGAGCCCGAGACCCTGAAGGCCCTGAAGGTGAACCTGTGCATGGAGTGCGGCTGCTGCTCCTTCAGCTGCCCCGCCCGCCGCCCCCTGGTCCAGGTGAACAAGCTGGCCAAGGCCATGCTGAACCAGTACAACGCCGAACAGAAGGCCGCCGCCGAGAAGAAAGCGGCCAAGGAAAAAGAAAAGGAGGCGGTCTAACATGAACAACATGATCGTTTCCGTCAACCCCCACATTTATGCCAAGGACACCACCCAGACCATCATGCGGGACGTGCTCATCGCCCTGTTCCCCGCCGTCATCGCGTCCATCGTGCTCTTCGGCGTGAAGGCGCTGCTGGTGGAGGTGGTATGCGTGGCGGTGGCCATGGGCTGCGAGTGGGTCTTTGAGAAGATCACCAAAAAGCCCTGCACCGTCATGGACTTGTCCGCCGCCGTCACCGGCCTGATCCTGGCCCTGAACCTGCCGGTGGACATCCATCTGTGGCAGGCCGCCTTTGGCTCCTTTGTGGCCATCATCGTGGTGAAGCAGTTCTTCGGCGGCATCGGCCAGAACTTCGCCAACCCCGCCATCACCGCCCGTGTGATTATGCTGGTGGCCTTCTCCGGGGCCATGACCACCTGGGCCGTCCCCGCCTTTGCCGACGCCACCTCCGCCGCCACCCCCCTGGCCGTCATCGCCGGCGGGGAGGGCCAGCTGCCCTCCCTGATGCAGATGTTCCTGGGCGCCCGGGGCGGCTCCATGGGCGAGACCTCCTGCCTGGCCCTGCTGCTGGGCGGCGCGTACCTCATCTACCGCAGGGTCATCTCCTGGCACACCCCCGTGGCCTTCATCGGCACCGTGCTGGTGCTCACCGCCCTGTTGGGCCAGCAGCCGCTGTACCAGGTGATGGCGGGCGGGCTGTTCCTGGGCGCCATCTTCATGGCCACCGACTACACCACCTCCCCCCCCACCCCCGCCGGCAAGCTGATCTTCGGCGTGGGCTGCGGCCTGATCACCGTGCTCATCCGGGTGTGGGGCAACTACCCCGAGGGCGTGTCCTTCTCCATCCTGCTGATGAACATTTTGAACCCCTATATCTGTGACTGGACCCGGACCAAGCCGTTTGGAGGTGTGCAGGCATGAGTAAGACGAAATCCAATGTGATGACCGATTTTGTGGCCCCCATCGCGGTGCTGGTGGTCATCTGCGTGGTGATGAGCGCCCTGCTGGCCCTCACCAACGGCGCCACTGAGCCCATCATCAAGGCGGCCGAGCTGGAGGCCCAGAAGGCCGCCCGCATGGAGGTCCTGCCCGGTGCGGACGACTTTTTGCAGGTGGAGATCGACGGCCTGCCCGAGGCCGTGACCGAGGTCTATCAGGCCAGCAACGGCGCGGGCTACACCTTCTCCATCGTCGCCCAGGGCTACGGCGGCAAGAACACATTGAAGATGGCCGTGGGCATCGACATGGACGGCAAGATCACCGGCACCAAGGTGCTCAGCCACAAGGAGACGGTGGGCCTGGGCTCCAAGATCGAAACGGACGAGAGCTTCTACGGCCAGTTCCCCGGCCAGGACGCCGCCTATGTGTCCGACCTCAAGAATATCGACACCATCAGCGGCGCCACCCGCTCCTCCAACTTCTACCGTCTGGCCCTGACCTACGCTTTCGAGGCCTACGACCTGGTAAAGGAGGCCGCCTGACATGAAAAACAATAAGCTGAAAATTCTGACCAACGGCATCATCAAGGAGAACCCCATCCTGGTGCTGATTCTGGGCACCTGCCCCTTCCTGGCGGTCACCACCCAGGCGTCCAACGCCATCGGCATGGGCGCGGCGGTCACCTTTGTGCTGCTGTGCTCCAACATCATGATCTCCCTGCTGCGCAAGGTGATCTCCGACAAGGTGCGCATCCCCTGCTACATCGTGGTCATCGCCTCCTTCGTCACCCTGGTGCAGATGATCGTCAAGGCATACCTGCCCGACCTGGACAAGGCGCTGGGCCTGTACCTGCCCCTCATCGTGGTGAACTGCATCATCCTGGGCCGGGCGGAGATGTTCGCCAACAAGAACAGCGCCCTGGATTCCGCCCTGGACGCCATCGGCATGGGCGTGGGCTACACCCTGGCTATGCTGGCCATGGCCTCAATCCGGGAGATCTTCGGTGCGGGTACCTGGTTCGGCATCGCCCTGCCCGTGCTCAGCGAGAACAACATCTCCATCATGACCATGGCCCCCGGCGGCTTCGCCATTTTCGGCATTTTGATCGCCATCATCAACAAGGCCAGCAACGGCAAGGCCATCAAGAAAAAGGACTTCAGCTGTGAGGGCTGCCCCAGCGCCGCGGCGTGCAATGGGCAGAACTGCGCTGAGAAGAGGGAGGCTGCCGCGAAATGATTGATTTTAAAGCTCTGCTCGCCATCGTCATGGCGGCCGTCCTGGTGAACAACTACGTGCTGGCCCAATTCCTGGGCATCTGCCCCTTCCTGGGCGTGTCCAAGAAGCTGGACCAGGCCGCCGGGATGAGCGTGGCCGTCATCTTCGTGATGCTGCTGGCCACCGCCGTCACCTACCCCATCCAGTACTTCGTGCTCAACCCCAACGGCCTGGGCTACCTCCAGACCATTGTGTTCATCCTGGTCATCGCCGCCCTGGTGCAGCTGGTGGAGATCATCCTGAAGAAGTATATCCCCGCGCTGCACGCCTCCCTGGGCGTGTATCTGCCCCTCATCACCACCAACTGCGCGGTGCTGGGCGTGTGCATCAGCAACGTGGACAACTACCTCACCGCCACCGGCGGCTTCGGCGGCGGCTTCGTCCAGGCCATGTTCAACTCCCTGGGCTCCGGCCTGGGCTTCCTGCTGGCCATGGTGCTGTTTTCCGGGGTGCGCAGCCGGGTGGACAAGTGCAAGTGCCCCGAGTGCTTCAAGGGCATGCCCATCACCCTGATCTCCGCCGCCATCGTGTCCGTGTCCTTTATGGGCTTCGCGGGCATCGTGGAAAACCTGCTGGGTTAAGGAGGAACGCGTAATATGGATCCTATGACTATTGTAATCGCCGTGGTGGTGGTGGGTGTCATCGGCCTGCTGTGCTCGGTGATGCTGACCATCGCCTCCAAGTTCATGGCCGTGGAGGTGGATGAGCGCATCCCTCTGGTGCGTGAGTGCCTGCCCGGGGCCAACTGCGGCGCCTGCGGCTTCGCCGGGTGCGACGGCTACGCCGCCGCCCTGGTGGAGGACCCGGACCTGGCCGTCAGCCTGTGCGTCCCCGGCGGCGCCACCGCCGCGGAGAGCATCGGCAAGGTGCTGGGCCGGGAGGCCGGCGACGTGGCCAAGCAGGTGGCTGAGGTGCGCTGCTCCGGCACCTGTGAGGCCACCTCGGTGAAGATGGACTACAAGGGGCTGGAGAGCTGCGCCGCCGCCAAGCTGCTGTTCGGCGGCACGGGCAAGTGCGTCTACGGCTGCATCGGCCTGGGCGACTGCGCCCAGGTGTGCCCTGTGGGGGCCATCCACATCAACGGCGGCCTGGCCCGGGTGGACACCAGCGTGTGCATCGGCTGCGGCCTGTGCGCCAAGACCTGCCCCAACCACGTCATCGACATCCGCCCCGCCGACGCCCACATGGTGGTGGACTGCAACAGCCACCAGAAGGGCGCGGGCACCCGCAAGAGCTGCTCCGCGGGCTGCATCGGCTGCAAGCTGTGCGAGAAGAACTGCCACACCGGGGCCATCACCGTCACCGACAACCTGGCGTCCATCGACTACGCCAAGTGCGACGGCTGCGGCAAGTGCATCGAGGTGTGTAAGGCCGGGTGCCTGGTGGCGCTGAACATCACCAAGGCCGAGGTCATCAATAACTGACAAGAGAAGCGGGAACTCCGGCGGGCACAGGCCCGCCGGAGCTCCTGCGAGGTTTCGGGAGGGGGAGGCCGCATGGCCCTCCCTCTGTTGTGATTTGGAGGGATCTACCGCGTGGACTGGCTGAAAACCCACAAAAACGACGTGATTCTCATTGCCGCCCTGCTGATGCTGGGGGGGGCTCTGGCCCTGTTTCTGCTGTTCACCCGGCAGATGGGGGGGAGAGTCCTGGTTCAGGTGGACGGGGAGACGGTGATGGAGCTGCCCCTGAGTGAGGACACCCGGACCGTGCTGGGGGAGGACGGGCACTCCAACACCCTGGTGGTGGAAAACGGCGCGGCCCGGGTGGTGGAGGCGGACTGCCCTGACCAGGTGTGCGTGCGGCATGGGGCGGTGCGCTATGCCGGGGAGTCCATCGTCTGTCTGCCCCACCGGCTGATCGTCACCATTGAGGGCGGCGCGGAAAACGGCGTGGACGGCATAGCGTGAGGATAGGCGCATAGGGGAGCTTGGAACGCAACGAGGACAAAAGCCCAGCGGCCGCACGGCGGGCGCGGGCTTTGCCCGAGTCGGAGTGAAAGCGACCCGGCCATGCGCCCAATCCGAGCGTGGATACGAAGGAGGTTCCAGATGAAAGCGTCAAAGGTCGCCCAATACGGGCTGCTTACCGCCCTGGCCCTGGTGCTGTCCTGGCTGGAGTCCCTGCTGCCCCCCTTGGGAGCGCCGGGGGTGAAGCTGGGCCTGCCCAACCTGGCTATCGTGTTCGCCCTGTACCGGCTGGGGCTCAAGGACGCCTGCGTCATCTCCCTGGTACGGGTGGTGCTGGTGACGCTGCTGTTCGGCAACGGGGCGGCGCTGGCCTACAGTATCGCCGGGGCGGCGCTGAGCCTGTCCCTCATGGGCCTGCTGAAAAAGACGGGGAAGTTTTCCTCCGTGGGCGTCAGCGTGGCCGGGGGCGTGGCCCACAACGCGGGGCAGATTCTCGTCGCCATGGCCCTGCTGGAGACCTCCCGGCTGGCCTGGTATCTGCCGGTGCTGTGGGTGTCCGGGACGGTGGCCGGGGTGCTGGTGGGTGTCATCTCTGGGATATTGGTAAAACGGATACCGGAACAAAGATAATGGAGGTAGTTGAGATGAAAATTGCGATGAAGAAAAGCAAGGTCGATTTGCTATGGGCCATCTTCTGGGCAGCTGGCGCGCTGGCATGGCTTCCCAGCCGGTCAGCGGCCGTTGTGGACTTGCCTGGAATCCTCTTTTCCGTTCTCTGTGCCGCCGCCTGCGTCCGTCAGCTGCTTCTATGTTTCAGAAATCGTAAAATGGAAAGCAATGAGAAATGAAGTTAGGAGGTCCTACCCATGAATTTGAACACAACCGGGCTGTTTGACCTGAGCCGCACCCTGGCCGGGGACTACCTGGCCCGTTTTGAATACCCCTGGCAGGCACTGGACGGGATCAAGGACCTGATCCTGTCCCTGGGCCCCGCCCTGGGGGAGGACTACGAGGAGCGCGCGCCCCAGGTGTGGGCGCATGAGACGGCCAAGATCGCCCCCACCGCGTTCCTGGGCGCGCCCTGCATCATCGGCCCCCGCACCGAGGTGCGGCACTGCGCCTTTATCCGGGGCTCCGCCCTGGTGGGGGCGGGCTGCGTGGTGGGCAACTCGGTGGAGCTGAAAAACGTGATTCTCTTCGACGGCGTCCAGGTGCCCCACTACAACTACGTGGGCGATTCCATCCTGGGCTACAGGAGCCACATGGGGGCCGGGTCCATCACCTCCAACGTGAAATCTGACAAGACGCCGGTGGCGGTGAAAAACGAGGGCTGGACCGTGGAGACGGGCCGGAAGAAATTCGGCGCGATTTTGGGTGACTGTGTGGAGGTGGGCTGCAACAGCGTGCTCAATCCGGGCACGGTGGTGGGCCCCCGCACCAATATCTACCCCCTGTCTTGCGTCCGGGGCGCGGTGCCGGGGGACAGCATCTATAAGACGGGCGGCGTCATCGTCCAAAAGGAGAAATGAGCAATGGGTAAATATTTCGGCACAGACGGTTTTCGGGGCAGGGCCAACGTGGAGCTCACCGGCGACCACGCCTATGAGGTGGGCCGGTTTCTGGGCTGGTACTACGGCCGGGAGCACCGGGCCCGGATCGTGGTGGGCAAGGACACCCGGCGGTCCAGCTACATGCTGGAGTACGCCATCAGCGCGGGCATGGCCGCCTCCGGGGCGGACGTGTACCTGCTCCACGTCACCACCACCCCCTCCGTGTCCTACGTCACCCGCACCGACGGCTTCGACTGCGGTGTGATGATCTCCGCCTCCCACAACCCCTATCACGACAACGGCATCAAGCTGCTCAACCGTGAGGGGGAGAAGATGGACGAGGCCACCATCCGGCTGGTGGAGGACTACCTGGACGGACACTTGGAGGTGGACGGACAGACCGTTCCCAAGCTGCCCTTTGCCACCGGCGAGGAGGTGGGCAGCATCGTGGACCACACCGCCGGGCGCAACCGCTACATGGGCTATCTCATCTCCCTGGCGGTATACTCCTTCCGGGGGAAGAAAATCGCCCTGGACTGCGCCAACGGCTCGGCCTGGTCCATCGCCCCCAACGTGTTCCGCTCCCTGGGGGCGGATGTGCACGTGATCAACGACCGGCCCGACGGACTGAACATCAACCTGGACGCCGGCTCCACCCACATGGACGGGCTGAGGCGGTATGTCAGGGAGCATGGCTGTGACGCGGGCTTCGCCTACGACGGGGACGCGGACCGCTGTCTGGCGGTGGACGAGAACGGAGAGCTGGTGGACGGCGACCAGATCATGTACCTGTACGGCGCCTATATGAAGGAGCGGGGCAAGCTGCTCACCAACGCGGTGGTGACCACCGTCATGTCCAACTTCGGCCTCTACAAGGCGCTGGACCGGGCGGGCATCGGCTATGCCAAGACCGCCGTGGGGGACAAGTACGTGTATGAGGAGATGGTGCGGGGGGGGCACCGCCTGGGCGGCGAGCAGTCGGGCCACATTATCTTCTCCAAGTACGCCCGGACGGGGGACGGCATTCTCACCTCGCTGAAAATCATGGAGGTGATGATGGCCAAGAAGGAGACCCTGAGCCGCTTGGCCGCCCCGGTGACCATCTACCCCCAGGTGCTCATCAATGTGCGGGTGAAGGACAAGAAAACCGCCCAGGATGACCCCGCCGTCCGGGCGGCGGTGCAGGCCGTGGCCGATGAGCTGGGGGACACGGGCCGCATTTTGGTGCGGGAGTCGGGCACCGAGCCGCTGGTGCGGGTGATGGTGGAGGCCCCAGAAAAGGGACAGTGCCAGAGCCTGGCCCAGCGGGTGGTGGACGTTATCATCACGCAAGGACATAAGGCGGAGTAAGAGAATACCCCGGAGGAAATCCCTCCGGGGTGTTTTGCGTTCGGTCATGGCATTATAGTTGACGCAGTTGAAAAGAAGTAAAGACTTCTTTTCAACTTGTGCGGCGATGATTCGCCGCACAGGCCGCATAGCGGCCTTGCGTCAGACTTCATAGTCAGCGCACGGGCTTTGCCCCACAGCGGCCCTGCCGCTGTGGAAAATCGGTATTTACCGATTTTCCAGTGTGCTGACTATATCACGCTCCGATTGGGCGCACGGCCGGGTCGCTGTCGCTCCGACTCGAACAAGATCCGCCGCCGCTGCGCGGCGGGCGGTCTTGCTCTCGCTCCGTTCCAAGCTCCCCTGTGCGCCTATCGTCGCGCTTACCTGTCCCACTTGGAGATAAGCGCCCGGATCTGGTCGGCGAACTTGCCCAGGTCCTTGTTGGAACCGCCCTTGTTGTGGGCAATGACGGCCATAAGCTTTTGGCCCACATCCTCCAGCCGGCGGTAGGCGGGGGAGCCGGGGTCCGCCGGGGCCGCCTTGGGCTCCAGCACCACGCCCGGGGCGATCATGCGATCCTCCAGCAGGTCATAGACCTCCTCGTAGTTGGGGGCGTGGGCGGAGAAGCCAAGCTCGGTGAGGGTCTGGGCGTAGTTCTCCGCTGCCCGGGCCTCGCCGTGGACCACAAACACCTGCTGGGGCTTGGGGGAGAAGCAGTTGATCCACCGCACCAGCCCGTCCCGGTCGGCGTGGGAGCTGAGGCCGTGGAAGCGGACAATGCGGGCGTTGACGGCGATTTCCTCCCCGAAGAGCTTCACATGCTGGGCCCCGTCCAGAATGCGCCGGCCCAGAGAGCCCTCCGCCTGATAGCCCACGAACAGAATGGTGGATTCCGACCGCCACAGGTTGTGCTTCAGATGGTGGCGGATGCGGCCCGCGTCGCACATGCCGGAGGCGGAGATGATGACCTTGGGCTCCGGGTCCAGGTTCAGGTCCCGGGACTCCTGGGTGCTCTCGGTGATGTTCAGCCCCTGGAAGCGGAACAGCGCGCCTCCCCGCAGGCCCTCGATCTCCTCCTCATCCAAATAGCCCCGCAGGTCGCCGGAGAAGATCTCCGTGGCCGCCCCCGCCAGGGGGGAGTCCACATATACCTGGAAGTCGGGGTTGTGGTGCACCAGCCCCTCCTCCTTGATCTCACGGATGAAGTAGAGCAGCTCCTGGGTGCGCCCCACCGCGAAGGAGGGGATCACCAGATTGCCCCCCTTGGCCAGGGTCTCGTCGATGACCAGAGCCAGGTCGGCGGCGTAGTTGGGCTTCTCCTTCACGTTGTGCAGCCGGTCGCCGTAGGTGCTCTCGGTGACCACGTAGTCCGCCTCGGCGATGGGCTGGGGGGAGCGGATGATGGGCTGCTTGCGGTTGCCGATGTCGCCGGAGAACACGATCTTCTTGGTGAAGCCCTGCTCGGTGAGCCACATCTCCACACAGGCGGAACCCAGCAGATGGCCGGCGTCCGTGAAGCGGACGGTGATGGCCTCGGATATGTGGAGTTCCTGGCCGTATTCACAGGTGACGATGTGGCGCAGGGCTTTTTCCACATCCACCAGGGTGTACAGCGGCTCCACCGGGGGCCGGCCCGCCCGCTTGCCCTTCTGGTTCTCGTAGGCCGCGTCGTTCTCCTGAATCTGGGCGGAGTCCCGCAGCATGATGGACAGCAGCTGGGCCGTCAGCCGGGTGCAGTAGATGTTGCCGGAGAAGCCCTGCTTCACCAGCAGGGGGATGCGTCCGGAGTGGTCGATGTGGGCGTGGGTCACCACCACGTCGTCGATGTAGGCGGGGGCGAAATCCAGCTCCCGGTTGTCCCGCTCGTCCCGGCCCTGCTGAAGCCCGCAGTCGATGAGCACCTTGCGCCCCCCGGCCTCCACACAGTGGCAGCTGCCGGTAACCGCCTTTGCCGCTCCGAAAAAGGTCAATTTCATCAAAGGGCACCTCCAACCTCTCAAAATATTTTGTCTAATTTCCCTAACCGCATTGTATACCCAACGGCGAAAAATGTAAAGACAAAAGCGTATAATTTTGCCAGCCTTCTTTGCCTGGAATCGGAAAATCCGGCTTGTCTTTCCCTGCGGGTTTGTGGTATACTATGCAGTATCGTGTGGGATTCATTGCGCCCGGCCGTCCGGCCCGGCTGCGGAGAGCCAACATCACCGGCCGCAGAGCGGCCGAGAGACCATATGCAAAAGGGGGCGACAGCCTTGGAGCGAATGGCAGATAAACAGAAAATACTGATTGTAGACGATTCAGAGATGAACCGTTCCATCCTGGCGGATATGCTGGGGGAGGAATATGAGATCCTCGAGGCGGAAAACGGCAGCGAGGGTGTGGCCATGCTGAATAAATACAACACCGAGATATCTCTGGTGCTGCTGGACATCGTCATGCCGGTGATGGACGGCTTCGGTGTGCTGACCATGATGAACAAGTACCGGTGGATCAACGAGATCCCGGTGATCATGATCTCCGCGGAGCGGGGTTCCTCCCACGTGGAGCGGGCCTTTGAGCTGGGCATCACCGACTTCATCAGCCGTCCCTTCGACGCGCTGATCGTCCACCGCCGGGTGGTGAACACCATTCTGCTGTACGCCAAGCAGAAAAAGCTCACCGCGATGGTGGCTGAGCAGATTTATGAAAAAGAGCAGCGCAGCAGCCTGATGATCGACATACTTAGCCATATCGTGGAGTTCCGCAACGGTGAGAGCGGGCTGCATGTGCGCCATGTGCATACCATCACGGAGCTGCTGCTCACCGTACTGGTGCAGCGGACGGACCGCTACCACCTGAGCCAGACGGATATTTCCGTCATCAGCACCGCCTCCGCCCTCCACGACATCGGCAAGATCGCCATCCCGGAGGAGATTCTCAACAAGCCGGGCCGGTTTACCAAGGAGGAGTTTGAGATCATGAAGACCCACTCCATGGTGGGCGCGGAGATGCTCAAGGGCCTGCCCATCTATCAGGATGAGCCCCTGGTGAAGGCCGCCTATGAGATCTGCCGCTGGCACCACGAGCGGTGGGACGGCCGGGGCTATCCCGACGGGCTGAAGGGGGATGAAATTCCCATATCCGCCCAGATGGTGGCGCTGGCCGACGTGTACGACGCGCTCACCTCCGAGCGGGTGTACAAACCCGCGTTCAGCCACAGCCAGGCGGTTCAGATGATCCTCAACGGGGAGTGCGGCACGTTCAACCCCCTGCTGATGGACTGCCTGCGGGACTGCGCCGACGACATCCCCCAGGAGCTGGGCAACGACACCGCCGAGCGGCGCAACCAGCGGGAGATGCAGAACGTGGCCAGGGAGCTGCACAAGCACGAGGAGCTCACCGCCTCCGAGCGCACCCTGGAGCTTTTGGAGCATGAGCGGATGAAGTACAGCTTTTTCGCCTCCCTTACCAAGGAGACCCAGTTTGAGTACACCCTCAACCCGCCCTGCCTGATGCTGAACTCCTGGGGGGCGGAAAAGCTGGGCCTGCCTGAGATCATCATGGACCCCTATCAGGACGCCCAGGTCCAGGCCATCATGGTCGCCTCCGAGCGGGACAGCCTGGCCGACGCCCTGCACAGCACCACCCCGGGCAGCCCCGTGGTGCAGTATGACTGCAAGCTCACCCTGGCGGGGGAGGAGCGGTGGCACCGCATTGTGGCCCGGGCCTCCTGGTCCTCGGAGGAGCCCCCCCGCTACAGCGGCTGCATCGGCAAGGCCATCGACGTCCACAACTCCCGCATTCAGATGGAGAACCTGGAGCGCCAGGCCTCCCACGACGCCCTCACCGGCCTGGTCAACCGGGACTACGCCAAAAAGCGGATCATCGAGCGGCTCCAGGACCGGCCTGGCGGGCGCTACGCCCTGGCTATCCTGGACCTGGATTACTTCAAGTCCGCCAACGACACCTACGGCCACATGTTTGGCGACGAGGTGCTGAAATTCCTGGCCGACCGGATCCGCCACAGCATCCGGGGGGGTGACATCGCCGCCCGGGTGGGAGGAGACGAGTTCCTCATCTTCCTGGAGTACAAGGACGAGCTGGAGTCCACCATTGAGGGCGTGTACAGCCGGGTGAGCGGCGGCGTCTATCAGGACTTCGCCATCTCGGTGAGCATGGGCGTGGCCAGCACGGACATTGTGGAGGCCGAGTACGACGCGCTGTTCCGCTGCGCGGACCAGGCCCTCTATGTGGTGAAGAAGAGCGGAAACAAGGGCCACTACGCCTACTATCAAAAGGAACACGGCGCCATGGGGCAGGCCATTTCGGCGGTGTCCCCCATCGACGGAAGCGAGGCCGGCGAAGAGGCCGCCTGCGAGGAGGAATAGCTATGACGCTGAAGGAATGCTACGCCGCCATGGGCGGAAATTACGACGAGGTGATGGGCCGCCTGCGCAGCGAGCGGCTGGTGCAGAAATTTGTGCTGAAGTTTCTGGACGACGGCAGCTTCGACCTGCTGTGCCGGTCCATGGAGGGGGCGGACTATGAGGAGGCCTTTCGGGCCGCCCACACCATCAAGGGGGTGTGCTCCAATCTGGCGTTCAACGAGCTGCTGGACTCTGGCAGCCAGCTCACCGAGGCCCTGCGGGGCGGAAACTGCGGTCCGGAGGTGGAGCGGCTTTATGAGCAGGTGAAGGCTGATTACGCCAGAACGGTACAGGCCATCCGGGCCTTTCAGGAGGGGGCTGGGGGATGAAGAATAGGACGACCCGATTTCTGATTACCAGCTTGATCGGGGTGGCGCTGCTGTGCGTGTGCGTCTTTTCCGTGTTCGCGCTCCACATGAGCAGCCAGAGCGCCCGCACCATCAATGAGGTGGGCACGCTGTACATGTCCAGCATGAGCCAGCAGATCTCCATCCATTTCGAGAGCATCATCGGTTTGCAGATGGATCAGCTGAGAACGCTGGCGGATACCATTCCCTCCGACGTGGTCCACAAGGACAAGGCCATGCAGCAGGAGCTGATTGAGGGCGCCAAGGCCCGGGATTTCAGCTATTTGGCCTTTTACAGCAGCGACGGCAGCTTTGAGATGCTCTACGGCTCCCAGCTGACGGTCACCGATCCGGAGCCCTTCCTGGCCTCCCTGCGGGAGGACCATCGGAAGGTGGCCATCGGCACCAACGCCGAGGGGGAGAAGGTTATCCTCCTGGGGATGCCGTCCCCCCATCCCCCCACCCAGGAGCACAACTGCGCCGCCCTGGTGGTCGGCCTGCCGGTATCCTACATCAGCGACAACCTTTCGCTGGAGGAGAACAATGAGCGGGCCTACTCCTTCATTATCCGCCGGGACGGCTCCTATGTCATTCGGAGCAACGACGCCTACCGCAACAATTATTTTGAGCGGGTCCGGGTCATCTATCAGGACGTGAACGGCATGACCCCGGACGAGTACATCCAGGCGCTGGGCGCCGCCATGGCTGAGGGGGTGGACTACTCCAACGAGTTCACCATGGAGGAGGAGCGCTACCACCTCTACTGCACCCATCTGCCCTATTCCGAGTGGTATCTGATCACCTTCATGCCCTACGGCGCCATGGATACCATCGTCACTGGCTTCAGCCACCAGTGGGGCACGCTGACCGTTCTGAGCGGAACCATCATTCTGGCGGCGCTGCTGCTGGTGTTCTACAAGTACTTCGGCCTCACCCAGCAGCAGCTGCGGGAGGTGGAGGAGGCCCGGCAGTCGGCGGAGGAGGCCCAGGAGGCGGCGGAGGAGGCCCGCAAGGAGGCCGAGCACGCCAACCGGGCCAAGAGCGAGTTCCTGTCCAACATGAGCCATGACATCCGCACGCCCATGAACGCCATCGTGGGCATGACCGCCATTGCCACCGCCAATATCGACAACCTTCAGCAGGTGAGAAACTGTCTGAAGAAGATCACCCTGTCCAGCAAGCATCTGCTGGGGCTCATTAACGACGTGCTGGACATGTCCAAGATCGAGAGCGGCAAAATGACGCTGAACCTGGACCAGGTCTCCCTGCGGGAGGTGATCGAGGGCATCGTCTCCATCTGCCAGCCTCAGGTGAAGGCCAAGCACCAGCAGTTCGATGTGTTTATCCACGATATCACCACCGAGAATGTGCTGTGCGACAGCGTGCGCCTCAATCAGGTGCTGCTCAACCTGCTGTCCAACGCCATCAAATTCACCCCCGAGGAGGGGGAGATCCATGTGGCCCTCTACGAGGAGGAGTCCCCCAAGGGGGAGGACTATATCCGGGTTCATATCCAGGTGCGGGACAACGGGATCGGCATGTCCCCGGACTTCCAGAGGCGTATTTTCGATTCCTTCGCCCGGGAGGACAGCGCCCGGGTCCACCGAACCGAGGGCACCGGCCTGGGCATGGCCATCACAAAGTACATTGTGGTGGACGCCATGGGCGGAACCATCGACGTGGAAAGCCGGCAGGGTAAGGGTACCCAGTTCAACGTGACCCTGGACATGGAGAAGGCCCTGGTGATGGAGGAGGACATGATCCTGCCCAACTGGAATATGCTGGTGGTGGACGACGACCGGCAGCTGTGCGAGTCTACCGCGGACTCCCTTAGCTCCATCGGTGTCAACGCGGAGTGGACTCTGGACGGCGAGACCGCGGTGGAGATGGTGATGAAACGCCATCACCGGCGAGAGGACTACCACATCATCCTGCTGGACTGGAAGCTGCCCGGCATGGACGGCATTGCCACCGCGCGGCGCATCCGCCAGGAGACCGGGGGAAACACGCCCATTCTGCTCATTTCCGCCTACGACTGGGGGGAGATCGAGCAGGAGGCTCAGGAGGCCGGCATCAGCGGGTTCATCTCCAAGCCCCTGTTCAAATCCACGTTGTTCAACTCCCTGCGGCAGTTTTCCGGTCTGCCCCAGGCGGCGGCGGAGGAGCCCAAGGAGCACGGGCGAGACCTTGCCGGCCGCCGCATCCTGGTGGCCGAGGACAACGAGCTCAACTGGGAGATCGCCTCTGAGCTGCTCAGTGAGGAGGGGCTGGTGCTGGACTGGGCGGAAAACGGCCAGATCTGCGTGGAAATGCTGCAGGCGTCCCCGGTGGGCTTTTACGACGCGGTGCTCATGGACGTGCGTATGCCCGTCATGGGGGGGTACGAGGCCACTCAGGTCATCCGCTCGCTGGAGCGGGAGGACAAGGACCTGCCCATCATCGCCATGACCGCCGACGCCTTTGCCGAGGACGTGAAGCGCAGCCTGGACTGCGGCATGAACGCCCATGTGGCCAAGCCCATTGACGTGCGGGAGGTTATGCGCCTGCTGGCCAAATTCATTCCGTAACGGCCCTGGTCCATTGCGTCAGGGAAGCTTCAAGCGTGCCGTATGGAGGCGGGCCTGAGGGCCCGCCTCCGTTTTTGAGGCAATTCCTTTCTGGTGAAAGCTCCAAATGCTGGAATTTAAAGCAAGAGGAAGCCAAAAAAACAGGAAATTTCAGCAGATTTTTCCTCCTGTTTCCCCTGGAGCAAGTGGGAAAAAAGGGTTGCGCTTTTCCGACCGCCATGCTATAATAAAGTACCATTGCGTTGACAGCGCTGTATAGCGCAAAAGTGTTCTGCGCTGGCTGCGGGAGTTGGATCGGATCCGGCGCCCAGCGGCTATCGCGGCGCGTTGTCGATTTTAGACGTATTTTTGCCGCAGGACAGGCCGCAATCTCAGCATTTCCCCTGTGCGCGGCACATAGTATTCATCATGCGCGCCGCGGGCGGATGCCCGGCGCCCACACTGGAGGGTTCGGTATGGACTTTTTGACAAGCAACTCGATGCGCCTCATGGAGAAATCCATGGGCTTCCTCTGGACGAAGCAGGCCGCCATTTTGGACAACGTTGCCAACGCGGAAACACCCAACTATAAGGCCAAGGTGGTCACCTTCGAGGACAGCATCCGGGCCAAGCTGGAGGAGGCCGCCCAGCGGCCCGAGGGCGCCGTCAGGGCGGTCCGGGAGGTGCTGGAGGACGAGGAGCTGTCCGTGTTTGAGGCTCAGGAGCAGACCAGGATGGATGACAACGGCGTGAACATCACCAGTGAGATGACCGAGCTGGTCCGCAACGCCTATCAGCAGCAGTACCTCTACGGCGCCATCAATAAGCACTACGCCATTCTGCGCATGGCCATCAAGGGGCAGTAAGCAGAGAAGCCCGGAGAAGCGGACAGCGAGGACGCTTGGAGCGGAGCGAGGCCGAGCGCAGGGCCGCAAGGCGGCCCGGAGACCAGGCCGAGCCGCCGCAAGCAGGCGCAGGCAGACAACGGGAAATGAACAATTACCAGGAGGCTGAATCATCATGTCTTTTCTCAATTCCATCAATATCGTGGGCTCCGGCCTCACCGCCCAGCAGCTTCGCCTGGACATCGTGGCGGAGAACGTGACCAACTCCCAGACCACCCGCACCGAGGGCGGAGAAGGGGCCTACCGCCGGAAGGTGGTGGTGTTTGAGGCGGTCAGCGGTCGGGACTCCTTCCGGGACGCCATGGCCCGGGCTATGGGGCAGAAGACAGTGTCCAACGGCACCGTGGCCCCCAACGCCGGCGGCGTGCGGGTCACCCAGATCGTGGAGGATGAGTCCCCCATGAAGATCGTCTACGACCCCACCCACCCCGACGCCGATGAGGACGGCTATCTGGAGATGCCCAACGTGGACATGGTCAAGGAGATCGCCGACGCCATGGCCGCCAGCCGGGCCTACGCCTCCAATGTCACCGCCTTCAACACCTTGAAATCCGTCATCTCCAGCGGGCTGGAGATCGGCCGGTAATCGGTCGTTTCATGCAGCACAACATATCGTAGTGAAGGAGAACCGCAGCCATGAGTATAGGGATTGAGGGCGTCATGCCCACCGGAATCACCGGCATCACCAACACCATCCGGGGCATCTCCGCCCCCGCTTGGGGCGGCCAGGAGGAAAAGGCCGCCGGCCTGGACGAGGTTAAGGACAGCGCCTTCGGCTCCCTGTTCAGCTCCTTGATCCAGAATGTGAAGGACACCGACGCCGAGTTTACCCAGGCGCAGTACCTGCTGGCCACCGGGCAGCTGGATAACCCCGCTCAGGTCAACCTGGCCGCGTACAAGGCCGAGCTGTCGGTGAGTATGCTGCTGGAAATGCGCAACCGGGCGCTGGAGGCCTATAACGAGCTGAAGAACATGAGCGTGTAAGAGCCTGTATCCACAACCTAAAACGTCAAATGGGCGAGAGGCATTTCGCCGGTCAGGGCAGATTTTTTCGGGAATACTCCGCGGTATTTCAAAAAAATTCACGAGAGCGGCGAAGGGCCTCCGCTCAGGCGGCGTTTGAAGTTGGAGATGCAGGTTCTGCACGCAGTACGATAGCAAAGAACGCGGAGAGCGGGGTTGATGGCGCTTGAACAAGGAGAAGCTGAAGGGCTACTGGGAAAAGGTAAAAACAGCCCTTGGAAAGGTTTCCAAGAAAATTTGGATTATTATTGCCGCCACGTTGGTTCTGCTGACCATCGCGGTGGTGATTTTCCTGAATACCAGGCCCTACGCCGCTCTGATCACCGGGGCCACCAATGAGGAGGCCGGGGCGGTGCTCAGCTGGCTCCAGCAGCAGGGGATCAGTGATTACCGCATGGAGGGCTCCGGCACCATTCTGGTGCCGGAGGGCCAGGCCGCCAGCCTGAAGGCCCGGCTGCTGGTGGAGCAGTACTCCCAGGACAGCGCGTCCCCCACCGGCTATTTCGAGCAGGTGGGGCCCCTGTCCACCCAGGCGGACCGAAACCGGGCCTGGCAGCTGGACCTGCAGGAGCGGCTGGCCAGGACCATCCGCCAGTTTTCCGGCGTTCGGGACGCGTCGGTGGAGATCAATATGGGTGAGGACCGGGGCTACATACTGGACACCAACAACGTGGTGGAGGCCACCGCCGGCGTAATGCTCACCATGCAGAACGGCAAGACTCTGGACAGCGGGCAGGTCAACGCCATCCGCAACTATGTCGCCAGAAGCGTGCCGGGGCTGAATATAGAGTCTGTCAGCATTGAGGACACGGATGGCCACGATTACAGCGGCCAGAGCGACCCCAATTCCACCGCCGCGGCCAGCTCCGCGCTGAAGCTCCAGCTGGAGCGGCAGTGGAACGACCGGCTGCGCAGCCAGATCCTCCAGGCCCTGGAGCCCATCTACGGGGTGGGCAATGTGACCGCCACCGTCAACGTCACGGTGGAGCTGGGGGACAAGACCGTCAACGACTACCAGGTCCACCTGCCTGAGTTTGCGGAGGACGGCGAGACCGGCGGCCGGGGCATCGTCGGCAAGCAGTTTTTCAGCTATCAATTTCTCACGCCGGACGAGGGGGCCGTGGGAGGCACTGTGGGCACCCAAACCAACAGCGACCTGCCCACCTATGTGGAGCCGGGGGACGCCCAGGCCGAGCTCCAAAGAATTCTGGAGGAGCAGCACGAGA
This sequence comes from uncultured Oscillospiraceae bacterium, assembly GCA_910585155.1. Classification (GTDB taxonomy): domain Bacteria; phylum Bacillota; class Clostridia; order Oscillospirales; family Oscillospiraceae; genus Enterenecus. Next base: position 52,209 of record CAJUEC010000003.1, read on the forward strand.
CCCAGTACGACAACCCCAAGACCCAGACCCAGATGGTCATCACCGCCGGCACGATTTCCGACGTCACCGCCATGGTGGGCATCAACGCCCGCACTGCCCCCAACGCCAATGTTGACAATATCCGAGACGCGGTGGCCAAGGCCTGCGGCATTGTGGTTCCTCTGGAGCTGGAAGAGGGCATGACTGCGGAGGCGTACCAGGCCCGATATGTGTCCGTCCTCCACGAGGAGTTCCAGGAGGAGATTCTGCCCGAAGAGCCTGAGACTCCGCCCACCCTGCTGGGCGTGCCCGTGTGGGTGTTCATCGCCCTGGGGGCCGGGCTGCTGCTGTTCGCCATCGTGCTCACCATCATTCTGCTGCTGCGCCGCAAGAAGCGGAAGAAAGAGGAGGCCGAGCAGCAGGCCGTGGAGGAGCTGCTGGCCGTGGCCATGCCCGAGCTGGACCAGGAGCCCCAGCTGGACGCCGACGGCAACCCCATCAACGGCGCCGACGTGATGGACCTGCACACCGAGCGCAGCATGGAGCTGCGCCAGAGCATCCGGGACTTTGTGGACGAAAACATGGAGGTTTCGGCTCTGCTCATCAAGAGCTGGCTAAAGGAGGATGGAGACAATGCCTGACGCCGCCGTCGCGGAAGCCCCGGTCGCCGCTCTCGCTGGGGAGAGCAAGCCGGTTTCAAAGAAAAAATCCGCTTTTCCATCCGACGTCAAGCTCACCGGAGCCCAGCGGGCCGCCACCGTCATCATCGCGCTGGGGGTGGAACGCGCCTCCGCGCTGTATAAGCACATGGAGCCGGAGGACGTGGAGCAGCTCACCATTGAGGTGGCGAAGCTGGGCTTCCTGGATTCGGAGCAGACCGAGGAGATTTTGTACGAGTTCTACCAGCTGTGCCGCACCAACCGGGCGGTGACAGAGGGCGGGCTGGAGTATGCCCGGACGGTGCTGGAAAAGGCCTACGGGCCCCAGACCGCGGACGAGCTGCTGGGGAAGGTGACCAAGTCTCTGCAAAACCGCTCCTTCTCCTTTATGGAAAAGGCGGACGAGAAATCCCTGTTCTCCGCCCTGCAGAACGAGCGTCCCCAGACCATCTCCCTGGTGCTGTCCTATGTGGAGCCCGACAAGGCCGCCGGGGTTATCTCCCAGCTGGACGAGGTGCGCCAGGTCCAGGTGGTGGAGAGCATGGCCAAGATCGAGAGCGTGTCCCCCATCGCCGTCAAGATCATCGAGGGGGAGATGCGCAAGAAGTTCTCCAATATTGTCACCAGCGCCAACGTGAAGGTGGGCGGCATCGACTACGTGGCCGACGTGATGAACAACCTGGACCGCACCAGCGAGAAAAACATCTTCGATGGCCTGTCCGCCTACGACCAGGAGCTGGCCGACGAGATCCGCAAGCGGATGTTCGTGTTCGAGGACATCATCACCATGGACGACCGCTCTGTGCAGCGCTTTGTCCGGGACTGCGACCCCCGGGACCTGGTGCTGGCCCTCAAGTCCGCCAACGAGGAGGTCACCAAAAAGCTGCTCAACAACATGTCTACCCGTATGGCTCAGAACATCCGGGACGACCTGGAGATCACCACCAATGTCCGCATGAAGGACGTGGAGGACGCCCAGCAGCGCATTGTGGATATCATCCGCGACCTGGAGGAGAAGAACGAGATCATCATAGCGAAGGGCGGAAAGGACGATATCATTGCCTAACATATTCAAGGCCTTTTCCCGGGCCAAGGCGGAGCCCTACCAGTTCCCCGACGCGGCGGAGCTGGTGGTGGAGGACTTGCCTGCGCCCGAGGAGCCTGCGCCCCCGCCTGAGGAGTCCCCGCCCCCCCTGCTGGATGTGGAGATCGGGGAGGAGCTGGAGGAGCCCGGCAGTGAGTCCGAGCCGGAGCCTGAGGTGCAGGAGAGCCCGATAAGCTTTGCCCAGATTCAGGCGGAGCAGATCCTGGCCGACGCCCGGCGGGACGCGGACCGCATCCTCAGCCAGGCCCGGGACGACGCGGACCGGGAGGCGGAGCATGTTTTCGCCAAGGCCCGGGAGAGCGGCTACCAGGAGGGCTACGTCCAGGGGATGGCCCAGGCCGCCCAGGAGTCGGCCCAGCAGCGGGAGGAGCAGGCCGCCCGGCTGGAGGAGGAGGTCCACCGCTTTATGGAGCAGGCGGGCGTGGCGCTGGACCGGCAGATGGACCACAGCGTGGACGACCTGCGGGACCTGGCTCTGGCGGTGGCGGAGAAGGTGGTGTGCGTCAGCCTGAAGAGCAGCGCCGACGTGATCAGCCGCATGATCCAGACCGCCATTGACAAGCGGAAGAAAAAGGAATGGGTGCACATATACATATCCGAGTGCGACGCCAAGCGGCTCACCCAGATTCCCGCCTCCCTGTCCGCCGCCCTCAGCGCCCTGTCTGACCGGGTGCGCATCATCCCCATGTCCGATGACGAGTCGGGCACCTGCATCATCGAAATGCCCGACGAGATTGTGGACGCCAGCGCGGCCACCCAGCTGAACAACCTGCGGACCATCCTTATGGACACCGCCAACAGCGCGTCCGGGATGACCCTGTTCCAACCATAGCGCGTGTAAGAACTTAGAACCTGTATTCACAGCCGAAATCGCCGGATGGCCGAGGGATTTTCCCGTCAGGCAAGGCGAATTTTCGCAGGAATAATTGTGTTTATTTCAAGAAAATTCAACGCCGCATGACGGGAAAAGGCCCGGTCAGATGGTGAATTGAGGTTGTGGATACAGGTTCTTAACAAGGCGTCCAGCGCTCCCGGGCCGGGAGGGATGCTTTCAGACATATGGCCGATGGAGGAAACCATGCCTTCCGCTTTTCAGCAGATGACCCGCCAGGTCTACAACGCGGAGCCCTACAGCCTGACGGGAAAAATTGAAAACATTGTGGGTATGTCCATCGAGGCCTCCGGCGGCCGGGCGGCCGTGGGCGACATCTGCCGGATCTACAACGGCGACTCCGGCGGGCAGGTCACCGCCGAGGTGGTGGGCTTCAAAAATGACCACATCCTGCTCATGCCCTACTCGGACATGAGCGGCATCTCGGCGGGCAATTTCGTGCGCAACACCGGGCGGCAGCTCACCCTCCAGGTGGGGGAGTTCCTCCGGGGACGCATCATCAACGCCCTGGGCCAGCCCATCGACGGTAAGGGCCCCTTTGAGGGGGGCACTTCCTACTGCGTGGGCGGCGGATACATCAATCCCCTTCAGCGCCCCCCCATCCGGGAGCGAATCCAGTTCGGCGTGAAGGCCATCGACGGGCTCATCACCATTGGAAAGGGCCAGCGTATCGGTATATTCGCCGGCTCCGGCGTGGGCAAGTCCACCCTGATGGGCATGATCGCAAAAAACGTTACCGCCGACATCAATGTCATCGCCCTAGTGGGCGAGCGAGGCCGCGAGGTTCTGGAGTTCGTGGAAAAAGACCTGGGCCCCGAGGGGATGAAGCGGTCCATTCTGGTGGTGGCCACCTCCGACCAGCCCGCCATGCTCCGGATGCGGTGCCCCAGCGTGGCCACCGGCATCGCCGAGTTTTTCCGGGATCAGGGCTATGACGTGCTGCTGATGATGGACTCCCTCACCCGTTTCGCCATGGCCCAAAGAGAGATCGGCCTGGCCATCGGCGAGCCCCCGGTGAGCCGGGGCTACACCCCCTCCATGTACGCGGAGATGCCCAAGCTGCTGGAGCGCAGCGGCAATTTCAGCCGGGGCTCCATCACCGGCGTTTACACCGTGCTGGTGGAGGGCGACGACACCAACGAGCCCATCGCCGACACGGTCCGGGGCATTTTGGACGGGCACATCGTCCTCTCCCGCCAGCTGGCCAATTCCAACCACTATCCAGCCATTGACGTGTCCGCCAGCATCTCCCGTTTGATGGTGGAGATTGTCCCGCCGGAGCACCGTCAGCTGGCATCCCGCATACGAGATATTATGAGCGTCTACGAGAAGAACGCCGACCTGGTGGCCATCGGCGCCTACAAGCCGGGGAGCAACCGCAAGCTGGACTTCGCCATGTCCAAGATCGACGCGGTGAACGAGTTTTTGATGCAGGCGGTGGACCAGGCATTCTCCTATGATCAATGCGTGGCCGAGATGGCCAAGATTTTGAAATAATCCTCTGAGGAGAGCGGACAGATGAAGAAATTCAAATTCTCTCTGGATTCGGTTCTAGCCTATAAGCAGCAGGTGCTGGACGCCCTGAAGGGCGAGCACGCCGCCATTCTGGCCCAGGTGCGGGCGCAGGAGGAGGTGCTGGAGGCCGTCCGGCAGGAGTACCGGATGTGCAATGAGGAGTACTGCCAGCGCAAGGCCGAGGGCATGACCATCGCGGACGCTCTGTTTTACCAGAACGGCCTGCGGGTGCTGGAGAATGACATCCAGCGGGAAACCGACAGACTGGAGGAGCTGCGCCGCCAGGAGGACGCCAAGCGCCAGGAGGTGGTGGACGCCAAGATCGACACCTCCTCCATCGAGAAGCTGAAGGACAAGAAGCTGGAGCTGTACAACAAGGCGATTCAGAAGAATGAGGAGAACCTGATCGACGAGTTTGTCAGCTCCGCCCGGGCCCGGGCCAGTATTGGAGCCTAGACGCTGTTTGAACACAGGCATGTGCCCAGCGGCCCATATTTGCTTGTTCCATCCGGCGGTTCGCCGCCGTTTGGAAATAGATATCTCATTTTAAGGAGGTGTAAAGAAAATGGAGCAGACAAACATGGTCATGGCGATGTTCCAAGCCATGGCCGCCCAAGGCATGGTGCCCAAGACGGGCAAAGGCGGCGACAAGGCCACCGGCGACTTCCAAAAGCTGCTGGACCAGAAGTCCCAGTCCGTCAAGACCGACTCGTCCGTGGAGCAGAAGCCCAAGGCCGACGGCGTGACCGAGAAGGATGGCCCCGTTAAAGGGGAGAGCGCCTTGGACCGGATTAAGAAGCTGGCGGAGCAGGGCTACGCCATCTCTCAGCTCGGCATCGCCGCGATGACCCTCGACGGACAGACCTATGAGCCCGGGGAGTTCGTGATCGCCTGGAAAGGCGCCGACGTGCAGTTTATCCCCGTTACCGGTCTGGACGAGAGCCAGATGCAGGAGCTCCAGCAGCTCATGGGCGACAGCCAGATCATCGAGTTCTCCGACCCCGAGGCCGACGCCATGCTGGAGGCCACCGACCCCACCGTGGAGCACGGCCCCGCCCAGCTTTTGGAGAAGGCGGTGAACGACCAGGCGGGTAAGACGGTGGAGCAGGCGGTGGAAGAGGTCAAGCCCCAGGAGAAGGATGAGGACACCCAGGTGGAGCTCATCGACGTGGAGCAGGGCCCCCGGCAGGTTTTCCAGGACGTGAAGGCGGCCCCCATCAAGGTGGGCGAGACCTACGACGTGGAGCAGCCCCAGAACGTGGCCCAGCAGATCGACGCCGGACTGGCGCAGGCCCTGCAAAAGGGCGAATCCCTGGTGCGCATTCAGCTGACCCCGGAAAACCTGGGCAGCGTGACGGTGGAGATCAGCCAGAGCGCCGACGGCATTCTGCGCGTGGCCCTCAGCGCCCACAGCGGCGAGACCCGAGGCCTGCTGGAGCGGCACGCCGCCGACCTGCAGGGCATGCTCAGCAGCCGCACCCAGCAGGATGTGCAGGTGAACGTCCAGCGCCAGCAGGAGAGCCAGCAGAACCAGAATCAGCATCCCTACGATGGCCACAACGGCCATGGCGGCCAGAATCAGGAGCAGCGCCGCCCCCGTCAAGAGCAGCATAACAGCCAGGACTTCGTCCAGCAGCTGCGCCTGGGGCTGATCCCCGCGGACGGGGAGGATATCTGAAGCAGAAAGGAGCGCAATCTGAATGAGTTATATGGCGGATATCAGCTATCTGCTGGGCACAGGCAACGGCATTGATGCGGTCAACAGCACCAGCCGGAAGAACAACACCGAGCTGGACATGCAGGACTTCCTCCAGCTGATGATTGTCCAGCTTCAAAACCAGACCATGGACGACACCATGGATACCAGCGAGATGATGAATCAGCTGGTCCAGATGCAGATGGTCACCGCTCTGACCAACGTGACCGAGGCCAGTGTGATGAGCTACGCCAGCTCTCTGGTGGGCAAGACTGTTACCATCGGCATTCTCAACGGTAATGTCCTGGAGGAGCGGGAGATCGAGGTCATCGGCACCGGCACCGCCGGCGGCCAGCAGGTCATCTTCGGCAGCGACGGCCAGACTTACTTCCTCAACCAGATCATGGCAGTGGGTAAGCTCCCCGAGATTGAGGAGCCCGACAAGGGCGAAGGCGACGGTGAGGGCGACAACACAGGCGGGACCGAGGGCCCCGACGGTGTGGGACCCGGCGACGGCACAGGTGGGACCGAGGGGTCCGACGGCGTGAAGCCCGGCGACGGCGCAGGCGAGAACCAGGGAACCGGCGACGGCGGGAACACCGGAGACTCTACGCAGCAGACAGAGTAAAGTGATGAGGTGACTGAGGATGATCCATCGCGTATCAGGACTGCCGCGCACGGACGCGCCACAAGCCCGGGTACAGCCGCGGGGACCAGGGGGCAGCTTCGGCGCCATGCTCCAGCAGGAGCTGGTCAGCAGCCAGCAGCAGGCCCAAAGCGTCGCGTTCTCTAAGCACGCAATTTCCCGGGTGCAGGAGCGGGGCATTGAGGTCACGCCGGATCTGATGGACCAGCTGGCGGGCAGCGTCATCCGGGCCCAGGCCAAGGGAGCCACCAATATCCTGGCCATGGATTCGGAGCACGCTTTTATCATCAACGTGCCCAGCGCCAAGGTCATTACCGCAATTACCCAGGAAGAAATGAAGGAAAATATCTTCACTAATATTGACGGCGCCGTCTTCCTGTAATATGATAAGCAGATGGCAGGACCGATTTTTCGGATGCCTTTGGCCTGTGTCCGTTTGACACAGGCCGGGCGGCGTCAAACCGAAAGGAGTTAATTATCTCACTATGACTGGTGCAATGTATGCGGCCATCGCAGGCCTGCGGACTCATATGCAGAACCTGAACGTCATCGGCAACAACGTGGCGAACGTCAACACCTACAGCTATAAGTCCGGGCGGGCCATTTTCAAGACCTCCCTGTACACCACTCTGTCCGGCGGCTCCAACGGCACCACCGTGTCCGGCGGCAAGAACCCCTCCCAGATCGGCTACGGTTCCACTGTGGGGTCGGTGGATATCGATATGAGTACCGGCAACTACGGCGTCACCGGCAAGCCCACCGACCTGATGCTGGACGGCGACGGCTTCTTCCTGCTGGGCGACAAGAGCCAGACCCTGAATTTTGACGGCAAGGACCCCAACGAGCTCAAGTCCCTCACCCTCACCCGGCTGGGCAACTTCGAGTTCAAGGCCGACGGCTACCTCACCAACGAGGCGGGCATGGTGGTGTACGGTTTCGCGTGTATCGGCACCTACCAGGAGGGGGATAAGATCCCCGAGGGGAAGAAGGTGGGCGACCCCATCTTCAGCGACCAGCTGGTGCCCATCCGCTATCCCCGGGTGTATTCGGACAAGGATGGCGGCCTCCACATCGGCTATCCCAAGCCGGGCGGCGGCACCAATGAGGATGACCGGCTCAACGACGCCGCCGGCGGCGGCCAGCAGCCCGGCGACCCCGACGCGGCGACCAATCAGCACCTCTACGACTACGGCACCACCCTGAAAGACAACGGTGAGACGGTGGAGTCCACCTACGAGGTGGCCAAGTTCACCAACATCTCCTTCAGTGAGACCACCGGCCTCATCACCGGCACCAGCGAGGCCACCGGCGAGGTTGTCACCATCGGCTGCGTGGCCGTGGGCATGGTGACCAACCCCAACGGCGTCACCCAGGTGGGCAGCACCAACTATAAGGCCGGCGAGGGCGCGGGCGACCTGTCTGTGGCCATCCTGGGCGGCGGCGCCCAGAGCATGGGCATCACCCAGGTAAACAAGTCCCTCATCCCCGCGGACGGGAATGCGGGAGGCAACGCGGGGGGTGCCCCAGATGCCGCCGACGCCACCATTGTGGACGGCCTGCGGATCCGCACCAGCGGCACGCTGATGCGCTCTTCCGGTCTGGAGATGTCCAAGACCGACCTGGCGCAGGAGATTGCCAACATGATCGTTACTCAGCGCGGCTATCAGGCCAACACCCGTATCATCACCGTGACCGACTCCATGCTGGAGGAGCTGGTCAACATGAAGCGGTAATCGCAAGCCGTGACACTGCCCTGGGGAGGGCTCCGCCCTCCCCAGGGGCCAACCCCCTGCGGTCCTATCATTAGGAAAAAGGAGGTTTATACCATGATCGTTTTGACAAAGCGCAACCACGAAAAATTCCTTGTCAACCATCTGCAAATCGAGTATATTGAGACCATTCCGGAGTCCAAGATCGTCATGATGAACCACGACTATTACCTCGTCCGGGAGAGCACGGAGGAGATCATTGATAAGATCGCGCGCTATAATGCCAAGGTGATGGACATCCAGCGCGAGATCACCATCGTAGATAAGCGGTAAAGTCCCCGCCCGTCCCCGCCCGCTCCCGGGCAGGCCGGAATCAACAGGCGCGACAAAAACAGAGCCCGGACGCTCCTCCGTGCTCCCAGAAGCGCCTTGGCTGCTGGAGGTAGAGCTTTGCAATGAATATAACCTATATCATCGGCCTGGTGGCCGCCATCCTGGTCTTCCTGCTGGGCTGCGTGCTGGGCATCAACATCGGCCCCAAGGCGGCTGGTCTGCCCCCCGTTACCTTTAACCCAGACAACCTGTGGAACTTCTTTGACGCGGCCAGTATCTTCATCGTTATTGGCTGTACCATGGCCATCGTGGTGGCCAGCTTCCCGGGCAGCACCGTGGCGGCCATCCCCAAGCACTTCGGCATCATGCTCAACGCCAAGAAGTTTGACCCCATGAGCTACATCGACCAGTTGGTGGACCTGGCCCAGACGGCCCGTAAAAACGGCCTGCTGGCGTTGGAGGGCAAGGCCAACGAGCAGCAGGACCCCTTTTTCAAGCAGGCCATCATGCTCATCGTGGACGCCAACGACCCGGACAAGGTCCGGGCCATCCTGGAAAACGACATCGAGTGCATGTCCGCCCGGCATGAGGACGCAGCCGGACTTTACGACAAGGCGGGCTCCGTAGCTCCGGCCTTCGGCATGGTGGGTACCCTGGTGGGTCTGATCAACATGCTGAACAACATGGAGCTCAGCGGAGACGGCGGCTCCAGCATCGGTAAGGACATGGGTACCGCCCTGATTACCACCCTGTACGGCTGTATTCTGGCCCATATGATCTTCGGCCCCATCGCCAACAACCTGCGGACCCGGGACAGCGAGGAGGTCTTGTGCAAGCAGATCATTGTGGAGGGCATCATGTCCATCCAGTCCGGCGAGAACCCCAAGGCCCTGCGGGAGAAGCTGTTCACCTACATGTCTCAGAAGCAGCGGGAGGCCGGCGGCAGCGGCGGAAGCGGCGGCGGTGGAGAATAACGCCGAGGTAAGGAGTTGAGAGGCTGATGAAGAAGAAAAAAAGCGGGGGCGGCGGCGCCAACTGGATGGATACATACGGCGACATGGTAACACTGCTGCTGTGCTTCTTCGTGCTGCTGTACTCCATGTCCACCATCAGTGAGGAGAAGTGGCGGGCCATCGTCACCAGCTTCAACCCCTTTGCCCAGGAGACCCCCACCGAGACCGGAGGCACTGACGGCCCCGTGGCCGACCCGGCGGACGAATCCCAGGGCGGCTACCCCGCCGAGCCCGACGTGGCCGCCCAGCGGGAGCTGGACGAGATCATGGAGGACCTGTTTCTGGCCTTTCAGCAGATCGCCGGCCAGGAGGGCATGGAGAGCTCCATCCAGGTGGAGATGAGCGGCGGTAAGATATACGTCAAATTCAGCGACACCGTGTTTTTCGATGGAGACAGCTTTGACCTGCGCCCAGAGGCCGAGGGGATTTTGCTCCAGGTGTGCGAATGTCTGAATCAGGCGTCGGATGCCATAGAGGAGATTCAGATCCAGGGGCACACCGCCCAGGGCTCGGCCCATAAACGCAACGATGTGGAGTTTGACCGCTTCCTGTCCAGCAACAGGGCTACGGAGGTACTGGTATTTCTCCAGCTCAACAGCGACATCCATCCCGCCCGTCTGGTGGGTACGGGCATGGGGCAGTGGAGGCCCATCTCCAGCAACGAGACGCCGGAGACCCGGCAGTACAACCGCCGGGTGGAGATGGTCATCAGCGGCCGCGACCTGAAGGCGGAGGAGCTGGGAGAGGCGCTGTCCACCTACATTACCAGAGATGAAGAGGATATGAACCAGCAGACCCCTTAGGGAGCTCCTGCGTGCATTCCGGCGCGCCCGGAGGCACAGCGGTCTCCAAAAAATAACAGCAGATCAGGTGAGGTGATTCGATGGCTGAAGTATTGTCGCAAAGTCAAATCGACGCGCTGCTCAACTCCATGCGCAGCGGCGGCGATGCTGCGGATAAGGCGGAGGAAAAGCAGCCGGAGAAAAAATATCGGAAATACGACTTCACCACCCCCCGAAAGTTTACCAAGGACCGGCTCAAAATGCTCAACGGTATTTTCGAGAACTACACTCGGGTGATCAGCTCCCGTCTCAACGCCCAGCTGCGCACCAGCTGCACCATTGAGGTGGAGAGCATCGAAGAGCAGAAGTTCTACGAATTCAACAACGCCCTCATGGAAGGGGACGTGCTGGCCATGGTGAACATCACGGTTCATTCCCGGGAGGCGGACGGCAAGGACGTACAGGCGGAGGACCCGGTGATGGTCTACCTCTCCACCCCCACGGCGCTGGGGATGATGGACCGGATGATGGGCAGCGAGGACGATGTCATACATGATATCCCCCTGGGCTACGCCTATACCGACCTGGAACTCCAGCTCTATGAGCTCCTGCTGAAGGACATCGTCGGCCTGATGGGCAGCAGCTGGGAGAACTACGTTCCCATCACCTTTGAGTATGAGCGCACCCAGGTCAATCCCACTCTGGTCACCCTGCTCAACCTGGATGAGACAGTGGTTCTGGTGGACATGAAGCTGACCTTCGGCGGCAGTGAGGGGCGCATGAGCGTGGTGCTGCCCGGCAATGTGCTGATGAGCGTGTTCGGAGAGGTCAGCCGGGAGACCATGGGCCGCAAGGCCGCCAGCGAGGACAATTCCGGGGAGATCTTCGACCAGCTGCGGGATTCCACCCTGGAGATTGTCGCCGAGCTGGGAGACACCCAGCTGTCCCTCAACGACATCTATCACCTCAGCGTGGGCGATGTGGTGGACCTGGGCCGGAGCAAGGATTCCCCGGTATTCCTGGAGATCGGCGGCTACCAGTGGTTCACCGGACGCATTGGGACCCATAAGAAAAACATGGCCATTAAGATAGACGAGGTTTGCTATTCGGCCGAGCAAAGGAGCGAGTAAGCGATGGAGAAGGAAATCTTCAGCCCAATGGCGATAGATGCCTTGGGCGAAATGATGAATATCAGCCTTGGCTCCTCGGCCACCGCGGTATCCAACATGCTGGACCACCGAGTGGATATCACCACCCCCACGGTCTCAGTGGTGGACGTCAAGGAATTTTCCCTGGGCAACCTGGAACCGGCCATCGGCGTGGAGATCAAATACGTCGAGGGCCTGGAGGGCAGCAACATCATGCTGCTCAAGCGCAGCGACATCAAGGTCATTGTGGATATACTCATGGGCATGGAGACCGCCGATGAGGATTTTGAGCTCAATGAGCTGACCATCAGCTGCGTGTGCGAGGTCATGAACCAGATGATGGGCTCGGCGGCCACCGCCATGTCCGACTTTTTGGGCTTCCGGGTGGATATCTCCACGCCTCAGTCCTTCGAGCTGGAAAATCTGGAGCAGTTCAAGCAGGAGCACCTGCCCCAGGGTGCGGACCAGGTTGTGGTGGTTCGGTTTTTCCTGAAAATTGAGGATGCGCTGGAAAGCGAATTCATGAATGTGATGTCCGTGGCCCTGGCCAAGGAGCTGTTGAAGAGCCTGGGTCTGGAGGACGAGGTGAGCGGAGGTGCCTCTGCCGCCGCTGCGCCCTCCGCCCCCGCCGCCGTGGCGGAGCCCGCGCCGGAGCCCAGCAACCGCATGATGAGCCAGGAGGAGATTGAGCAGATGCTGACGGGCGGAGGGGCCGCCGCGCCGGAGCCCGAGCCTGCTCCCGCCTCCGCTCCCAGCAATCGGACCATGAGCCAGGAGGAGATCGAACGGATGCTGGCCGGAGGGGGAGCGGTCGCGCCGGAGCCCGAGAGCGCCTCCGGCGGGCAGGACCGAAAGATGAGCCAGGAGGAGATCGAGCGAATGCTGGCGGGAGGCGCTGCGCAGCCTGTTCCGGCGCCTGCGCCCGCCCCGGCTCCCGCGCCTCCGCAGCCTCCGCAGCAGCCCCCGGCGGCCCAGATGCCGCCCCAGGGAATGCCCGCCGCGCCCATGGGCCAAATGCCTCAATATCCTGTGCCCAGCGGCGACGGAGCTTTTCCCGGCGGCTACATGGGCTATCCGCCCATGTACTACCCGCCTTACCCCTATCCCTATCCCCCGCAGCCTGAGCAGGGGCAGAGGGTCGCGGCGCCCGAGCCCAAGATCATCAACACCAAGCCGCTGCCCATGGAGCCCCTGGATCCCACGGAGCGGCTGGGCAAGGAGCAGGCCCAGAATTTGGACCTCATCATGGAGGTGCCCCTCCAGGTGACGGTGGAAATCGGCCGGGCGCGCCGGAAGGTTCAGGATATCCTGGAGTTTGCCAAGGGCTCTCTGGTGGTTCTGGATAAACTGGCCGGCGACCAGGTGGATCTGTTCGTCAACGGCAAGTGTATTGCCCGGGGAGAGGTCGTAGTGATTGAGGACAACTTCGGCGTCCGAATCACGGAGATCGTGCAGACCCCCGGCATCGAGATGCTGGCAGGCAAGTGAAATCAGCCCTTCCGCGGTTTCAGCGGCGAGGCGCAAAACATAAACTGAAAAGGATGGATCATTACCATGGCTAAGAAGATTTTGTTAGTGGACGACGCGGCTTTCATGCGCAAGATGATCAAGGATACCCTGACCAAGAACGGCTACACCGAGGTGTTCGAGGCTGTTGACGGCGCCGACGCGGTGGAGAAGTTCAGCGAGATCGGCCCCGACCTGGTGGTCATGGACATCACCATGCCCAACATGGACGGTCTGGAGGCCCTGAAGGCCATCCGTGCCAAGGACGGCAGCGCCAACGTGGTCATGTGCTCCGCCATGGGCCAGGAGAGCATGGTGATGGACGCGGTGCGTTCCGGCGCCAAGGACTTCATCGTCAAGCCTTTTAAGCCCGACCGGGTGCTGAAGACCGTCACCTCCATTCTGGGCGCGCCCTGACAGAGATGCCCCTTCGCGATTTCCCTCTTACCCTGACCCAGGGAACCGGCCTGGATCACATCCTCTCCCTGATATGGCTATTGGTGTGCGTGCTGGTCATCATCGCGCTGGCCTACCTGTTCACGCGGTATGTGGCGGGCCGGGGCGGCTTAGGAGGACTGGGCATGGCCAGCGGCGGAGAGCGCTTCAAGGTGCTGACCCGTCTGTCCCTGGGCCGGGAGCAGAGCCTGGCCCTGGTCCAGGCGGGAGAGCGCTACCTCCTGCTGGGGGTGACTCCCTCGGGGGTGTCCCTGGTGGCGGAGCTCACCCAGGAGGAGGCCCAGGCCCTGTACGCCTCCTCCGACCAGCCGGCGCCCCCCAGCTTTGGGGAAGCGCTGCGCACCGTACTCAAGCAAAGGAAGCCGAGGTGAGGATAGGATGCCGGAGAGCCTGATCAACATCAACGGGGACAGCGTCCAGAGCCTGGAGATCATCTTCCTCACCACGATGCTGGCCCTGCTGCCCTCCATGCTGGTGATGATGACCTCCTTCACCCGGTACATCATCTCCCTGTCCTTTCTGCGCACCGCCATGGGCACCCAGCAGACCCCGCCCAATGTGGTGCTGGTGGGCATTGCCATGTTCCTCACCCTCATCACCATGAACCCGGTGATCGAGCGCATCGGGACGGAGGCCTGGGAGCCCTACACCGAGCAGGAGATCGGCCAGGAGGAGTTCCTGGACCGGGCTTCGGTCCCGCTGAAGGATTTCATGATCGACAATCTGGAGTGGAACACCCTGGGGATGTACTGCAACCTGGCCCATGTGGACGAGCCCGAGACCCGGGCGGAGGCCATGGAGCTGCCGCTGCGCCTCATCGTGCCCGCCTTTATGACCCAGGAGCTCCAGCGGGCCTTCTACACGGGGCTGCTGCTGTATATCCCCTTCCTGCTCATCGACGTGGTGGTGTCCTCCACGCTGATGTCCATGGGCATGATCATGCTGCCGCCGGCCATGATCTCCACCCCCTTCAAGCTGCTGCTGTTCGTGTCCGTCAACGGGTGGAACCTGCTGTTCTCCTCGCTGGTGCAGGGGGTATACTGATTTTGATTTTGGAAGGAGCGCGCTATGGATACCACACTGGTAACAGACCTGCTGCGGGACGCGGTGGGAGTGGCCATCAAGCTGTCCACCCCCATGCTGCTGCTGAGTATGCTGGTGGGTGTGGTGGTGGCCATCTTTCAGGCGGTTACCCAGATCCATGAGCAGACCATCTCCTTCATTCTCAAGCTGATCGTGGTGGTGGGCGTACTGCTGCTGGCGGGGGGCTGGATGATGGACACCCTCCAGGATTACACCCGGCAGATCTTTACGCTGATCGCCAGCTGACTGCCAAAGGAGCGCACCCATGATTGACTGGGCGGAGCTGACCCTCTTCCTGTTTATCGTCGCCCGCGTAAGCGGATTTATTCTCTTCAACCCCATCCTGGGCCGCACCACCATCCCCGCCTCCTTCCGCGCGGGCATGGTGCTGGTGCTGTCGGTCTTTGTGGCGTCGGTGAGCACCCAGCAGGTGGCCGTTCCGGTGGGGACGGCTGAGTTCATGGTTTTGGCCCTGCTGGAGGTGGCCGTCGGCTTCCTCCTGGGCATGGCGGTAAACTTTTTCTTCTATATCCCGCAGCTGGCCGGCTCGTCCATCGACACCCAGATGGGCATGACCATGAACCAGATGTACGACGCGGGGGCCCAGGCCAGCTTGTCGGTGAGCGGACAGCTGCTGAACCTGCTGATGACCCTGCTGTTTTTCGCGGGGGGCGGGCATCTCACCCTGCTGCGGCTGTTCCTCACCTCGGAGGAGATCGTGCCCTTTGGGCAGGTGTCCATCGGCCTGCCCGCCTACAACCTGCTGCTGGAGCTGTTCGTGGAGTGCACCGTGCTGGCGGTGAAGCTGTGTATGCCAATTCTGGCCGCAGAGATCATCGCCCAGGTGGGCATGGGGGTGCTGATGAAGGTCATCCCCCAGATCAATGTGTTCGCCATCAACATTGAGTTGAAGGTGATCGTGGGTCTGGCGCTGCTGCTGGTGCTGGTGGTCCCCTTCAGCGAGTTCCTGCTCCAGGCGGAGATGGCCATGCTCAACAGCCTGCACGATATCCTGGCCCTGGCCGGATGATAAAAGCTCCGGATCCGGGGCGCAGCACACCGTGTTTTCCGCTTCTTCCCCGCCCTTCCGAGGAAGGGGCCCTGTCATAGGCCGGGGGGGGATGGACGTTGGCCGAAGGGAATAAAACCGAAAAAGCAACACCAAAAAAGCGACGGGACGAACGAAAAAAGGGCAACGTCTTTATGAGCCGGGACGCGGTGGCGGTGGCCAGCCTGCTGGGCACCTTTGCCACGCTGTGGCTGCTCACAGGCACCTTTGCCCAGCAGCTGGGGGGGTTTATGGCCCTGTGCCTGACCACTGCGGCGGAGGAGCCCCGAGAGGTGGTGGGGCTGTCCGGCGAGCTGTCGATGCAGGCCCTGGCGCTGCTGGCCAAGACTGTGGGGCCGGTGGTGGGCGTGGCCATTGTGTGCGCCGTGGCGGCCACCTTTGCCCAGACCCAGTTCCTGGTGAGCACCGAGTCGATGAAGCCAAAATTCAGCCGCCTCAACCCATTGGAGGGCTTCAAGCGGCTGTTTTCGCTGAAAAGTCTGGTGGAGACTCTGAAGGGCATCATCAAGATAGCTATTCTGATGACCATCGTTTTTCTCAGCATCCGGGACATGTTTTTGGAGAGCTCCCGGTATCTGTACACCGACCTGACCGCCGCCTGTGCCCACCTGGTGGAGGTGGCGGGGGGCATGGTGATGCGCATCTGCATCGCCTTTGTGGCGGTGGCCGCCATGGACTTTTTCTACCAGTGGTGGGACTATGAGCGGCAGATGAAGATGACCAAGCAGGAGGTCAAAGAGGAATACAAACAGATGGAAGGCGACCCCCAGGTGAAGGGGAAGATCAAGGAGATCCAGCGCCGCCGGGCCCAGCAGCGGATGATGCAGCAGGTGCCCGGGGCGGACGTGGTCATCCGTAACCCCACCCATTTCGCCGTGGCCCTGCGCTACAAGCCGGACCGGGACGACGCCCCCATCGTGCTGGCCAAGGGACAGGACAACGTGGCTCTGCGCATTGTCCAGATCGCCGAGGAAAACAAGGTGGCGGTGATTGAGAACGTCCCTCTGGCCCGGGCGCTATACGCCCAGACGGAGCTGAACCAGTTCATCCCCCCCGAGCTGTACAGCGCGGTGGCGGAGGTGCTGGTGTACATCTTCAAGCTGAACAGCCAAAAGCAGATTGTGAAATAAACGGCCAGGACGACCCACCCGGAGGTGAAGCCACCCATGCTCAAACGCATTTTGGACAATGTCATAGCGCTGTTTGTGGTGGTTGTGGTTATGTTCCTGTTCATCCCGCTGCCCCCGCAGATTCTGGACATCCTGCTCATCATCAACATCGGACTGTCCATCATGATCCTGATGATCACCATGAACATCTCGGAGGCGCTGGAATTTTCCATTTTCCCATCCCTATTGCTGATTACCACCCTGTTCCGGCTGGGCATGAACGTGTCCAGCACCCGGATGATCCTCACCACCGGCTATCCCGGCGAGGTGATTGAAAACTTCGGCCAGCTGGTCACCGGCGGCGACATCGTGGTGGGCTTCGTGATCTTCTTCATCATCGTGCTGGTGCAGCTCATCGTCATCACCAAGGGCGCGGAGCGCGTGTCCGAGGTGGCCGCCCGCTTCACCCTGGACGCCATGCCCGGCAAGCAGATGGCCATCGACGCGGACCTGTCCTCCGGACTCATCGACGAGCAGACCGCCCGGATGCGCCGGGAGAAGATTCAGAAGGAAGCCGACTTTTACGGCGCCATGGACGGCGCCACCAAGATCGTCAAGGGCGACTCCACCATGTCCATCGTGATCACCATCATCAACCTGGTGGGCGGCATCATCATCGGTATGGTGGTCAACGGCGGCGACATCATGGACGTGATGAGCCGCTACTGCATCCTCACCATCGGCGACGGTCTGGTGTCCCAGATCCCCTCGTTGATGATCTCCACCGCCACGGGCATGATCGTCACCCGGTCTGTGTCCGACGGCAGCTTGAACGTGGACGTGGTGAGCCAGTTCAAGGCACAGCCCAGAGCCATCACCACCACCGGCGTGATCCTGCTGTTTCTGGCCGCCGTTCCCGGTACGCCCACTATTCCGCTGGGCATAGGGGGCGTGGCGCTTCTGGCCGGCGGAATCTTCCTCAGCCGCCAGATGAGCGCCCAGCGTCAGGCCGAGGCCGCCGCGGCCCAGGGGCCTGTGGAGATTCCCGAGGAGGCCGCGCCCAGCGAGAGCGACTACTACAAGGATATCAACAATGTATACTCCCTGCTGTCGGTGGAGCCGGTGGAGATGGAGTTTGGCTACAGCCTCATCCCCCTGGTGGACGAGAGCCACGGCGGCAAGCTCATCAGCCGTATCGTCATTTTCCGGCGGCAGTATGCCCAGGACATGGGCTTTGTCATCCCCTCCATCCGCCTCCACGACGCCTCCACGCTGGGCACCAACCAGTACGCCATCCGCATCAAGGGCGAGGTGGTGGCTCAGGGGGAGATTCTGGTGGATTACTACCTGGCGCTGGAGCCCCCCAACCCCTTGGGGGAGATCGACGGCATCGAGACCATCGAGCCCGCCTACGGCATCCCCTCCCGGTGGATTCTGCCGGAGAACAAGGAAATGGCGGAGATCTACGGCTACAACGTCATCGATCCGCTGTCCGTCATGCTCACCCACCTGGCCGAGACGGTGAAAAAGCACGCCTACGAGCTGCTCAACCGGGCGGAGACCATCCGGCTGGTGGAGAACCTGAAGCAGGCCTCCCCTGAACTGGTGGAGGAGGCGGTGCCCGCCCTCATCCCCTACTCCAAGCTGGAGAAGCTGCTGCGCAACCTCCTCCAGGAGGGAGTTCCCATCAAGGACCTGGCCACCATTGTGGAGACCGCCGCCGACGGCTTTGCTCAGGGGAGGGACCTGGATATGGTCACCGAGCAGGTCCGCGGCGCCCTGGCCCGCACCATCACAAGAAGATTCTGCGAGGACGGGCAGCTGCGGGTTATCACCCTGGACGCGGAGGTGGAGAAGCGGATCATCTCCTCCCTCACCCGCAACGAACAGGGCGTCTATCTGGCCATGGGTCCCGATTTGATGCAGAATATCATCTCGCAGATGTCTGAGCACCTGAAGAAATTCGGCGACCTGTCCCAGACGCCGGTGATTCTGGTCAGCCAGGTGATCCGGGGCTATTTCAGCCGGATGATCACCCAGTTCTATCCCAACGTCTATGTGCTCTCCTTCAATGAGATCACCAACAGCGTGCAGATTCAGGCCCTGGGCAACATCACCGCCGAGTCCCCCATGCGGGAGAGAAGGGCGGTGGCCACATGAGCGCGGGCGCCGTCCAGAACCGGTACACTCAGGAGGAGATCGAAGCCATGGGCACCCCTGAGCTGCTGGCCGCCTACAAACAGACCGGGGACGAGAACCTGAAATGGCCCCTGGTTCTGCGGTATGAAGGGCTGATCAAAAGCGCCGCTCTCCAGATTCGGGGGGTGTACAGCAGCTTTGCCCAGGTGGACGACATTGTCAGCGAGGGGATTCTCACCCTGCTCAGCTCCATTGACAAATTCGACCCGGACAAGGGGATCAAATTCGAGACCTACGTGTCCAAGCGTATCCGGGGGATGGTCATCGACCTGGCCCGGAAGCAGGACTGGCTGCCCCGGAACATCCGCCAGCGGGCCAAGGAGATTGACGCGGCGGTGTCCACCCTGGCCAACGAGCTGGGGCGCTTCCCCAGCGACCAGGAGGTGGCCGACCGCCTGGGTATCCCCACAGACAAGTACCAGAAGGAGGCCGCCAAGGTGGCCCTCTCCAACACCCTGTCCCTGGACGCGCTGATGGACGCTCGGGACCTGGAGGGCTATCGGTTTGAGGTGTCCTCCGAAGACCCCAAGCTCCAGCCGGAGACCGTGCTGGAGGATCAGGAGCTCCAGCAGACTCTGGCCGACGGCATCGCGTCTCTGCAAAAAAATGAGCAGATCGTCCTGTCCCTCTACTATGAAAAAAACCTTCACATGAAGGAGATTGCCCAGGTGATGGGGGTGAGTGAGCCCCGTATCTCCCAGATCCACTCCCGGGCCATTCAAAAGCTGCGGGACTTCATGGGCACATACATGAACAGCACACCGCCCAAAAAATCCTCGAAAAAGCGGAAGAAGGCATGATGCAAGATGTTTAAAGGATTTTACAACCTCACCTCCGGGATGCTGACCCAGCAGCGCCACCTGAACGTGGTGGGCAACAACATGGTGAACATCTCCACCGCCGGCTTCAAAGAGAGCCGCTACACTGCCAGCACCTTCGACGATGTGATGTACGCCCGGGTGGGCAACACGGAGAAGATCTACACCGAGATCGGCCGCCAGAGCTATATTCGGGCCAACAGCGAAATCTACGTGAATCAGGAGCAGGGCATCCCTGAGCCCACCGGCATTGCCCTGGATTTCGCCATCATGGGGGACGGATTCTTTGCCGTTCAGGACGATGAGGGCAATATCGCCTATACCCGGTCGGGCAATTTCTCTCTGGATGACGAGGGATACCTGTGTTATCCAGGCATGGGCCGGGTGCTGGACCCCAACGGGAGCCCCATCATTCTGGGCACCGACAAGCTGAACGTGGACGCACAGGGCAATATCTTTACGGAGAGAGAGGAGTACCTGGGCCGGCTGGGGGTGTACGCCTTCGACGACTTGGAGCAGCTGGAGCACAACGATCAGGGCTTTTTCCTGGGGGAGAACCCCACTGTGGTGGAGAGTCCCTCCGTTTTGTGGAAGTATGTGGAGCGGTCCAATGTGAATATGATCCGGCAGATGACCGACATGCTCACCTGTCAGCGGGCGCTGCAGAGCGCGGCCTCGGTGACCAAGATGTACGACGAGCTGATGAATCACGCGGCCAGCGATCTGGGCCGGATGTAAGGAGAGGTGAGGCGGCATGAATCAATCCTTCTATATCGGCGCGGTGGGAGCGCAGCAGCAGCTGCTGCGCCTGAATGTCCACGGAGACAACATTGCCAACCTGAACACCTACGGCTACAAGGCCAACCGCACCCCCTTCTCCGCCCTGATGTACCAGAACCACCGGGGCATCGAGGAGGAGCTGCCCATGGGCGTGGGCGCCAGGCTGCTCATGACCTCCACCGATTTCTCCCAGGGCTCGGTGGCCGACACCGGCCGGTCCACCGACTACATGATCGAGGGAGAGGGGTTCTTCGGGCTGGTGGATCTGTCCACGGGGCAGGTCACCTTCACCCGAAACGGCGCGTTCTATAAGTCGGAGCTTCAGCGCCCCACCGGCGAGGAGGACGAGGACGGCCAGCCCATCCTGGAGGTGGTCTACTGTCTGAGCGACAATGAGGGCCGCTTTGTGCTCAGCCAGGACGGCGGGCTCATCGAGGTGGAGGACACCAACGAGACGCTGCCCATCGGCATCTTCGACTACAGGAACTACAACGGGATGCAGCAGATCTCCGACACCCGCTACCTGCCGGTGGACAAAAACGGCGGGCTGTGGGTGGGGACAGGCAAGCTGATTCAGGGGTGCCTGGAGAGCTCCAACGCCGATTTGGCCGAGGAGTACACCAAGGTGATTGAGGCCCAGCGGGCCTACGGCATGGCGCTGAAAATGGTACAGTCCTCCGACGAGATCGAGACCACGATCAACAATCTGCGCAATTGACCTAGGCGGTGCGCTTGAGGGGGCCCGGTCCCTCCCGAGTGATTTTGGAAGATTGGAGGTACTTTCATGGCGATTAAGAACTACGACGAGCTGAATTCCCTGGAGCTGGACACGCTTCGGGAGATCGGCAGCGTCGGCACCGGCAACGCGGCCACCGCCCTGTCCCAGATGCTGGGCAGGCAGGTGCGCATCACGCTGCCTGAGGTGCGCATCATGGGGTATAATGAGGCTATTGAATGGATCGGCGGCCCTGAGGAGATTACGGCCGGTGTGCTGGTGAAGCTCAGCGGACATCTCAGCGGGATCATGCTGTCGGTGCAGTCGCTGGAGTTTGTGAACATCGTGCTGAACAGCATGCTCTCCCAGACAATTTCCGACTACAGCGAGCTGGCGGAGATGGAAAACTCCGCCCTGGTGGAGGTGGGCAATATCATGATCTCCACCTTCATCAACGCCCTGAGCGGTCTGGCCGGCATGGACGTGAACCTGACGGTGCCCGCCTTCACCGTGGATATGCAAGGGGCCATCCTGGCCGTGCCCATGGCGGAATACGGCGGACAGTCCGACTACATTATGACCATCGGTGGAAATTTTGTGTGCGACAACAAGCAGGTTCCCTGCCGCCTGCTGATGTCTCCTGACCTGCGGTCACTGAATGCTTTGTTACGGAAGCTGGGCGTAAGCGATGAGTGACAAGCTGGTAATTGGTATTGCAGACATGAAGGTGGCCAAAGGGGAGGGGATGTTGGTCACCTACGCGCTGGGATCGTGTATCGGAATCTGCCTGCATGATCCGACGCTGAAGCTGGGCGCGCTGGTGCATATCATGCTGCCGGTGAATATGGAGGCGGGGCGGAAAAACCCGATGAAATATGCGGATACCGGGATCAAGGAGACGCTGAAGCAGATGGAGGCCATGGGCGCCCGCCGCAGCCGCATCACCGCCAAAATTGCCGGCGGGGCCAAGATGTTTGAGACGGGCAGCTCGTCCCTGGGCAACATTGGGCAGCGAAATATTGAAAGCGTTCACATGAACCTGAAAAAAGAGGGGATCCGCCTGCTGAAGGAGGATGTGGGAGGGTCGGTGGCCCGTACCCTGCTCTTTGACGTAAGCAGCGGGCTGGGCTGTGTGCGCAGCTACGGCCGCCAGGAGCTCATCATTTAACCGCGCACAAGATGAAAGGGAGTGTTGGCAATGATGGAAGAAAACAAGCACGGCATCCTGCTGGAGTCCGGCACCAACGAGATTGAGATCATGAAGTTTACCATCGGAGGTAATCTGTTCGGCATCAACGTGGCCAAGGTCCGGGAAATCATGATCTCGGCCCCGGTAAAGCCCATGCCCATGGCTCATCCCTCGGTGGAGGGCATTTTCAAGCCCCGGGACACGGTGCTCACGGTGGTGGACCTGCCCAAGTACCTGGGGGTGGACAGCCCCAAGGACGCCAAGGACATCTTCATCATCACCAACTTCAACAAGATGTTCATCGCTTTCCGGGTGCACACCGTGGACCGCATCAGCCGCATTTCCTGGACCGATATCCAGAAGCCGGATAAGACCGTGTCCGGCGGCGCGGAGGGGGTGGCCACCGGCATCGCCCAGTGCGACGGCGAACTGGTCACCATCCTGGACTTTGAGCGGATCGTAGCCGAAATCGCCCCGGAGACCTCAATCCAGGTGTCCGAGGTGGAGCAGCTGGGTCCCCGGGACCGCAACGACAAGCCCATTTGGGTGGCGGAGGACTCCGTC
Source organism: uncultured Oscillospiraceae bacterium (assembly GCA_910585155.1). Lineage (GTDB taxonomy): Bacteria > Bacillota > Clostridia > Oscillospirales > Oscillospiraceae > Enterenecus. Next base: position 75,174 of record CAJUEC010000003.1, read on the forward strand.
CTTTTGAGCAAAATGATCGAGGATTCTCTGCGTAAAGCCAACTATGTCAACCTGCATATGTTCTCCAACGGCCTGGAGCTGTGGGAGGCGCTGGCCGGCCTGCCCAAGGAGGGAGATCTGGCCCGGGATGTGGCCCTCATTATCACCGATATTGAGATGCCCCAGATGGACGGCCACCGGCTGACCAAGCTGGTCAAGGATGACGCCCGCTTCAAGGATATCCCGCTGATCATCTTCTCCTCCCTCATCAGTGAGGAGATGCGACGGAAGGGCCGGGATCTTGGGGCGGATGAGCAGCTCACCAAGCCGGAAATCGGCCATCTGGTGGACGTGATGGACCATCTTCTGGAGCGCCAGATGAGGCAGGCCAGGTAGGATATAGTAGGAGGCAGCGATAACTATGAGCGGCAAATATATTGTGCGGCAGCCCATCAAGGACGCCGCTGGAAACATCATGGGCAATGAGATTTTGTACCACGGCGCGAACCAGGCATTCAGCAGCGATAGTTCTACTTCCAGCGCAGAATTTGCCGCCGCCAACACGATTTACAGTTTTCTCACCCAGAACACACCCAAGGTGCTGAAGGGCACGCTGAATTTCATGACCTTCACCACCATGCTGCTGATGAAAAAGACGCCCCGGCTCTTTGACAAGAGCGATTTGGTGATCCAGATTGACGACGCGGTGATCATCCACCCCCTGTCCATGCACCTGGTACAGCAGTATGTCCGAGAGGGCTACCGTGTGGCGGTGAACGAGTTCCAGTTTACGCCCCGGTATCTGTCTCTGCTGGACGACATCCACTTCATTAAGATCAACGGCAAGACCTCCACCGAGGTCACCATCCGCAATACGGTGGAAATTGCCCACAGCATGAACATCAAATGCATTGTCACCCACATTGATGAGGAGAAGCTGTATCAGCGGGCGGTGGCTCTGGGGGCCGACGGGCTGGAGGGCCCCTATGTGGCGGGCAAGCTGACCACCAAAGCCCACAGCAGCGCCTACATCCAGAGCAATTTCTTCCAGCTGATGGTGGCCGTCACCCGGGACGAGCCCAATGTGGAGGAGATTGAGCAGATGATTGCCGCAGACGCCAGCCTGTCCTACGGGCTGCTGAAGATGGTCAACTCGGCCTATTTTGCGCTGCGGTACCGGGCCACCACCATCACGCAGGCCATCATGACTCTGGGCCTGGGTCAGCTGAAGCAGTGGATCTATCTGCTCAGCGCCAGCAACGCGGAAAATGAGGTGGACGCCGGCTCGGAGGAGTTCCTGAAGCAGTCCTTCATGCGGGCGAACTTTTGCAGCGAGCTGATGAATCACGCCAAGAATATGCCCATCTCCAAGTCGGAGGGCTATCTGATGGGAATGTTCTCCACCCTGAATTATCTGATTGACGCGCCGCTGGAGGACATTCTGGCGGAGGTGCCGGTGGCGGACGAGATCAAAGCCGCCCTGCTCCACCATGAGGGCCGGTGCGGCAAGCTGTATGAGCTGGTGCTCAGCTATGAGGCTGCGGACTGGGAGAAAATTACCGCCCTGGCGGAGGAGCTTGGCATTCCGGACAACATGATGACCAGCATCTACTTTATCTGCATGGAAAACGTGAATACCCTTTGGGAGCAGCTCACCAACCCCTATCCCCGGCAGGAGGAGGGCGGAGAAGAGGGCCCCAGCATGTGACGCAATCAGAGAAAAAACACCGGCGGGCGCTCAGCGCCCGCCGGTGTTTTTTTGCTGGGGTCAGCCGCGGCTGTGGTGAGGGGTCTGCATGACTACCTTGCAGGCCTGGAGCAGCTGAGCGGTGATGTCACTGCTGAACTTGCCCTCGTACACCGTGAGGCGGGGAACCCGGTCGTTGGGCTCCAGCACCACGTACTTGGGGGGCAGGTGGTTTAGGGTGAACGCCTTTACATCCTCCATGCACCGCTTACAGGTGCACAGGCCGAACATCTCCACATATTTGGGGGCCTTTTCCTCCACCAGCACCTGCATGACGTTGATGTAGCCGGGATTTTCCGGCTCCAGGAACTCGTGGGGAGCCTGGATCTCATCAGAAGCCGGGGCGGGCTGCTCCGCCAGGGGCTCCGGAGCGGGCTCCGGCTGAGGGGCGGGAGCGCTGTCCCGGACGGGCTCCGAAGCGGGCTCGGGCTCAGCCTGGGGAGCGGGAGCGGCCTCCTGAACGGGTTCGGCCTGGGGCGGGGCGGGCTGCTGGACAGGAAGCTCCCCCTCCAGCGCGTCCTCCAGGGCGTTTTTGATCTGAACCGAGACGGCGGCGTCCGGGGCCATGGAGGTGACAATGGGGGGGACCGGGGCGGCCGGGGCGGGGGCGGACTCCTCCGCCGGGGCGGCGGGATCCGGCTTCTTGCTCAGCAGGTTCATGACCCGCGCGGTTTTGCTGGTTTTGTCCTTTGCTGCCATAATGCGATACTCCTTACTCAGTTGAAAAATTTAGAGATATACTTCTGACGGAAGGTGGGCTTGGCCCGGGGGAAGCGCTCTCCAGCCACCGCATCCACGATTTCCTGGAAGTCCTGGGCGGGACGGGAGTCGGGCTGATAGGTGAGCACGCTCTGCCCGTGGGCCGGGGCCATGGCCACGCCCACGCCGCGGTGAATCTTGGCCTGGAACACCTTGCTGCCCAGCTGTCCGGCCACCTCCTGGGCCAGCTCCAGAATGTCCTTGGACAGGGTGAGGCGGCCGTTGAACTTGTTGATGAGAATGCCCAGCACCTTCAGATGGGGGTTGAAGGTGTTGCGCACCGTCTCAATGGTCTCCTGGAGCTGGGTAATGCCCACCAGGCTGAGCACCTCCGCCTCCATGGGGACGATGAGCCCATCGGAGGCCACGTAGGCGTTGACGGTGAGGACGTTCAGCGCGGGGGGCGTGTCGATGACGATAAAGTCATAGCGGGAGCGCACGCCGGTGAGAAAGTCGCTGAGCATGAATTCCCGCCGGGGGGCGGTGAATTCCACGTCGGCGGCGGACAGCATGATGTCCGAGGGGAGTATGTCGCCGTACTCGGTGGGGACGATGGCCTGTTCCATGGAGCAGCTGCCCTTGAATACGTCGTACACGGTGCTGTTTGAGCCGATATCCAGCCCCAGGTTGAAGCCCAGGTTCCCCTGCGGGTCCAGATCGATGCCCAGCACGCTGGCCCCACGCTGGTGAAGACCGCACACCAGAGCGGCGGCCGTCGTGGTTTTGCCCACGCCTCCTTTTTGGTTTGTTACAGTGATGATCTGAGTCAAGTAATATTCCCTCCCATTCACAAAAACTTGGCGCAAACTCTTAAGTTCACTATACTACAGGTCGATAAAAAAAAACAGAGGTACAGCGAAAAAACTGCAAAAAAATTTTTTAGAAATTTCTCCTGTGGATGTGCCTGGGGCGGTGCGCTCTGCCCTGGGCGGTGAGAAAGGAGCGGTCCAAATGGCATCTATTACCAGTTTGAGCAACAGCAGCTATAACACCAGCAGCATTTACGGCAATCGGAATGTCCTCAGTGGTCTGGCCAGCGGCATGGATACCGAGTCCATGATTGAAAATGCGGTCTCCGGCATCAAGCTGAAGATCCAAAACCTGCAGAAGCGGCGCACCAAAATCGAGTGGCAGCAGGAGGCATACCGCAGCATCATCGACAAGGCGGTCAACTTCAACAACAAGTACACCTCCTACTCCTCCAAGACCAACCTGCTCAGCAACAGCTTTTTCAGCAGCGCGGTGAACACGGTCGCCATGGGCACCTATAAGGACAAGGTCACCGCCAGCGGCAAGACCTCCAGCGACATCAAGCTCAACGCGGTGAAGCAGATGGCCAAGGCGGCCACCTACACCGTGTCCGGTCTGGGCGGCCTGGGCGGGGACGCCACCTCCGTCACCGGCGGGGAGTTTGACATGACCAAAGAGCTGGACGTGAACACCATGTCCGGGTCCCTCACCTTCCAGTACGGCGGCACCAACGGCGCCACCTTCACCATCAACTTTGACGAGCTGGAGAACCTCAATGAGATGGAGGGGAGCAGCAACGCGGAGAAGCTGGCCAACGCCATCAACAAGAAGCTGAGCGAGATCACCTACAACTACACCAAGAACGGCGTCCAGGAGAGCACCACCGCCGACAAGGCCGTCAAGGTCACCGCCAACGCCGACGGCAGGCTCACCTTCTCCGACGGGCTGGGCAACGGCAATACGGTGAAGATCAGCAGCTCCAGCGGCAAGATCGAAAAATACGCCGGGGAGAACGTCCTCACGGTGGACAGCAAATTGACCGAGAAAACGCCCGCCTATGAGTACCTGGGCGGCACCAAGGGCGAGGACGGCAAGTGGAGCGGCGGCAAGGAGCTGGGAATCACCTTCAACGGCGTTACCAAGAAGATCAATATGTCCGATGTCATGAACAAGATTGACTTCAGCTACGACGCTGTGGAGGACAAAAACACCCAGTTCAAGAAGGCCCTCCAGTCGGAGCTGGATGATGCCTTCGGCAAGGGCAAGGTCACGGTGGACAACAGCGGCGGCAAGCTGTCCTTCAATACCGCCGAGGGCTCCACCCTGAGCCTGGGCGGCTCCGCTGTGGAGGCCCTGGGGTTCCAGGAGGGGGATTCCAACTTCGTCAACCCCGCCAAGAAGCTGTCCGACATCCTGGGGGAGAAGAGCGAGTCCATTTTCAGCCAGGACAACCGGCTGAAGGGCGCGGGCGGCGCCACCGAGCACAAGCGCGCCGACGGCACCTCCTATTACCTGGACAAGGCCGGAAACCGGGTGGACAAGGACGGCTACCGGGTGGACAAGGACGGCAAGGCGCTGTATGACGTTGAGGTCAACGGGGCCCACATCAGCGTCACCGAGGACACCACCTTGGAGAGCCTGATGAACTCCATCAACTCCAACACCCAGGCGGGGGTGAAGGTGAGCTACTCCAAGCTGACCAACGAGTTCAAGTTCACCGCCACCGAGACCGGCGCCAACAGCAAGATCGAGTTCGGCGGGCTGGCCAAGGATCTGTTTGTGACCCATGGCCGCAGCGCCAGCGACAGCTTCTCCGACGTCTATGGCCTTGGCTTGAGCGAAGGCGAAAGCAAGCGCTTTGCCTTTTCCTTTGAGGGCCGTGACCTCAGCTTTAATATCTCCAGCGAGGACTCGATGCAGGATGTTGCCGACCGCCTGAACAGGTTACTTGGAAATTACGATCAGACCGCTTCCTATGATGAGCTTACGGGCAAGATCATGGTCACTGACAACACGGGCAAAATGGTTGATTTTGAGCTGTACGAAGGCCAGAGCAGCTCCGTGGGCACCAAGCTTGATCTCCCTGAGTTCAGCAGTTCCTATACCAGCGGCCAGGACGCCGTCATGGACGTGGAGGTCAACGGCGTGCGGTTTGAGGACTTCACCCGGGCCGGCAACAGCTTTGACATCGACGGGCTGAACATTACGGTCAAGGGCGAATTCACCACCGGCGTGGACAAGGACGGCAAGGCGGAGGAGGCCATCACCTTTTCCAGCACCACCGATTCCGATAAGATCATTGAGGCCATCCGCAGCTTTGTGGAGGACTACAATGAGATGGCCACCGAGATCAAAAACGCCTATTCCACCATGCCCGCCCAGAAGTCCAACGGCGCAAAGTATGATCCCCTCACCGCCGAGGAGGAGGACAAATATTCCGAGAGTGAGCTGAAGGCCTACAACGAGAAGGCCAAGCAGGGAATTTTGTTCGGAGACTCCACCCTGTCCAGCATGTACAGCAAGCTGCTGGGCGCCATCGCTCCGGGCGGCGCCGACGGCCAGACCCTCCGGGAGATCGGAATCAGCACCTCTTACAGCGACGGCATGACCACGCTGAGCCTGGATGAGGATAAGCTGCGCGCGGCGCTGGACAGCAACCCGGACAAGGTGCGCGAGGCCTTCACCAAGACGAAGGAGGGCGGCTCCGACAAGGACGGGCTGATGCAGACCATGCAGAACACCCTGAACAGCTACGTCAAGACCACCGGCGAGCCCAAGGGCGTGCTCATCACCCGGGCGGGCTCCATCAAGGCGCCCACCTCGCTGAACAACAACAGCCTGAAGACCCAGATTGACAGCCTCGACAGCCAGATTGACCGCTGGACGGACAAGATGGCGGATCAGATCGACCGATATACCACCAAGTTCAGCCGGCTGGAGCAGCTCATTGCCGAGATGAACTCCCAGGCCTCCTCCATGGCCGGCCTGATGGGCGGCTCGGGCGGCTACTAAATCACCCACTGAAAAGGAGTCAAAAATGGATATCAAAGGCTTCCAGGGGTATCAGGGCTATAAGGAGCAGGGCATCAATGAGATGTCCCAGGGAGAGCTGCTGCTGCTGCTTTACGACGAGCTGGTCAAGCGCCTGCTCCGGGCCGGGCTGGCGCTGGATAAGGCGGACTATCCCCTGTTTGAAGCGAGCGTGGATCGAAGCTTGGAGATCATCCGCTATCTGGATGACACGTTGGATATGCAGTACCCCATCAGCCGCAGCCTGAACCGGCTGTACGATTACTTCGGCTTTGAGCTCAACCGGGTGAAGGCGGGGCGGAATAAGACCGAGCTGGACCGGGTGAAGACCATGGTGGGCGAGCTGAGGGACAGCTTTCGGGAGGCTGAGAAAAACAGCGAACGGGAGATAGCCAGCGCCGGAGCAGAGGGCTGGGCGGAGTGATGGAAGAAAAGACTGTCATGGACGCCCTGGTGCAGATGAAGCGCACCGGCAACCTGCTCAACGAGCTGTGGGATTTGACCCAGCAGCTGGGGCAGTCGATTGACCGCAGCGACCAAGTGAGCATCCAAATGCTGCTGGCCATGCGGGAGGACCCGCTGGGCAAGCTCCAGGCGGCAGACCAGGCGCTGCGGGAGCAGCTGGAGGTTCTGCCGCAGGAGGTGGCCCAGCCCCTGGCCGACATGCTCAACGGCGGCCCCCCGGCTGACCCCGCGCAGCAGGTGCAGAAGATGCTGTGCGAGCAGGTGGCCTCCAACGTCCGCCGCCTCAACCAGGTGATAGAGCTGGACCGCAGGCTGAACCAGCGGCTGGCCCGGGAAAATTCCGCGTATCAATAGGCTGAGCCTTGTCCGATCAGCGAGGTCTAAAAACAAATAAAATATCGGCCCGGTGTCCACCGGGCCGATATTCCGTGAGTAAAGAGCTTTATGTATTGGGTACGGACAGCCGCCACAGCGGCGCGCCGTTGTCCCGGGCGGAGGATAGCTCGTCCAGCACCAGCTGGGGATCCCAGGCCTCCAGGCTGCGCTCCAGGCTGTTGGGGTCGGCCACCAGGACCTGCCCGCTGAGGGTGACCCCCCGCAGCAGGATGAAATGGCCCCCCGTGGTGAAATGGCCCGGGCCCATGAGGGCTACCAAGATGTCGTTGGAGCGGAGCGCCCGGCACAGCTCTTCGGGGGTGCGGCCGGTAAAGGCCTCAGCCTCCAGGCCAAAGCTCCGGGCGATGCCCTTGACAATGGAATGGTAGGAGCCGCTCCGCTTGGCCCAGTAGCCGTGGTCCGCCGCCCAGGCGGCCATTTGGGCGGGGTCGGTGTCGGTGTCCGTCATGCTGGCCACGGCCATGGCCATGGCCGTGGGACCGCAGCCGTAGGGGCCGATGGGATCAGTGCCGTAGAGCTGGTCCGCCCAGGCCTCGTCGGCCTGGCAGAAGTAGACGACGCGCACGTTGCCGCCGGTGAGAATCTGGCGGCCATCCGACTCCAGCACCTCGGTGTGTGGGGGATCGGTGACGGGAGCCGCGCTGGGCTGGTCAGAGGGGTCGGGCTCCATGGACTCCTCCACAACCAGGGAGGGCTCTGGGGGTGGGGCGGTGAGCTCCTCCCAGAACACCGCCGCCTGGCGGCCAGCCTGGTCCATCAGCTCCGCCGCCCGGGTGCCCGCCTGCCAGCAGAAGCGGCCGGCCTGCTCCACCGCGGTTACGCAGGCCTCCGCCGCGGCCACCGCGGCCTGCCGGAAGGGCTGGGTCAGCCGCTCATAGGTCTCTGGGGCAAAGTGGCGGCAGGCGGCCAGCTCCGCCGTGCCTACGCACAGCAGCGCCAGCAGGACCACAAAAAGGATGGTCCGATTTCGTTGGGTGAGTCCCCTTTTCTTCTTCACCTGCGCACCTCCTCTCCGCCGCAAAAGGGCCGTCTATACTGTAACACTGGAGTGGGATGTTTGGCAAGAAAAAATTATCCCTTGCATTCCAGCCCGTATGGGGATATTATAACAGATGAGGGGCTGTTTGCAATGGAAAGTATCTGCATGTTCTGACAAGTTTCTGTGTGAAGTCAGGAGAGAGTTATGCCCACCATTCAATTGGAACACGTTTCAAAATTTTATAAGCCCAAACGCAGGCGAAACGGCCCCACATATCAGGAAATGGGCGTGGAGGATGTGGATCTGACCATCCGCCAGGGGGAGTTCGTCTTTGTGGTGGGGGGCAGCGGGGCCGGCAAGAGTACGCTGCTGCACCTGATTACCGGACAGGCCAAGCCCAGCCGGGGGAAGGTGTACCTGGATCAGCGGGATCTGAACGGTATGCTGCGCCTCAGCCGGAACCGGGCGGCCGTGCTGTTCGGAAAGATCTGGCAGGACCCCACCCTCATCCGCAAAAAGACCGTGGGGGAGAATCTGGCGCTTGCTTCCCAAATCGCCCTGGGCCGGGAGAGCTCCCGGCTGGTGGACGTCCGCGTCAAGAAGGTATTGGGCCTGGTGGGAATGCGGGGCGTGGAAAACCGCTATCCTGTGGAGCTGTCCATTGGCCAGTGCCGCCGGGTGGAGCTGGCTCGGGCCATGATCGGCAGCCCGCCCATTCTGGTGCTGGACGAGATCACCGCCAATCTGGATGAGGACAGCATCTGGGACACCCTGCACCTGCTGAACGACGTGAACCGAAGGGGCACCACCGTGATCATGGCTACCCACGAGAGCCAGTACGTCAATTTCATGCGCCGCCGGGTGATCACCATGAACAATGGCCGGGTGCTTCAGGACGCGGAAAAAGGAAGATACGGCGATGTGCCGGGTTGGGAGCAGAAGGTGCTCCTCCTCCCCAAGCTCAGAACCGATTTGATATAAATACACACCAATATAGTAAGAAATTGAGGAGGAAAACGCAAATGATCAAGAACATGAAGGTCAGGCAGAGTTTGATTCTGGGCTACGGCGTCACCATTGTTGTCTCCGTGGTCATTATCATCGCGTCCCTGATCCTGATGAGCGTGCAGAAGGGCCAGTATACCAATATTCTTGACCGCTATGTGGGAGCCAACCAGGCGGTTTCCAATTCCCGCATTGCCTATAACACCGCCGCCCGTAACGTGCGTGACGCGGTGCTTGCCGGGGATGAGGCCAGCGTCACCGCCGCCAGGAATAAGATCAGCGAGCTGGAGACCCATTTGGACAACCTGAAAGACCTCTATCCCCTGGACAACACCAGCAAGCTGGACACCTTTATCAGCCTGGTGAAGGACTGGGAGGTGGAGGCCGGCGAAATCGCCAATGTGGCCATCTCTGACCGCACCACCGCCAGCAACATGATCGTCAACGAGTGCACTCCCGCGCTGTCCAAGGCGGCCGCGGCGGGCGACGAGGTGGCCGCGGAGCTGGAAAATGCCCAGAAGCAGATCATTGAGCAGCAGGATACCGTCTCTACCATCGCCATGGTTGTCATTATCGTTGCGATGTTCATCGCCACGGTGGCGGTGATCCGCATCGCCCTGATTATCGTCAAGAGCATCGTGGTGCCGGTGGAGCAGGTACATACCGCTCTGGAGGGCTTCAGCCAGGGCAAGCTGGACATCCCTGTGGAGTACCACAGCACCAGCGAGCTGGGCGAGATGTGCGACGCCCTGCGCACCAGCCAGCATGTGCTCAACGAGTGCATCGGCGACACCTGCCACCTGCTGGAGGAGATGGGCAACGGCAACTTCGATGTGCGCACCAAGGATGAGAAGGTGTATGTGGGCGCTCTGAGCAGCATCCTCACCTCTGTGCGGGCCATCAACCGCAACCTGACCGACGCTCTGGGCCAGATCAACCAGAGTGCCGAGCAGGTGTCCGCCGGGGCCGAGCAGGTGTCCACCGGCGCCCAGTCCCTGGCTCAGGGCGCCACCGAGCAGGCCAGCGCCGTGGAGGAGCTGTCCGCCACCATCGCCGAGATTTCCAACAACTCCCGCAAGAACGCCGAAAACAGCGAGAAGGCCACTGCCCACGCCACTGACGCCAGCCAGTGCCTGGGGGAGAGTTCGGAGTATATGCAGCAGATGGTGGCCGCCATGGAGCGGATCTCCGAGTCCTCCGAGGAGATCGGCAAGATCATCGACACCATCGAGAACATCGCCTTTCAGACCAACATCCTGGCCCTGAACGCCGCCGTGGAGGCAGCCCGGGCCGGTTCCGCCGGCAAGGGCTTCGCCGTGGTGGCCGACGAGGTGCGCAACCTGGCCTCCAAGTCCGATCAGGCCGCCAAGGCCACCAAGGATCTCATCGACCGCTCCATCAACTCCGTGAAGGACGGCAATGACATCGTGAAGCGGGTGTCCGAGTCCCTGGACGCCACCAGCCAGCGGGCTGGTCTGGTGATGGAGTCCGTCCAGCAGATCACCAAGGCCGCCGAGGAGGAGTCCGAGGCCATTGCCCAGGTCACCGAGGGCATCGACCAGATCAGCTCCGTGGTGCAGACCAACTCCGCCACCAGCGAGGAGTCCGCCGCCGCCAGCGAGGAGCTGTCCAGCCAGGCCGCGCTGATGAAGGAGCTGCTCAGCCGCTTCAAGCTGCGCCAGGACGGTTTTATGCCCAAGCCCCAGCCCGCCTACAGCGCCGCGCCTGCCGCCTCCTATGACGACTATGACGCCACGCCCAGCCGCGACACCTCCGCCGCCAGCGTGTTCAGCAAGTACTAAGCTTTTTAAGGGCTGCCAGGAGGCGGTGGTCACGCCGCCTCCTGGCTCCTTTTTGCAGTGCCACAAATCCGGAAAGAGAGGAGCGGAGCTATGGCAGACTTGAAAGTCCAGGAAAGGGACCTGATTTTTGCCCTGGACATCGGAACCCGCAGTGTGGTGGGCGTGGTGGGCCGGCCCGTGGATGACCGGCTGAAGGTCATAGACGTGGAGATGGCCGAACACGGCAAGCGGGCCATGATGGATGGCCAAATTGATGATATCAGGCAGGTGGGCACGCTGGCCAGGGCGGTGACCCAGCGGCTGGAGAGCCGGCTGGGGGTGCGGCTGGAGCGGGTGTGCGTGGCCGCCGCAGGCCGGGCCCTGCGTACGCAGAAGGGATCCTTTACTCTGGAGCTGCCGGAGGAGCAGTCCATTGACGCCGAGCAGATCAGCCAGCTGGAGGCGGGCGCGGTATCCGCCGCAGAGGAGGCGCTCCAGACCGATGGGGACGGCCGCCGCCAGATGTTCCTGGTGGGCTATACCGTGGCCCAGTACCGGCTGGACAACTACCCCATGGCCAACCTCCAGTTTCACACCGGGCGCAGGGTGGAGGCCGACGTGGTGGCCACCTTCCTCCCCGGCGAGGTGGTGGAGAGCCTGTACGCCGCCATGCGCGCCGCCGGGCTTCAGGTGGCCAGCATGACCCTGGAGCCCATCGCCGCCATGAACGCCGCCATCCCCGCCGAGCTTCGGCTGCTGAACCTGGCTATGGTGGACATCGGCGCGGGCACCACCGACATTGCCCTGTGCCGGGACGGCAGCGTGGTGGGCTACACCATGGCCACCGTGGCTGGCGACGAGATCACTGAGGCCATCATGCGCTCCTACTTGGTAGATTTCAACACTGCCGAGCAGATCAAGCGGAGCATGGGGGAGAGCGATGAGCTCATCCGCTGCCGCAATATTCTGGGGCAGGAGGAGCGCATCGCGGTGAACGAGGTCACCCAGGTGATCCAGGCCCCCATGGATAAGCTGGCCGACGCCATCGCCAAGCAGGTGCTCAGCGTAAACGGCACGCCACCCTCCGCCGTCTTTTTGGCCGGGGGCGGCAGCAAGCTGCGGGGACTGCGGGAGAAGGTGGCCGTTCAGCTGGAGATGGACGAAAAGCGGGTGGCCATCGCGGGCAATAATTTTGCCCTCAGCGTGTTTTCCGACTCCCTGGAGCTGGAGAAGCCGGAGTATGCCACCCCGCTGGGGATCGCGATCTCCGCGGGCCTGGGGCTGCTGAACGACAGCTATGTGGTCACCCTCAACGGCCAGAGCGCCAAGCTGTTCCGCAACGGGGTTCTTACCCTCCGGGACATCCTGCTGATGAACGGCTACAGCTACGCCGACATGGTGGGGAAAACGGGCAAGAGCCTGAACCTCACCCTGGACGGCAAACGGCTGGTGTTCCGGGGAGAGCCCGCCGTTCCCGCCGTGCTGCGGGTGAACGGGGAGGAGGCCAGCCTGTCCACCATCGTCCACGCGGGGGATGAGATCCATTTCATCCCGGCCCGTCACGGGGAGGATGCCCGCCGCACGCTGGGGCAGCTGCTGGGAGAGGATTTCTATGGCAAGGTGATGGTCAATAACGCCATAGCCTCCATGGACACTGCGCTGGATCAGGGAGACGTGGTGCTGACCATGCGGCAGGTCCCGCCCAGGCAAACTGCCCCTACCGCTCCGATTCAGGCCCCGGCGCAGCCTGCCCCCAGGGCGGCAGCTCCGGTCCGGCCTGCGCCCCGGAGCAATGAGGTACACCTGATTTTGAACGGGGATCCTTTGAACCTTCCGGCCAAGGAGGACGGCTCCCCCTACTATCTGATGGACCTGCTGGAGTATTCCGGTATCGATTTTGAGCATCTGGACAGAGCTGTGCGGCTGGAGGTCAATGGTGTGGAGCGAGGCTTCCAGCAGCCGCTGAAGGAGCAGGACTCCGTCACCATCACTCTGGCCTGACGGCAGAGACGCAAGAGGTGTTATTTCCATGCCCATAGGAAAACCGAAGGAGCCCAAGGCTCCCAAGAAAGAGAAGAAGCAGAAGCCGCCCAAGGAAAAGAAGCCCAAAAAGGGCAAGGGCGGCGCGCCGGAGGCGGCGGAGCAGGGCGAACAGCCCGAGAAGAAAAAGCTCCCTCTCATTTTCTTGCTGATTCCGGCGGTGGTCATTGTCGCCGCGGCAGTGATTTTGTTTGTCTTTATCCTCCCGGGAAGAAACGCGGACGATCCCGCTGAGCCCACCCCATCGGTAGAGCCCTCGCCCCCGGTTCTGCCCAGCGAGCTGCCGGTGGGGGAGAACGTGGTCCCCGGCATGGTGCTGGGGTCCGACGAGTACCTGGCTCAGGCGGTGCCGGCCAAGACCATCACCTATACTTACACAGACCTGGTGGACGCCGGCAAGGTGGCGGAGACGTATGTGGGTCAGCTCAAGGGGGCCGATCCCAAGTTTTCCATGGTGGATGAGGAGTTTGTGCGCGTCAAGGAGTCCCCGGATTTTACCGCGCCCGAGGGGATGGTGCTGATGGCCCGGAACCTGCCCAAGCCTGAGCCGGAGCCCACCGCCTCCCCGGAGGGGGAGGAGAGCGCCGACCCTGAGGCCAGCTCCAGCCCGGAGGCGGAGCAGAGCCCGGAGGTGCCGGAGAGCCAGGCTCCTGTGGAGGAGCCCGAGTCCAAGGTACTCACAGTCCGCATCCAGTGGTCCCCCGGGCAGTGCGTGGTGACGGCGGATGAGGAGCTGGGCAAGGTCACCTCGCCCAAGCCACAGCAGACTTCGCATGGCTCCATCAGCATGAGCGGCGCGCAGACCCGTTTGGAGGGGATGAGTCCGGCCCAGCTGGAGCTGCCCGGCGAGTCCATGGACGCCTACGAGGTGATGGCTATGGACGGCACGGAGATGGTGAACGGCGCGGCCTGCATCCGTCTCAATGTCTACAACGGCAAGAACGCAGAGAACAGCTACCAGTTCATGGGCGGCTATCTGATGAGTATTGACGGCCAGCATCTCTACCGGCTGGACCCCGTCACCAATGAAATCCACGAGCTGGATTATCAGCCCTGATACGAAACCCCCGCTGAGACGGAAGAACACCGTACTCAGCGGGGGTTTTCTATGACAGGGGCACAAGGCGGATCTGTTCCAGGGTGCCTGTGAGCTGGAGAGGCACTCTCCGCTCCGCCAGAGGGGCGCCGGATAGGAACACCGGGGTGAGCACTCCCTCCAGCATGGGGACGGTGGAGCGGGGAGAGATGGCCTCCCGGGGGGTGAGGGCCCGGGCCAGCTCGGGGGCCACCTGGGTGATGTCCAGGCCGTATTCCCGGCCCAGAGCGGCGATCTGACGGATGGTGACCGCAGTTCTGGCCTGTTCGTCCAGGGGCTGGAACCCAATCAGGCCGCCGAACCGACCGGCAATCTCCCGCAGCACCCCGGAGCGGGCTAGGGCCCGCCGGGCGGACTCGTCCGCCTGGTAGAGCCGTCCGGCCAGGCCGGCGGGGGTGGGGAGGTGGAGACGGGCTCCAGGCTCCGCCCCTGCCGGGACGGCAAAGCCCAGCCGCACCCCGTGGGAGGACAGATCGGTGTTGGTGGTAAACAGCAGCACACAGCGGCGGAAATCCAGCTCACGGCGGCCCTGGGCGTCCTCCCGCCGGGCGGTGGACCGGCCCTCGTCCAGAATGGACATAAAGGTTTTGAGCACCTCTGGATGGGCCTTGTCCAGCTCGTCGAACATGAACACGGTGTGGGGACAGCGGCGCACAGCCTCCAGCACGGGAGGGTCGTCATACCCCACATAGCCAGGCGGCGCACCGGTGAGGCGGTACACCGAATGCGGCTCAGTGAAGGTGTTAAGCTCCGTCCACACCAGCTGGTAGCGCTGCTGGCCCAGGCACCGGTTCAGGGTGGGGGCCACCGCTTTGGCCAGCTCAGACTTGCCCACCCCCGTGGGGCCGTAGAAAATCAGAGAGAGGGGGCGGATGGGCGCGCGTTTGCAGATATGGCTCCACAGCTTGAAGGAGGCCGCCTCCACCGCCTGGTCCTGTCCCACCACCTGGCTGCGGAATTCCGCCATCAGCCGGCGGAGCAGGCTGTCCCCGGGCAGGGCAGTGCTGTCCAGTGCCCGCAGGCAGTCTGTCATGGCCTGGAAGCCGTCGAAACGGCGGACGGCCCCCTGCTGGAAGAAGTCCCGCAGAAGAGGGTCCTCGCCCCGGTAGGAGACGGCGGGGCGAAAGTAGAGGAGATAGTCCTTGCCGTCCCGCCAAAAGCCCAGCTGCGCCTGGGGCGGGCGGCAGCCCTCCGGCAGGCGGCAGCAGTCAAACTCGTAGCTCCGCCCCAGCCCCGCGCAGGTGTCCACCCGCTGCTTCAGCAGGGCGTAGCCCGAGGGGCCGCAGGCACAGAATTGGGAAAACTCCATGGCTGACCTCTTTTGTGTGGATTATAGTCACCGCTGATTTGTTTGGGCCGCAAAGGGTCCTCTTTGACTATAGCCACTTTTCAGAGAAATCAAGCCTGGTTCCATGAAAAAAGCCGGCCCACAGGCCGGCTTTTTTGTGTTCAGGCGTATACGTCGATATACTGTCCCTTGGCGGGGGTGGGAACGGCTTCCAGCATTTTTGCCAGCTCTTGTCCGGCCAGCTCCTGGGAGTCCATCATCTTTTTGGTGACGGCTATGGAGTAATTGGTGGCGAACGAAGCGGCACTCATTCCCATGGCCATGCTGGCAATGGAATCCATCATAGGTCAGTCCTCCTTTCCCTCCGGCGGGGCCGAAGGCGGTGTGGTGGGGGAGGCGGAGCGCCCCTCCCGTTTATGGTCCAGCACGCCGCCCAGCAGATCCAGCAGCTCGGCGGGTGCGGACTCCTCCATGGCGGATTCCCGGTTGGCGCTGGCCGCCACCACCAGCTCACTGCGCAGGATGGACACGTCCTCCGGCGCGGAGATGGCCAGGCGCACCCGCGTTCCGTCTACCGAGACCACACGGATGGTAATGTCCTCGCCGATGACCAAGGACTCGCCGGTTTTGCGTTGCAGGATCAGCATGTCGCGTCCTCCTCTGCGCCGAACTGGGCCAAGGGGTGGCGCATCTCATAGGCATCCGTCTCCAGGATAACCTGCCGGGCCACCCGGGTCTCCGGATGGATGGCGACAGGGCATTTCAGGTTGACGGTGCTCTGGTCCACAGGCTTCTTCACCACGCACAGCACGTAGAAACCCAGCTCCTGACTGTCCTGCACCCCCAGCTCCTTCAGCTCCTGGGGCTGGAGGACAGGGGCGTAATCGGGCATCAGGGCAAAGGGGTCCATGGCTACAAAGGCCAGGGCGGGGGTCCGGGTGCTTTGAAAGCACAGCAGGGTCCCAATGCTGCCCTCAAAGGGCAGGAGCAGGAATTCCTGCTCCTCCTCAAATCCAAACAGACCGGCGGGGAAGGAGAGAGCCTCCCCCGCCTCATAGTCAATCTCGCCGAAATATTTGGTCTGGAGCTTCACGAAAATACCTCCTGTCAGGGTTCTCCAGCTCCTCAGGCCTCCACGTCCACCGGTTCATAGCTGGGGTCGGCGGAGGGGGGTACGTACAGCGGGCCGCCCACGTATTTGATAATCACGTCGGGCTGTTGGGTGACGGACAGCTCAATGTCACCGGGGGTGAACTCAAACTTGGGCTCGTTCATGCGCCAGTCAAAGTTCAGCTTATCCATCTCATAGCGGATGTGCATCTCGCCGGGATCCCAGGAAATCTCAGGCCCGACGGAGGGGAGAAACTCAATGCCCACGTTGGGCTTGTAATTTTTCATGGTGGATTCGGCCGCAAACTGGCCGATCATATCCTGGCCGATCTTTGCCTCCAGCAGCATCTGACCCTGCTGGGCGTAGGTGGCGGTGGCGGTATAGGATGCCTGCTGTCCCTGCTGCGCATACTGCTCGATGGAGCGCATGGCGGTGGGAACCACAGAATTGCGGGCCTCAAAAGTATCAATATTCAGCTTGATGGGCCGGCTCTTGATGCTCAGTCCACCGTCCCCCCGAGAGATCTCCAGGTCAGCGGTCCCCCGGCTGTACTCCAGCTTGGCATGGGACACCTTCATCTCGATTTCAATGGGGACTGTTTTAATCTCAATCAGGGGATACATAGTCTACATTCCGCTCCTCTCTCAGAACAAGTTCAAAATATTGCTGGGAATTGGTTGTGCATTAATTCAGGTAATCCATCAGGCTCTCGGACAAAACGCTGTTGCCCACCTTCAGCGCCGCGTTGTAGCAGTACTGCGCCCAGACGAAGGAGGTAATGGCGTCGGCCATGTCCACGTCCTCAATATCGGAATACTGCTCCTGAAGATTGTAGAAATTCTCCTCCAGCAGGGCCACGTTGTTCTTCAGCTTGGTGGTGCCGGCGTCCATATTGGTGAATTCCGTCTTATAGTCGGAGGAGGCCTGCTCCAGCTTGCTCACAAGACCAGAGAATTCATCGTATACGTCCTTGGGCCAGTCGTCGCCGTCCTCCACCCTGTTGGCGACCTCCCGCATCTTCTGCACCAGAGAATAGACGTTCCTGGGGTCGCCGTCCGCGTCCTGGCCGTAGCCAAGGAAGGTCAGGCCGTTCAAGGCGGCGTTAAAGCCGCTGGACTCAATCAGTGTGCCGTGCTCATTCTCCTGGAAGCCCAGGCCGATGTCCACGAACTGCTTTTCATTCACCAGGTACTCCAGCTTTTCCGCCTCGGTCACAGCGGTGTCGTACTCCTGGGTGGTCATGGTCTCGGCGTCCGCCGCCCGGATATAGCGGGCGGTGGTGACGCCGGCGTTGTCCGTGACGTGGTAGGTGATGAAATCGGCGGGGGCCTCTCCGTTTGCGATGGCGTCATCGTACTCAGTCTGGTTGAGGCTCTTCTCCGCGTTGCTGGCCAGCACGTAATTGCCGTTGGCATCGGTAACCATAGCGGGGGGGTTGGCGGCACTGTCCATCAGCACGTTGGGCCGGGCCGCGTCCACCGAGACGCCGCGGTAGTACAGCTTGTTGTCCTTCACCTCAAAGGGGACGTTGTGGCCGTCCGCTCCGGCAAAAATGAAGGTGTCGCCGTATTTCTGGTTCAGGTTCTGCACGATGGTCTCAGACAGCTGATCCAGAACCTTATTCAGCTGGGTGCGGGCGTCCCCCTTGGGGTCGTTGAGCATCTCCAGGGTGGTGCTCTTCAGCGTGCTCATGGGCTCGCCGTTTTTGGTGTCGATGAGCTTATCAATGGTATCCAGACAGGTAAAGGCGGTCTGAAATTTTTTATAGGTGTCGTTGCAGATGGCGTACTGGCTCTGGGTGGCCATGCGGGATTTGCGCAGCCGGAAGGCCTTGGCGGCGGAGGCGGGGTCCTCCGCGTAGGAATTGAAGTTGCGCCGGGTGAGAACGGTATCCTGGGCCTTGTTTCTGGCGATGAAGGAACTCATCAGATTTCTGCGGTAGCCCTTGAGAACGCCGCCGGTGGTGGCACGAATCATACTGCGAAAACCTCCTTTGGATTATCTGCCGGCGATGCCGGTGTTGTTGATGAGGCGGTCCAGCGCCTCGTCAATGGCCGTCATGAGGCGGCAGGCGGCGGAATAGGCCTTCTGGAACTGCATCATATTCATGGCTTCGTCGTTGAGGTCTACACCAGAGACGCCTTCGCGGCTGCTGTCCAGCTCCACCTGCCTAATAGACGAGTTATTCAGGTCCAGGCCGATAATGCGCCGGTCGCTGCCCAGCGTGGTGCAGGTTTTGCTGAGCATGTCGTTGAAGGAACCGGTAAACAGCTTGTTGCCAACCGCATCGGGATCGATATCCTTGGGGTCATAGACCAGAGACTGATTGATCATGGTGAGCATGTGGCCAATGTTTTCACTCTGAGTGGTGTTGGGGATGGGCTTCCCGTCCTCGCCGAAGAGCTGGGTGTGGGTGGGGACGATGTGCACGTCGCCGGTGCTCCAGCTGTGGGACACGGAGATGTTGGCGGCGGTGATGTTGGTGGGGTCGTCGTTGTCGTTGCGGTTGCTGAACAGCACCCCGCTGCCCTCCGGCTTCATGGCATTGTTCTCCGCCAGCCACCGGTCCAGGTCCACCACCTGATTGCCCTTGTCGTCCAAAACATCATTTCCGGCGGCGTCCTTGAGGACATAGCCGTTGTTGATGAGGTTTTCCTTTTGGGACTGGGTCAGCCCGTTGGTTTTGCTGACGGGGGCGTCCTTGCCGTCCGTTCCGGCCAGCGTGAGTTCCTTTCCGTTCGGGTCGATATAGTTGCCGCTTTGGTTGACCATATAGCCCTGGTTAAGGGTGTTATACTGCTTGGCAAACTGTCGGGCCAGCAGGTCCAGGGACTTCTGGTAAAAGGGGATGCCCCGCTTGGTGGTGGCGTTTTCGTCCAGGGTCACATCATCCTGGGAGGAGAACTCGCCCTCCTCCGTCAGCAGCTCCCGGGTGGCCTGGAGCTTGCCGAACAGGTCGTTGTCGTCCAGGGTGACCTCGTGGGACCGCTTGGTTACGGTGGTGATCTGATACCACTGGCCGTCGGTAATGGTGAATGTAACGGTGGTAGTCTCGTCGCCGACGGTCACAGAGGGGATAGGAGTGGGCTCCACCTGCTCCTGACCGTCCACCTTCTGGGCCGGGCCAAAGCTGATCTGGCCGTCCACACCCGCGGCCGGCTGGAAGGTGGGGTCCGTGGGCCAGTTGGCCATGCCGCTGGTTCCCACAGCGCCGGCCTTCTTGGAGCGGTAGACGATGTCCGCGCCCCGGGCCAGGACGGTGTACTCCGCGTTGTTGGCCTTGGCGGCTTCGTTCAGCTTGGCGGCCACGATTTTGGCCAGAGCGGCGGGATTATTATTGGCGTCGTCCGCGCTGATATCGGTGCCGATCTTGATGGTAATATCGGGATTGCCTACAATGATCTCGTCCTTGTCCTTCCACTGTCCGTTAGTGGTCAGGGTGTAGGAGACCTCCGCCCGGGTGGCCACCTGGCCGTCCTGGGCGGGGCCCCAGGTGGTGACGGAATCGGTCCACTCCCGGTTTTTCTCATCCAGCAGCTTGCCCAGCCGGACGGTATAGTTCCCGTTGTCCAGGGCCTCGGCCTCGGCCACGTCGTTGGTGCCGGTGCCGTCCGCCTTCAGATAGAGGCAGTCGGGGAAGTTCCCACCCTTTTTGCCAAAGTCCGGGTTGAGAGTGGGCAGGGTCTTGGGAATGGAAATCTGGGTGCCGTAGACGCCGTCGATGAGCACGGAGCTGTCCGTCTCCACTGCGGGGTCCGGATTGGCGTTGCCCAGGGAGATGGTCAGCTTTTCCACCTGCTTGCCCGCGCCGACGTCCTCCATGCTGTAGGTCACATTGATATTCATATACTCAGCCAGAGCGTCAATCTGACGGTTGCGCTCGTCCCGCATCTCCAGGGCGTTGTCGCCGCTGAGCTCACACTCGCGGATGGACTTGTTCAGATCACGGATGTTGGTCAGAATCTCGTTGACGGCGTCCACCTGCTTGGAGAGGTCCTCCTCTGTGTTCAAACGGACGTCTTCCAGCTTGCCGGCGTATTGGTTGAACAGGGCGGCCAGGGACTCAGCGGCGGTGCGGACCAGGCCGTCATTGCCGTTGCTGGGGTTTGCGGTCATGCTGCGCAGGGCCTCGCCGATCTTTTGCAGCTGGGCGTACAGCAGGCCGTCGCCGTAATTTTCGCCCTTGCCCACCTCGTCCAGAATGCTGGCTATGTCCTCCAGGCCCTTGAGCATGGTCTCGTTATAGCCCACATCCGAGGTGATGTTGCGGTAGCGAATGTCCAGATAGGGGTCTCGAATCTGGTTGATGCCCACCACCAGCGCGCCGTTGCCCACGTGGTTGTCCAGGTTGGAGCGGTACATATCATTGGCGCCGGTTTTTAGGCTCACCTGATCCAGCCGCTGACGGGTGTAGCCGGCGGTGTTGATGTTGGAAATGTTGTTGCCGGTCACCCGCAGTCCGTGCTGGGCGGCGTAAATGCCCAGGCGGGCGGTGGTAAAGGAATCGAATGTTCCAATGGTTCCCATAGCAAATACTCCTTATGCAGCCGCGCGGTCAGGCGCGAAAATCGGTTTTCATGTTTTTGGGGGGCTCCACCCCGGGAGGGGCGTATCCGGCGCCCGCCGCCGCAGGGTCTACCCCGGCCGCGGCCACCACTTTTTCAATCTGATAGAGGTTGAGCTCCAGAATTTCTCGAGCTAAGTTGGCGCAGCTGCGATAGGTCTGGTAGCTCTGGCGCAGGTCGGACACAGTCTGGCTGGCGGCAGCCTCCAGCTCCGGAGGGCATTGCCTGGGCAGATCAGACAGAGGAACCCCGTCCAGCCCAAGCTGGGCGGACAGCTTCAGCCGCCGCTGCTCCAGCCCCCGCAGGCTGAGGGTCATGGCCTGCTCCTGCTTGAGCTCCTCGTCCAGGGCTATGAGATCGTCCTGCCGGACCGCGGCGGCCTTGCGCTGATTCAGCTCAGCCAGCCGGCCCAGGGTGCCGCTGAGCTCCCGCAGGAGCCCCAGATAATCCTGAAAGGAGGCGCTCATCTGCTGCCCTCCCCCAGAAACAGGATCCGGGCCGCCATAGCCATGGGGTCCGGCGCGTACTGCCGGTCAGACACCTGCTGGCGCAAAGTGGCGATATCGCCGGTGGTGGTGGCGGTGCGCACCTCCTGAGAGAGCCGGCTGACCAGACCGAGAAAGCGGCTGTCCTGCCGGGGCGCGGAGAGGGTGACGCTGTCATAATTGCTGTTGCTCAGGCTTACCTGAGCCCGACTGTCCCGCCCCGCCTTGGTTCGGTAGACCTTAGTGGGGGTGATCGGGGTAATTGCGCCGTAACCAGACGAGGTCAGCACAGTACTCACTTCCTTTTAATATCCGATAGGTTTCCTTAATCTACAATAATTATATCGGCAAGGTTGGCGGGAAGATAAGAAAAAGAGGGAAATTTCTTTGGAGAAAGAGTTCCCGCCCAGAGGCCTTTCTAGGCGGCTCCGGGCGGGAAGACTTGACTTTCAAAACTTTTCCTATTCCATTTCCTGGGTACTCTGGGTCAGCCCAGGCCTTTCAGGTGCCGGAGCAGCACG
This sequence comes from uncultured Oscillospiraceae bacterium, assembly GCA_910585155.1. GTDB lineage: Bacteria > Bacillota > Clostridia > Oscillospirales > Oscillospiraceae > Enterenecus. Next base: position 97,171 of record CAJUEC010000003.1, read on the forward strand.
TTGGCCACGTTCTCGCAGGAGGCCTGTATGCACACCGCGCCGATGTTCTGGGCCACGCCGGGCATACCGTAAACCACCGAGGACTCCTTGTCCTGTCCAATGGTATAGGCGCCCTTTTTCCGCATTTCCAGCAGGCCGTGGGCGCCGTCCTGACCCATGCCGGTCATGATGATGCCCACCATTTTGCAGGTGACCACCTCGGCCATGGAGTAGAACATGGCGTCCACCGAGGGGCGGTGGCCGCTGACCTTTTCGCCGGAGGTGCAGTTCACGGTGTACCGGGTGCCGATGCGGACCACCCGGCACTGGAGGTCGGCGGGGGCGATAAGGGCGAGGCCGCGGCGCAGCTCATTGCCGCTCTGGGCCTCCCGCACCTCCATGGCGCACAGGCGGTCCAGTCGCTCGGCGTACATCTTGGTGAAGCCGGGGGGCATATGCTGAACGATGACCATAGGGGGGATGTCGGCGGGGAGGCGCTTCATGACCTCCAAAGTGGCCTCCGTTCCGCCGGTGGAGGCGCCCAGGCCGATGATGACCCGGTCCAGGCCGGGGGCGGTCCCCAGCTTAGCGGCGGTGAGGGAGGTGGAGCTTATCGGACCCGCCGCGATAGGGGCGGAGGTGCGCACCCGCGCCGTGGCGGCCATGACCACCTTTTGGGCCAGCGCGGCCAGAAAGCTGGTTTCACTGGAGCTCTTCTCATCCGGCTTGCGTACGAAATCCACCGCGCCCACCGCCAGGGCGTCGAACACCTTCAGGTTCAGCGAGGATACCAGAATTACCGGGATGGGGTGGGTGGGCAGATATTGCCTCAGAAAGTCGATGCCGCTTTGTCCCGGCATTTCCACGTCCATGGTGATGACGTCGGGCCGGTATTGGGGGATCTTGTTCCTGGCATCCAGGGTGTTGATGGCATAGCCAACCACCTCGATCCTGGGATGAGCGGACAGACCCCGGATAATCATGGTCCGGGCCACCATAGAGTCGTCCACCACCATGACGCGGATCTTTTTGGTTGCAGTTGCAGGAATTGCCATAAAACAGAGTTCCTCCCTTTTCGAATAAATACCGGGCCGATCACCGCAGGGGGATCGGCCCGGTGATGTTCTACTTTTGGAATGTGGACGGGGCCAGACGGCGGTAGGGCGCGTTGGCGCTGAGGTTTTCCGATTTGCTGATCAGCAGGTAGCCGCCGGGGGCGGTGGCGTCGTAAAACCGGCGGACCAGCGCGTCCTTGGTGGGCTGGTCAAAGTAGATCATCACGTTTCGACAGAAAATAACGTCGAATTTGCGGCGGAATTTAATGGGGTCCATGAGGTTGAAGGGCTGGAAGATCACGTTGTCCCGCACCTTAGGGGCCACCTGGTACTGGCCTCCGGACTGGGGAATGAAATACTTCTTTTTCCAGTCCGGGGGGATGGTGTCGGGCAGCTCGTACACACCCTTTTTGGCGGCGGTCATGGCCCGGTTGGAGATGTCGGTGGCCAGCAGGCGGGTGTCCCACTGGCTGGCCTGGGCCCCCAGGTAGTCGAAAAGGAACATGGTGATATTGTAGGGCTCCTCTCCGGTGGAGCAGCCCGCGCTCCAGATGGCCAGTGTCTTATCCCGCTGGTGGCGCTGGACGATGTCCGGGATAATTTTCTGGCAGAAAAGATCCAGATGCTCCTTTTCCCGCATGAAAAAGGTGTAATTCGTGGTGAGCTTATCCAGCAGCAGGGTGATCAGGTCGTTGTCCTTGGTCTGGAGAACGTGATTGACAAAATCGGTGAAGCTGGTGTAGCCCCGCTGCTTGAGGGGGGTGGACAGCCGCCCGGTGATGAGCTGCTTTTTCTGGGTCAGATCAATGCCATAGTTGGTCTGAATGAACTTCACCAGACGGTTGAAGTCGTTGTCGGTGATGGTCAGGGCGGAGAAGGAGCCGCCCGCTCCACTTGTACTAATCATTGGGCATCAGCTGTTCACAGTCCAGCACCATCATGGTGCCGGAGCCGTCAGGCAGGGAGCACATGCCGCTCACCAGCATCTGGGTGCTGTTGGAGGGGAGGGGGTGGATGTTGACCTTGGGTATGTCCAGCATCTGGTCCACGCCGTCCACCAGAATGCCCAGCTGCACGTCGCCCAGGTTGATGACCACCACCAGGTTGTCTCCGTCCTGAGAGGCCAGGCCCAGCCGGGCGCGGATGTCCAGAATGGGGATCATCTGGCCGCGCATATTGATGATGCCCCGGATGAAGTCGGGCACCATGGGCAGATAGGTGATGACCTGATTGTTCAGAATCTCCACCACGTCCTCGGCAATGACGCCCAGCTTCAGGTGACCGGCCATGAAGATCAGGTACTTTTGGGAGTCCACCGCGTCGTCCAGGTTCAGGGCCTCCATCTCATCCTCGCGGGCGAACAGGATTTCGTCGTTCATATTCATCTCTCCTTCTCACATGCCGCGGGCGGCGGTGTACAGGCTGGCCACGTCCAGGATGATGCTGATGCTGCCGTCGCTGCGCAGGGTGCAGCCGTTGATGCCGTACCGCTTCACATTGAAGCTGTTTACATAGGTGGGCAGCTGCTTGACCACCACCTGCTGCTGGCCCAAGAGCTCATCCACAAACAGACAGTAGGAGTGGTCCCCCGCCTCCAGCCAGATGAGCACGCCGTCCTCAATATCGGAGCAGCCGTCCTGGAGCTGGTAGAGGTCCCGGGCCCGGACAATGGGCACGAAATTGCCCTGGCATTTGATGATCTCGCCGCTGCTGGAGTCGTGGATGACTTCGCCGGCGGCCACTTTCATGGTGGCCTGGATATTGTTGATGGGGATGGTGAAGATGGAATCGCCCACAGCGACCTCCATGCCGTCCATAATGGCCATGGTCAGGGGAATGCGGATGGTGGTGGTCATGCCGTGGCCCAGCTCGCTGGAGATGGACACGGTGCCGCCCAGCTCCTCCACGCCCCGCTTCACCACGTCCATGCCCACGCCACGGCCGGAGAACTCGGTGACCTCGGTGTTGGTGGAAAAGCCGGGGGCCAGCAGGAAGCTGAGAATTTCCTTGTGGCTGTACTCCACGTCGGGAGACGCGATGCCCTGGCGGATGGCCTTGTTGAGCACGGCCTCGTCGTTGACGCCCCGGCCGTCGTCGATGATCTCGATGATGACCTCGCTGCCGGTGTCCCGGGCGGAGAGGGTGATCTCGCCCACAGGGTCCTTGCCGGCGGAGATGCGCTCCTCCTGAGTCTCCTCGATGCCGTGGTCCATGGAGTTGCGGATCATGTGCATGATGGGGTCGCCGATGGAGTCCACGATGGTCTTATCCACCTCGGTGTTCTCGCCGATGAGGGTGAGCTTGGCCGGGCGGTTGAGCTTCTTGGTCATATCCCGCACGATACGGGTCATTTTCTGGAACACGCTGGACACGGGGACCATGCGCAGGGACATGGACACGTCCTGGAGCTCGTCGGTGAGCTTGCGCAGCTGCCGGGCGGACTTGGAGAAGGCGTCCAGGTTCAGCCCCTTCAGGTCGGGGGAGGAGGTGACCATGGATTCGGTGATCACGATCTCGCCCACCACGGCGGAAAGTTGGTCCAGCTTGCTCAGGTTGACACTGATGAGGGTTTCCTTGGCGTGCTGCTGCTGAGCCGCAGGGGCGGGAGCGGCCTGCGCGGCGGGAGCGGGGGAGGCCTGCGCGGCGGGAGCGGGGGAGGGGGCGGCCGCGGCGGCGGGCTTCTCCTCCGGGGGCGGGCAGTCGAAGGTCTGGTAGTCCCGTACGGAGCCGGCGCTCTTCACCACGGAGATGGCGCTCTCCCGGTCCTGGGTGTTTTTGAACATCAGCAGGAAGCCCTGGTCGATGATGGCCTCCGAGGTGGAGGGGTCGGTCTCCACATTGGCGGGCTCAAAGCAGAAGTCCGCCTCGCTGCACACATCCCGCACAGCGGTGACCACCATAAAGGCCCGCAGGCTCTCCATGCCGCAGCCGTCCTCAAAGTTGACCCGCAGGGCGTGGGAGAAGGTGCCGTTTCCCGCAGGCGGGGCGGCCTTGGAGGAGCTGGCGGGCTGTCCGGCGGCCGGAGAAGCGGGGGCGGGCTCCGGCGGCTCCTCCCCCTTGATTTTTGCAATCAGGGTATTAATATTTGAAAGGAAGTTGTCGATATCCTGATTAAGAGGTTCGCCGGCCTCCACCTTATCTACTTCGCCCCGGAAGAAGTCGATGGACTGGAACACCACGTCGAACAGCGCCGGGCGGTTTTCCTCTGAGACCACCGACATGGTGCCCTCCCGGATGATGAAGAACATATCCTCAATCCGATGGGCCACTGTGGCCAGGCTGTCAAATTCCATCATCGCCGAGGAGCCCTTGATGGTATGCATGATGCGGAAGATTTCGTTTACATTCTCCTGAGAGAACGTATCCGCCTTTTCCGCCTCCAGGACGATGGTCTCCAGCTGCTCCAGCAGAGTGCCGGTCTCGTAGATGTACATATCCAGGATTTCGTTTCCGCTGCCCATAAAAAGCACCACCTCAGTAAATATCTTTTATCTTTACTATTATCGGCAGGGCACGGCAGAAAATTAAGTAGGTTTTCTAAGTTTTATCTCAGGGGTGTGAAAAATGGCCGATCTTTTGGGCGCGACCAACCCGGTACCGGGCTATGACAATACAACGATCAACCGCAATATCCCCATATCTCCCAACAATAACCAGGTCCAGAACATCCCCGACCCCAGCCGGGTGACGGGGGCGGACAACCGCACGGAGCAGAAGGACAGCAGCCAGGCGGGGGGGCAGGTTCGGTACGACTCCAATTTCCAGACCTTCCTCCAGCAGCTGCGCCAGAACCGGGACGTGACCCAGACCATTGCCCGACTGATCCTGAGGGAGGGCACCTCGGTGAGCTCGGGGATGAGCGAGGGCATCGCCGAGGAGATGGCCAAGGCGATGGAGCTGCTCAAGATGGACCAGGCGCAGCTGCTCCAGTTTCTCTCCGCGCAGATGAAGGCGGGCACCCGCTTTGGCGGGGCGCTGTTCGCCATGCTGCGCAACGCCTATGCCCGGGCGGACTCGGAGGGGGTGCGGCTGGACATCCTCAATTTTCTCAAAAGCTACAGTGACTACTCCTCCACCGCCCACATTGAGGGGAACCTGCTGCGGGGGCTGGCCGGTATGGCCAACTCCATGCCCGCCAGCTGGGGGGACCAGCTGCGGGAGCTGCTGGCCCAGCTGGAGAACGGCATAGCCGCCGGAGACCGGCAGGGAAACATTGAGCTGCTCCAGCAAAAGGTGTTCCCCCTCATGTCCGCCTATGTCGGCCAGACCCACGACCTGGGCACTCCGCGGGAGCTGCTCAGCCTGCTGGCCCTGGATGTGGCCCGGTATGAAAACGGCTCGGAGGAAAAGCTGCTGGAGGCGTTCCACCAGCTGTCCGGCTACGGGACGCTGAAGGGAATGCTGGGCGGCATCGACGGGCAGGCCCTGCTGAAGCTGCTCCAGAGCAGCCAGGCGGCCAGGGGCACCTCCGCCGCCCAGTTTGCCGACCATCTGGCCGCCGCCGCCGCCCGGGCCCTGCGGGGAGAGGGCAGCGCGGAGATTCAGCAGACCTTCCGCAGCCTGGTGTCCGCCATGCTGATCAACGAGAGCGTGTATATGCCCTTGAACCACTATCTGGTTCCCATGGAGATGGATGGGAAGATGCTCTTTTCCGAGCTGTGGGTGGACGCGGACGCGGAGGAGAAGAAGGGGGGCAAGGGCCAGGGGGACAAGTGCATGAAGTTCCTCTTCAAGATCGACGTGCAGGGGCTGGGCCTGTTTGACGTGGTGCTGGCCAGCCGGGAGAGGGAGGTGGGCATCGCGGTGGCCTGCCCTGAGGGCGTGGCTCCCTTTTCCAGGGAAATTGAACAGACCCTCTCCCAGATCCTCACCCGCAACGAGCTGACCCCCAGCGGCGTCAGCGTGCGGAAAATGGAGCGCCCGGTGACGCTCACCGAGGTGTTCCCCAAAATTTTTGAAGGGAAGAACAGTGTCAATGTCAAAGTATGACGGCAGGCGCAACCCCTCCAAGAAGGCGGTGGCCCTTCAATACGAGGCGGGGGACGGCGCGCCGGTGATCGTGGCCTCCGGCATGGGCTATATGGCGGAGAAAATTGTGGAGGTGGCCGCGGACAGCGGGGTGCCCATCTACGAGGACAACTCCCTGGCCACCATCCTCACCCAGCTGAAGCTGGGGCAGGAGGTGCCTGAGGAGCTGTATAAGGCCATCGTGGAGATCTATGTGTATTTCCTGCACTTTGATCCGAACCGGGTCAAGGAGGGCGCCCAGCCCTCCAAGCCGGCGGGGCAGAGTGAAAACCTTGAAGCGCAGGCAGAACAGGAGGAATGAGGATGGAGCAGAGCCTATACCTGATGCTGGACAGCCGGGGGACCCCCATCGCCCGGGGCAGGCTGAGCGGGCCGGTCACCGGCCAATACTGGCAGATCACCGTGCTGGACGGCAAGATTGATGAGATTCTGGCCCACAAGAAGCTGAAGCTGCTGTCCATTACGGACAGCGGGCCCTCCTATCAGGGAAACATCGTGCGCAGCCGGAACGACATGATCCAGCTGGAGGTGGAGAAGCTGAACGCCGACGCCGCCGATATGCGCAAGAATTTGCGGGTATTGGTGCGGTTCAAAAGCTTTATCTACCCCGTCACCGGCCGCTGGAGGGGCCGGCGGGAGGTGGAGTCCCACGACCTGAGCGCCGGGGGAATCGCGTTTTTCACCGATCACAGCCTGGAGGTGGGTGAGCAGCTGGAGCTGGTGGTTCCCGTCACCACGCAGCCGCTGGTGCTGTCGTGCCAGCTGCTGCGTATGCGGCCCACGGAGCGCTCCGATACCCTGTTGTACGCGGCGAAATTCCTGGAGCTGTGCGACGACGAGGAGAGCATGCTGCGGGAGTCGGTGTTCAACCTCCAGCTGCGGGGCCGCCCCAAGCCCAGCGAATACAGCGCGTAAGCGTGATAACCTGTCGGCATCAACAAGACATGGACAGACGCGCCGGACCCGGGAGGCCAGCCTCCCGCCCGCCGCGCCGGAAAGGAACGGTCATAACTCATGAGCAAGCGTCAAACCAAAGAAACCATCTGGAATCGGCTGCGCCGGGGACTGGCGGGCATACTGTCCCTGGCGCTGCTCCTCGGTCTGCTTCCCAGCACGGCCCTTACCGCCCACGCCAGCAGCAGCTGGGCCATGCCCTACATGAACCAGCTGGTGGAGTGGGGCATCATGCGCGGCGACATCGGCGGCAACCTGGCCCCCGACCGCAACATCACCCGGGCGGAGTTCGTCACCCTGATGAACCGCGCCTATGGCTACACCACGCTGAAGGGTACTCCCTTCACCGACGTGCCCTCCTGGCAGTGGTACGCTGAGGATGTGGACATCGCCTACAACATGGGCTATTTTAAGGGGACCTCCCCCACCACGGCCGCCCCGGAGGACCCGCTGACCCGGGAGCAGGCCGCCGTTCTGCTGTCCCGGAACATGATGCTTCAGGGCACCACCGGCGAGACCCTGGGCTTTTCCGACACCCGGCAGCTCAGTGAGTGGAGCCGCAATCTGGTGGGCGCCGCCGCCGCCGAGGGAGTCATCAACGGCTATGACGACGGATCCTTCCGGCCCCTGGCCAACATCACCCGGGGTGAGGTGGCCGCCATGCTGGTGCGGGCCATCGGCACGCCCATCAACACCGCCGGGGAGCACACCCTGGGCAGCGTGTACGGCAATGTCACCGTGAACACCCCCGGCGTCACCCTGCGGGACGGTGTCATCGTGGGCAACCTCTACCTCACCGGCGGCATCGACCTGGGCGAGGTGCTGCTGGAGAACGTCACCGTGCTGGGCGAGATCATAGTCAGCGGCGCGGGCGAGAGCAACTCCAGCAAGAGCAGCGTCATCCTGCGCAACGTCACCGCCGAGGGGATGATTGTGGACAGCATCAGCAATCAGTTTGTCACCATCCGCGCCGAGGGCAACACCAAGATCGACAGCACCAGCGTGCGCACCAACGCCTTTTTGGACGATTCCTCCCTCCCCGGGTACGGCCTGAGCTACATCGAGCTGGACGGCGAGGAGGGCACCCTGCTCCAGCTGGCCGGCAGCGTGAAGGAGGTTCTCAACCGCACACCCAAGTCCGATCTCCAGGTGGTCCAGGGCTCTGTGGAAAAAATCACCATGGACGAGTACGCCACCGATTCCTCCGTCCTGGTGGACGGCGGCACCCGGGTGGGTGAGCTGGACCTGGACGTGGGCACCAACGTCACCGGCACCGGCGACATCAAGAACCTGAATGTGGGCTCCTCCGGCTCCTCCGTGGCCGTGCTGCCGGACAACATCACCATCCGTCCGGGCATCACCACCAATATCAACGGCAGCACCATGAACAGCAGCCAGGCCGCCGAGGCCTCTCTGGATCCCAAGCTGCTGGCGGGCTATCCGGCGGTGAAGAACGTGGCCCCCAACTCCGCCACCCTGGTGTTCAGCGGCAATAAGGCGGGCACCATCTATTGGGCCATCTCCGCTCTGGCCGACGGGTCGGTGAAGGAGGAGGATCTCATCACGCCGCCCTCCTACGGCGGAAAAATCCTGCGCTCGGGCAGCATCCGGGCCGCCGCCTCCAACACGGAGTACACCGCCCAGGTCACCGGCCTGACCACTGACGGCTCCTACTACGTCAGCGCCATCCTGGTGGACAGCCGGGACAACCGCAGCCCGCTGAAGGTCACCGCCTTCACCACGCCGGACGGTACCACCCCGGGCTTCACCAGCGGCTATCCCCGGATGACCATGACCACCACCGAGACCAGCCAGGTCACCGTGATGACCAACAAGAGCTGCCAGCTGTACTACGCCCTGCTGCCCGCCGGCAGCACCGCCCCCACCCCCCAGGACTTCAAATCCGCCTCCATCAGCGGCAACCTGGGCTACGGTACCGTCAACGCCATCAAGAACGTGGCGCTGTCCATCAATGTGAACCGCCAGCTCCTGCGGGAGAGCACCCAGTATGACCTCTACCTGTGGCTCACCGACTACAACGGCGCCAAGAGCTCCACGGTGCGCAAGCTCACCTTCACCACTCAGGACGAGACGCCCCCGGTGGTCACCGAGATCACCCAGACCGACGCCGGAGCCACCACCGCCGACATATCCTACGTGATCAATGAATCCCCCGCCACCCTCTACTGGGCGGTGGTCACCGAGGCCAACTTCAACGAGAGCATCTTCATGAACCACGAGCTGGACAGCCTGGCCGCCAAGGTCAAGGTGGAGAAGGGCACCGGCGCGCTGGTGAAGGGCAACTCCAACCGGGGTTCCTTCCGGGTCACCGGGCTGAACTCCAACACCACCCACACCAGCTCCTATGTGCTGTATTACGTGGCCAAGGATCAGGCGGGGAACTACTCCGATGAGGTGAAATACATCCACATCCGCACTCTGGACACCATTGCCCCCACCGTGAAGCAGGAGTTCACCTCCTTCAACCCCGGCAAACCCGATGAGCCCATGGCCAACACGGACATTCGCCTGGTGTTCTCCGAGACGGTCAAGGGCGGCACCAGCGAGGAGGATAAGACCTTCCTGGAGCTGTACAACGATGTGCTGGACGCCATCGAGAAGGAGGATGAGGCCGCCGAGGCCAAGGCCCGGGACACCATGGCCCAGGTGCTGTATGACCACATCAAGCTCTACAATGGCTCAATCGATGGCCGGGACGAGGTGTGCTCCGACATGAAGCCCATCGCGGGTAAGGCCCAGGTGATTAACTACCACTACGCCCAGGTCACCAGTGAGAACGGGAAAATGATTGTCACCTTCCCCACCAACGAGGAGGAGCCCGCCAAGAGCGCTCTGCACCTGAGCAGCGGCGCCACCTACCACTTTGAGCTGTCCCGCATCTACGACGACGCTCTGATTCCCAACCCTCTGACCACCAATAACTACTACCGCCTGCCCGACTTCCGCACCGTGTTTGCCCGGGTGGAGCTGACCATCAGCAACTCCACTGACCTGGGGCTGAACGGCGGCACCACCCACCCCAACGACAATGATCCGGACCGCATCGACCGCTCCTTTGTGGCCCATCCGGTGTCGGTGGACACAGTGGACCCCGCCATGCGCTGGGATATGCTGATCTGGTCGGATACCAACATAGAGTTCACCCTCTATTCCCGGACCAAGAACGCTGACGGGACCTGGGGCACGTGGGCCGCCGAGGGCACTGCCTTTATCCGGGGCGTGGGCGACGAGAAGGGAGGCTACGCCTTCCGCAGCCTGCACCGCTCTGTGAAGGGCAACCCCAATCCCCAGTTCCCCTTGCTCAAGGACCTGACGGACAAGGAGTACGCCATCCATATCGACCAGCTGGACCAGATGGGCAACCTCAGCCCCGACTATAAAAGCTGGAACGGCAAGGTGAACATACGCATCTCGATTGTGGCGGGGGAGCAGTACCCCCTGGAGCTGCTGAGCAGCGTGGCGGACAACTTCCAGGATAGCTACGACAACGCCCTGAAGGACTCCATCAACGGCGTGTCCTCCATCGGCGTGCGGGATCCCTTCACGGCGGAGATGTCCTTCAGTGACAGCTCTGCCCCCGAGATCGTGAACGGCTTCCCCACCATCTCGGTGAGCGACACCACCGCCCAGATCCGCACCATTATGAACAACCCCGGGCGCATCTACTACATTGCCTTCCCCCTGTCCGACCTGAAGACGGCGGACGGAGCCGTTGACGCCAAGCTGCCCATCAAGGACGACGGCACGACGGGTCCCACCTCCGGCGGCAAACCCATCATTGAGTATACCCCCGCCGTGGGTGTGCGTCTCACTGAAACCGACACCGCCCAGCCAGCCCTTTCCCAAATTCAGAACATCAACGGCGTCAATAAGGGCACCCCCATCGCCACCCCGTCCCGGGATCTGGTCACCGGCGGCACCTTTACCTCCGACGTCATCAAGGGCAGCACCGCCAACGTGGCGGGCAACACCGCCTCGGTGATCAACCTGAGCAGCCTGAAGCCCAACACCATCTACTTTATCTGCATGGTCACCCGGGGCACCTCGGTGGACTCCTACGCGGACCAGGCTGTGTGCTTCCGCTTTGTCACCGAGCAGTCCATCAAGCCGGTGATCAAGCTCCAGGTGGAGAACAACTCCGATGTCCGGGCCACCGTGGACCGCACCTCCGAGGTGTATGCCAAGCTGCTGGTGCAGAACAACATGGGCGCGCCCTTCACCTCCTGGTTCACCTACACCGACGGCACTCCCGGCTCCGGCAACGCCACCACCACCAAGCCCGGCGGCAGCCCCATCACCGTGCTCCAGGCCATGATTCAGGACTACCAGGGGCCCAACAGCAACGGGGAATCCGTCTTTGACCACTACGCCAACGACACCCTGAAGGGCGAGATCGCCCAGCTCATTCGGGACGGCAACGTGGGCGACACCATCCTGGAGACCAAGGGCCCCATCACCATCACCGCCCGGCAGCAGCCCAGCGGAGCCCTCAGCGGCAGTGAGCTGCTGGGCTTCGACGAGAATAAGATGGACGAGGACGCCATGTATGTCTGCGTGGCCGTGGCCCGCAGCAGCATGGGCTCTGGGGACGCCTTCCGTGCCGCCCAGCCGGTGCAGCGGATTGACAAGAACCCGCCCCAGATCACCAGCGTGGCCGTCAACCTGACGACCGAAAAGGACGCCGCCACCGGGAAGCTGACCACCACGGGCAAGGTGACCGTCAACTTTGACAAGGTGCTCTACCTGCCCAACGGTGGTACCCGCTATCCTCTGGGTCATAAAGCATCGGGCACCGACTTTACGGTTACGGGAGCCGATGGTCAGACCTATACCACCCTGGTGGGTAAGATTATGGGCCTTCCCACCGGCGTAGGCTTCGAAGACCAGAAGGTAATCCGCGAAATAAGCTCCCTGGTCTTTGAGTTTACCGCGGCGACGGGCAACAACTGGACGCTGACCATGCCCAATGGCTTGTGCAACCGCTGGGGTTACATCTTCCCTGCGGGCGCCACAGTGAAGGTCACCTATGACGAAAAGAACAACAACCACACCTGGGCCCTTGACGCCAGGGGAAGATAAGGGCAATCCGGGGGAGCGGGCGCTTCCGCCCGCTCCCCATCCCAAAACCAACCGCGCAAAGGAGTAACAAAACATGAAGCATCATTTTTTGCGCCGCCTGACCGCCGCGGCACTGGCGCTGGCCATCGCGGTGTCCCTGGCCGTCACCCCCGCGCTGGCGGCGGGGACGTTTGGAGCATCCCTCAGCGATGTCAGTATAAAAAAGGGGGAGAGCAAGGACCTGACAGTGAACGTCACCAATCGGCCCGCGGGCTCCACCCTGAGCTACGAGTGGAAAAGCGATACAGCTGATGTAACCGTTTCACCTGCCGATCAAGCGACTGCCGCCGTGGCGGTGAGCGGGTCGGCGGCTGCGAAAACCGCTACTATCACCGTCAAGGTCACCGCCACCACACCCGGCGGTGGGACCAGTGGGGCCGATGCCGTTGAGACGGCGACGGCCACCTGCAAGGTCACCGTGACGGAAGACGCGCCGGTGAACGTCCCGCTGCAAAGCCTTGCCATAGTGCCCAATACCCTGGAGCTCACCGTGGGCGGGGAGGACACCCTGACGGTCAGCTTTACCCCGGCCAACGCCAGCGATAAAAACGTGACCTGGTCCGCTGACGCCAGCGGCGTGGTGAGCGTGGACCAGACTGGCAAGGTCAAAGCCCTCAAGGAGGGCACCGCCACAGTCACCGTCACCGGTGAGGGTGGAAAAACGGCCACCTGTAAAGTCACCGTCAAGGCCGGTTCCACCACGCCGCCCACCACGCCCCCTGATCCCTCCAAGGATATCAAGAGCATCAGCTTTATCTCCAACAGTGAGATTTTGTTCAATCGGGTGACCAGCGATCCCACGGGAGTGAAGCTCTCACTGAACCCCGACGACGCCCAGTATAACCCGGAGGACATTGTCTGGAGCTGCGTGGACGATAAGGGCGAGCCCTCCAAGGTGGCCAAGGTGGAGGTAAACGAGGATGGCACCCACGCCACCATCACCCCCCTGCTCCCCGGTGAGGCCAAGCTGGTGGTCCAGTACAAGAGCCTGAAGGCCGAGCGCACCATCACCGTCTCCGGCATCACCCTGGACCAGACCAGCGTGGAGGTCCCTCTGGGCCAGAATGTGACCCTGGTGGTCAATGCCTACGGCAACGCCAGAACTGCCGCCACCTACACCACCTGGCGCTCCAAGAACCCCTCCATCGTCGCGCCGGTGGAGAGCATCCTGACCACCCTCTCCCTGGGCACTACGGAGGTCACCGCCGACCGCGGCGGGTATACGGCCAAGTGCACCGTCCGGGTGGTGGAGGACACCACCGCCCTCATCGTGGTGCCCGGCAGCTACACCCCCACCTCCCCGCTGAATTTCAACAACTCCACCATCATCTCCCGGCTGCGGGCCATCGCCATGGAGAAAACCAAGGTGGTGGCGGAGGACGGGACGGTCACCTACTCCACTCCGCACTATATCACCAGCCTGTCCGTCCCCACGAATCAGGGGATTCTCTATGACGACCACCGTTCTCAGGCGGACACCGGGGACGGCATGGCCATCACCGAGCAGTACTACCTCTCCAATGCGCCCATCGGTCAGGCCAGCCTGAGCCAGCTGTATTTTGTCCCGCGCACCACCTTCAGCGGCACCGCCGACATCAAGTACTCCTGCTGGACCCTGGATGGTCAGTCCTTCTCCGGCATCATCCGGGTGACCACCAAAGCCGCCACCGACGTGTCCTACAGCACCAGCGGCGGGGACGCGGTCACCTTCCAGGGGGATGACTTCGACCTCATCTGCCGGAACAAGACCAACCGGACCCTGAATTACGTCACCTTCACCCTGCCCCAGGCCAGCGCCGGCACGCTCTACTACAATTACACCGGCCAGACCACCTATGCCGAGCAGGTGTCCCCCTCCACCCGCTATTCCCGCACGGGGAGCCCCAGCCTGGACCGGGTGACCTTTGTGCCCGCGGCGGGCTTCTCCGGCACCGTCCGCATCCCCTACTACGCGGTGAGCGCCGGCGGCACCTACAACGGGACGGTGACCATCCAGGTGGGGGGCCAGACCGGCTCCGGAACGTCCAACATCACCTATCAGGCCAAGCGCGGGCAGGCGGTGAGCTTCAGGAGCGCTGACTTTTACAACGCCTGTCTCCGCGCCACCGGCGAGGGGCTATCCCGGGTGACCTTCACCCCGCCCTCCGCCCAGGACGGTACGCTGTATTCCAGCTACTCCAGCAACCCGGTCAACGCCAGCACCAGCTACTATTACCAGTATCCCTCCCCCACCATTGACAGCGTCAGCTTTACACCAGCCTCCACCGCCGCCTCCACGCAGGTGGCCATCAGCTACACCGGCTACAGCATCAACAACCGGCAGTTCTACGGCATGGTGTATATTCAGCTCCAGGAGACCTCCCCCCAGACCATCCAGTACACGGTCTTTACCGGGAAGAGCGTGAAGTTCCAGGTCAATGACTTCAACAACGCCTCCCGCGCCCTGACGGGGTACGACCTGAACTACGTCACCTTCCAGCAGACCCCGACCTATACCCAGGGCAATCTGTACCACAACTACAGCAGCAACAGCGGCTGGAACAGCTCGGTGAACACCGGCACCTCCTATTACCGCAACGGGAGCAGTCAGCTGGTGGGCAACATCACCTTTGTGGCCACCAGCGGCTACACCGGGAGGGTGAGCCTCAATTACACCGGCTACAGCACCAGCGGTACCACCTTCAGCGGCACGGTGATCATTGAGGTGACGCCCCCCGCCGCCGCGAACATCACCTACTCGGGCAGCAACGCCAGCCCCCTCCGGCTGTCCGCCACCCGGGTGCGCGCCGCCTGCGCCGACGTGCTGAACAAGGAGCTGTCCTATATCACCTTCACCAGCCTGCCTCCCGTCACCTCCGGGCGGCTGTACAGCGGGTACAGCGGCTTCGGCACCGGCGCCGCGGTGAGCGTCAACACCCGGTACTACAGCTCGGGCACCCCCAGCATCGACCAGCTCAGCTTTGTGCCCCGGGGCCGCTCCCAGGGGGCCGTCACCGTGGGCTACACCGCCGTGAGCACCAGCGGGGAGCAGGTCAGCGGCAAAATAGTGTTCAATATCAGCGCCACCGCCGGCTCCAGCTACTTCTATGACATGGGCGGCCATACCTGGGCGGCCACCGCGGTGGACTACCTGTACCAGAACAAGGTGACAAACGGCGTGACCAACACCGCCTTCGGGCCGGACCAGAACATCCTGCGGGGGGACTTTGTGCTGATGCTGATGCGGGCGTTCGGCTTCTCCGCGGGGAACGGCTACAGCTTTGCCGACGTGCCCACCAATTCCTACTACGCCCAGGCCATCGCCACCGCTAAAACCCTGGGCATCGTCAACGGCGACGGGGTAAACTTCATGCCCAACGACCCCCTCACCCGGCAGGACGCCATGGTCATCATCCGCAACACCCTCAACTCTGCGGGGCACAACGTGGGCAGCGGTGTGGTGGACCTGTCCCGATTCCCGGACAACGGAGCCATCGCCGATTATGCCCGGACCGCTGTGGGCGCCCTGGTGCAGATGGGGGCGGTGAACGGCGACGAGCGGGGGATGCTGTGCCCCTGGGACTTCATCACCCGCGCGGAGGCGGCGGTGATCCTCCACTTCGTTATGACGATGTGAGCCCCATGATTTGAGACAAGAGGAAAAAGGAGAGCCGTAACTATGAACCAGACGCCTGATACTGAAGAACAGGCCGTGCAGGCCAACGCAGACAATGATTTCGGCCTCCGCCCCGGGATGACTGTGGAGGTTCTGACCATGGAAAACCGCCTGACCTTTGTGGGCCGGGTGGAGCGTGTGCGCAACGGGGCGGTCACCATCCGGGAGGCCAAGGGCGATCAGCTGCCGCCGGTGCTGTACAACAAGGAGATCAAGCTGCGCTTCTTCCGGGAGCCCCACAACTTTGTCCTTCACGGGAAAATCTGCGGCAGCACCAACCTGATCTGGAAGCTGGACCGGCTGGAGAGCAAGTTCTCGAAGGAGCAGCGGGCCTTCTTCCGCCAGCGCATCAGCCCCAATACGGCGGCCTCCTGCGCCAAGCGGGCGGTGAACGGCCGGCCGGGCACCAAGCCCGCGCCCTGCCATGTGATGGACATCAGCGCCGGCGGCATCCTGCTCACCAGCGCGGAGACCTATGAGGTGGGGGACCGCCTGTCCGTCACCGGCATCCGGCTGGCCCGGGGGGTGGACCCCTTCAGCTTCAATTGTCAGATTCGCCGCGCCGGAGAACGGGATATGGGGATCATCCGCTACGGCTGCCAATTTGAGGCCATCTCCCCCAAGGAGCAGGACCGGCTTCTGCGGGCCATCTTCATTGTCCAGCGGGAGGAAATCAGAAACCAGAAGGAGCGGGACGACCTGTGACCGGTCCCCCGCCGCAATGCCCCCGCCTCTCCCAGTGGGAGGGGCGGGGGCATTGGTATTTTCCCGATATCCAAAAACATTCAACAGAAAATATTGTGAAAATGGCCTCTTGCTTTCCTGGCGGAAGCGGCTATAATTATCGAAAGTCAGGGAGACCCCCTGCACCCTGTAAGCGTTCCGTCTGTTTCTCCCGCCTTGGAAGGAGGCAATCATTATGACCAAGGATCTCACCTCGGGCAGCCCCATGCGGCTGATTTTAGGCTTCACGCTGCCCACATTGTTCGGACTGCTGTTCCAGCAGTTTTACAACCTGGTGGACGCCATGATCGTGGGCAAGCTGCTGGGGGCCCAGGCCCTGGGCTCCGTGGGCGCCACCGGCTCCATCAACTTTTTCGTCATCGGCTTTTGCCTGGGGGTGTGCAGCGGCTTCGCCATCCCCGTGGCCCAGCGGATGGGGGCCAAGGACTACCCCCAGATGCGCCGGTATGTGGCCAACGCGGCCTATCTGTCCGCTCTCATCGCCCTGGTGCTCACGGTGACCACCGGCATATTCTGCCGGAGCATTCTCACCGCCATGCAGACCCCCGCCGACCTGTTTGAGAACGCCAACGCCTATATTTTCATCATTTTCATGGGCATACCCGTGGTGTTTCTGTATAACCTGCTGGCCTGCATCATCCGGGCCCTGGGGGACAGCCGGACGCCGGTGTATTTCCTGGCCCTGTCCGCGGGGCTGAACATTGTGCTGGACCTGACCTTCATCCTGTTGTTCCGGTGGGGGGTGGCCGGCGCGGCCATCGCCACGGTGCTGTCCCAGGCGGTGTCCGGCGTGGCCTGCCTGATCTATATGGTGCGGCGCTTCCCCATCCTCCGAGTGACCCGGGAGGAGCGCCGGCCCAGCGCCGACGCCTGCCGGGCCCTGTGCGCCATGGGCCTGCCCATGGGCCTGCAGTACTCCATCACCGCCATCGGCTCCATCGTCATGCAGACTGCGGTAAACACCCTGGGCAGCCTGTATGTCACCGCTGTGGCCACCTCGGGAAAGCTGTTCAACCTGCTGGCCTGCCCCTTTGACGCCATGGGGGCCGCTATGGCCACCTACTGCGGGCAGAATGTGGGGGCCGACCGTCTGGACCGCCTGCCCCAGGGGGTGCGCGCCTGCTCGCTGCTGGGGCTGATCTACTCCGGGGCGGCCCTGGTGGCCATGCTGTTCTTCTCCACCCACGGGATCATGCTCTTCCTGGACCCGGCGGAGCCCCAGCTGGAGCGGCTGATCGCCCTTTCCAGCCAGTATGTGCTGATTTTCACCGCCTTCTTCTTCCCCTTGGCCCTGGTGAACATCCTGCGCTTCTCCATTCAGGGCATGGGCTTTGGCACCCTGGCCATTCTGGCAGGCGTGCTGGAGATGATCGCCCGGACGGTGGTGGGCTATTTCTTCGTCCCCGCCCTGGGCTATACCGCCGCCTGCTTTGCCTCGCCGGCGGCCTGGATCTGCGCGGACCTGTTTCTCATCCCCGCCTGCCTGGGCTGCATCGCCCGGCTGCGCCGCCGCAGCCCCACCGCCTCCATGGAGACCATCTCCCGGCCCGCCCCCGCCTTCAAGTGGCCGGGCCGGAGCCGGCGCCAGCCGGTGGTATAAAAAAGCGCTTCGGGAAATTCCCGAAGCGCTTTTTTTGTTACGCCACAGCGGAGAAGGGGGTGCGGGGATCCTGCTGCTGGCTCTGCTGGTCGGCCTGCTGGCTCTCCCCGGCCTTGGTGACGGTGCGGGTGGTGCCGCCGGAGACATACGCCTTGCCGCACTCAGGGCAGATGCTGGTGTGGTAGGTGACGGACTGGCTCACCACCTTGCGGTTTTCCCGCCGGGCCTCCGCCTGCTCCCGCACCACGTGCTCATTCTCGTGGCCCCGCACGGCGGAGGCCGCCTGCTCCGGGGCGATGTTGGTGGGGGTCTTGAAGGAGACCCCGGGGTCGTCGGAGCCGTCCTGGTATTTGCGCTCCTTGCAGGTCTGGCACTCGCCCTCCTCCATGACCTCGCGGGCGCTCTTGGCATCCTCCAGGGCGGGGGCGGCTTCCTTCTGCCCGCCGGCGGCATCCTTGAGACCCAGCGCCTCCGGGATCTGGGCCCGGTCCGCGCCAGCCGCCTGGGCGGCGCCGGCCTGCCGGGTGGGGTCGTTGGGGTACTGAATGCGCATCCGCACCGCCATCTCCACCGGATCGGAGCCCTGACGCAGAAGGGCCAGCCGGGCCGGGTCCTCCTGGGAGCCCACGGGGCGGGCCTGGGTCACGGGCTGGACAGGGAGCTCGGGCTGGGCCGTCTTCCGGGCGGTCCACAGCTCGGTGGGGCGCTGGGCAGACTGGGCCCGGTCGGAGCCCTGGGGCTGGAGGGCGCGGCTGGAATAGCCCGCGCCGTAGACGCCGTACGAGGCGTAGGGGGTCATGCCGGAAATGCCGCTCAACATCACGATCACCTCTGAAAAGCTTTCTCATCTCCATTATAGCAGGTGAGGCGAAAAATGCAAGGGCTTTTACAGCAGGCCCGCCCGCTCCAGCCGCCGGCGGAGGGGGACGCCCACCGTCAGGGCCAGGGCCATTTTGATGAGGTCCCAGGGGATGAAGGGGATGACGCAGGCGGCCAGTGCCTTTTGCAGGTCCACCCCGGCCTGAACGCAGTACCAGGCGGTGCCGAAGGCGTACAGGACCGCGGTGGCCGCCACCATGCCCAGCAGCTGCACCGCCAGGGCCATGGCCGCCCCGGTCTGCCCCTTCTCGTCAAAGCGGTGGGCCGACCACTGGATCACGCCGCCCGCCAGCAGCACCATGGGCAGATAGCCCACCAGGTAGCCCCCCGTGGGGCCGGCCAGCCGTTCCGCGCCGCCCATGTAGTTGCTGAATACCGGCAGGCCCACAAAGCCCACCAGCAGGTACACCAGGGTGGTCAGGGCGCCCCATTTTCCGCCCAGCAGATAGGCGGTCAGGTAGATGGCCAGGGTGCCCCCGGTGATGGAGATGGGGCCGATGGGGATGGAGACGGGAGCCAGCACACACATCACGGCCGCCATCACGGCGCAGATGGTGAGCTGGCGGGTGTTCACCAGAGATTTGACTGACATGGTAGATATCCCTCCATTGTAAACTGAAATCGGAATTTAGTATACAATATGCGGAGACGGATGTCAAGCATTTCCTGCGCCCTGCGCAGCGCTCCAGTTTTTGATCCCCCAGCAGTGTGTTTCTCAAGGGGGAGGCCTCCCGCCGGGCATTGCGTTTTTTTCCTGGATGTGGTATCATCATGAAAGACTGAATCGATCCGCACAGGCGTCCGGGCCGGGCTTTCGGCCCGCAGGTCTGCGCACGGAGGTCGAATCAGCGGGTTGAGGTCCCTCCGAAAAAGGGACAACAGGAGGTCGCCATGGGAAAGGCAAGCTATCTGGTCCAGCGGGTGCTGAGGATGAACTACAAGGCCATGCTGGACAAAATCAGCTCCATCCACGCCAAGACGGGCCGCTCCCGGCTGGCTGTTTTTCGGGACATGAAGGACTGCGCGGTGAAGTACGGCGCGGGCTACATGGACTACGACCTGTTCGAGATGTACAATCTCACCCCGGAGCAGCGGGACACCTACCTCACCCGGGGACGGAACAACGAGCTGGTGGCCCGCTACAACGACAGGGCCCACATGGACCAGCTGGGGGACAAGATCAAGTTCAACACCCGCTTTGCCCCCTTCCTCCGCCGGGAGTGGGTGCCGGTGACGGGGGACAACCGGGAGCAGGTGCTGGCCTTTCTGGAGCGGCACCCGGTGTTCATGGCAAAGCCCTCCCAGGGCAGCTGCGGCTGGGGGATCGAGCGGGTGGACGGGGGGGACTACCCCTCCCGGGAGGCGCTGTATTCCCATCTGCTGAAGCGGGCGCCCCTGCTGGAGCTGGAGGAGATCATTGTGCAGCACCCGTTGGTGGCGGCCATCTACCCCGGGGCCATCAACACCGTGCGCATGGTGACCATCCGGGGGAAGAGCGGCAGGGTCTATCTGGTCACCGCCATGTTCCGCATCGGCAACGGCAAGTATGTGGACAATTTCAACAGCGGCGGCATGGTGGCCCCCATGAACCCCCAGACAGGGACGGTGATTGACCGGGCGCTGGACAAGCAGAAGAACCTGTATGTCAACCACCCCGCCACGGGAACCCCCATCCAGGGCTTTGTCTTCCCGGACTGGGACCGGGCGGTGGCTCTGGTAAAGGAGGCCGCCCAGGTGGTGCCGGAGGTGGGCTACGTGGGCTGGGACGTGTGCTTTACCCCCCAGGGGCCCTGTCTGGTGGAGGGAAACCAGTTTCCGGGCCACGATATCTATCAACTCCCCGTCCACACCCCGGACAAGATCGGCATCATGCCCCGGTTCCGGGCCATTGAGGCGGAGGAGGGGGAATAAGGTTTGCTTGAACCTGGTCAGCGTATCCCAGCGGGTCTTTTTTACCGCTGGGATACGCTGACCAGGTTCAAACGGAAGGGAGCTGAATTGCATGGCTGGTATTTTTGACGAGGGCAGGATGATGCGGGTTTTGGAGGGCTGCGTCCCGGAAGGGGAGACGGTGACGGCGGGCGTGCACGGCGTGACGCTCCAGATCAACCAGAAAAAGACCTCTGTATTTGATGTATACGTGGGGCTCACAGGGAGCAGCCTGCTGGTGGCCGAGTGTGAGGAACGCCAGTACCTGAACGGGTTCTACCGCGTGCCGGACCTGAGAAAGGCGGTGGCGGAGGACCTTGGAACCTGCATTCCGCTGGCGCAGATTGAGAAATGCGAGATCAAAAAGGGCATCATGGGCGCGGTGAACTGCTCCATCACCCTGCGGGACGGCAGCTTCCTCAAGCTCCAGCTGCCGAAGCGCGGCGGCCTGGGCGGGGGAATGCCCCACCACGGAGAATACCGGGAGCGGATCATTGAGCGGCTGAGCAGCCTGCACGGCTGAGGCATACCCAAAAAAGAGGCATGGCGCGTCAGCGCCATGCCTCTTTTTTGGGTATTCTATTTGCGTCAGCGCGCTTACTTCGGGTGGACAATGTGCAGGGCCCGGGCGGGGACCTCCTCCTGATAGAGGCCCAGGCTGTTGACCAGCGCCAGCACCGCCTCGTCGTCCAGCTGCCAGTAGGGGGAGATCCACTCCCCCTCCAGGGATCCGGTGGTCAGGGCGGTGTCCAAGTCCATGCCGATGGCCTGGGTGCCGAAGTGCACCATGTCCCCCAGCGACATATTGGTGTTCACGTACTTGCTGAAGGTGTCGATGAGGGCGGCGACCTTGTTGGCGTTGGAGGGGGTGATGGTCTGCTTCACCAGGGCGGTGAGGAAGGCCCGCTGGGTGGCGGTGCGGCCAATGTCGGCATTGATGTAGCAGTTGCGGCAGCGCATGACCCCCACCGCCTTTTTGCCGTCCAGCAGCTGGTAGCCCGGCTGGATGTCGATGACCAGATCCTGATAGGGGTCCTTGTAGTCCATCCGCACCGGCACGTCGAAATACACCCCGCCGATATAGTTGACGATGTCCTCAAAGGCCCTGAGGTTTACGGACATCCAGAAGTCCACCGGAATGCCCAGCAGGTCCTTCACCGCCTCCACCACGGCCTCCTCGCCGCCGGCGTAGGTGGCGTTTACCTTCTGGTACTTGCTGTTGTAGTACACCACCGTGTCCCGGGGGATGGAGATGAGGGAGGCGGTTTTCTTCCCCGTGTCGAACACCCCCAGCATGATGGTGTCGGTGCCGCCCTGGTCGGCGACGCCCAGCAGCAGGCAGGTGTACACCCCATCCCGGCGGGTGAGCACCAGGGGGGTGGGGGTGGGCTCGGCGGAGCTGTCCGGGTCGGCGGAGAGGGCGGGGGGCGGGACGCTGCCCTCCGGGTCGTTGGGGTGGATGGTGACTTGGCCCTCCACATTGGGGGCGGGGGCGAAGACCTTCAGGGCCACAAAACCCACCACCACCACCAGGGACAGGGCAAAGAGCACCATATATAGGATCATGGCCAGACGCTTCAGGAGGGAAGAACCGCGCTTGGCCCTTTTTTTGGTGGAGCTGCTCATGAGGAAAGGCATCCTTTCGAAAGCGGGGACGTCGAAAGCCCGCGCATAATGTCAATTTTTAGACCGCCACTTAGTATAGCGGAGTCCGCTGGAAAAAACAAGGGGGGGCAGGTTAAGAAATGGTAAACAAATTGCCCCCTGATGGTCCTTGACATTGGGGACTTTCACGACTAAAATGGGAGCCGAACCATTTTCAGCCATCGCAGGCGGGGAAAACCCGCCCTGCCCGCCCAAGAAAGGAACCAAAACATGAGACGTGTAAAGCTGCCGGCCCTGCTGCTGGCCTTGACCCTGCTGTTTTCCCTCGCCGCCTGCAAGCCCGCCGCGGCGGACCCCTCCGGCGCACCCTCTGACCCGGCTGCCCCCAGCGCGGAGCCCACGCAGGCGCCCTCTGAGGAGCCCAGCGCCCAGCCCTCCGACACTCCCTCCGAAGATCCGTTTGACGGCCTCATCCGTGTGGGCGTCCTCAACGGCCCCACAGGGGTGGGGGCGGCCAAGCTGCTGAAGCACATCGACAATAACGACACCAGCTACGGCAGCTTCCGCTACAAGATCTACACCGACAACAGCGAGCTGGTGGCCGACCTGACCAAGGGGGAGATCGACATCGCCACCGTGGCCTCCAATGTGGCGGTGAACCTCTACAACAAGACGGACGGCGGGGTGAAGATCATCGCCGCGGGCACCCTGGGGGTGCTCCACATCCTGGAGAGCGGCGGGAAAACCGAGATCAACGACCTGGCCGACCTGGAGGGCAGGACCATTTACGCTGCGGGCCAGGGCGCCAACCCGGAGTATATTCTGCGCTATTTATTACAGGAGAACGGGCTGGAGATGGGCAAGGACGTGGAGGTGGTTTTCGCCGACGCTTCCGAGATCTCCGCCAAGCTGCTGTCCGGGGAGATCGAGTGCGCCATGCTGCCCGTCCCCGCCGCCACCGCCGCCATCATGAAGAGCGACGGCAGCGTGCGCCAGGCCATCGACCTCACCGAGGCGTGGGACAGCCTGCGCAACGGCAGCCAGCTCATCATGACCGCCGTGGTGGCCCGCGCCGAGTACCTGGAGGAGTATCCCGCGCTGGCGGCCTCCTTCCTCGACGCCTACAAGGACTCCATCAGCTATGTGAACAACAATGTGGACGAGGCGGCGGAGCTGGTGGCGGAGCTGGGCCTCGCCCCCAGCGCGGCCATCGCCAAGGCGGCCATTCCCCAGTGCCATTTGGCCTTCCTGGAGCGGGCCGACATGGCGGCGTCCATCTCCAGCTACTACTCGGTGCTGTACTCCATCGACCCCGCCGCCGTGGGCGGCTCCCTGCCTGACGGCGGCATCTACTGGTGGATCGAGTGATGGGGTGCGCGCCCGCCCCGTTTCTGTCAGGAAGGGGCAGGCTGGAAATCAGATGAGGTAAGGAATTCTGTATTGGGTATGAACAGCGGGATAAAAAAAGTGTTACAGGCCGCGGCGCCCCCAGCCTTTTGGCTGGGGGTGTGGCAGCTTGCGGCCCTGGCGGTGGGGCGGGAGCTGCTGCTCCCCGGCCCGCTGTCGGTGGGGGCCCGGCTGCTGGCGCTGGCGGGGACAGCGGATTTCTGGCTGTCGGTGGGGGCCACCCTGGGCCGGGTGCTTTTGGGCCTTGGCTGGGGGGCGCTGACGGGGACGGCGCTGGCCTTCCTCACCCACTTCTCCCCCTGGGCGGACCGGCTCATCGCCCCGGCGGTCCGGGTGGTGCGGGCCACGCCGGTGGTGTCCTTTATCCTGCTGGTGTACCTGTGGGTGGACCGGAGCGCCATTCCCTGGGTTATCGCGGGGCTGATGGTGCTGCCGGTGGTGTGGGGGGCGCTGTCCGCCGGGCTGGACAGCCTGGACAAAAAGCTGCTGGAGCTGGCCCGGGCCTACCGCTTCTCCCGGGGGAAGACCCTGGGGCTGGTCTATCTGCCCGCCCTGCGGCCCCACATCGAGGCCGGTCTGCTCACCGCCTTCGGCCTGGCCTGGAAGTCCGGGGTGGCGGCGGAGGTGCTGAGCCCCCCCGCCCGGGCCATCGGCTCCCGCATCCAGCAGGCCAAGCTGGGGCTGGAGACCCCGGACCTGCTGGCCTGGACGCTGGCCATTGTGGCGCTGTCCCTGGCGCTGGAGGGGCTGCTGCGCCGGGGGCTGGGGAGGGGGCGAAAGCTGTGATCAAGCTGGAACATATTACCCTGTGTTATGGAGATAAGCTGGTGCTGGACCGCTTTTCCCTGGAGCTTCCGGCGGAGGGGCTCACCGCCCTGTCCGGCCCCTCGGGCTGCGGCAAGACCACGCTTCTGCGGGTGATGGCGGGGCTGGAGAGGCCGGAGGCGGGCGAGGTGTCCGGCATGGACCCTGCCCGGGCGGCCCTGCTGTTCCAGGAGGACCGGCTGCTGCCCTGGCGCAGGGTGCGGCAGCACATCACCGACGTGCTCCCCCGCTCCCGCCGGGGGGAGGGGGAGCGGTGGCTGGCCTTCGCGGAGCTGGAGGGGGAGGGGGATGTCTATCCCGCCGCCCTGTCCGGGGGCATGGCCCGGCGGCTGGCCCTGGCCCGGTGCGCGGCGCTGGGCGGGGAGGTGCTTTTGCTGGACGAGCCCTTTGCCGGGGTGGACCGGACGCGGACGGCGCGGCTGCTGGACCGGCTGCGGGGGCTGGGCGTGCCCATTGTGCTGGCCACCCACCAGCCCCAGGTGCTGGCCGCCTGCGACGCCGTCATTGCCCTGGAGGGCCCGCCGCTGAGACGGGTGTAAAAAGGTCCCCTGCCTGCGGCAGGGGACCTTTTTTAGAACCTGTATTCGCGGATGAAGCTCCCTCTGAGGTTGTGTTAGTATTGATTCATCCAGTTGGCGATGAGCCACTGGGGCACCAGCCACGCGGACATGAAGACCAGAAAATTGGGGGCGGTGAGCGAGGCGAAGGCCCCCACGGAGGTGAGGTAGAAGGTGAGGCACAGCCCGATCACCGATCCGGTCAGGGCGAAGGCCAGCCCCAGCCGGGTGGCCAGGCGCAGCCTGCGCCCCCCCACCACCGCGTCGCAGTAGGGGCTGAGCCCCTCCCGGCTGAGCAGGGCCACCAGCCCGTCCGCCCGGTCCGGGTCGGGCTGGGAGAGCTCCAGCCGCCGCTCCACAGGGGGGAACTCCATCTGGTCCACCGGCAGCTTGAAGCGCTGCTCCAGCAGGGCGGGGATGAGGTTGGGGTCCCGGGTGGCCAGCACCGGGGCCACCCCTGAGCGCATCAGGGCGGACAGGCTGGGGTTCACCGCCTGGCTCATGGCGTACTCCAGCAGAAACAGGCCGGCCAGCTGACCGTTGATGGCGCAGAACACCGCGTTTTTGATACTGTGCCCCGGGGGGAGGGGCACCTCCATCAGGTGCATGTAGGCGGAGGTGCCCACCAGCACCTCCTGCCCCCGGATCAGGCCGGAGGCCCCGCCCTCGTGCCACTCCAGGCCGGACACCTCCCGGTAGAGGGCGCCGTGGGTGCGCAGCAGGTCGTGGAAGGGGCGGGTGAGGCCGCAGTCCATCACCCGGAGCATGGTGGCGGTGTAGCCCACCACCTTTTCCGTGGCCGCGCCGCCAAACACCTTAGTCTGAGTGACCTGCACCGAGCCGGTGGGGAACAGGTCCAGGTCGCTGACGACAACCCCGCCCCGGCTGCATTGGGCGGCGCCGGGCCAGCCCGCCAGGGCCGCGCCCACCTTGTGCAGCCGTTCGGCCAGCCTGCGGTAGGGCAGGGCGTAGGCCAGCAGGGCGGACCAGGAGGCGGCGGCGGTGAAGCAGGCGGAGGCAGCCCAGGGGAATCGGCCGGGCTGGTTCTGGCCCGCCGAGGCCATGACCGCGCACAGCAGGGCCCCCAGCAGCAGCAGGGGGGCGGCGATCCGGTAGGCGGCGTGGCCGCCGTCCTCCACCTGGAGCTGGCTGCCGAAGCCCACGGGGGAGCCGGAGTACTTAGTGTAGGTGGGCCGGTTGGACCACAGGCCATCCGCCCGGGAGACCACATAGGGCGCGCGGGCCTGGGAGGCGGCCTTGGCGGAAAGGCGGTCCCCCCGGCGGCGCTGGTGCTCCCCCCGCAGGGCGAAGGCCAGCCCCAGGGCGGCCACCGCCGCGTAGGGCAGGCAGTCCCCCCGGCCCTCCATCCCCGGGGCGGCGAGGCCGTCGGCCAGGGTGAGGGCGAAGGAGGCCAGCAGCACGCTCTCCCCCCGGGGGCGGAGGGTGAACAGCTGCCGGGCCCCCGCGGCCAGGATGTCATAGCACAGCAGGCCGGTGAGCAGCAGCAGGGCGGTGAGCGCCCAGCAGCGCAGCTGGAACACCTCCAGCCCCAGCTCCTCCAGCTCCCCGGCCAGGGCGGCCCAGGGCAGGAAGGGCAGGTCCAAAGAGCACAGGGCGGCGGCCAGGGCGGCGAACAGGGCGAAGCGCATTCGGGCGCCCTGGCCCTTCAGCCCCTTCTGGTACTGGGCGGCCAGCTGGGCGGGAGGGGTGTCCGGGGGGAGCTGGCGGGGGCGCAGGATCTGGAGCCTGGGGCGGCGGGGGGGAGGGGCCTTGGCGGGCTCCTCCCGGTCCGTGCCGGGGATGTATTTTTCCGCCCGGCGGGTCTCCGGGTCGGGCTCGGCCTGGTCGTACATGTGGTCGGCGTAGTGGTCCGCCCGGCGCAGCAGGGTGTGGAGGCGGGCGCCGATGGCCCGCCCCACCCCTTCCGGCACAATCTCGGGAATGGGCTCCCCCGGCTTGGAGCGGGGGCGCTTGTCCCCCCGGGCAGGGGGCTGGGGCGGGTCCTCCTTCCCGGCGGACAGGTCGGGGAGCTCGCCGGTGGGGAACTCCACCACCTTCTGGGGCCGCTGGGTCTTTGCGGCCTGTCTGCCCTGGGAGCCGTACTCCGCCAGGATCTCGTCCACGGTGTACTCCCGCCCGCTGTTCTTTTCCTTATCCTCGGACATGGCTCAGCCCCTCTGCCTTACGGCCTCATACAGCACCACCGCCGCGGCGGCGGAGGCGTTCAGCGAGTTGAGCCGGCCCTTCATGGGGATGGACACCAGAAAGTCGCACTGCTCCCGGACCAGGCGGCCCATGCCGTCCCCCTCGCTGCCGATGACGATGGCGGCGGGGCCCTTCAGGTCGGCCTCATACAGGCTTGTCCCCCCGCCGGCGTCGGCGCCGAACACCCAGAGTCCCTGCCCCTTCAGCTCCTTCAAAGCGGCGGTGAGGTTGGGCACTCGGGCCACCGGCAGGTAGCTCACCGCCCCGGCGCTGGTCTTGGCCACGATGGCGGTGAGGCCGGCGGAGCGCCGCTTGGGGATGATGACCCCGTGGGCCCCGGCGCACTCCGCCGTGCGGATGACCGCCCCCAGGTTGTGGGGGTCGCTGAGCTCGTCGCACACCACGA
>CAJUEC010000004.1:0-102438 GCA_910585155.1 uncultured Oscillospiraceae bacterium
TTGTAGAAGGCGTGGTCACCAATGGTGGTCACGTAGTCCCGGTTCCGGGAGGCGTAGCAGCGGATGCCCACCTGATTGAAAAACAGGGCGTCGGGCACCACCTGGGCCCCGTCCAGCACCAGCATGGCGGCCACCACGGAATCCCAGTTGGGGTCCTGGTAGATGGAGCCGCTGATGGCGGGGCTGAACTGGTTCTTCTGGAAGATCACCTCGTAGACCGTGTCGGGGAACTTGGGGTTATTCACCCGGTTCATCACCACATTGCCCACGGCGATCTTGCCCTCCAGGGGCTGGTTGCCGCTCTCCGCAAAGATGATGCGGGCCAGCCACATCATGGATTCGCTGTCGTAGACGGCGTCTCCGGCGGCCAGATAGGGCTCCGCGCCCGGCTGGCGGGCCAGCAGGACCTGCCCGTTCACCGGGTCATAGTCCACGCTCAGGTTGAACACCCTGGCCAGCAGGCGCACCGGCGCCGCCACCCGGCCGTTCAGCTCGATCAAGCCATCCTCCGCGTAGAGGTAGCGGCCGTTGGCCACGAAGTAGGAGGCCCCCACCGCCGCCAGCATGTTCAGGTCCGACGTCGCGGCGGCGGCGTAGCTGGGCTCCAGCTGGCCCTCACCGGTCATGCCCAGGCTGAAGTCCTCTCCGCCGGCGGCGGGCGTCTCCCCGTCCGGCTCATCGGGGAGCATGGGACTCAGGTCGGGCTCCATGACGGACTGCTGGAGGTCTCCCTCCACCGGCACGATGCCGGTCACCGTGGAGGCGCTGACGGAGACCACTCCGCCCTCCTCCTCCACCATGGCCTCCGCGTCCACCAGGGACACGAAGGAGCTCACGGTGACATAGCAGACATCGTCCACCATCTCGTGCTCCACAGACCAGGCGGGCTGCCCATCCAGCAGGATGGCGCTGCGCTCCTCCTGGATTTCCAGGCTATCCGGCGGCGGCGCATGGGTGGGTTCCTCCACCGACACCGCAGCCAGCGCGGGCAGGACAAGGCTCACGACAGCGAGGTTGGCCAGCAGAAAGCTGGCTGCTCGTTCTTTCATGAAATCTCTCCTTATTACAATTTGTTCTCAAATTGTAACCACATTGTAACTTATTCAAAACCATTTTGCAACCTTTTAGGTTCAGCACAATAGCCAAACCTCCATTGCACAGAGGTTTGGCTATTGTATAAATTATACAGTTTCGGCGTTTTTCCCCTGAAATGGACTGGAATTTTTTTCTTGCTCAGCGGTAAAACCAATGGCATCCAATGGTGGTTACATAGGTCCTGTTTTCCATGGTCCAGTGGTTATCGGTGAGTTCCGGCGCCAAAAAGTACAGGCTGTCTCCCGCCGCCCGGGCCCCCTCCAGCACCAGCTTGGCGGCCAGCACGCTCTCCTGGGTGGGCTCGCTGTAGACCGTGCCGTTGGCCACCGGCTCAAACTGGATGCCCCATTTGCGGTCGAAGATCACATCGTGGATCGTGTCGGGAAACTCCTCGCTGGCCACCCGGTTGAGCACCACCGTGCCCACCGCCAGCTTGCCCAGCAGCGGCTCCCCCCGGCTCTCGGCGGAGATGATGCGGGACAGCCAGTAGAGCTCCTCCTCCGTGTAGGGCGCGGGGCCGGGCCGGCCCCTTCCCGGGGTGAGGGTCACGCCGGCCGCCTCGCTCCAGTCCACCGCGCCGCCCAGGGCCGCGGCCAGCACCCGGATGGGCACCAGGGTGACCCCCTCCTCCAGCAGCACTCCGTAGGGGATGTACATCGCCCGGCCGTTCACCGTCAGCCACTGCTCCCCCGGCCTGGCGGACAGGGTGAGCCCTTCCCCCCGCACCCAGGCGGAGCCGTCCTCCCAGGTCACGGCGGCGTCCGGGGCCAGCGCGTTTGACACCGCCCGCAGGGACACATAGGTGGTGCCTCCCTCCACCAGGCGCGCCCGGCTCTGGCTCCACAGGTTTTCCCCGTTGACGTCCAGCACCCCCGCCGCCGAAGCGGGCAGGACCAGTGCCGCCGCCAGGGTCAGCCCCAGAATGGTTTGCTTGATGTTCATGCTATGTCACTCCTTGGATCTTAGAGCCTGTTTAAAATCTATCAAAACGCCATCCCGGCACATCTTTTTCCGCTGGGCCGCGTTGACTTGACTTGAAATACACAAAGTATTCCTGCGTCAAATCGCCTTGCCCAGCGAAAAAATCCGCGCCTGTCTGGCATTTCGCCAGATTTTAAACAGGCTCTTAAAGGCTGTATCCATTGTAACCATTTTGTAACCTTTCGGCAAGGCACAATGGTTTCCAGCCCGGCCAGAACCTGGCAAAACACAAGCAGCCCCCGGCCATGGCCGGGGGCTGCTTCGCAATTTCACCTCAAATATTCGCCGCCGCTCCCAAATTGAACTCAGCGGGCGCCCTTCAGGGCCTGGGCCAGCTGGTCCGGGCAGGAGGTGGGCTTCATGCCGCAGCGGATGCCGTCCATGCGGGCGATGGCCTCATCCACCGTCATCCCCTTCAGCAGGGCCGCCACCCCCTGGAGGTTGCCGTGGCACCCGCCCAGCACCCGGACGGCCTGGATCACGCCCTCCTCCACGTCGATCTCCATGCTCTTGGAGCAGACCCCCCGGGGGGTGTACCTGATGGTCTCCATACCGATCTTCCTTTCTATGTTTCGATTTCCGGCGGCCAGCTCTCGCCGCGCTGGTAGGCGTCCAGCTGGGCCGCGTCCTTGTACTCCAGGCTCCGCTCCCCCGCCAGCCCCTCCACGTGGTGGGTGAGCTCGTGGCGCAGGGTGGTGCGCAGCTCGTCCTCCCACGCCTGCCGGGACTCCCCGGCCAGCAGGGCGGCAAAGGAGCCGTAATAAAGCTTGATGTACCGCCCCAGCTCGTCCCAGCAGTACTCCCCCATGACATACACGCTCTCCCCCGCCTCCGGGTCGGGCAGGGCCTCCTCCAGCAGCAGGATGCCGCCGTTCAAATCCTGAAACAGGGCCTCGGGCAGCTCGCCGCACAGCCGGTCCAGGATGTCGTTGGTCTCGTCGATGGATAGTATCATGTTGTCTCCTTTACAACACCACCAGGCCGTACAGGGCGGTGAGCCGCTCCAGCTCCTCCCGGCTGAGGCCGCCGGTCCCGTCGTAAAACGCCCGGCCCTGATAGACCCGCAGCGCCCCCTCCAGCAGCTCGGGCAGGTCGGAGCACAGGCACAGCGCCTCCCGCACGGCGTACTGGTGCTGGGCGAATATGTCCAGGTCGTCCTGGCTCTGGATGGCGATTTTCACCGCCCCCACCGGGTCGTCCTCGGCGGCGATGATGTCCTCCAGCAGGTCGGGGCCGCACTCCAGCTCCTCCCCCACGTCGATGGTGGGGCTGATAAAGCAGGGGTCCGTCCCGGTGGCGCAGGGGATGGCGTCCGGGTCCCGGGGGGCGGGCTCATAGGGGTAGGGCTCCGCCTCCCCCGCCCGCACCCAGAACAGGGGCACCCGGGCGCAGGCGGCCAGCTGGGCCAGCCGCTCCCCGGCGTCCTCCTCCGGGCACTGGACGCCAAAGCCGGCGGCCCCCATCCCCTCGCACACGAACAGGGCGGCCAGCATGTGCACCCGGGCGGGGGACAGCCCCTCCCCGTCGCAGCTCCAGCTCACCCAGACGGGGCCGCAGCCCAGCTCGCCCGCCGCCAGCAGCCCGGCGCGGCACTCCGCCATGGCGGTCATGCCCCGGAGGTGGACCGGGCCCCGCCCCGGCTCCAGCCGGGCCCGGAAGGCCGCCGTGAGGGCCTCAAAATCGGTCTCCCCCGCCGGGGGCACGTCCAGCCCCAGGGGGTCCAATATCTGCTGAAATGTGGGAACGGAAGCGTCCATGCGCGGCTGCACAACTCCTTTTTCTCCCGAAGCCGCCTTTGGCGCACCGGTGGGCCAAAGGGCTTCTATGATGGGGTATTATATCAGACCGGCAGAAAAATAGCAAGAGGCCTTGTCCGGCTGCGGCAATTGTCTTAGGAACCTCTGAACAAATGCGGCTGCGGCGCTTTGCGGATATTTTCCGCCACAGCTTTGTTGTGATTTCTTGAAATAAACCCAATTATTCCTGCGAAATCCGCCTTGCTGCGGCGAAAAACCTCTCGCAAATCGCTCTTGCCGATTTATTCAGAGGTTCCTTTACAAACTTCGACACAATTGTTATAATATGCTCATGCCCGCCCCGCGGGCACATTCTCAAGGAGGGACCGCTATGAAACGAATCGTCTGTCTGTTCTGTGCCCTGCTGCTCCTGCCTCTCGCCGCCTGCACCAGCGAGAACCCCGACCCCACCGGCGCCCCCACGGAATCTGTCTCCGTCTCGGCGGTCCCCGAGAGCCAGGAGCCCATCGAACCCACCCCCTCCCCCGAACCCGCCTTTTACCATCCCCTCACCGGCCTGCCCTGTGAAGAGGACCTCTCCCATAAAAAACCGGTGGCCGTGATGCTCAACAACCTGAAAACCGCCCTTCCCCAGCAGGGCAACGGCCAGGCGGACATCCTCTATGAGATTCCCGCCGAGGGCGGCATCACCCGGATGCTGGCCGTCTACCAGGAGCCGGAGGGGCTGGGCCTTGTGGGCTCGGTGCGCTCCGCCCGGCAGTACTACTGGGAGATCGCCCAGGGCCATGACGCGGTGTACATCCACGCCGGGGCCAGCCCGGAGTTTTACAACACCAAAAACAGCCAGGGCCTGTTCACCGTGGACGGGGTCAACGGCTACTACTCCAGCCGGGACGCCGGGATGTTCTGGCGGGACCGGGACCGGATCCCCGGCCACCACTACGACTATGAGCACTCCCTGCTCACCTCCGGCGAGGCCATCGCCAACATGCTGGCCCAGCGGGAGCTGGAGCGCCACCAGGAGGGCTACGTCTACGAGATGACCTTCTCCGACAACGCCGCCCCCGCCGACGGCGTGGACGCCTCCACCGTCACCGTCCCCTTCTCCACCTATAAAACCGGCGTGTTCCGCTACGACGCGGACGGCGGCGTCTACCTGGCGGAGGAGTACGGCGAGCCCTACATCGACGGCAACGACGGCAGCCAGGTGGCCGTCACCAACCTGCTCATTCTCCAGGCCGCCTGCGCCGTGGTGGACGACGCCGGCCGGCTCAAGGTCAGCCTCACCTCCGGCAGCGGCTGGTTCGCCTGCGGCGGAAAAATGATCCCCATCACCTGGGAAAAGGGCTCCGCCAGCCAGCAGCTGCGCTACTTCACCGCCGGCGGCGACCCCCTCGCCCTGGGCCGGGGCAGGAGCTACGTGTGCATCATCCCCTCCAGCCAGACCGCCACGGCGGAGTGACAACGAGCTGACGCGCAAAAAACGTCGAAAAAATTTTCCAGCATAGCCGGGCGCGCCGGGCGCAAACTACCTCCGTAAGCATAACACCGGGGAAATCATTTCATGCTTTCCCCAAAAAGGAGGTTTACCGCATGTTTCTGGATAAGATCGCCCTGACGCTGGCCATCATCGGCGGGCTGAACTGGGGCTGCATCGGGCTGTTCAACTTTGACCTGGTGGCCTTCATCTCCGGCGGCTCCGGCACCTGGATGGCCCGCATCATCTATGTGGTGGTGGCCCTGGCCGCCCTGTGGTGCATCACGCTGCTGGTCCGCCCCGAGGAGGGCCGGACCCGGCACAGCCACGCGTAACAAGAGGATTCCCGGCGCATCCGCGCCGGGAATCCTCTCATTTCAGCTCCGTGCGGAACTTTCCGTTTTCCACCAGGATCACCCCGTAGCCCACCCGGTTGTTGATCCCGCCCGCGGTGCCCGGGTTGAACAGCCACACCCCCTGGGCGGGCATGTTCAGCGCGTCGTGGGTGTGGCCGAAGCAGGCCACATCCGCCCCCTTCTCCTGGGCCATCCGGGCCAGCTGGCCCGTTCCGCTCTTTACGTAGTAGCGGTGGCCGTGGGTCAGCAGGAAACGGACCCCCTCCACCTCCACCATCAGCTCGTCCGGTGCCTTGTCCCAGTCGCAGTTGCCCCGCACCAGCTCCATGGGCACCTCCGGGTACGCCTCCGCCAGGGCCTGGCCGTCCCGATAGTTGTCCCCCAGGAAAAATACCCGGCGGGGCCGCTCCTCCTCCATGGCCGCCGTCATAGGGCCCAGCCGGCCGTGGGAATCCGAGAACACTAAAATCTTCATATTGTTCACCATTTCCCTCCGCTCACATATACTGACAGTGAACGGAGGGATTTCCTATGCCGAATTTTGACGAGCTGATCCATGGAAAAGAGGCCGCGGGCCTGATGAAGGACCCGGCCAAGCTGGAAAAGCTCCGGGACGCCCCGGAGACACAGCAGATCTTCCGCCTGCTCAGCCAGAGCGCCGGAGATCTGGAGGGCGCGGCCCAGCGGGCCGCCCAGGGGGACGCCGCCCAGCTGACCCGGGCCATCCGCCAGCTCATGCAGGACCCGGAAGGGGCAAAGCTCATCCAAAAGATGAAGGAAAACTTCAAATGATCTGATCGCGCGCCGCGCCGGGAGGGGAAGCCATGAGTGAGCTGGAGGAAAAATTGGAGGGCATTCTGGGCAACCCCCAGGCCATGGCCCAGATCATGTCTCTGGCCCAGTCCCTGAACCTGGGCGGGCCGGGCCAGGGGCAGAGCCAAGAGCAGGACCCGGCCCCGCCGCCGGACCCGGGACCCAGCCCGGCGCGGGACGGGCCGCCCGCCCCGCCGTCCGGGGAGGCGCCGGCGCCCCCCGCTCCCCCCGCCGCCGGGTCCGGCGGGCTGGGGGGGCTGATGGGCGCGCTGGGCAGTCTGGACGCGGGCACGCTGTCCGCCGCCGCCCAGCTCATGGGCCAGTTCACCGACGGCGGCGACGACCGGCGCACCGCCCTGCTCAACGCCCTGCGCCCCTTTGTCCAGGAAAAGCGGTACGCCAAGCTGGACAAGGCGATTCAGATCGCCAAGCTCTCCCGGCTGATTCGCTCGGGGCTCACCCTCTTCCGGGCCAGGAGGGAGGACGACGGCCATGTATAACCGCTATCTGGACGACGGCAGCTTCGTCCTCCTGGACGCGGAGCCCCAGCGCCAGCCCGACGGACATTCCGCCCAGCACCCCGGTCCGGGACCTGGGAGACGGCCGGACCCGCGCCGTCCCAGCCGCCCACCCGAGCCCATCCGCTCCAAAAACGACCTGCTGGGCGAGGTGAGCGGCGCGCTGGGGCAGCTGCTGGACGGGGTAAAAAAGCACATCTCGCTGGAGCACTTCGACACCGGCGACATTCTGCTGGTGCTCATCATTCTGTTTCTCTACCTGGAGGACGGGGACAACCTGGAGCTTGTCATCACCCTGGGCCTGCTGCTCCTGCTGGGGCTGGGTGACGAGGAAGCGTGAGGATAGACCCATAGGGGCGGATGGACCGGAGCGAGGGACACAAACCAGGCAGAGGCGCAGCCCCGCCGTTTGTGTCCCAAGTCGGAGGGAAGCCGCCCCGTAATGGGGCCAATCCGAGCGTGACAACGTCGTCGCGCGCTCCATATCCCTCGCTTCCGGCTTTGCCGAAAGCTCCCTCATTTCGCCGCTCCTCCTTCCCCCACAAAGCCGTTGAAACGGCTTTCCGGGGACCCCTTTTATTCCCGCGCGCTCCATAACTCCCTGCCTTCGGGGCTGCAAGAAGCAGAGCTACTCCCCCGACCGGTACAGCGTGTCGCCGTCCGGCAGGACAAACACGCCCTCGGTCTGGTCCAGGGGGCTCACCACGTCGTGGGAGCTCATGGAGTAGATCAGCTCCTCCCCCTTCTCCATCTCCGCCGCCGCCAGCAGGCCGCTGTTCACCGAGATCCAGTACCGCTCGGTGTAGCCCAAGGGGGTGCGGGCCTCCACGTAGACGCAGGGCTGGCCCTCCCGCTCCTCGTACCTGGCGGCGGTGATGTCCCCCTTGTCCAGCTCCAGCACGTCCTCATAGGTGGGCAGGCGCTGGGTCAGGTCGGCGGTCTCCCGCCCCGCAGGGCCGGAATACACCGCCTGCCCCTCATCGTACCACAGCCAGAGCCTGCCCTCCCCCACAATGGTGTGCTCCACTGTGCCGGAGCTGAGGGCGCAGGAGGTGCGCACCCAGCCGCCGTCCGCCCACACCTGGGCGGTCACCGTCCCCACCGGCTGCCCGGCGGAAAAATAGTCCACCGTCACCGTGCGGCGGTAGCTCTCGTACCGCTCCAAAAAGGCCACCAGGCTCTGCACCGTCCGGGGGGTGACCTCCACCACCACGCCCCCCGCCTGGCCGGTCTCCTCCCCCACCGGGTCCACGCTCTGAAGGGCGTCCGGGTCGGCCAGCTCCAGCTGCGGGGTGGGGGCAAAGAGGTTGTGGAAAAAGCTGTACAGCACCGCGGCCAGCACCACCACGATGATGACCGCGGCCAGCACCGTGCGTTTTTTCTCTTCCATCTCATCCCCCCACAAAGCTCCGGCCCTCCGCCGCCTGCGGGCGGGCCGGACGTCCCCCGCGGCTCAGCTCTTGAAGGTCTCCGGCGGCCGGTCCGTCCGGCCAAAGTGATACAAAATGCCGTCGGCGATGCGGCGGCACGCCCGGCCGTCCCCGTAGGGGTTGACGGCGTGGGCCATCACCGCGTAGGCCGCCGGCGAGTCGATGAGCTCCGCGGCCATGGCGAATATGTCCGCCCCCCGGGTGCCGGCGATGCGCACCGTCCCCGCCGCCACCGCCTCGGGCCGCTCCGTCTCCCGGCGCAGGACAAGCACCGGCTTGCCCAGGGCGGGGGCCTCCTCCTGAAGCCCGCCGGAGTCGGTCATCACCATGTAGCTGCGGGCCATCAGGTTGTGCATCTCGTCGGCGGTGAGGGGGTCGATGAGGTGGACGTTGTCCAGCCCGTCCAGGTGGCCGTGGGCGG
Organism: uncultured Oscillospiraceae bacterium; assembly: GCA_910585155.1. Lineage (GTDB taxonomy): Bacteria > Bacillota > Clostridia > Oscillospirales > Oscillospiraceae > Enterenecus. The sequence continues at coordinate 8,849 of CAJUEC010000004.1, forward strand.
CCTGCTGCACCACCGGGGACAGGTGCACCGGGTAGACCAGCTCGATCTGCTCCTCGTAGGCCAGGGCCAGCCGCCGCAGGGCGGTCATGATCTCCTCCATGGGCTGGCCGTGGTTCTCCCGGCGGTGGCAGGTGACCACCACCACCTTCTTCCCCCGGTAGTCCAGCCGGTTCAGGGCCTCGGTGGCAAAGCGGAAGTCCCTGCGCACCGTGGTGCCCAAAGCGTCGATCACCGTGTTGCCGGTGACAAACACCCCCTTGGCGATGCCCTCCGCCGCCAGGTTGCGGCGGTTGGCCTGGGTGGGGCAGAAGTGCAGGTCGGCCAGCCGCCCCACCATGGAGCGGTTCATCTCCTCGGGGAAAGGGGAGTACTTGTCCCCCGTGCGCAGGCCCGCCTCCACGTGGCCTATGGCGATCTGCTGGTAAAAGGCCGCCAGCGCCCCGGCAAAGGTGGTGGAGGTGTCCCCGTGGACCAGAACCAGGTCGGGCCGCACCTGCTGGAACACCCCCTCCAGCCCCAGCAGGCACTTGCTGGTGATGGTGGACAGGGTCTGGCTCTGCTCCATGATGTCCAGGTCAAACTCCGGGGTTATCTGGAAAATGCCCAGCACCGTGTCCAGCATCTGCCGGTGCTGGGCGGTGACACAGCAGCAGCTCTCAAATTCCGGGCGGTTCTCCAGCTCCTTCACCAGGGGGGCCATTTTGATGGCCTCCGGCCGGGTGCCGAAAATGGTCATCACCTTCAGCTTATCCATGCTCGTCTTCCCCCTTCTCCGCCGGCTCTTCCGGCTCCTCAGGCTCCTCCTGTCTGGCGTGGGCGGGCCCCGTCAGGAACACCCGCCAGGTGATCACCGCCGCCGCCCCCATGGCCAGCAGAAACACCATGGCCTTCACCGCGCTGCCGGCGGCCAGCACCACCGCGGACAGCCCCAGGATGGCGGAGATGACGTACAGCACCCCCACCGCCTGCTTCTGGGAGAAGCCCATGTCGATGAGCCGGTGGTGGACATGCCCCCGGTCGGGGGCCATGGGGCTCTGCCCCCGGGACAGCCGCCGGATCACGGCAAAGCACTCATCGAAGATGGGCAGGCCCAGCATGAGGAAGGGCACCACGAAGGAGATGATGGTATACTGCTTGAACATCCCGTTGACGGACACCGTGGCCATGATAAAGCCCAGGAAGGTGGAGCCGGTGTCCCCCATGAAGATCTTGGCCGGGTTGAAGTTATAGGGCAGAAAGCCGATGCACGCCCCCACCAGCGCCGCCATCATCACCGCCACGTCCAGCTCCTTCACCACCAGCAGGGCGATCACCAGCATGGTGGCCGCGCTGATGGTGGACACGCCGCAGGCCAGCCCGTCCAGTCCGTCGATGAAATTGACGGAGTTGGTGATGGCCACAATCCAGATCACCGTGATGGGGATGGACAGCACGCCCAATTTCCACACCGGGTTGGGGCTGAAGATGTTGGGGTTGGACAGCACCTCAATGCGGTTGCCGGACATCACGGCGATGAGGGCGGCGATGATCTGCACCAGAAACTTCGGCTTGGCGGGCAGGGCGTATTTGTCGTCCAGCACCCCCAGCACCACGATGATCACCGCCCCCAGCAGCATCCCCCGCTTGGCCGTGTCCAGGGGGACGAACAGCAGCACGGCGGCCAGAAAGCCCAGGAAGATGGCCAGCCCCCCCATCCGGGGGATGGGGTGGTTGTGCATCCGGCGGTTGTCCTTGGGTACGTCCACCGCCCCGAATTTGACGGACAGCACCTTCACCAGCGGGGTGGACGCCAGGGACACCACCGCCGCCAGCAGCAGCGCCAGCAGTACATACCAGATGTCCTGGGACGCCAGGACCGTTCTAAAATCGTTCAACTGAATTTCGCTCCTTTTCCCCGGGAACTCTCTCTATCCCGCTCATCGGGGCAGGAAGCCCACCTTTTTATACACCTTGCGCAGGGTCTTGCCGGCGATGCGCTCCGCCTTCTCCGCCCCGGCCCGGTAGACCCCCTCCAGGTACGCCTTGTCCGCCAGCAGCCGCTGGGTCTCCTCCCGGATGGGCCGCAGGGTCTCCACCACCGCCTCGCCCACGGCGGGCTTGAATTTGCCGTAGCCCTGGCCGTCGAACTCCCGCTCAATCTCCTCGTAGCTCTTGCCGGTGGCGGAGGCGTAAATCTGCATCAGGTTGGACACGCCGGGCTTGTGCTCCGGGTCGTAGCGCACGCAGCGCTGGGTGTCGCTGTCGGTGACCGCCCGCTTGAACTTCCGGGCGATGTCCTCCGGCTTCTCCATGAGGAACACGCAGCCCTCGGGCTGGGACTTGCTCATCTTGCTGTCCGGGGTGGACAGGCTCATGATCCGGGCCCCCACCTTGGCGATGTAGGGCTGGGGCACCTTGAGCACGTCGCCGTACACGCCGTTGAAGCGGCCCGCGATGTCCCGGCAGATCTCCACGTGCTGCTTCTGGTCCTCCCCTACGGGGACAAAGTCGGGCTGATAGAGCAGGATGTCCGCCGCCATCAGCACCGGGTAGGTGAACAGCCCCGCGTTGATGTTGTCCGCGTTCCGGGCGGACTTGTCCTTGAACTGGGTCATGCGGGACAGCTCGCCGAACATGGCGTAGCAGTCCAGCACCCAGGCCAGCTGGCTGTGGGCGGGGACGTGGGACTGGATGAACAGCACACACTTCTCCGGGTCCAGCCCGCAGGCGATGTACTGGGCGATGAGGGTGAGGGTGCGCTTGCGCAGCTCCGCCGGGTCCTGGCGGACGGTGATGGTGTGCAGGTCCGCCAGGAAGAAGTAGCAGTCAAATTCATCGATCATCTCCGGCCAGTGGCGCAGGGGCCCCAGGTAGTTGCCCAGGTGGAGCTCCCCGCTGGGCTGGATGCCGGAGAGCATCACCTTTTTTGCCTCGTTTTCCATTGTAATCACAACCTTACTCGGCCTGTGCCGTCAGATATTGGGACACGTCCACCATCTCCGCGTCCGACCACAGCCGCTCCAGGCCGTAAAACTCCCTGCCCTCCTCGGTGAAGACGTGGACCACCACGGAGGAGTAGTCCATCAGGGTCCACTGGCCCCCCCGGTGGCCCTCGATGTGGTGGGGCTCCTCCCCCGCCTTGGACATGGCCTCCTCCACCGCGTCGGCCAGGGCCCGCACCTGGGTGTTGGAGGTGCCGCTGCAAATGACAAAGTAGTCCGCCAGGGTGGTCTGGTCCGCGGTGCGCAGCACCCGGATGTCCCTGCCCTTCTTGTCGTCCAGGGCCTTGACGGCAATGGAAATCATCTCTTTTTCGTTCAGCATGATCGTCTCTCCTTTTCCATGAAAAGTCTCTGTAACGTCAGTCCGGGGTCTCTCCCCAATCCATGGGCTCTCCCTCTCCGGCCGCTCCGGCGTCCTCGCCGGCGCCGGCGGGCACATCGGGCCCGGCGGGCTGTCCCTCCGGGGGCGTCTCCCCACTCTGGACGGGCGGGGGATCGGAGGCGGCGGGCTCCCCGCTCTGGACGGGCTCCCCACTCTGGACAGGCTCGCCGCTCTGGACAGGTTCCCCACTCTGGACCGGCTCACCGCTCTCAGCGGGCTGGCCACTCTCCAGGGGGTCGCTCTCCTCCGGCGCCTCGGTCTCCCGCACCGGCACCTCCCCCAGCGCCGGGTCTGCCAGCCGCCCGGTGGACGAGCGCAGCGAGCCGTCGGCGTTGACGCTCATCAGGTCCAGCTGGCGGATGGTCACCTGCTCCTTGTAGGGGTTCAGCGACTCGTTAATCAGGGTGAGCAGCTGGCTTTGGTGGGGGTAGACAAAGCCCCAGTCCACCCCCGCCTGGTAGTAGGTGCCCACCAGGTTGGGCATGGTGCAGAACTCCACGTCGTCCACCTCCAGCCCGCCCAGCACCGCCTCCTTGGCAAACCAGAACATATTTTCCACGTTCAGGTCGCTGTTCACCCGGCTGTTGAACAGCTCGATGAGCTGGCCCACCCGGGTAATGTTGCCGATCTGGAGGGTCTGCTTCAGCACTGACTTCAAAAACCCGTGCTGGACGTTCAGCCGCTCCAGGTCGCTGGCGACGGTCGCCTTGCTCACACCGGGATTATAGGGCACGCCGGGGTTGTTGTGCCGCCAGCGCACCACCTGCATGGCGTCGCTGCCGCTGAGCAGCCGGTAGCCCTGCTCCTGGTAGATCTCCAGGTCCTGGAAGGGGTCATAGTACTCCATGTGGTAGGGGTTGTCGAACCAGACGCCGCCGATGGCGTCCACCATCTCCCCCACCAGCGCCCAGTCAATCTGCACATAGTAGTCGGGGACAAAGCCCACCAGCTCGGCCACCTCGTTTTTCAGCGCCTCGATGCCCGCGTCCCCCTGGCCGTAGACGTTGTACACGGCGTTGAGCTTCTTGGCGTTGATGTTGGGCCGGGCGCTGGAGTTGATCAGGGTGTCCCGGGGAAGGGACATGACGGTGGCCTGCTGGTTGGTTACGTCGTAGGTGGCCACCATCATGGTGTCAGTGAGGCCGGAGGCCTCGTCCGAGCCGAAAATCAGGATGGTATAGATGTCCTGGCTCCTCCGCTCCCCGCCCACCTTGGGCTGGACCGCGTCGAAGTTCAGGGTGGGCTCCGCGCTGGGGTCCTCCACAGCCTCGGAGGGCTGCGCCGGCCCGCTGGGCTGGGGGGTCGGCCCGGGAGCGGGCAGCTGCGGCTTCTGCACCCACCGGTTGTAGAACATCACCGCGCCGGCGGCGATGACCATCACCACCGCCAGCGCGATCATGGCGATCATGATGATCTTCTCTTTTTTTCTCTTTGCCTGCTCCGGCGTGAGCTCAGGCCGCTCCCACGGCTCGGCACCCTCTCCCCGCCTTTCCCTGTTCTCTCTGGAGTGATCGTTCATCCTTCATTTCCCTTCTTATAGTACTCAAAGGCCTCTCTGGTATCGTGGTGGAGCTCCTTGTCCCGCAGGAGCATCTCCTGAACGGAAAGGGCCGCTCCCATGCCCACCGCCCCATCCAAATCAGTATACGCCAGCCGGCGCAGCTCGCCCACCTCGGGGAAATCCCGGTTGGGCTCCATGTAGTCGGCGATGTACAGCAGCTTTTCCTCCAGGCTCATCCCCGCCCGGGCGGTGGTGTGGTAGAGGATGGCCTCATAGATATCATCCATCCCAAACACGTGCTTGGCCAGCAGCGCGCCGCTCTTGGCGTGGAGCAGCTTGTCGGTGGCCCGCTCCAGGGGGAGCAGCTCCAGGCCGTACCGGTCGCAGATCTCCAAATGCTCCCGGCAGCTGAAATACTTGGTGCAGTCGTGGAGGATGGCGGCCCGGCGCATCCGGTCCTCGTCCGCCCCCCAGCGGCGCGCCAGCCGGGCGGCCTCCTCCTCGCAGCCCCGGATGTGGGCCAGCCGCTTGGCGTACACCATGGAGTAGGACACGCACCGCAGGTCCTCCAGGCTCAGCCCCTTCAGGTCGGCCCGGGTCCCGTATAGTTTTTCCCGTAAAATGTAACCGTACACCGCTTCCGGCAAAAAATCCCGGCCCCCGCCCCGGGGCAGCAGCTCCCGCAGCTGGGTGGAGGAGATATCCACCAGACCCGGCACGGTAATGGTGGTCAGTCTGGCCCCCGGGTAGGTCCGGCTGAGGTAGTCCCGCTGGGGGGCGAACACCGCCTCGCCGTCCGCCTCGGTCCGGCCGAAGGCGCACACACCCGCCAGGCGCAAAATGCGCTCCGGCTCCGCCCACTGGTGGAGGGTGAGAAACATGTCCGTCCCCATCAGCAGCCACAGCTCGTCCCCCGGCCAGCGCCGGGCGGCCTCCTCCAGGGTGTCGGCGGTGTAGCTCTTCCCCGCCCGGTGGACCTCCGCGTCCCACACCTCGGTGCGCTCCGGCATGAGCAGCTGGTCGGCGGCGACGCGGGTCATCTCCAGCCGCTGGTCCGGGGTGGGGCTGCCCGGAGCCAGGTCCTTGTGGGGCGGTATGCCCGCGGGGACGAACACCAGCCGGTCCAGGCCCAGCGCGGCCACCGCCGCCTGCGCCGCCGCCAGGTGCCCCAGATGGGGAGGATTGAAGCTGCCGCCATAGATGCCGATTTTCAACGGGACCACCCTCTCTAAAAAAGTTTAGGGTATGCCTATTTTACCAGCTTGATTCTCTTCTCGCGGGGCTTGCTGTGGGTCTCTCTGTATAAGACGAACTTGGTACCGATGACCTGCACCACCTGGCTGCGGGTGGCTTTCGCCAGCTCCTCCGCCCCCTCCCGGGGGGAGAGGGGGCTGTTCTCCAGCACCTTGCCCTTGATGAGCTCCCGGGCCTCCAAGGCGTCGTCCGCCTGCTTGATGAGGTTCCCGCCCACGCCGTCCTTGCCCACGTGGACGATGGTGTCGATGTCGTTGGCCAGCCCTCTCAGCTGGGCACGCTGTTTGCTTGTAAGATCCATAGTATTCTCCTAATTCGGTTGATTTTCTTTCAGCAGCTCCACGCCCCGCCTACGGAACACCCGGCGTGCCCATACCTCGGCAATCACAAAGATAAGCAGATCCCTGGCGCTGCCCAGGAGGCTGGCGGCCACGGACATATCCTCTCTGGTGCCATAGTCGAACAGCAGTTGCCCTACTGTCCAGCACACGCAGATCCCGACCAGTGCCCAGCCCATCCGCCCGGTCTCCCGCAAAACTCCCTCGCCGTCCTGCTCTCGGATTTTTTTCGACACCCGGGAGATCAGCACGCACTCCGTGACGATCAGTGCAAATGCCGCCAGAGCCAGCACTAGGGAGAAAAACAGGGGCACAGTCAATTCCTTCAGCAAGTTCACTTTTTCAAATATTCCTCCAGCTTGGCCTGGAACGCCGCCAGCGCCAGCCCCCGGTGGGAGATGGCGTTCTTCTCCTCGGCGGACAGCTGGGCGAAGGTCTTTTTCAGCCTGGGCAGGAAGAACACCGGGTCGTAGCCAAACCCGCCCTCCCCCATGGGGGCAAAGGCGATGGTGCCCGGGCACTCCCCCCGGGCAGTGAGCACCTCCCCGCCGGGGAAGCAGCAGGTGATGACGGACACGAATTTCGCCGTCCTGGCCTCGCCCTTGGGCATGTTGGCCAGCAGCAGGCGGTAGCGCCCCGTGTCGTCCAGCCCCTCCCCGCCGTACCGGGCGGAGTACACCCCCGGGGCCCCGTTCAGCGCGTCCACGCACAGACCGGAGTCGTCGGCGATGGCGGGCAGTCCACTGGCCTCCATCACCGCCTGGGCCTTGAGCCGGGAGTTCTCCTCAAAGGTGCTCCCCGTCTCCTCCACGTCCACATCGATGCCCACATCCGCCTGGAGGCACACCTCCACCCCCATGCCGGAGAGGATGTCGTTCATTTCCCGCATTTTTTTCACATTCTTACTGGCCAGCACCAGCTTCATGTTCAGCCGCCCCATTTCTTTTTTGTTTGCCATATATCATATAACAGCCTGGGTCAAAAATCGTGACCGGAGTGTAAATATTGGCGCAGCTTGTCAGATCAGCGCCTCCACAAAGGAGTCTGCGTCGAAGGGCTGGAGGTCGTCCACGCCCTCCCCCACCCCGGCAAACTTGACGGGCACCCCCAGCTCCTTGGCGATGGCGATGACGATGCCCCCCTTGGCGGTGCCGTCCAGCTTGGTGAGCACGATGCCGGTGACTCCCGCCGTCTTGGAGAACTCCTTGGCCTGGATCAGGCCGTTCTGGCCGGTGGTGGCGTCCAGCACCAGCAGGGTCTCCCGGCTGGAGCCGGGGCACTCCCGGTCGATGACCCGGGAGATCTTGTTCAGCTCGTTCATCAGGTTGGCCTTGTTTTGCAGCCGTCCGGCGGTGTCCACCAGCACCACGTCCGCCTTCCGGGCGCGGGCGGCGGACAGCGCATCGTACACCACGGCGGCGGGGTCCGCCCCCTCGTGCTGCTTGACGATGTCCACCCCCGCCCGGTCCGCCCAGATGGTGAGCTGCTCGGCGGCGGCGGCCCGGAAGGTGTCCCCGGCGCACAGCACCACCTTGCGGCCCACCCGCCTCCAGTGGGCGGCCAGCTTGCCGATGGAGGTGGTCTTGCCCACCCCGTTCACCCCGATGAACAAAATCACCGCCGGCCTGCCGCTCATGTCCACGTAGGCGCCCCCCAGGTCCAGGTACTCCGCCAGGATCTCCCGCATACACTGCCGGGCCCCCTCGGTGTCCTTGATATGGCGGTCGCGGCACCGCTGCCGCAGCTCCTCCACCGCCTCCAGGGTGGTCTCAGCCCCCAGGTCGGCCATCACCAGGGACTCCTCCAGCTCGTCGTAAAAATCGTCGGTGAGCTGGGAGAAGCCGTTGAAAATGCCGATCTTCTTGATCTTGTCAAAAAAGCCCATGTGCAAACTTCCTTTTCAAATATTCGGATTTTTCGCCCCGCAGAAGGGGCACTTGGGGTCGTCCAGGTCGTGGAGCTGGCCGCAGGCGGGGCAGGCGGTCTGGGCCATGCGGTCCTCCTCCTGCTCCTCGAACAGGTCCCCCCGGTACAGGTCCAGCTTGCCGCAGCGGGGGCAGCCCCACAGCTCCACATCCAGCGCGCCGGCCCGGATGTTGGGCCATACGCCCAGCAGAACGCTGGCCTCCCCCAGCTGGATGTCCTCCCGCCGGATAAACGCCATGGCACTGCCGCAGTTGGAGCAGCGCTTTTCCATCTCTTCACTCATTTGATATTCAGCTCTTTCTCCACATCGTTTAAGTTGATTGTCAGCATCCGGGACACGCCCTTCTCCTGCATGGTGACGCCGTAGAGCACGTCGGCCTCCTCCATGGTGCCCCGCCGGTGGGTGATGACGATGAACTGGGTCTTGTCGCTGATGCGGCGGAGATACCGGGCGTAGCGCACCACGTTGGACTCGTCCAGCGCCGCCTCAATCTCGTCCATGACGCAGAAGGGAGTGGGCCGCACCTTCAAAATGGCGAAGTACAGCGCGATGGCGATCAGCGCCCGCTCCCCGCCGGACAGGGCGCTCATGTTCTGCACCGTCTTCCCCGGGGGCTGGGCCCTGATCTCGATGCCGCAGCCCAGCACGTCCTCCGCGTCCTCCAGCTCCAGGCTGGCCTTCCCCCCGCCGAACAGGTCGGTGAAGGCCGCCTTGAACCCCTCGTTGATCAGGGCAAACTGCTCCTGAAAAATAACCGTCATCTCGCCCACAATCTGGGCAATGATGTCCTCCAGCTCCTTCTTGGCCCGGGCCACGTCGTCCCGCTGGCCGGTGAAGTAGGTGTACCGCTCGTTCACCCGGGAGAACTCCTCCACCGCGTCCGGGTTGATGCTGCCCAAGGCGGAGATGGAGCGCTTCAGCTCCCCGATGCGCCGCTGGGCCTTGGGGACGGACTCCAGCTCCACCCGCTGTGAGCGGGCCGCCTCGTGGGACAGCTGGTAGCTCTCCCACAGCTTGTCCAGCAGCTGGCTCTCCTCCATGGAGGCGGCGGCGGACTTCTGCTCCAGAACCGATACCTCCCGCTCCATGGCGATGAGCTCGTTGTTCTTGTCCCTGGCCTGCCGGTCGGCCTGGTTGCGTTTGCCCTCCAGGGCCAGCTTCTCGTCGTTGAGCCGCCGGATGGCGGACGCCCCCTCCCGGCTGGCGGCCCGCAGGGCCTGGAGCCGCTCCTCCTCCTCCCGGATGCGCCGCGTGAGGTAGTCGTTCTGCTGCTCAAACTCCCCGATCATGGCGGTGCGGCTGGCGGTATCGCCGCTCAGGTCGTCCCGCAGCCGCTCCAGCTCGCCGATGGACTGGCGCAGGGCGGACTGCTCCCCCTCCAGCCCGGCCAGCCGGGCGCTGTGGCCGGCCGACTCCTCGTTGAGCCGGGCCACCTGGTCCTGTAGGGCGGTCCTGCCCTGGGCCTTGGCCTCGCTCTCCGAGCGCAGGGCGGCGGCGGAGCCCTCCAGCGCCTCGATGCGGGCCTTGGCCTGGGCGGTGTTCTCCGTGTTCTCCTCCATGCGGCGGCGGACCTGTCCCCGCTCCCCGGCCAGGGTCTGGCGGCGCAGCTCGATGTCCGCCAGCTGCACCCGGGCGCTGTCCGCCCGCTCGGAGTATTTCAGCACCGCGTCCTCCGCCTCCCGCAGCTGCCCCGCCGCGGCGTCCAGCTCGTACTGGGCGGCGGTGAGCTCCCGCTGGGCCTTGGCCAGCTCGTCGGACGCGGTTTTCAGGTCGGCGGCCAGGCCGTCCCTCTGCTTATTCAGCCGCTCCAGCTCGTTGGCCCGGCTGAGTATGCCCGCCGAGCGGGACACCGACCCGCCGGTCATGGACCCCCCCGCGTTGAGCACCTGGCCGTCCAGGGTGACGATGCGGAAGCGGTGGCCGAACTTCCGGGCCATGACCATGGCCTTGTCCATGCTCTGGGCGATAACCACCCGGCCCAGCAGGTTGGAGAAAATGTGGGCGTACTCCGGGTCAAAGGAGATCAGCGCGTCCCCCATGCCCACAAAGCCGTCCTCCCGGGCCACCGCCCCATCCCGGAAGTCGGCGGGCCGGATGGTGTTCATGGGCAGGAAGGTGCACCGCCCGCCGTCCCGGCGCTTGAGGTAGCTGATGGCGTTTTTGCCGTCCTCGTCCCGCTCCACCACCAGATTCTGCATGGCGCCCCCCAGGGCAATCTCAATGGCCACGGCGTACTGGTCGGGGACGTGGAGCAGCCCCGCCACCGGACCGCGCACCCCCCGCAGGCCGCCCCGCTCCGCCTCCCCCATCACCAGCTTGACGGCCTTGGAGTAGCCCTCGTACAGCTTTTCCATCTCGGCGAGCATCTTGATCCGGGAATTCAGGTTGTTCTCGTCCATCTGGAGGCGGCGGTGCCTCTCCTGGGCCTGGTCCAGCCTCCGCTGCCGGGACTGGAGGCGCATCTGGTAGCCGCTGATGACGTTTTTGGCCCCGTCCCGGTCCTCGGTGACCTTTTCCAGCTCCTTTTGGGTGTCCTCCAGGGTCTGGCGGGCCTGGGCCGCCTTGTCCTCCTGCTCCTGGAGCTCCTGGCCCAGCTTTTCCTCCCGGTCGTACAGCTCCTGGGCGGCGGCGGCCAGGGCGGACAGCAGCTGCCGGGCCTCGCCGGCGGAGGCGGTCTCCAGCCGCTCCCGCTCCTGGAGCTGCTCCAGCTCGGCGCTCAGGCTGCCCGCCGACCCCAGCACCTCCCGCACCTGGGCGGCCAGGGCGTCGATCCGCTCCTGGCAGGCGGCCATGTCCCCCTCGATCTCCTCCAGGCGGCCCTTCCGCTCCTGGATCTGGGCGGCCAGAGAGCCCGCCCGGCCCTCCTGCTGCTCCAGCTCCTGGCGGATGCGCTGGGCGTTCTCGCTGTTGTTTTTGATGTCGTTTTTCAGCAGGGCGATGCCGTTTTCACAGGCGTTGACCTGCTCGTCCACGCCGGACTGCCTCCCCCGCAGCTGCTCCGCCTCGAGGTCCTTGTCCCGCATCTCCTCAGCCAGCCGGCCGCTCTCGGCGTACAGCCGCTCCACCGCCTCCCGGGCCTCGTCCCGCTGGCGCGCCGCCGCCTCGCAGTCGGCCCGCAGCTTCACACTGCCCGCCCGGATGTGCTCCAGCTGCTCCAGCCAGACGGAGATCTCCAGCCCCTTCAGCTCGTCCCGGAAAACCAGGTACTTCCGCGTCTTCTCCGCCTGGACCCGCAGGGGCTCCACCTGGAGCTCCAGCTCGTCGATCTTGTCGTTGATGCGCACCAGATTCTCCTGGGTGCGCTCCAGCTTGCGCTCCGCCTCCTCCTTGCGGTGGCGGAAGCGGGAGATGCCCGCCGCCTCCTCAAAGACCTCCCGGCGGTCGGCGCTCTTGACGGACAGGATCTCGTCGATCCTGCCCTGGCCGATGATGGAGTAGCCCTCCCGGCCCAGGCCGGTGTCCATAAACAGCTCGTTGATGTCCTTCAGCCGGCAGGCCCGGCGGTTGATGTAGTATTCGCTCTCCCCGGAGCGGTAATACCGCCGGGTCACCGCCACCTCCGTCTCCTCCATCTGGAACATGCGCTGGGTGTTGTCCAGCACCAGGGTCACCTCGGCAAAGCCCAGGCCCTTGCGCTTCTCGGTGCCGTTGAAGATCACGTCCTCCATCTTGCTGCCCCGGAGGGTGCGGGTGGACTGCTCCCCCATCACCCAGCGGATGGCGTCGGCGATGTTGGACTTGCCCGAGCCGTTGGGCCCCACCACCGCCGTGATGTCCGACCCGAAGGCCAGCACCGTCTTGTCGGGAAAGGACTTGAACCCCTGTATTTCCAGCGCCTTTAGGTACATCAAGCACACCTCTGTTTCTTCCAAATATCCGCCCCACGCTCCATGGGGCCCGAGGTCTCCCGCTTGCGTAGCCTCTCGGACGCCCCGCCCTCCCCAGGGCGTGTTTGAAAATTGTCAACACGCCCTAGCGCCTAGGAGAGCGGCATAGCTGCGTATCGTTTTATTTTACCACACCCGTTTTTTTTTGGCAAGTTTCAAGCGCAAATAATTAAGAACCTGTATTCACAACCTCAAACGCCGTCTGGGCGGGTCTTTTTCCGCCATGCTGCGTTGAATTTTCTTGCAATACACAAAGTATTCCGGCGAAAATTCGCCTTGCCTGACGGAAAAATCCCTCGGCCAGCCGGCATCCTCGGCTGTGAATACAGGTTCTAAGGAAGGACTGATTTAATCGGCAAGGACAATTTGAGAGAGATTTTTCGCCGCAATAAGGCGCAATTTCGCAGGAATAATTGTGTTTATTTCAAGAAATTGCAACGAAATTGCGGCGGAAAAGTTCCTCAAAGCGTCGCAGACGCATTAAATCAGTGCTTTCTTAATATAAAACCGCAAAGGAGGGCGGGCCGCGGGCCCGTCCCCCTTTGTGCTTTTTCTCAGCGCCGGTAGGGCGCGGTCTCCCCTGTGTCCTCCTGGCGGACCAGGGCCCCGGCACCGTCAAAGGCGTAGCGGAACACCTGGCAGGTCCCGCCGATGGTGAACGAGCTGGTGGCCGGCGAGAAAAAAGTCTCCGCCACGCTCTCCACGTCCCAGAGCAGCTCTCCCGCCCCGCTGACCGTCAGCCCCGCCCCCAGAGAGCCCTTCACGGAGTAGAAGGTCTCCGGCGCGCCCCCCTCAGGGCCGCACACCAGCAACACCGCCGTGTAGTTGTCCCGCACCATGGGGGTCAGCTCCTCGCTGGAGATTTCGAAGCGCCCGCTGTCAAAAATCGGATTCACGATGCCCCCAATCTCGTACCGGCCCCCGGCGTCCTCCCCCTCCGCCAGCTTGGGGGTGGCGTAGGCGGACAGGTACACCCGGCCACCGAACTCCGCCATGTCCTGGATGAAATACCAGCAGTTCTCCCCCTCGTAGCTGAAGTGATCGGTGATGTTCCCCTCCCGGTCCAGCTTCACCAGGTGGGCGGTCTCCCCGTCCAGCTTGTGCCCCAGCTGCACCAGGTAGCCGTCCCCTAGGCGGGCGGCATTCCAGATCCCCCTGTTGCCCACCTCCGTTTTGTGGAAGCTCAGCTCCTTTCCGTCCTCTGCGTACTGGCTCAGGCAGAGGCAGTTCAGATCTCCCCGGCTGATCACCGCCCAGGTGCCGTCCCCATTGTCCAGCACCGCGGCGATATACTCATGGCGGAAGCCGTGGTCCAGCCGCTTCTCCCACAGAATCTTACCCTTCTCGTCCACCCTGGACAGCCAGGCGTACTGCGGCTGCTCGCTGGACCAGGTGGAGGTCTCCCCCCACACCGCCGTCCCGCCGGAGGCGGGGGCCCAGTCCACGACGCAGAATTGGGTGAACTCCGCCCGCCACACTTGGACGCCGTCCTCATAGCGGCTCAGGTAACACCGGTCAAAGACCTCAAACCCCAGCGCCTCGTCCATCCGCTCCACATATTCAAAACGGTAGTCCAGTGGGGCGAAGGGGCTGGCCGTGAGGTCCCTGCTGTTCCACAGCTCCTCCAGCTCCTCCGGCGTGGGCTCCCGCTGGGAGATCTCCACCCCCGGCACGCTGCGCCGGATCACCTCCGCCGTCTTGTCGTAGGTGAAGCACTGGGTGGTGATGTCCCGGTACACCGCCTTCACGTCCTCCCGGCTCAGCCCCTCGGTGGACAGGCCGTTCTCATCGAAAAACCGCACCGCCGCGCCGTACTCCCGTGCCTCGGCGGCATAGGCCACCCCCGTCAGCCCCACCGCCAGCGCCAGGCAGGCCGCCACCGCCGCCCGCAGCCAGGGGCGGGCCCACAGCCGCCTTTTCCCCGCCGCCCTGGGCAGGGCCTTTTTCAGCGCCCTCTCCCGGATGCGCTCCAGGGCGCCCTCCGGCAGGTCCGCGTTCAGCTCCTCGGGCGCAAGCCGGTCCAGCTCCTCCGGCTCCAGCCCGTCAAACAGCTCTGTCAGCGTCTTTTTCATGGTCTTTACCTCCATTCCGCCAGCTTCTTCCGCAGCTTTTCCACCGCCCGGTGGGTCCTGGTGTCCACGCCGCCCGCCGTCATCCCCAGCCGGGCGGCGATCTGGGCGGAGGGCTCCCCCAGATAGAATTTCCGCAGCATGATCTCCCGGTCCGGCTCGCCCAGCTCCTCCACCGCCTCCAGCACCACCCGGCGCAGCTCCCGCTCCTCCAGGCCGCTCTCCAGCCCCCCGCCGGCGGCGGCCAGCTCATCCTCCAGGGGCAGCAGCCGCTCCCCCTCCCGGCAGCGCCGCCGCGCCAGGTCCAGGGCGTTGTGCCTGGCGATGACGCACAGCCAGCTGCGTATGCTGCCCTTTTCCGGGTCGTAGCTGTCCAGATCCAGGTAAAATTCACTGAACGCGTCGGCCACGCAGCCCTCCACATCGGCGGCGCAGAACATCCCGCCGGGCAGGCGGCTCCTGGCCACCGCGTACACCAGCCCCGCGTACCGCTCCATCAGCAGCCCCATGCCCTTCTCCGGCGCGCGCCGCAGCATGTCCAGCATCTCCTGATCCCGCACCTTTCCACCTCCTGTCCCATGTCAATAGAGCCCGCTTCATTTATTCCTGCGCTCCAGGGCGGCAAATCTTACACGAAAGGCCCAAATTCCCGAAAAAAAGCAGGCCGGGCATCCGCCCGGCCTGTCTCTGACTCACTGCGCGCCGTTGAACTCGTCGTAGAACCGATCGTGCACCACCTGCACCGCCCGGTCCGCGTCGCTGCTGTCCACCAGCACCGACACCTTGATCTCACTGGTGGAGATCATGTTGATGTTGATGCCCGCGTTGAACAGCGCCTCAAACATGGCGGCGGCCACGCCGGGGTTGTTGATCATCCCAGCCCCCACGATGGACACCTTGGCGATGTTGTCCGACACGTCGATGTGGTCGAACTCGATGCGGTCCCGGTTCTCCTCCAGCAGCTTCCGGGCCAGGTCCATGTCCCCCTTGGCCACGGTGAAGCTGATGTCCTTGGTGTCGCTGCGGCCGATGGACTGGAGGATGATGTCCACGTTCACCTTGTTTTTGGCCAGCAGGGAGAAGATTTTAAAGGCGATGCCCGGGGTGTTCTCCAGGCCCACCAGGGCCAGACGGGCGATATTTTTATCCTTGGCAATGCCGCTGATGTGGGATTTTTCCATAATTTTGACGACCTCCTTAACTTTCGTACCCGGCTTAGACTCAAAGCTGGACAGCACTTCCAGGTTGACATTATAGCGCTTGGCCATTTCCACCGACCGGTTGTGAAGCACCTGGGCGCCCAGGGTGGCCAGCTCCAGCATCTCGTCGTAGGTGATCTCGTCCAGCTTGTGGGCGTTGGGCACCAGCCGGGGGTCGGCGGTGTACACGCCGTCCACGTCGGTGAAAATCTGGCACAGGTTGGCCCCCAGCGAGGCGGCGATGGCCACCGCCGACGTGTCCGACCCGCCCCGGCCCAGGGTGGTGATGTCGTCGTATTTGTTCAGCCCCTGAAAGCCGGTGACAATGACGATGCGCCGCTTGTCCAGCTCCGCCCGGATCCGCTCGGCCTGCACCCGCTTGATGCGGGCGTTGCCGTAGCCCGAATTGGTGCGGAACCCCGCCTGCCACCCGGTGAGGGACACCACGGGGAAGCCCAGGGCCTCGATGGCCATGGCGCACAGGGAGCAGGAGATCTGCTCGCCGGTGGACAGCAGCATGTCCAGCTCCCGCTTGGAGGCGCGGGGGTTGATCTCGGCGGCCTTGTCGATCAGCTCGTCGGTGGTGTCCCCCTGGGCGGACAGCACCGCCACCACGCTGTTTCCCTTTTGATAAGTATCGGTGATGATGCGGGCCACGTTGCGCAGCCGCTCCGCGTTCGCCACGGAGGACCCGCCAAATTTTTGTACGATCAGAGCCATTGTTTTCTTCATCCTCTCAAGGAGGAAGCGCCGGCCAAACCTGTCTGCCGGTTTGGCTCGGCTCTTCCTATTGGAATTTCCATGCCGTCTGGGAACAGCCGGACCTTTTGCCCGGCACTCCATTTTATGCCGCCGGGCAAGAATTCGGTAGGTACTTTCTGCCCGTGCAGAAAGTACCCAAAGACACGCTCGGGGGGAAAGCCGCCGGTTCGGCTGCGGCCCGCGCGGCGGGCCTTGCTCACAGGCGGCTCTCCCCCTGAGAACCCCCTGATTGCGGGGGACCAATTTACGAAACGTTCCCCCTAACCCTTCCGGCGCACTAGGCCTTCGAATGCGTTTCTCCATAGGTGCCGCTCAGCCGCTTCCCATTCTCCAATCCACTCCGTGGGTACAGGACACGTCCCGCGCCTGGGGGGCGGGGTTTTACATCGGGGGCGCAAAACCCCGCCCCCCAGGCGCAGAGTGTGGACCACAGCCCTTCTCGGTGCCGCGCCCACGGGCGGCAGCCTAATAGGGCGCCCCGCATCCCGACCACCACGCGCCGGAAGGGTCAGCATTCACGTTCCGTAAATTGGTCCCTTGGGGTACATAGGGGCCGAGGCCCCTACGCGCACTCTTTGCCTACTTTCTCTTGCGTGAGAGAAAGTAGGCCGCCGGAGGCCGCGCCTCCGCGCTCTATCGGGGTCCCCGCAAAGCCGTCCTTTGGCTTTGTGGGGGAGAGGAGGGGCAACGCAATGAACGAGCTTTCGGCAAAGCCGGAAGCGAGAGATATGAAGTTTGCCCCGACGTTGTCACGCTGCGAAGCGGCCAGGGCGCTCGGTCGCTTTCGCTGCGACTCGGGCAAAATACAGATTTGCTCCGCAAATCTTGTTTTTTTGCCCTCGCTCCGCTCCAAGCACCCTCGCTGTCCGCTTCTCCGCGCTTCTTCTCACCCCAGCACCCGCAGGGCGGAGCACACCTCCACCCCAGCCAGCCGCTCCTCCAGCTGGCCCCGGGTGAGGGCCTGATCCGTGAGGCAGGCCGCCTCGCCGCCGCCGCTCTCCCGGCGGGCCAGCAGCTTGCCGCCCCCCAGCGCGGAGCGCAGCCCCTCCGCCGGGGCCGCCGCCCGGACATACCAGCGGCTCTTCAGCCCGTCCGCGCCGCCGGCGGCGTTCTCTCCCCCCGGCTCCCAGCACAGGGCCCGGCGGTGACCCATGTTCCGGGCCACGTCGATGACGTCCGCCACCACGGCGGAGGCGGTGGGCAGCTTGCCTGCCCCCCGGCCGTAGAACATCACGTCGCCGATGGCGTCCCCCCGGACGGAGATGGCGTTGAATACGTCCTCCACCCCGGCCAGAGGGTCGGACTCGTCCACCAGATGGGGGGCCACATAGGCGCACACCCGACCGTCCTCCCTCCGGATGGCCCGGCCCAGCAGCTTGATCTTTTTGCCCGCGCTCTCCGCGTAGTCCACGTCCGCCAGGGTCACCCCGGTGATGCCCTGGGTGGGCACCTGCTCGGGGCTGATGTGCCGGCCAAAGGCGATGTCCGCCAGGATGCAGATTTTGCGGCAGGCGTCGTGCCCCTCCACGTCGGCGGAGGGGTCCCGCTCGGCGTAGCCCCGCTCCTGGGCCTCCGCCAGCGCCTCGCCGAAGGTAATCCCCGCCCGGATCATCCGGGTGAGGATATAGTTGGTGGTGCCGTTGAGGATGCCGTAGATCTCCAGGATCTCGTTGGCCGCCAGACACTGGGACAGGGGCCGGATGATGGGAATGCCCCCCCCCACGCTGGCCTCAAAGAGGTAGCACACCCCCTTTTCCCGGGCCAGCTGGGTGAGCTCGCACCCCCGGGTGGCCACCAGCTCCTTGTTGGAGGTGACCACGCTCTTGCCCGCCTCCAGAGCCCTCCTGGTGAAGTCCAGGGCCACCCCGGCCCCGCCGATGGTCTCCACCACGATGTCCACCTCCGGGTCGCTCTCAATGACCCCGAAGTCCTTCACAAACCGGTCCGCGAAGGGGCTGTCCGGGAAGTCCCGCACATCCAGGATATATTTCAGCCGGATCAGCCCGCCCGCCTTGCGCTCGATGCTGCTCTCGTGCCCGGTGAGCACCTCGGCCACCCCCGAGCCCACCGTGCCAAAGCCCAAAATCGCCACATTTACCATTGCCGCTGTCATTCCTTCCTATTTAAACCGTTTCCTGCTGTTCCAACATTCACAGGGCCGCCTCAGCCCGCCAGCACCTCGCAGCGGATCACCTCGGGGCGCTCCCGCAGGACGGCCAGCAGCTCCTCCACCCCGGAGGAGAGCCCGCCGGTCTCCAGTCCCACCGTCACCGCCGCCGCGCCCCCGCCGGGGATGGCCTGATTGATGGTCAGCACGTTTCCTCCCCAGTCCGCCAGCAGGTTGAGCACCGAGGACAGCGCCCCCGGCTGGTCGCGCAAAAGCATCTGGACGGTGACGACCCCCCCGTGGAGCATGTCCCGAAAGGGCCGCACGGCGTCCTTATACTTGTAAAACGCGCTGCGGCTGATCCCGGTGCGCCGGGCGGCCCCGTTCACCGTCCGCTCCTCTCCCGTCTCCAGCAGCCGCTTTGCCTCCGCCACCTTTCGGTAGACCTCCGGCAGTACGGAGGCCTCCACAATGAAATACTGAGGCTTCGCCTGCTCCATCATGCCGCCTCCTTTTTGGACCCCGGGGCGGCCCGCCCCTCTGTCCGTGTGCTGCGGTCTATTGTATCACGTCTGCGGACAGATGGCAATCATCCACCCACCTGCTTTTTCAACAAACCTTTTCCCGCTGCCGCCCCGTTCTTGGGCATATCGTCAAGGTGTCTGAGCAGGCGCGGCCCGCACTTTTCCATCCGCCGGACCGCCGGAGCGGGCAAAAAGCCGCCCGGCGGCAAGGGCCGCCGGGCGGTCTGGGCTACGGACCTGCGGGGACATAGGCCGGCTCACTGGGCTGCGCGCTGGGGGGGAACAGCCATCCCGGCGGCTCCGCCGTGGGCTCCGGCGACGGAGGCACGGGGGCGCTGGGCTGGACATAAGGGGGCTCCGTCACCTCCGCGCTGGGGGGAAACAGCCAACCCGGCGGTTCGTCCGTGGGCACAGGGGTGGGCTCGCCGGTGGGCGGGCCAAAGGGGTCCTCCGACTCAATGGGCCCCGGCGTCTCGGTGGGCACCGGCTCGGATGTGTGCACATAGCACAGCCGCACCTCATCCGGCAGCGACTCGTAGTAGCTGAGCAGCGCCATGGTGTCCCCCACGTGGGTGTTGCCCACCTTCTCCCGGGCAAAGTTCACCACATACACCGTCCTGACGCTCTCCGCCGGGCAGAACTCCCCGGCCAGGTGGTAATACCCGGTGGCGGCGCCGTTGTTGCCGATGATGGGGCTGTCCACGCAGACGTCCATGGGCACATGGCACTCGCAGTAGTCCTTGGGGGCGTCGGCGGGAAACAGGCGGAAGGACTGGACCCGGCTGCCCCGGATATCGTTCTCGCAGTCGGGAATGGCCAGCTTGCCGCAGTCCCGGCAGATGGAGTAGGAATTCAGCGTCCCCGGCACGCTGAAGGCCACGTTCTCCTTCCCCTCGTGGAGGATGGCCATCACCTTCTGCCACATGGGGATGGAGGGATTGTGATAGTTGTAGTTGATGACCTCGCTGTTGGGGTAGCCTGTCCACACCGCCCCGGTGTAATAGGAGGTGTAGCCGCAGAACCAGTAGTCAAAGGTGTTCTGGGTGGTGCCCGTCTTGCCCGCCACGGTCTGGCCGGTGATGCGGGCGGCCGTGCCGGTGCCGGAGGTGACGGCGTTGGACAGCATGGAGTTGATATAATAGGCGGTGGTGTCCTTGATGACGTAGTTGGTCCTCTCCACCGGGTCGTTGTCCACCACCACATTCCTGTTGGCGTCCCGGATCTCCAGCACGGTGGACGCGTTGGTGAAGGCGCCCCCCCGGGGGAAGGTGGCGAAGGCCGCCGCCATCTCAAAGGTGGACACGCCCTTGGTCAGGCCGCCCATGGCCAGGGGGCTGCGGTCGATGTCCGAGCTCACCTGCCCATTGCTGTTCTCAAAATAGGGCACCATGGAGGTGATGCCGTAGCGGTTGACCATGAAGTCGTAGGACGCCTGGGGGGTGACCCGCTCCAGCACCCGCACAGCCACGGTGTTCAGCGACTGGGTCACGCCATGGAGCACCGTGGTCAGCCCCCCGTAGGTGGGCGTGACGTTGACGGGCCAGGGCTTGCCGTTGAGCTCCTGGGGGCTGTCGTCAATGACGGTGGCGGGGGTGATGAGCCCCATCTCCAGGGCGGGGGAGTAGACGGACAGGGGCTTAATGGACGAGCCGGGCTGGCGCTTGGTGTCCACCGGGGTGTTCCAGCCCCGGTCCACCGTCTTTTCCTCGGTGCTGCCCATGGCCACCACCAGGCCGGTGGAGTTGTCCACCACGGAGATGGCGGACATCAGCCGCTGGCCCGTGTTCTTGGAAACCTGGTCCAGGTTCTCCCGGTTGTTGAACACCGTGTCCACCGCCGCCTGCACCTCCGGGTCATAGGCGCAGACGATGGACAGCCCGCCGCTGAACACCCGGTCCTTGCACATCTCCCAGCTGAGCTTGGTACTTTCCTGGAGCAGGGTGATGGCCTCGTCGATGACCGCCTCCACATACCAGGAGTAGCGGGGGGCGGCGGTCTTCTCCCCGCTGTCCTCCGGGTCCTCGGGGTCGTCCCGCCGGTCCCGGGCGAACACCAGGGGCTGGGCGATGGCCGCGTCCCGCTCCGCCTCGGTGATATAGGCGCCGTCGGGGGAGATCTCCGGGTCGGCCATCAGCTTCAGGATCAGCTCCTGCCGGGCCTTGTTATACTCCCGGTTGGTCCACACCACGCCGTCGTCGAAATTTTTCCCGCCGCAGGTCTCACACTCATCCGGCTTTGTGTTCAAATAGTAATCCTTGCAGTCCTTGCAGGTGTAGCGCACCACATCCACCATGCCGTAGGGGGCGTAGAGGGAGGGGTTGTTGGTGATGCCCGCCAGACTGGCGCACTCGGCCAGATTCAGGTCCCACACGTCCTTGCCGAAGTAATACTTGGCGGCCGCCTGCACCCCCCGGCAGTTGCTGCCCATTGAGATATAGTTGAGGTAGAAGGTGAGAATTTCCTCTTTTTTATAGCTGTTTTCCAGGTCCAGGGCGGTGAAGATCTCCCAGATCTTCCGGGTCACCGTGACGTCGTTATATTCCGTCACGTTTTTGATGAGCTGCTGGGTGATGGTGGAGCCGCCCTGGATGTTGCCGCCGGTGAACATGCGCAGCAGGCCCGCGGCGGTCCGCCGCCAGTCCACCCCGTGGTGGCTGAGAAAGCGCTTGTCCTCTACGGCGATAAAGGCGTTGATCAGGTCCTCCGGGATGTCCTTGTACTCCACCAGTTCCCGGTTTTCCAGGCCCGTCAGGGTCTGGAGCTCCACCAGCTCCCCGGTGTTTTTGTCCTCGTAGTAGATGACCGAGTTTTCCTGCATGGAGTAGTCGGACAGGTCCAGATGGGCCTTGGGCATCACCGACGTTTTGACGTAGACGGCGGCAAAGCACACCATGAGGCAGCCCGTGATGATGCCAACCAGCAGCAGCGTGCCGATGGCCTGGAGCAGCCGGATGAAGATGGTGAGCACGATGGGACGGCGCCTTCTGCGGCGCTTGCCCTTTGACGCCTGATGCTGCGGGCCGGCCTGGGGCTCACGGCGGTCAGGGGTGTGATTTTGATTTGTGTCTGCCATGTTGAGATCCCTCCGATGTATTCAGCCGTCCCCCAATCAAGGGGCACGCGGGTCCCTCTCTCCCAGGCCCTTCGGCCCCGTGCGCACGGCGCACCTTGGGGTATTATACCATGGCGGCCGGGATTTGTCCACCCTGGTCAATTCGACGGATTTTTTTGCCGCGACCGGGGAGGCTTCGGGAAAATTTCATCTTCCCTCTTGCAATTTTCCCTGCCACCCGTTACAATAGAGGCGTAAGGCGGCGCTGCCGCAGAAGAAGGAGGTCCTGTCCCATGAGCGAGGAGTACGGCCCCGATTTCGTATCGGTCACCGACGACGAGGGCAATGAATTTGAACTGGAGCATCTGGGCACCCTGGAATACGAGGGCCGCACATACATGGCCTTTGTCCCCGCCGACATGGACGAGGACGACGAGGATTTCGGCCTGGTCCTCCTGCGGGTGATCGAGCAGGACGGCGAGCAGCTGCTGGCCGACATCGACGACCAGCAGGAGCTGGACGCCGTCTATGAGCGGTTCCTGGAGGAGCTGTTCGAGGACGAGGAAGAGGAGTAGCCCGCTGCTCGCAGCGGCTCGGACGCATTTATATGATACCCCTGCCGGGTTCTAACTACGTGACCTTGCCCTGTTAAAACCCACATTTTTACTACGGGACGCCCCCTCGCGCGGTGGTTCGCAGACCTCCCGGCCCTCTTCGGAGGTACCTGGACGTTGGGAGCGGTAAAACCAAGCGGAGGCAACCCACCTGCATGCTTGTGCAGGTTTTTAATGGGGCGGCACGGCCACGGCGGGGGTTTTGAGTTCACCAGGCGGAAGGGCCGGTCCCTTCCGCCTTTCTATTGCCCCGCTCCCCACGTCCCCCATCCCATTTGTAAATTTTCATCCAGGGCGGGAATTTGGCCTTGCAACGGCTGTTTTGCCATGCTATAATGTTTGGCAGCGCCGCGGGGACCCGCCTTCCGGCGCCCCGCGGCCCCATCAGGCCGGGCCGCGCCCCAGGCCCGCCGCCATTACACGAATACTGAGAGGATTGATATACCATGAGCGCATCCAGAGAGAAAAAGCAGCGCCAGAGCTCCGGCCCCTCTGAAAAGGCCCTCAGGGCCCAGCAGGAGCAGGCCGCCCGCAAGCGCAAAACCATCATCTATTCCGTCATCGGCGCTGTTGTGGCCGTGCTGGTCGCCGCGCTGCTGGTGTGGCGCTCCGGCTTCTTCCAGGCCCGGGCCACCGCCGCCACCCTGGGCGGCGAGACCATCACCACCGCCGAGCTGAGCTACTACTACCACAGCGCCCGCAACTCCATCGCCGCCTACGGCTCCTACCTGGGCTTCGACACCACCAAGAGCGACGAGGACCAGCTCTACAACGCCGCAGACAACGTGACCTACCGCGACCACTTCCTGGAGACCGCCCTGAACGCCGCCCAGGAGCACCTCACGCTGGCCCGGGAGGCGGAGAAGGCCGGCCACACCGAGGCCGAGGTCAAGGAGAATCTGGACGCCAACATCGCCGCCCGCAAGTCCGAGGCCGCCTCCTACGGCATGAGCTACGCGGCCTATCTGAAAAACCTCTACGGCACCTATATGACCCCCGCCGTCTACGAGAAGCTCACCACCCGGTATCTGATGGCCAACCTGGTCTCCGTGGAGAAGTACTCCGAGCTCTTCGACGGCTACAGCCAGGACGAGCTGGACAGCTACTACCAGGAGAACGCCGACACCCTGGATACCTTTGAGTTCTCCTGCCTCTACTTCCCCGTGGCCACTGTGGACACCAAGGACGCCGACGGCAACGCCCTGCCTGAGGAGGACGTCCAGAAGCTGAAGGACGAGGCCAAGGAGGCCGCCAAAAAGAACGCGGAGGAGGCCCTGGAGGCCGTCAAGGACGGCGCCTCCTTCCAGTCCCAGGTGGAGAAGTACGAGCTGAGCACCTCCACCTCCGCCAACAACGTGGACCACGCCAAGGTGGTGGGCTCCGCCTCCATCAGCTCCTCCTACCGGGAGCAGCTGCTGGCCCTGGCTGAAAATCAGCCCGAGCTGGTGGAGAGCGACAACGGCTATTATGTCATCGCCTACCATGGCCGCACCCTGTCTGAGGACCTCACCCGGGACGTGCGCCACATCCTGGTCCGGCCCGAGACCGAGACCCACACCGACGAGAACGGCAGCAGCCATGAGGAGGCCCCCACCGACGAGGCCTGGGCCGCCGCCAAGGAGAAGATCGACGCCATCAAGGCCGAGTACGACGCCGGCGAGAAGACCGAGGACGCCTTCGCCGAGCTGGCCAAGAAGCACTCCGCCGACAGCTCCGCCTCCAACGGCGGCCTGTACGACCGCAGCCCCGACGGCTACTTTGTCCCCGAGTTCAACAGCTGGGTGTTTGACGCCAGCCGTCAGCCCGGCGACGTGGGCATCGTCCAGCACGCCAAGGAGGAGGACGCCACCAGCGGCTACTACGGCTACCACCTGATCTACTATATGGGGGAGAACGAGCCGGTCTGGATGGGCTCCGCCCGGGAGGCCCTGGCCGACGCCGCCTACGATCAGTGGTCGGAGGGCCTGCGGGAGAGCTACCCCATCACCCAGGGCAGCGGCGTCAACTATCTGGGCAAGTAAACACAATGGGCAAGGGCCGGACGTCACGCAGCGTCCGGCCCTTGTTTTTGGAGGTTATGAACATGGACGAGCAATTCATCCGCACCCAAATGCTGCTGGGCGCCCCCGCCATGGAGCGGCTGGAGCGCAGCCATGTGGCGGTGCTGGGCCTGGGGGGCGTGGGCGGCTGGTGCGCCGAGGCCCTGTGCCGCTCCGGCGTGGGGGAGCTCACCCTGGCCGACCAGGACACGGTATCGGTGAGCAACCTGAACCGCCAGGGCCCCGCCCTGCGCTCCACCGTGGGGATGGACAAGGCCGCCGCCGCCGCGGGCCGCCTGTCCGACATCAACCCCAGCTGCGTCCTCCACCCCCTGGTCCTGCGGTACGGGGCGGACACCCGGGAGGAATTTTTCGCCGCCAAATACGACTACATTGTGGACGCCATCGACCTGGTGAGCTGCAAGCTGGACCTGATCGAGACCGCCCACCAGCGCGGCATCCCCATCATCTCCGCCCTGGGCACCGGCAACAAGCGGGACGCCCAGCTTTTGCGCATCGCCGACATCGCCCAGACCCAGGGCTGCCCCCTGGCCCGGGTGGTGCGCAAGGAGCTGCGGAGGCGGGGCATCCCCCATCACAAGGTGGTGTTCTCCCCCGAGCCGGCCCGCTCCGCCGAGGCGGGGGACGAGGCCCCGCCCCCAGGGCGGCGGTCCGTCCCCGCCAGCGCCATCTGGGTGCCGGCGGCGGCGGGGCTGCTGCTGGCCCAGGCGGTTATTCTGGAGCTTGGGGAGTGCGGCGTCTGAGCCGCTCCTCCGCCCTTTTCACTACCCAGGCCCCGGCCAGGCCGCACAGCGAGCCGATGGCCGCCCCCGCCAGCACGTCGCTGGGGAAGTGGACCCCCACGTACAGCCGAGACAGGCCCATCACCACCGCCATGCACACCGCCGTCACCCTCATCCACCGCTTGGGGGCGGACGCCCACACCGCCAGGGCGAAGGCGAAGGCGGCGTTGGTGTGCCCCGACGGGAAGGAGTTGGGGTCGTGCTCCGGCACCAGGTTGACGAAATGCTCGATCACCAGCCAGGGCCGCTCCCTTGCCACCAGGGGCTTGATGGTGAAGTTCACCACAATAAGCCCGACGAGCATGGCGCACAGCGCCGAGAACCCGGCCCTGCGGGTGGGCCTCCACAAAAGCATGACCAGCCCCAGCACAATGAACAGCATCCCCGTGTTGCCCAGCTGGGTGTAGAGCTTCATAAACGGGTCCAGCACCGCGTTCCGGACATGCTCCGCGATCCACACCAGGGCCTGCTCGTCCAGCTGCTGAATGATCTCCGGCATCCTTGTCCCTCCAATCCTTGACCCGGGGGCCAAAGGTATGTATAATAGGTATGCTCTGTCATTTTACCCCATTCCCTGCCCCAAAGCAAGTTTTTTGTGGGAGGTCTCTATGAAAGTCATCCATCTGATCAGCGGCGGCGACACCGGCGGTGCCAAAACTCACGTCCACTCCCTGCTGCAGGGCTTAAATCAGCACATCCAGGCGGACATGGTGTGCTTCACCGACGGGCCCTTTACCCAGGAGGCCCGGGCGCTGGGCATCCATGTGGAGGTGATGGCCTGCCGCAACCCCCTGGCGGCGCTGAAGCCCCTGCGGGAAAAAATCGCCCGGGAGGGCTACGACATCATCCACTGCCACGGCGCCCGGGGCAATCTGATGGGGGCCCTGCTGAAGCGGTCCACCGGCCTGCCCGTGGTCACCACCGTCCACTCCGACCCCAGGCTGGACTACATGGGCCGCCCCCTGTCCGCCCTGACCTACGGCAGCCTCAACGCCTGGGCCCTGTGGCGCATCCCCTACCACATCGGTGTCTCCCACGCCATGGGGGACCTGCTCATCAGCCGGGGCTTCGACCCCCAGCAGATGTTTGCCATCTACAACGGTATCGACTTCACCCCCCGCGCCCCCAGGCTCAGCCGCCGGGAATTTCTGAGCAGCCTGGGCCTGGACTGGCCGGACGACGCGGTGATCGCCGGCATCGCCGCCCGGCTCAACCCGGTGAAGGACATGGGCACCCTGCTGCGGGGCTTCGCCGCCGCCCACGCCGTCCAGCCCCAGCTGCGCCTCATCATCGCCGGGGAGGGCCAGGACGAGGCCATGCTGAAGGGGCTGGCCCAGGAGCTGGGGGTTGCGGGCGAGGTTTGCTTCGCCGGGTGGCTGTCCGACACCGACAGCTTTTACGCCGCCCTGGACATCAACACCCTCACCTCCCTGTCCGAAACCTTCCCCTACGCCCTCACCGAGGGGGCCCGGTTCGCCCTGCCCACCGTGGCCAGCGCCGTGGGCGGGGTGCCCTTTCTCATTCAGGACCACGTCACCGGCCTGCTGTTCCAGCCCCGGGACCACCAGGCCCTGGGGCGGCACCTGGCCGCCCTGGCCGGGGACCCCGCGCTGCGCCGCCGCCTGGGGGAGCAGCTGCTGGACAAGGGCCGCACCGAGTTCTCCATTGAGAGCACCATCCGCCGCCAGCTGAATATTTACGAGACCATCCTCCGCCGGCAGAAGCGCAGGCGGGAGCGCCGCCGGGACGGGGTGGTGATCTGCGGGGCCTATGGCCGGGGCAACGCGGGAGACGAGGCCATCTTGAAGGCCCTGGTCACCGAGCTGCGCTCCATCGACCCCGACCTGCCCCTGTGGGTGATGACCCGCAAGCCCCGCGCCACCAGGCTCCGCCACCGGGTGGGGGCGGTCTACACCTTCCATGCCCCCGCCTTCTGCCTCAAAATGGCCGGGAGCGCGCTGTATATCAACGGCGGCGGCTCCCTGGTGCAGGACGTCACCAGCCACCGCTCCCTGTGGTTCTACCTCTTCACCCTGTCCGCCGCACGCCGGCTGGGGTGCAAGGTCATGATGTACGGCTGCGGCATCGGCCCCATCCGCGCGCCCCGCAACCGCCGGAAAACCGGGCGGGTCATCGACCGCTCGGTGGACGTCATCACCACCCGGGACAGCGCCTCCATCGACGAGCTGAAGACGCTGGGGGTGAGCCGGCCCCAGGTGATTCTGGCCGCCGACCCCGCCGTCACCCTCCCCTCCGCCCCCCCCCAGGCGGCGGAGGCGCTGCTGGAGGAGATCGGCCTCCACCCCCGGAAGGGGGAGCGCTACCTGGGGGTCACCGTCCGACCCTGGCCGGGCTTCGAGGAGAAGGCCCCCGCCTTCGCCGCCGCCGTGGACTACGCCTACCAGCGCTACGACCTCATCCCCGTATTCATCCCCATTGAGGGCAGGCCGGACGCCGCCGCCGCCCAGAAGGTGGCCGCCCAGCTCCAGCACGCCCCCGCCCACCTTCTCCCCTCCTGCCCCAGCTCGGAGCTGGCCATCGCCCTGTCCGCCCGGATGGACGTGGCGCTGTCCATGCGCCTGCACGCCCTCATCTTCGCCGCCGTGTGCCGCGTCCCCCTGGTGGGGGTGGTGTACGACCCCAAGGTGAGCGCCTTCCTGGACGACGCGGGTCAGGACCTGTACGTCCAGCTGGACCAGGTGACGCCGGAGCTGCTGCGCGCCCTGCTGGACGCCGCCGCCCAGCGGCGGCAGGACCGCGGCGCCCTGGAGGACAAGACCGCCCGCCTCATCCAGCTGGAGCGCAACAACAGTACCGCCGCCGCCCAACTGCTGGCGCAGGACCCGGGAGGTGCGCCGTGAGACAGATCGTATGCCTCTCCCACGCCCCCTGGCGGGCCCGGCCGGACCGGACCCAGCAGCTGCTGACCCGCCTCACCGGGGCCCAGATTCTGTTCTTTGAGCCCGCCCCCCGGGACGGGGAGCCCGCCCCCGCCCAGGGCCGGCGCACCCGGGCCCACATCACCGTATACACCCTCCCCGGCCCCCTTCCCGGCCCCCAGGAGCACCCGCTGTTCCGCCGGAGAAAGCTGGACCGGGCGGCGGATTTCGTCCAGCGGGTCATGGAGAACCACCACGTCCGGGAGCCGGTGCTGTGGTGCACCGCCCCCGTCCACGCCCAGTTTCTGGACAAGCTGGCCTACCGCGGCGTGGTGTACGACTGCCACCGCTTCTGGGACGAGGAATTCTCCCACTGGGAGGGGGACCTGACCCGCTGCTCCGAGGTGGTGTTTGCCGCCTCCCCCGGGCTGGTCCGGCGGCTGGCCCCCTTCAACGACAACATCGCCCCCATGCCCAACGGGGTCAACCCCCTGCTGTTCCAGCAGCCCGGGACCAGTCTCCCCGCCCCCCCGGCGGGCCCCACGGTGCTGGGCCGGGTGGGGGCCGTCACCAGCCAGGTGGATTTGGACCCCCTGCTCTACGCCGCCCGCCACCGCCCGGGGTGGACCTTCCTGCTCATGGGCCGGGTGACCCGGCCCGCCGCCGAGCTGCTGCGGGAGCAGGAGAACATTGTGCTCACCGGGACGGTGAACCCCCTGGACCTCCCCGAGCATCTGTACCGCTGCTCCATTCTGTTCGACCTGGTCCGCCTGGACCGGCCGGCCAGCGACGTGGTGCCCAGCCGGGTATTCGAGTATCTGGCCACCGGCCGCAGCATCGTCACCGTGGTGGACCCCGCTGTGCCCGACGCCATCCCGGAGCTGGTGCGCACCGCCTACGATGGGCCGGGCTTCCTGCGGCAGTGCAAGGCCGCTCTGGGGGAGGATGCCTCCCTTCCCCGCCGCCGGCGGGAGCTGGCCGCCCGGTGCTCCTGGACCAACCGGGCCGCCCAGGTATCCGAAATTTTGGAGGCCGCCGGGCTGTTTTGAGCTTTTCGCCATGGACGGCCCTCCCCGCTCCCGGAGGATTGTGAAAGCCTACGAAAATGGGAAACACCCTTGATTTTTTGGGGTTTCTTAGCTAAAATGAAGACGACTAATTGGAAATGAGGTGGCTGTCATGGTGCGTTCCCGCTGTCTGCGTCCGGGCTTCCGTCTCCACAGCCTCCTTGCGTCCAAATTCCACAGCTGAACCGGAGCAGGCTGCCCGCAGGTGCGCGGCGGCCTGCTCCTTTTTGGTTTTACGTCCAAAGGAGGATGATCATGAAGAAAGTTGCCGTCATTATGGGCTCTGACTCCGACTGGCCGGTGGTCAAGGGGGCCTGCGCCCAGCTCAAGGAGTTTGGCATCCCCTGCGAGGCCCACATTCTCAGCGCCCACCGCACCCCCGCCGCCGCCGCGGACTTCGCCAAAAACGCGAGGGCCAACGGCTTCGGCGTGCTGATCTGCGCCGCGGGCATGGCTGCCCACCTGGCGGGGGCCTTCGCCGGGAACTCCACCCTGCCCGTCATCGGCATACCCATGCGGGGCGGGGCCATGGACGGGCTGGACGCCCTGCTGTCCACCGTCCAGATGCCCAGCGGCATCCCGGTGGCCACGGTGGCCGTGGGCGGGGCGAAAAACGCCGCCGTGCTGGCCGCCCAGATTCTGGCGGTGTCCGACGACGCGCTGGCCGCCAAGCTGGACCAGGCCCGGGAGGAGATGGCCGCCCAGATCGCCGAGAAGGAGGCCAGACTCCAGGCGGAGCTGGGCTGCTGAGGAGGGAACGCGGATGTCCCAGGAACTGTCCCGAGAGGAGCTGACCGAGCTGGTGAAGGCCATCCAGACCGTCCGGGAGCCAAAAACCGGGCGGACGCTCACCGAGGCGGAACACACCGCGCTGGTAGTCAAATTCGCGAAAGGCATCCCCCATCCCGGCGGGAGCGACCTGATCTACTATCCCCAGCTCGTCCAGGGCTTCCCGAAGGACCGGGAGCCCACCGTGGACGAGATCGTGGATATGGCCCTCAGGGGCTGACCGTCAGAACCAACAACAATTTTATTTTGGGAGGAAATTTACCATGGAAACCAAACTCGTTTACACCGGAAAGACCAAGAACGTCTACGCCCTGGACAACGGCAACTACCTGCTGAAGTTCAAGGACGACTGCACCGGCAAGGACGGCGTGTTCGACCCCGGCGAGAACTCCGTGGGCCTGACCATCGAGGGCGTGGGCGACGTGAACCTGCGCATGTCCATCTACTTCTTCGAGAAGATCAACGCCGCCGGCATCCGCACCCACTACGTCTCCGCCGACCTGGGGGACACCACCATGGAGGTGCTGCCCGCCAAGGTGTTCGGCAAGGGGCTGGAGGTCATCTGCCGCCACAAGGCCGTCGGCTCCTTCCTGCGCCGGTACGGCGAGTATATTGAGGAGGGCGCCGACCTGCCCGCCTACGTGGAGACCACCTTCAAGAACGACGAGAAGGGCGACCCCCTGGTCACCAAGGACGCCCTGGTGGCCCTGGGCGTGATGACCGAGGCCCAGTACGACGACATCAAGGACATGACCCAGAAGATCACCCAGATCGTGGCCGACGACCTGAAGGCCAAGGGCCTGGTGCTCTACGACATCAAGTTCGAGTACGGCTACGACGCCGACGGCAGGGTGATGCTCATCGACGAGATCGCCTCGGGCAACATGCGGGTGTACAAGGACGGACAGTATATCGACCCCATGACCCTGTCCAAGCTGTTCTTCGCCTGAGACGGACTCCATGGATCTGGGCATCATCGGCGGCCAGGACGGCCCCACCGCAATCCTCATTGGAGGAGACCCCGCTGGGCTGGTCCTCGCGCTGCTGCTGGCCGCGGCCCTGATCGGAGGAGCCGTCTGGCTTTTCCTTCGCAAGCGTAACAAATAAGGAGGCTCTTTCATGGGCGGATTCTTTGGCGCGATTTCCCAGCGCGACATCACTCTTGACATCTTCTTCGGCGTGGACTACCACTCCCACCTGGGCACCCGCCGGGGGGGCATGATCATCTACGACGAGACCGACGGCTTTCAGCGGCAGATTCACTCCATCGAAAACACCCCCTTCCGCACCAAGTTTGAGAAGGACCTGGAGAAGTTCCACGGCACCGCAGGCATCGGCTGCATCAGCGACACCGACCCCCAGCCCCTGCTGGTGCGCTCCCACCTGGGGCTGTACGCCATCTCCACCGTGGGCATCATCAACAACGCGGAGGCCCTGGTGGAGGACTATTTCAACGGCCACACCCGGCAGTTCATGGCCATGAGCTCGGGCAAGGTCAACTCCACCGAACTCACCGCCGCCCTCATCAACCAGAAGGACACCCTGGTGGAGGGCATCCGGTACGCCCAGCAGGTCATTGACGGCTCCTCCACCATTCTCATTCTCACCCCCGAGGGCATTGTGGCCGCCCGGGACCGGCTGGGCCGCCTGCCGGTGCTCATCGGCAAAAATGAAGAGGGCTGCTGCGTCTCCTTCGAGTCCTTCGCCTGCACCAAGCTGGGCTATGACAACGCCTACGAGCTGGGCCCCGGCGAGATCGTGCGCATCACCGCCGGCGGCTGGGAGACCCTGGCCCCCGCCGGGGATCAAATGCGCATCTGCGCCTTCCTGTGGACCTACTACGGCTACCCCAACTCCAACTACGAGGGGCAGAACGTGGAGGTCATGCGCTGCCGCAACGGGGAGATCATGGCCCGGGCGGAACGGGAGCAGGGCGCCCTGCCCGACGTGGACTGGGTGGCGGGGGTGCCCGACTCGGGCGTGCCCCACGCCATCGGCTACGCCAACGCCAGCGGAAAGCCCTTCGCCCGGCCCTTTGTCAAGTACACCCCCACCTGGCCCCGGTCCTTCATGCCCGCCAGCCAGGAGGTGCGCAACCAGGTGGCCAAAATGAAGCAGATCCCCGTTCCCGAGCTGATCCAGGGCAGAAAGCTGCTCTTTGTGGACGACTCCATCGTCCGGGGCACCCAGCTGCGGGAGACCGTGGATTTTCTCTACGGCGCGGGGGCCAAGGAGGTCCACATGCGCTCCGCCTGCCCCCCCATCATGTACGGCTGCAAATACCTGAATTTCTCCCGGAGCAACTCCTCCATGGAGCTGCTGGCCCGAAAGACCGTCCAGGAGCTGGAGGGGGACGAGGGGCAGAAGCACCTGGAGGAGTACGCCGACGCGTCCACAACCCGGGGCCAGTGCCTGCTCAAATCCATCTGCGAGAAGCTGGGCTTCGACTCCCTGGGCTATCAGTCGCTGGACGGCCTGCTGGACGCCATCGGCATCGACCGGGACAAGATCTGCACCTACTGCTGGACGGGCAGAGAATAATTTTTGAAAAGGAGTCAGCTATCATGGTCGAGTCAAGATGCGGCATCCTGTGCGGCCAGTGTGAGTACCGGGAGCAGATGGGCTGCGCCGGCTGCGTCAACATCGAAAAACCCTTTTGGGGGGACAGCTGCCCGGTAAAATCCTGCACCGAGGGCAAGCCCCACAGCCACTGCGGCCAGTGCGCCGAGTTCCCCTGCCAGCTGCTCAGCCAGTTCGCCTACGACGAGAAGCAGGGCGACGGCGGCAGGCGCATTGAGCAGTGCAGACTCTGGAAAGGAGCGGAGCAATGAACAACTCCCACTCTGAATCCTACGCCGCCGCCGGGGTGGACGTCACCGCCGGGTATGAGGCGGTGCGCCGCATCAAGCCCATGGTGGAGTCCACCTACATCCCCGGGGTGATGGGCACTCTGGGGGGCTTCGGCGGCATGTTCGCCCCCGACCTGTCCGGCATGAAGAAGCCGGTGCTGGTGTCCGGCACCGACGGGGTGGGCACCAAGCTGAAGCTGGCCTTCCTGATGGACAAGCACGACACCGTGGGCATCGACTGCGTGGCCATGTGCGTCAACGACATCATCTGCGGCGGGGCCGCCCCCCTGTTCTTCCTGGACTACATCGCCTGCGGCAAGAACGACCCCGGTCGCATCGCCCAGATCGTGGCAGGCATCACCGAGGGCTGCCGTCAGGCCCAGTGCGCCTTGGTGGGCGGCGAGACCGCCGAGATGCCCGGCTTCTACCCCGCCGACGAGTACGATCTGGCGGGCTTCTCCGTGGGGCTGGTGGACCAGGAGAAGATCATCGACGGCAAACAGCTGTCCCAGGGGGACGCCCTCATCGGTCTGGCCTCCTCCGGGGTCCACTCCAACGGCTTCTCCCTGGTGCGCAAGGTGCTGCACATCGAGCACGCCGACCTGCGCACCCCCCTGGACGAGCTGGGGGGCAAGGGGCTGGGCGAGACCCTGCTCACCCCCACCAAAATTTACGTCAAGGCCGTGAAGGCCCTGCTGGCCGCCGGGGTGGACCTGCACGCCGTCAGCCACATCACCGGCGGCGGCTTCTATGAGAACGTGCCCCGGATGATGGCGGAGGGCCTCACCGCCCGGATCGAGCTGGACGCCTTCCCCTGCCCGCCCATCTTCAAGCTCATCCAGCGGCTGGGCAGCATCCCGGAGCGGGATATGTACAACACCTTCAACATGGGCGTGGGCATGGTGCTGGCCCTCCCCGATTCCCAGGCGGACCGGGCCCTGGACCTCCTCCGGGAGGCCGGCGAGAAGGCGTACCGCATCGGCGAGGTGGTCCCCGGCGACGGGGGCGTGGAGCTGGTATGAGCGCAAAGCGGATCGCCGTGCTGGTGTCCGGCGGGGGCACCAATTTGCAGGCCCTCATTGACGCCCAGCGCCGCGGGGACACTGCGGGCGGGGAGATCGCCGCCGTCATCGCCTCCAAGCCCGGGGCCTACGCCCTGGAGCGGGCGGCACGGGCCGGCATACCCGGCTATGTGGTGGCCCGGAGGGACTACCCGGACAGCCGGGCCATGACCGTAGCCCTGGTGGACAAGCTGAAGGAGCTGGACATCGACCTGGTGGTGCTGGCGGGCTTCATGGTCATCCTCACGGAGGAGATGGTGCGGGCCTATCCCAACGCCATTCTCAACGTCCACCCCGCCCTGATCCCCTCCTTCTGCGGGGAGGGGTACTACGGCCTCCACGTCCATGAGAAGGCGCTGGAATACGGCGTCAAGCTGTCCGGCGCCACCGTCCACTTTGTCAGCGAGGCGTGCGACGGCGGGCCCATCGTGCTGCAAAAGGCGGTGGAGGTGGAGGTGGACGACACCCCGGAGACCCTCCAGCGCCGGATCATGGAGCAGGCGGAGTGGGTGATCCTCCCCAGGGCCGTCTCCCTGTTCTGCCAGGGGCGTTTGCAGGTGGAGGGCCGGACCGTCCGCATTTTGAAACAGTCGGATTAAGAAAAGGAGTGTCGGCAATGATTGATATGCTGGACTATTTGCAGAGCAATCCCTACCCCGGCCGGGGCATTATGCTGGGCCGCTCCGCTGACAACAAGAGCGCCGTCATCGCCTACTTCATCATGGGCCGCAGCGAGAACAGCCGCAACCGGGTCTTTGAGGAGACGGAGGACGGCATCCGCACGAAGGCCTTCGATGAGTCCAAGATGACCGACCCGTCCCTCATTATTTATCACCCCGTCCGCCGGATGGAAAGCGGCCTGACCATCGTCACCAACGGCGACCAGACCGACACCATCCGGGACAGCCTCCTGGCGGGCCACTGCTACCGCCACGCCCTGAACACCCGCACCTTTGAGCCCGACGGCCCCAACTACACCCCCCGGATCTCCGGCGTGGTGAAGCCGGAGGGGTCCTACAACCTGTCCATCCTCAAGAGCCTGGACGGCGACCCCGCCTGCGCCTGCCGGTACTTCTACGAGTACGACGCTCCCCGCGCGGGGGTAGGCCACTTCATCCACACCTACGAGCGGGACGGCGACCCCCTGCCCTCCTTTGAGGGGGAGCCCCGGATGGTGTCCCTCACCGCCCCCGACGCGGAGACGCTGGCCAATGATCTGTGGCTGGCGCTGAACGAGGACAACAGGGTGTCCCTGTTCGTGCGGTACATCGACCTGGAAACCGGGGAGGACGAGACCTCCATCATCAATAAACATTGGGAGGCGTAAACATGACCGAACTGGAACTGAAATACGGCTGCAACCCCAACCAGAAGCCCGCCCGCATCTTCATGGAGGAGGGCGACCTGCCCCTCACCGTCCTCAACGGCAGGCCGGGGTACATCAATTTCATGGACGCGCTGAACTCCTGGCAGCTGGTGAAGGCGCTGAAAAAGGCCACCGGCCTGCCCGCCGCCGCCTCCTTCAAGCACGTCTCCCCCGCCGGGGCGGCCCTGGGCCTGCCCCTCACCCAGGTGGAGCGGCAGATTTACTTCGCCCCTGACGGGGACCTGTCCCCCATCGCCTGCGCCTACATCCGGGCCCGGGGGGCGGACCGGCTGTGCTCCTACGGCGACTGGGCGGCGCTGAGCGACACCTGCGACGCCGACACCGCCCGCTATCTGGCCCTGGAGGTGTCCGACGGCGTCATCGCCCCGGATTACACCGACGAGGCTCTGGAGATCCTGAGGGCCAAGCGCAAGGGCGGCTACAACGTGGTGAAGATCGACCCCAGCTACACCCCCGCCCCCGTGGAGCGGCGTAGCATCTTCGGCATCGTCTTTGAGCAGGGCTGCAACGACCTGGGCATCGATGAAAAAATGCTGGAGAACATCGTCACCGCCAACAAGGAGCTGCCCCTCCAGGCAAAGCACGACATGCTCCTCTCCCTCATCACCCTGAAATACACCCAGTCCAACTCCGTGTGCTATGTGAAGGACGGGATGACCATCGGCGTGGGCGCGGGCCAGCAGAGCCGCATCCACTGCACCCGCCTGGCGGGCAGCAAAGCGGACACCTGGTGGCTGCGCCAGCACCCCAAGGTGCTGGGCCTCCAGTTCGTGGACGGCATCCGCCGCCCGGACCGGGACAACGCCATCGACATCTACATCTCCGACGAGCACGACGACGTACTGGCCGACGGCGTGTGGCAGGCCACCTTCAAGGTGAAGCCCGAGGTGCTCACCGAGGCGGAGAAAAAGGAGTGGATCGCCAAGCAGTCCGGGGTCACCGTGGGCTCCGACGCCTTCTTCCCCTTCGGGGACAACGTGGAGCGGGCCTTCAAGTCGGGCGTGAAATACATCGCCCAGCCCGGCGGCTCCATCCGGGACGACCACGTGATCTCCACCGCCGACAAGCACGACATGGTGATGGCCTTCACCGGGATCCGGCTGTTCCATCACTAGGCGCATCGCCTTTCTGCGGAAAGGCTGTCGCTTCGCTCCAAATGCGCCTTCTAGGGGGAACTAGTTCCCCCTAGATACGCGGCTTCGCCGCGATACCCCCTCCACTCTCCGAGGGGACGAAGGTTTAATAGAAACGAGGTAATACGGCATGAGGGTTTTAGTGGTAGGAAGCGGCGGCCGGGAGCACGCCATCTGCTGGAAATTGAAGCAGTCGCCCAAGGTCACCGAGCTGTTCTGCGCCCCCGGCAACGGCGGCATCGCCCAGACTGCCCGGTGCGTGGACGTGAAGGCCACCGACGTGGAGGGCATGGTGCGCTGGGCCAAGGACAACGCCATGGACTTCGTGGTGGTGGCCCCCGACGACCCCCTGGCCCTGGGTATGGTGGACGCCCTGGAGGAGGCGGGCATACCCGCCTTCGGCCCCCGGGCCAGCGCCGCCGTCATCGAGGCCAGCAAGGCGTTCTCCAAAGAGCTGATGAAGAAATACCGCATCCCCACCGCGAAGTACGAGACCTTCACCGACCTGGACAAGGCCCTGGCCTACATCCAGGAGCAGGGCGCGCCCATCGTGGTGAAGGCGGACGGGCTGGCCCTGGGCAAGGGGGTGGTGGTGGCCGCCACGGTGGAGGAGGCCCAGACCGCCGCCCGGGAGATGATGGCGGACAAGAAGTTTGGCGAGAGCGGCTCCACCGTGGTGATTGAGGAGTGCATGACCGGCCCCGAGGTGACGGTGCTGGCCTTTGCCGACGGGGAGCACGTGTCCACCATGCCCGCTAGCCAGGACCACAAGCGGGCCTATGACGGCAACCGGGGCCCCAACACCGGCGGCATGGGGGCTATCTCCCCCCCGCCCCAGTACACGCCGGACATCGCCCGGCGCTGCATGGACGAGATCTTCCTGCCCACCATCCGGGCGCTGAAGGCGGAGGGCCGGCCCTTCCAGGGGGTCATCTACTTTGGCCTGATGCTCACCCCGGACGGCCCCAAGGTGGTGGAGTACAACGCCCGCTTCGGCGACCCGGAGTGCCAGGCGGTGCTGTCCCTGCTGGACAGCGACCTGCTGGACGTCTTCACCGCCTGCCGGGAGGGCACGCTGGACAAGCTGGACCTCCGCTGGAAGGACAGCGCAGCCTGCTGTCTGGTGCTGGCCTCCGGGGGCTATCCCCTGGATTACAAAAAGGGCTGCCCCATCTCCGGGCTGGAGGAGGCGGGCCGCTCCGCCGTGGTGTTCCACGCGGGCACCAGGCTGGATGAGCACGGCCAATACCTCACCAGCGGCGGCCGGGTGCTGGGGGTCACCGCCCTGGGGGACACCCTGGAGCAGGCCATCGACGCCGCCTACGCCGCCGCCGCCCCCATCTCCTTCACCGACATGCACTTCCGCCGGGACATCGGTCGCGCCTTTTAAGGCGCCCGTTCCCTGCCGCGCAGTCATTTTGCCCGGACGCCCCCGCGGCGCCGGGCCCGAACCTCCGCCGGAAAGGGCCTCCCTTTCCGGCGGTTTTTCCGTCCCTCCCCAGCCCCGGGGCCCAGGCCGGCGGGCCGGAACCGGGCGCTGAGAAAAATCCTGAAAACCCTGCTCGATTCCGATTGACAGGATGGCCCCAGCATATTACAATAAAGGAACCTCTGGGTAAATCGGCAGGCGCGGTTTGTGAGAGATTTTTCGCCCCAATGCGGCGGGCTTCGTGGAAATCATTGTGTTTATTCCAAGAAAGTCCAACGAAATTGCGGCAAAAAGCTCCAAAAAGCGCCGCAGGCATATTGATTCAGAGGGTCCTAAAGTCCCATATCATTTCTCGATTACACCACATGGGATTGAACAG
This sequence comes from uncultured Oscillospiraceae bacterium, assembly GCA_910585155.1. Lineage (GTDB taxonomy): Bacteria > Bacillota > Clostridia > Oscillospirales > Oscillospiraceae > Enterenecus. Next base: position 47,261 of record CAJUEC010000004.1, read on the forward strand.
TTAAGGAGTGGCAAATATGAAACCAACAAAGAGATTGATTTCTGGGGTGCTCAGCCTGCTGATGCTGTGCTCTCTGTGCCTGACGGGCCTGCCCACCGCGGCGGCCTCCGCTCCGGGGGGCGCAGGGCTCACCGGAACCATCGGGCTCACCATCCGCTTCGACCTGCCCCAGACGGCGGAAGAGGCCGCCGGGCGGAACATCCAGCTCCGCCTCAGCGGCGGCGGCAGGAACACCACCCTCTCCCTGCCCGGCGGGACGGCGCAGGGCGCCTCCATCCAGGTGGAGAATGTGGACGGCGCGCCGCTGACCAACGAGTCCCGGGTGGGCTATTACCGGGTGGAGCTCACCGGCCTGTCCAAGGCTGTCCCCTATGAGCTCCAGCTCACGGGAACGGGCTATGTGCCCTTCCGCACCACGGTCACCCTGGACGACTACTCCAAGCACCTCATTGTGGGCACCGGGGACGGCACCTTCTCCCTGGGCGACGTGAACGGAGACGGGGTGGTGGACGACAAGGACCTGTCCGCCATGGACAGCCGGCTGGGCCAGACCCCCAGCACCCCGGAGTTGGCCGCCTTTGACCTCAACGGAGACGGCAGGCTGGACGTGGCCGACCTGGCCTACATCAACCACAGCAAGGGCAATTCCGGCAGCGCCCAGGTGCTGGACACCGCCGCCATTGTCCCCGCCCAGCTGGAGGACACCGGCCTCACCCTGACGGGGGGCAGCGCGTCCGACCTGTTCCAGGGCGGCAAGGCCGTCACCATCACCCCCCAGCAGGGCGCTCCTCTGGCGCTGCCCATCCTCCTCAACTCCGGCGCGGGGGTGGAGCTGAGCCAGATTCAGATCACCTGCCCCGACGGCAGCGGGGCCATCCAGAAGGGGTCCGCCCTGGTGGAACTGACGGACGGCTCCAGCCTCAGCGTGCCCTTTGACACCTCCCTCCCCGCCGGGGTCCACGCCATCGGCCGGGAGGCGGGCAGCCGGGTGGTCACCATCGACCTGGGCCGGAAGGTGGCGGTAAAGAAGGTGACCGTCACCGTCACCGCCACCCAGGGCGGCGCGGGCTTCGCCACTGTGAGCAAGGTTGAATTCCTGAAGGATATCGTGCCGGAGAACCCCAAGAACGACCAGGTGCAGGGGCTGACCGCCACCCCGGGGAATGGCCAGGTGACCCTGGAGTGGGCGGCCGTGCGCAACGTCACCGGCTACTCCGTGGCCTACGGCACCGGCGGCAAGCTGGACCAGACCGTCCAGGCCAACTCCACGCGTACCGTCGTCTCCGGTCTGGAAAACCTGAAAACCTACCAGTTCCAGGTCACCGCCGTCAACGGCGACTGGCGGGGCGCCCCCTCCACCCTGGTTTCCGCCACGCCGGAGCCGGGCAGCGTGCCCGGCGCGCCCTCCAACATCCGTGTGACCGCCGCTGACCAGTCCCTCCGCCTGAGCTGGGGCAAGACCAAGGACGCGGTCTACTATCAGGTCTTCTACCGCGCCTCCGGCCAGAGCGCCTTCACCCGGTACGGCGGCGACGTGTCCGGCACCTCCGCCGTCATCACCGGCCTGACCAACGGCGTGACCTATCAGGTGGCGGTGAAGGCGGGCAACGGCAAGGGGGTCGGCCCCTACTCCGCCACCGCCGCCGGAACCCCCCAGCGGGAGGATCTGTCCATGCCCGAGCTGCCCACGGAGGACCGCATTGACAACAGCGTGGTTGAATCGGTGGTCATGACCAATCCCAAAAACGTGGACCAGGCCCTCTGCCCCAGCTTCGCCGCGGGGCAGGTGATCGACGGCGACGCGGCCACCTACTGGGTGGCCAAGAACTGGTCGCTGGACAGCCACTTTACCTACACCTTCCGCCAGCCCCAGGACATGAACTATGTCATCCTGGTGCCCTATCTGGCCGGAAACTACAAATACGCCCTGCGCTCCTACACCGTGACCGCCAAGGACAGCGAGGGGAACGTTCTGCTCAGCGAGACGCTGTACTACGCCCCCGCCATGGACGCCCAGAAGGACTATCTGGTCCTGCCCTTCTCCCCGGTGGAGGGGATCAAGTCCCTGACCATCGCCCTCAACGAGCGGGAGGGCAACGGCTGCCGGGTGAGCATCTCCGAAATGGCCTTCTATAAGAGCGACTCCCTGGCGGAGGACATCGCCGCCCTCTTTGCCGACGGCAGCTTCACCCAGCTCAGGTCCGGCGTCACCTCGGAGCAGGTGGCCGCCCTCTCCCAGCGGCTGGAGGCCAAGGCCGACTTCTACCTGGACCTGGAGCGCCTGCGGGATGAGCTGGCCCTGGCCCAGGCCCTGCTGAAAAACGACTCCGCCGCCCTGGGCGTGGTCAAGCAGGACTTCCAGAGCCGCAGCGGCAATCTGGATGGGCAGTACGGCCAGAGCGCCAGCGCCCTCCAGCCCCTGGGCGTGTCCGCCCGGGCGGGGGCCACGGTGGCCGTCTACGCCCAGCTGCCCTCCGACGCGCCGGTGTACGTCACCCCCACCCAGTTCTTCGGGGAGTCCGGCATCTGGAGCGGCCCCTCCATCCGGCTGGTGAACGGGCGCAACTACATCACCGTGCCCCAGATCGGCTCCCTCACCGATGAGCGGGGCGGCCCGCTGTACCTCACCTATGCCGGCTCCAACCCGGAGCAGATCAAGCTCCAGGTCCGTGGGGACTCCGACACCTTCGCCGTGCCCGTGCTGGAGCTGTCCGGCTGGTACGGCATGACCGAGGCCGCCCGGAAGGACGCCATCCGCGCCTATGTGGCCCAGCTTGAGACCTATGTGGCGGGGCTGAGCTCCGCCAGCCTGCAGACCGACGTGCGCAATGTCACCGAGATCTCTACCCCCAGCGTCCTGCTGTCCATCCCCGCCAACCAGGCCCTGTCCGGCCTGAAGGGCGTGGGCCGGAGCGCGGAGGAGATGGCCGAGGCCATGTACCAAAACGTGCTGGCCTGGGAGGACGTGCTGTTCACCGCCAACAAGGTCCAGGGCATCGTTCCCGCCAGCCAGACCCTGGAGAGCTACCGCTATCCCATGACCACCCGCCAGAATATCCGCTATATGCGCATGTTTGCCGGGGCCTTCATGTACGCCGCGGGGAATCACGTCGGCGTGGGCTACGGCTCCACATCCGGCCTGGTGTGCGGCAAGCCCGTGTCCGCCACCGGCGTGGGCAAGGCCAACAGCCTGTTCGGCTGGGGCATCGCCCACGAAATCGGCCACAACATGGATAAGCTGGGCAAGGCGGAGATCACCAACAACATCTACTCCCTGGCCATCCAGGCCTATGACGGCGGCTCCATGGCCCTGCCCACCCGTCTGACCAACAGCGGCATCTGGAAGGGCGTCTACGACAAGACCTCAGCCGGCCGCCCCGGCTCCGCCGGAAACGTGTTCGTCCAGCTGGCCATGTACTGGCAGCTCCACCTGGCCTACGACCAGGCGGACCAGCCTCTGGCCTTCTTCAACCAGTTCTTCAAGCGCTGGAAGGAGGGCGCGCACAAGGACGGCCACACCTATGACGAGCGGGTGGCCCTCATCGCCTCTGAGATCGCCGGCCGGAACCTGACCGAGTTCTTCACCCGCTGGGGCCTGATCCTCAGCGACCAGGTCAAGCAGACCCTCAGCGGCTATGCCGATGAGCCCCGGGCCATCTGGTACCTCAACGACAGCTCCTACGCCCACCGTCTGGCGGGCGGCGAGGGCTTTGACGGGGCCGTCACCGCCTCCGCCTCGGTTCAGGACAACAAGGTTGTTCTGACCATCACCGGCGGGGATGAGACTGTGCTGGGCTACGAGATCCGCCGGAACGGCCAGCCCATTGCCTTCACCACCCAGCAGACCTACACCGACGACCTGGGCCCCGCCAACAACCTGGCCTACACCTATTCCGTGGTCCCCGTGGACCTGCTGGGCGCCCCGGCCGCCGAGGCCAAAACCAGCCAGGTGCGCGTCGCCTGGGATACGCCCATTGACCCCAGCCTGTACACCGTTGCCCGGAATGGTGACGCGGTTGTCGCCACCCTGACCAGGACGGTTCCCGTCACCGGCGTGAAGATCACCGGGGCGCAGCTCAGCGGGACGTACACCGTGGAGGTCAAGTCCAGCGCCTCCGGCAGCTGGACCACAGCCAAAACCGGCACCCTGTCCGGCGCCGAGACGGTGGGCTACTTCACCAAGCCGGGGGCCGGCCCCGACGACGCCCGCATCTGGACCTACGACGCGGCGGAGGTGCGCATCACCGGGCTGCCCCAGGACGCCCAGGTCACCCTTCTGGACTACCCCGGCGACCGGGTGGACTTCTACCCCGACGCCACCGTGGGCAAGCTCAAGTCCGAGTACCGCTACGGCGACGGCGAGGACCAGGTCATCCCCGCGGGCACCCTGGTGGTGCTGGGCACCTACCGGGGCAATCCGGCCTATGACACCGTGGAAATCCAGGTCCGCTACACCACCGCCGCTGAGGCGGAGGAGGAGGACCGGGAGGACCTGCTGGTGGAGCGGGCCATGAACGGCTACTCCCTGCTCTTCGCCGAGGTGCCCGCCAACGGCAAGGTCAGCGACACCAGCGACGGCTTCTGGCTCTTCGTCCCCGACCTGGAGGCGGAGGAGGCCCTGAACGAGAAGTCCGGCGTCACCAGCGGCCCCATGGAGCTCCAGGCGGTGCTCTACCTCTATGACGAGCTGGACCACACCGGCAGCCGCCGGGCCGTCAGCAACACCCTGTGGATCAGCTTCCCCGACTATGATACCCTGCCCGAGATCGTCCTGACGGGCGCGGGCGCCCAATGAGGAGGATTTCAGCGATGAAACGCACCCTTTCGTTATTCCTTGCCGCGGTCCTGGCCGCCGCCCTGCTGGTCTGTCCGGCGGCGGCCTCCTCCGCGCCCTGGGTCCAGGTGGCGGGCAAGGGCACAGCCGCCCAATCGGTCAGCCTTCAGGGCCTGCCCGGGCGCTACACCGGCGTGCAGCTCACCCTCACCCTGAACAGTGCCCCCGACAGCCTCGCCTTTGAGCAGTTCGCCTCTACCCCCAAGGGCTTCTCCTCCTATCACCTGGACGGGAACAACCTCACCCTCTACGTCACCTCCAAGTCCTTTCTGAATCAGGGCGGAACCCTCTCTCTGGGCTCCCTCACCGCGGACAAGGGCTTCACGGTGGTAGGCGTCTCCGGGCTGAAGCTGCTCAGCGTGGGCCCCGACGACACCCAGACCCTCAGCTACGACCGGGTGAGCATGAGCAGCGGCTCCGGACAGGGGGGCGGCTATGACCCCGGCCCCGGCTGGACCGATCCCGGCTCCCTCTCCCGCTATGCCGTGGGAACCGCCTCCGGCATTGTGGGCGGCTCCCTCCGAATCAGCACCACCCACGCCGCCCAGGGCGAGGTTGTCACAGTGACCGCCGTGGCCGACCCCGGGTACAGCCTGAGCACCGTCACCGTCACCGACAGCGCGGGGCGCGGAATTTCCCTCACCAGTCTGGGCGGCGGGAGCTGGTCCTTCACCATGCCCGCCTCCGCCGTCACCGTGAACGCCTCCTTCACCCTGAGCCAGTCCACCGCCCTCCCCTTCCTGGACGTGGGGCAGGCCGACTGGTTCCGGGAGGCCGTGGCCTACGTCTACCACGCCGGGCTGATGAACGGCACCGGCCCCACCGTCTTCGCTCCCGAGGAGACCACCACCCGGGGCATGATCGTCACCATCCTCCACCGGTACGCAGGGCGTCCGGCGGCCGCCCCCTCCAGCTTCCCCGACGTGGCGCCGGGGCTGTACTACTCCGACGCGGTCTCCTGGGCCGCCGCCAACGGCGTGGTCAACGGCTATGAGACCGGGCTGTTCGGGCCGGAGCTGGCCATTACCCGGGAGCAGATGGCCACCATTCTCTACCGCTACGCCCAGCACAAGGGCATGAACGTGAGCGGCAGGGCCGACCTGTCCATCTACTGGGACGCCAGCCTGGTCAGTCCCTACGCCGTGGACGCCATGGCCTGGGCCTGCCACATCGGGCTCATCAACGGCGTGGACGCCCGCACCCTCCAGCCCGACGGCTTTGCCACCCGGGCCCAGGTCGCCACCATTCTCATGCGGTTCTGCCAGTACGCGGAGCAGCCCTAACGCTTAGGTAACGGCATAAAAAGCGGCGCTGTCTGATCCTTGGATCAGACAGCGCCGTTTCTTTTTTCAGATTCCCGGGATGCTTGAGGCGGGGACAGCTGTCAGTCCAGCTCCACCAGCTGGTACTCCCGGCTGCCAATGCCCAGCTCCGCCGCGGCCTCCACCGTGTGTACGCCGTTCAGCGACTCGATGCGCTGGATGAGGTCGGCCTTGCCCGGGTCGTCGGAGGCGTACACCAGGTCCAGGCAGGCCTGGTCCAGGGCCACCGGGTCCAGCGACGCCAGGATGCCGATGTCGCCGATCTTGGGGTCGGCGGCCACGGCGCAGCAGTCGCAGTCCACCGACATGTTCTTCATCACGTTGAGGTAGGCCACCTTGCCCTGGAAGCGGTGGTGGATGGACCAGGCGGCGTCCGCCATGGACTCCAGGAAGGCGTCATGGTCGGCGTCCCAGAACTTGTCCATATCCCCGGCGCCGTGGATATACTGCTTGCCCCGGGAGGAGGCGATGCCGATGGAGATGTTCTTCAGCGCGCCGCCGAAGCCCCCCATGGGGTGGCCCTTGAAGTGGGAGAGCACCAGCAGGGAGTCATAATTTTGCAGATTGGCCCCCACAAAATTCTTCTGGATGACCTTGCCGCAGGGGATGGGCAGCTCCATGTCCTCTGTCTCGTCCAGGATGTCCACCTGGGCAGCGCTGAGCCAGCCGTGGCGCTCCATGGTGATTTTGTGGGCCTTTGTGGTGTTGCGCCCGCCGTCGTAGGCGGTGTTGCACTCCACGATGGCGCCCTCCACGCGGTCGATCATGGGCTTCATGAAGTCGGGGCGGAGGAAATTCTGGTTGCCCGGCTCGCCGGAGTGGAGCTTGACGGCCACCCGACCGGGAAGCTGGACGCCCAGGGCGTCGTACAGCCGGAGCATGGCCCCGGGGGTGAGGTCTCGGGTAAAGTAGACGGTGGATTTCATGGCAGTCCTCCTCAGTGGTAATAAAATCATACTTATTTTATCGGAAATGGGGCAATCCGTCAAGTGGGAGCTGGAAAGAAGCTATTTCAAATATTTTTGAAACACTTCCTTGACAACTGCTCTGCGGTCTGATAGAATGTAGTTAAAGAAAATTTGAAATAGTTAGGAGGGAGTTCCCATGGGGGTATCGGAAATCTTGTCGGCGCTGGCGGACGAAAACCGGCGCAGAATTCTGGCCAAGCTGAAGCAGGGGCGCATCTCCTCCGGCGAGCTGGCCTGGGCGGTGGGCATGACGCCCCAGGCCCTGTCCTACCACCTGAAAAAGCTGAAAGAGGCGGAGCTGATCTATGAGACCCGGCGGAAGAATTTCATCTTCTATGAGCTGGACCTGACGGTGCTGGACGAGGCCATTTTGTGGCTGGACGAGCTGAGAGGAGGTGCGGACCATGAAGCTGAGACGGCTGTACGCCGTCATGGCGCTGACAGTGGCGCTGGTGCCGGCAATGGTGCTGACGGCGCTGCTCTTTCTTCCGGACCGCATCCCGGTCCACTATAACGCGGCCGGGGAGGTGAACCGCTGGGGGAGCAAATTTGAAATGCTGATCTTTCCGGGCCTCCTGCTTCCCTATGGGGCGCTGTGGCTGGGCGCCTGCCGGATGTTCCGGGGCCGTTCCTCCGGGGAGACGGGGGAGCGCATCATGGTCATCGGGGGCATTGTCCAGTTCGCCGTGTTCGACCTCATGACGGCGTACTTTTTGTATACCAGCTTTCAGAAAGTGGAAAACCTGTCCCTGCTGTCTCTGGACCTCCACCGGCTGCTGTGCGGTGTCAGCGGCCTGGGCCTCATCGCCCTGGGCAACTGGATGCCCAAGCTGAAGGAGCCTGGCCCCATGGGCCTGCGCACCCCCTGGAGCGTGAAAAATGAGACGGTCTGGCGTAGATGCCAGCGGTTTGGCGGCTGGGTCATGGCCGCGGCAGGGGCGGTCTGCGTCCTGGCCGCCCTGCTGGCGGAGGGCCTGTGGTGCTGGCTGTGGGCGGCGCTGGCACTGGCCGTCTCCGGCATCGCCGGAGCGTTCTACTCCTGGCACGCCGCCAAAACCACCCCGGACGAATGAACAGGGGGCCTCTTAACCCCGTAAATAAGATAAGGTGGTATGTATATGATTGCTTATTCCGTGCCTTTATTTGCCGCGGCGCTCTTATTCCTTGGCTTTGGAGTCGCAATATACAGGGGAAACACGAATTTAATTCATTCTTATCATCAGACGCATGTGAAAGAAGCGGACAAGAGAAAATACGGGAAATCATTTTCAAAAGGACTGTTTGTGCTTGCCGTTTCCCTGGCGTTCAGCGGGAGCATCGCCCTATTCGGGGATACCGTCCCTGTTGTGATCACCTCAGTCAGCGTTTTGCTTGCTGGAATCGTTATCTCGCTCATGGTGATGGCAAAGGTGCAAAAAGAGTTTAACGGCGGATTTGTGGGGTAAGAAGAGTAAAAAGAGCCCTTCCCCGGTGGGGAAGGGCTCTTTCCATGTTTACTCGATGCCGCTGAGATCAAACTGGTCCAGCCAGGCGCTGGCGGTCTGGCACACGCCCCGCAGGCACTCCTCTCCAAAGGGGCTCTCCAGCCCGGCGTTTTCCAGCAGGCCGGTGAAGGTGCGGCTGCCGCCCTGGCGGGTGTAGGCCATGTACTTCTCCCAGGCCAGCTTGCGGTCCTTCTGGAGCAGGGCCCAGAACTGGAGGGACACGGTCTGGGCCAGGCAGTAGTCGATATAGTAGAAGGGGCTGGAATAGATGTGATGCTGGCGCTGCCAGCCCTCGCCCTCGGCATAGAAGGGGATGTCCCCGTCCAGCTTCATCCAGGGCATATACACCCCCAGCAGCTCCTTCCACACGGCGTGGCGCTGGGCGGGGGTCATGTCCGGCTTGGCGTACACCTCGTGCTGGAAGTGGTCCACCATGGCGCCGTAGGGGATGAAGGTGAGGGCGCCGGACAGGTGGCTGTACAGGAACTTTTTGGTGTCCTCGCCGAAGAAGCCCTCCGCCCAGGGCCAGGCCATGAACTCCATGGACATGGAGTGGACCTCGCAGGCCTCCATGCCGGGCCAGACGTACTCCATGGGCACCCGGTCCCGGTTCATCCAGGCGGCGAAGGCGTGGCCCGCCTCGTGGGTCACCACCTCCACGTCCCCCTGGGTGCCGTTGAAGTTGGCGAAGATGAAGGGCACCCGGTAGTCCGCGATGGAGGTGCAGTAGCCGCCGGACCGCTTGCCCTCGGTGGACAGCACATCCAGCAGCTCGTTGTCCAGCATGGTCTGGAAGAACTCGGCGGTCTCGGGGGACAGCTCGTCGTAGAACCTCTTTCCCTGGGCCAGGATGTCGTCGGGGCTGCCCTGGGGCCGGGGGTTGCCGGAGCGGAACTCCAGGGCGTTGTCGGCAAAGCTCATGGGGTACTGCTTGCCCAGCCGCTTGGCCTGCTCCTTATAGATGCGGTCGGCCACCGGCACCAGGTATTTCACCACGGCGGCGCGGAACTTTTCCACGTCCTCCTTGGTGTAGCAGTTGCGGCCCATGCGGTAGTAGCCCAGGGTGGTGTACCCCTCGTAGCCCAGCGTCCTGCCCATTTCGTCCCGCAGGTGGGTGAGCTGGTCGTAGATGCGGTCCAGGTCCGCCTGGTGGTCCTTGTACCACTGGCCCTCCGCCTTCCAGGCGGCCAGACGGCGGGCGTCGTCCGCGTCGGTCTTGAAGGGGGTGAGCTGGGACAGGGTGTAGGTCTTGCCCTCGAAGGGGATCTGGGCGGAGGCCAGCAGCTTCTCATACTCGGTGGTCAGGTCGTTCTCCCGCTGGAGCTGGGGGATGATCTCCGGGGAGAAGGTCTTGAGCTGGATCTCCGCATTGACAAACAGCAGATCGCCGTACTCCGCCTCGAACTCCTTGCGGAAGGGGGATTCCAGCATGGCCATGGTCCAGGCCTGCATGTACTCCTGGAGCTGGGGCATGGCGCCGTTCCAGAAGGTCTCCTCCCCGTCGTAGAACTGGTCCCGGGTGTCGATGGAGTGGCGGACGCTGGCCAGGGTGGCCTGGGTGTCGATGTGCTTCAGCTCCCGCTCCCGCTCCAGGAACACGGCCTTGGCCTCCTCGTAGCTGGCGGCGCCCTTCAGCCGCTCCACCAGACCGGACAGGGTCTGCTTCATCCCCTCCAGGTCGGGGCGCTCATAGGGCATCTGGGAAAATTTCATCACGGTTCCTCCTTCAGTCAATTAGAACTAGTGTTTCACGTGAAACATTTTTCAACGGACCCTCTCCCCGTTCAGCACCGCCCGGGTCAGCCGGTCCTCCCCGCCGGGCGCGCGGTAGTCCAGGGTGAGCAGGAAGGGCGGGGCGTCCTGGGCCAGCAGCTCCAGGAAGATCCTGTCCCCCTCCCAGATGGGCAGCTGGGCGACCTGCCCCTTGGGTACCCATTTCAGGCTGCCCTCGGCGCAGTCCTCCGCCAGCTCCCCCGTCCAGCCCGTGGCGGTAAAGAGGTACATGTACTGGTCCGAGCCGCTGTCATTGCACAGGAAGGTGACCACCCCCCGGAACCGCCACTCGGTGAGGGTGAGGCCGGTCTCCTCCCGCACCTCCCGGCACAGGCACTCGTCGGGGCTCTCCCCCGCCTCAAATTTGCCGCCCACGCCGATCCACTTTCCCTCGTTGATGTCCGCCTTTTTCTTCACCCGGTGGAGCATCAGGTACTCCCCCTGGGGGTTTTCCAGGTAGCACAGGGTGCTGTTGTACATCGCGGCGGCCTCAGAAGGGCAGGTTCAAGCCACCAGTGAGCTTGGACATCTGGCTGGCCGCGTCGTCGTTTGCCTTGCGCAGCGCCTCGTTGACGGCGGCCACAATCAGGTCCTGGAGCATCTCCACGTCCTCCGGGTCCACCGCCTCCGGGTCGATGGCCACGGACGTCAGCTCCTTCTTGCCGGTCACCACGGCGGTCACCATTCCGCCCCCGGCGGCGGCCTCATAGGTCTTGGCCTCCAGCTCCTCCTGGGCCTTGAGCATGTCCTGCTGCATTTTCTGGGCCTGGCGGATCATGTTGTTCATGTTGCCGCCCCCCATGCCGCCCATACCGCGGCTGTTGAATCCCTTCGCCATTGTTCGGTTACCTCCTGTGTCATATTTCCATGCCTCGCCCGCCCGCTGCCCGCGGCTCGGGCGCTATTCCACGGTGATGTTGCTGCCCCCCTGGGCCAGAAAAGCCTCCAGCGCGTCCCCCGTTTGGAGGGCGGGGGCGGTCTCCGCCGGGGCCTGCCCCACGGTGAGCGCCACCCGACCGGCGGCGCCGGTGATCCTCTGGAGCAGCTCGGCCATGGGCCGGGTGATGGCGGGGCGGTCCAGCATATCCCGCAGGAAGTCGTTGGCCACCCACAGGGTGAGCTGTCCATTTTCCCAGCGGCCCTCCGCCATGGCGGAATTGCTGAGAAAGCTGTAATCGCTCACCGCCAGCAGGCTCTTCAGCTGGTCCCGGAAGGCGGGCCAGCCCGGCCAGCCGCTTCCGCCCGGGGCGCGGGGCGCCGCCTCTGGGGCGGGCTGCGCCTGGACCGGCGGCGCGGGCCGGGGCTCCGACCCGGCCCGGGGGCGGGCCGGCGGCTTTTTCGCGGGCCTCGGCTCCACGTCCCAGGGGGGGGCGTCCTCCCCGCCGGACGGGGGCTCCTCCTCCGGCAGCGGCGGCTCCTCCCAGGGGACCTCCTCCGGAGGGGGCGCCTCCCGCCTGGGGGCGGGGCGGGCCCCCCGCTCCGGCGCGGCGGGCCCGGGGGCGGCGGGGGGCACGCCCCCCTGCTCCAGCCGGGCGATCCGGGCGGACAGCCCCGCCGGGGAGGGGTCCAGAGCCGGGTCGCACAGGGCCACCAGGCACAGCTCCATATCGGTGCGGCGGTTGGCCGACCGGGCCAGCTCCGCCGATGTCTTCTGCAGCGCGGTGAGCATCTGCACCAGCCGGGGCACGTCGAACCGGGCGGACAGGCGCTTCAGCGTCTCCCCGTCAAAGCCGCCGGTCATCAGGGCGGCCCCGCCCCGGGGGGCGGTTTTGCGCACCAGCAGGTCCCGGACCAGGGCGGACAGCTCCCCCGCCAGGGCGGCCATCTCCCTGCCCCCGGCGTACAACCTGTCCAGCTGCTCCAGGGCGGCGGCGGCGTCCCCGTCGGCGGCGCGCTCCAGCAGGGCGGCGGCCTCCAGGTTGCCCGCCAGCCCCAGGGCGGAGAGCACCCCCTCCTCATCCACCGCCTCTCCCCCGGCGGCGCACTGGTCCAGCAGGGACAACGCGTCCCGCATTCCGCCGTCGGCCAGCCGGGCGATGAGGGCGGCCGCCTCCCCGCTGAGGGAGAAGCCCTCCTCCCGGGCCACGTGGAGCAGGTGGTCCGCGATGTCCTCGGCGTGGATGCGCTTGAAGGCGAACTGCTGGCACCGGCTCTTGATGGTGGCGGGCACCTTGTTTACCTCGGTGGTGGCCAGGATGAACATCAGGTGCTCCGGCGGCTCCTCCAGGATCTGGAGCAGGGCGTTGAAGGCCTGAGTGGAGAGCATGTGGACCTCGTCGATGATGTACACCCGCTTCTTCACCGAGGCGGGGGTGTACACCGCCTCGTCCAGGATGGCGCGGATGTCGTCCACCCGGTTGTTGGAGGCGGCGTCCAGCTCCAGCACGTCCAGGATGGAGCCGTTCTCGATGCCCAGGCAGGCGGGGCAGGCGCCGCAGGGGTTGCCGTCCTGGGGATTTTCGCAGTTCACCGCCCGGGCCAGCAGCTTGGCGCAGGAGGTCTTGCCCGTCCCCCGGGTGCCGGTGAAGAGGTAGGCGTGGCTCAGCCGGCCCGACTGGACCTGGCGCTTCAGGGTCTGGGTGACGTGGCCCTGGCCCACCACCTGGTCAAAGGTCTTGGAGCGCCACTTGCGGTACAGGGCTTGATACATGGGCTTCACCTCAACAATAAAAAGAAATGCGCAGCGCGTTCAGTGCGCTGCGCTCCGCGCGCGTTGCAATTGGGGCCCAAACGGGTCTCCGGCCCGCTGCGCGGGCCTGCCAGCCTGCGCTCGCGCTTCGGCTTTGTCACGTTCGCGCTGGGCTGGCTTACGCCCCGGCTTCCCTCCGACTCGGACTGGTCTCCGGCCCGCTGCGCGGGCCTGCGCTCGTCCTCGCTCCGGTCCATCCGGGCCTGCCAGCCTACGCTCGCGCTTCGGCTTTGTCACGCTCGCGCTTCGACGCAAAACAAGGCCGCGCACCGGCCTTTGAAGGACAGGATATGCCCGTTACCCATACAGCCGGCTCAGGATCGGCGCTCCCGCGGCACACGTCCAGGTCCGCTTAGTGCTGCTCGGTTCCCCGCCTGACACGGTTCACGGGTGAGCGTTGCGCAGGACCGATCCATCATCGCTGCTTATATGGGGCAGACGGCACAGTCTGCCTCCGGGGGCCGGGATTCATCCCTGCTGTAGCGGGTTGCAGGTACAGGGCACCGCTATCTCCCCGACTAGCGCGGCCTTGCTTCACGCCGAAGCGCTGGCAAGCTGGAGTTATTTTATCACGGTTGGGAGGATTTATCAACTCTATTTTTGAAAAAAGAAAAATGCCGTCAGCGCAGGATGTGCCACACGTCCTCCCCCTCAAAGCCGCAGGCGCGGTAGACCCCCTCGGGACGGGTGGGGTTTTCGCACTCCCCCGACACCGTGGCAAACCCCGCAAAGCCCCGCATCGCCTCCAGCGCCCGGGCGGTCAGCGAGACCGCGATCCCCCGCCCCCTGTACTCGGGCAGCACCTGAAGCCATTCGATGACCCCCTCCCCCGCCTCCGGGTCGAACGCCCCGATGACGCAGCCCACCAGCCCGCCCGCCGCGAAAGCTCCAAGCCACAGCTCAGGGCGGTAGACCGGGGCGGCGGCCCAGCCCCGCACCTCCCCCTCCGTCACCTGGATGCCGGAGTGGCGGTAGCAACGGTTGATGACGCCGGCCAGCTCCCCGGCCCGGTCCGGCGAGACCGGGCCGAACGTGACGCCGGGCGGGGACGCGGGCCGGGGTATGTCCCGCAGGCGGTGGAGCAGCCGGAAAAACCGGCTGTGGGAGCGGCCCGCCGCCATGCCCTCGTCAAACCGGCTGTGGTGGACAATCTCCATCCCGGCGGGGATGGAGAGCTCCCTGGCCTTCCAATAGGGGATGGAGAGGGCGCCGCAGGGGTCGGCCAGATATGCCTGGAGGGAAATCATACCGCCTCAGCCTCTTTTCTTTGGATTTTCACCCGCATGATACCACGGACCGGCCAAACCGTCAAGGCCAGGGCACCCCGGCCCTTGCAATCTGCCCCCCGCTCTGATATAATATTTTCCAATCATGGGAAAAGGGGGCGGGGACTGTGGACACCGCTGTCATCACGGATGGAAAATACCGTTCCTCCGTCGCCGCCGCCCGGGCGCTGGGCCGGGGGGGCTGGCGGGTGGCCGCCGTCCAGACCCGGCGGGACTGCCCCCTGGAGCCGCCGGTGTTCGTCTCCCGGCATGTGGCCGAAGGGCGCTGGCTGGAGGGCGGGGCGGCGGACCCGGACTACCCGGACCGGCTGTACGCCCTGCTGGAGGGGTACGGCCGCCCCGTGCTCTTCTGCGCCGGAGCGGCCACCCTCAACGCCGTGGCGGGGCAGCGGGAGCGGTTTGAGCGGGTGTGCGACTTTCTCATCGCCCCCCCCGCCGTGCTGGACGCCCTCAACGACAAGGAGGCGGTCCACCGCCGCTGCCGGGAGCTGGACATACCCGTCCCCCGGGAATTTGACGGCCCGCCGGACCGCTGGCCCGTCGTCATCAAGCCCCGGTGCGGGGAGAAGCTGGGCCTGAAGGCAAAGGACCGCTACGCCGTGGCCCGGGACCCCCGGGAGTACGCCGCCAAGCTGGCGGCCATGTCGGAATACGACCCCCACCCCGTGGTCCAGGAGAAGGTGGAGGGGGACGGCGCGGGGGCCAGCCTGCTGCTGGACCGGGAATCCCGGCTCGTCGCCGCCATCTGCCACCGGCGGATCCGGGAGTACCCCGCCTCCGGCGGGCCGTCCACCTGCTGCGAGAGCTTTTATGACGAGGGCATGATCCGCCAGGCCCACCGCCTGCTGGCCTCCTTCGGATTTGTGGGCATGGCCATGGTGGAGTTCAAGGGGAACCGGGTGCTGGAGGTCAACCCCCGGGTGTGGGGCAGCTTCCCCATGACCGAGCGGGCGGACAGCCCCTTTGCCCTGCACTACGCCCGGGCCGCCCGGGGGGAACGGCTGGACTACCAGCCCCAGGACTACAGCACCGGGGTGCGGATGCGCTTCACCCTCAACGACGGCGCGGCCATGCTGGACTACCTGCGCCACGGCCGGCCCGGCCCCTTCTTTCAGGGGGTGGCCGACTGGTTCCGGGCCCGGGAGGCCCTGTCCGCCCGGGACGACCCCGCCCCCTGGCGCCGCTATCTGCGAAATACACTGCTGAGAAGGTAACTATGGAGATTAAATTGGATCTGCACGTCCATTCCGAGCGCTCCCCGGACGGGGTGATGACCATCGAGGAGATCGTCTCCCTGGCCCGCGCCAGGGGGCTGCACGGCGCGGCGGTGTGCGACCACGACCTGGCCCTCACCGAACCGCCCCAATTCGACGGCTTCCTCCTCATACCCGGCGTGGAGGTGTCCACCCAGCTGGGCCACCTGCTGGGACTGTTCGTCACCGGGCCGGTGGACACCCGGGATTTTTTTGAGGCGGTGGAGGCCATCCACGGCCAGGGGGGGCTGGCGGTGCTGGCCCACCCCTTTGAGCACAGCCGGGACGGGGCCCGCCTGGCCCCCGCCGTGCCCCTGCTGGACGGGATCGAGGTTTGGAACAGCCGGGCGGACCGGAAGCTCCACGACGCCAACGCCCTGGCCCGCAGCTTTGCCCAGGTGTGCGGCCTGCGGCCCTTCGGGGGCAGCGACGCCCACTGCCCCCAGGAGGTGGGTAACGGCTTCACCGCGGTGGAGGCGGAGGCCCTCACCCTGGAGTCCGTCAGGGACGCCCTGCTGCGGGGGGACGCCCGGCCCCAGGGGGTGCGCAGCCGGGCCTGGTACGCCGCCCGCAGCCAGCTGACCAAGCGGCGCAAAACCGGGGCCGGCCCCCTGAGCTACGCGAAATGGGCGGCCTTTGCCGCCAAATGCTGCGCCCAGGACATTTTTTGGAGGGGGGAGTAAGCCATGTCGCTCATGGTAAAAGTCGGGAAAAAGGGGAAGCAGCTGGTGAAAAAGCTGCTCCCGGAGGAGAAGCGCCGCCTGAGCTACACCCGGCGGATCGAGCGGGTGAAAACCGCCCGGCGGATCTGCGCCATGACCTTTGACGACGGGCCCATGGACCTGCCCGCCGCCCCGGACCGGTTCGGCGGCCGGTCCCTCACCGACGTGCTGCTGGACACGCTGGCCCAGTTTGGGGCCAAGGGCACCTTTGACGTCATCGGGGACACCAGCGAGAACTACCCCGACCAGGCGGGCAGGCTGGGCAGCGCCGCCTGGGGGGGGATCAAATTTGACCACTACCCCGACCTGGGCCGGGACGACCGGGGGGGCGCCGTCCACAGCGACCGGCTCATCCGCCGCATCCTGGACGAGGGGCACCAGATCACCAACCACGGCTACCGCCACATCATCTTCGGCAAAAAGCCCTTTGTCTACGGGGCCCGGGAGTATCTGGGCACCGCGGACCGGGCGGTGGAGGACCTGAACCGGCTGGACCAGCTGCTGCGGGAGCGGTACGGCTACCAGATCACCCTGTCCCGCCCGCCCCACTACGTGGACGTCATGCAGGACGGCTTCACCAGCTACGACGTGTACGACCGGCTGGGCTACCAGTACATGGCCGCCTCCTTCGACGGGGCGGGCTGGCTGCCCTCCACCTTGTCCGACCCGGACGCCGCGCTGGAGGCGGAGGCGGCCGCCATGGAGGGGCCCATGCGGGCCGCGCTGGAGCGGGACCCGGACTTCTTCTGCGGACAGATCATCTTCCAGAAGGACGGCTACAACATGGCCAAGCGGACCCCGGTGGCCTTCGGGCTGCCCCGGCAGCTGGCGCTTCTGCGGGAGTACGGCTACCAGGTGGTGACGGTGGGGGAGCTGATGGAGGAGAGCCCCTTCGCCGACCTGGACCGGGGGGACCCGCTGTTTGGCAAGCTGTGCCGGCTGCAAGAGGACCGGGCGGTGGCCTACTCGGACAACCGCCTTCGGCTGGACCAGCCCATGACCTGGGGGGAGCTGGCCATGCTGCTGTGCCCCAAGGAGGAGGCCATGGCCCGCCGCTGGGGGAAGATCCGGCGCACGGGCAGGCACGAGCACGCCTACTGCGGCGCGATGGAGTGGTGCGTGGAAAAGGGGCTCATCCCCAAGGGGGCCGGACCGGACCGCCCGGTCAAGGCCCTGCCCGCCGGCCGCTTTGCCCCGGCGGAGGGCCTCACCCGGCGGCAGGTGTATGAGGCGTATCAGGAGTGAAAAGAGGCCCCGTCCGCCATGTGGCGGACGGGGCCGAGACCGTCGGAAAAGGCTTCGCCTTTTCCGACGGGTGGTTTGCGGTCCGCAGCGCGCACTCGCTGCGCTCGCACACTTGCGGACCGGGAAGTGTTTTCCGGCAGGCACATGTCCCGCCGGAAAACCAGTTTGACTTTTTTCGCGCCCGGGCGCGAACTCTGCGAGGCTTTTTCCACAAGCTGAGGCCCCGTCCGCCGTGTGGCGGACGGGGCCTCTTCCATAGAACTTCAAAACGCGCTCCGCCCCGGGCGTTCCCCCGGTCAGCGCCCCTCCAGGGCCCGGGCGCACCGCTCCAGGTGGTCGGCCACCGGCAGGTGCTGGGGACAGGCCCGCTCACACTGGCCGCAGCGGATGCACTCCGACGCCAGCCCTCCCGCGGCGGTGGCCGCCCGGTAGTCGTCTGCGGCCTGGGCCGCCTGGCCCCCCAGCGACTTGTTCATCGCCGCGAAAATCTCGGGAATGGGGATCCCCTTGGGACAGCCCTCCGTGCAGTAGCGGCAGGCGGTGCAGGGGATGGCGGCGGAGCGGCGCAGGATGTCCTGGGCCTGCCGGATGATCTGCCGCTCCCCCTCGTCCAGGGGGCGCAGGTCCGCCGTGCTGGCCAGATTGTCTCGCAGCTGCGCCATGTCCGACATGCCGGACAGCACCGTGAGCACCCCCTCCAGGGAGGCGGCAAAGCGGATGGCCCAGGAGGCGGGGGAGGCCCCGGGGGCGTGCTCCCGGAACAGCTCCTTCACCCCGGCGGGCGGGTCGGCCAGCCGACCGCCCTTCACCGGCTCCATGATGACCACAGGCTTGTTGTGCCGCCGGGCCGTCTCATAGTTGGCCCGGGCGGCCACCTTGGGGTCCTCCCAGTCGGCGTAATTGATCTGGAGCTGGACAAACTCCGCCTCCGGGTGGTCGGTGAGCAGCCGGTCCAGCAGGTCGGGCCCGCCGTGGAAGGAGAAGCCCAGGCGGCGGATCACGCCCTTCTCCCGCTGCTGCCTGGCGAAGTCCCACAGGTGGAACTGCTCGTATTTGGCAAAGTTCTCCTCCTGGAGGGCGTGGAGGAGGTAGTAGTCAAAATACCCCGCCCCGGTGCGCTCCAGGCTGATCCGGAGCTGATCCTTGGCCTCCTCCTCAGAGGCGGCCGCCATGGCGTTTACCTTGGTGGCCAGGGTGTAGGACTCCCGGGGGTGGCGGGCCACCAGCGTCCTCCCCGCCGCCTCCTCCGAGCCCGGATAGACGTAGGCCGTGTCAAAATAGGTTCCCCCGGACGCCAGGAACAGGTCCACCATCTCGTTGACCTGGCTGTCGTCGATGAGCTCGCCCTTTTTCGGCAGCCGCATCAGACCAAACCCCAATTTTCCCATATCTCTCCCGTCCTTCCGTTATGCTGCCGCCCGCCCAAAAAACGGGCCTTGAGCGGAAAGCCGCCCCTTCCGGACGGCTTTCTCAAGTCAGGATTCAATTCCCCGGCTCACCAGGTACTTCTTTACCATCAGCGCCACCTTGAAGGTGATGGCGTCGTCAAACTCCCGCAGGTCCAGGCCGGTGAGCTTCTTGATCTTCTCCAGCCGGTAGACCAGGGTATTGCGGTGGACAAAGAGCTTCCGGGCGGTCTCGGACACGTTGAGGTTGTTCTCGAAGAACTTGTTGATGGTGAACAGCGTCTCCTGGTCCAGCGCGTCGATGGGGTTCTTTTTGAACACCTCCCGCAGGAACATCTCACACAGGGTGGTGGGCAGCTGGTAGATGAGCCGCCCGATGCCCAGATTCTCATAGTTGATGATAGACCGCTCCGTCTCAAACACCTTGCCCACATCGATGGCCACCTGGGCCTCCTTGTAGGTGCGGGCCAGGTCCCGGATGTGGCCCACGATGGTGCCGATGCCCACCACCGTCTTGATCCCCAGGTCCCGGGTGAGGGCCTCCTGGACGGTCTGGGCGATCTTGTGCAGCTCCCGGGCGTCGGAATTCTCCCCCAGGTGCTTCACCAGGGCCACATCCGTCTCGCTGACGGACAGCACAAAGTCGGTCTGCTTGTCCGGGTACAGCCCGGAGACCACGTCCAGCGCGGACACGTCGGGGGCGCCCAGCTGGCGCACCAGAATCACCGCCCGGGGGGCCTCGGACACAAAGTGCAGCTCCTTGGCCCGGACGTAGATATCCCCCAGCAGGATGTTGTCACACAGAATATTTTTGACAAAGGTGGCCTTGTCGTTTTTCTCCTCGTAGTAGGCCTTGGCGCCGTTGAGGGCGATCACCGCCATGGAGCAGATCAGCGCGGCCCGCTCATCCTCCCCCCGGACAAAGGCGGCGTAGTCGAACTGGTTGTTCCAGCCGGGTAGCGCCTTGAAGGTGAAGCCGCCGCTGACCACCGTGGAGTCCTGCTCCGCCGTCAGCAGCGCCGCCGCGCCACCCCACTTCTCCCCAATGCAGGCCAGCTCATTGCAGGCCACCACAGTGCCCTGCTCGTCGATGACCCCTACAGCCCGGTCGGAACAGTCCTTCATCTGAAGAACGACGCTTTGAAAGATCCTGCTGGACATTGCGTTTTCTCCTTTCTATGCGGCCGGCAACGGGGCGCTCCGCCACTTTGTCGATTTTCCATACACTCGCTTTTTTATTATACCGATTCTCTTAGGGGATTTCAATAGTTTTTTGAAATTATTTTGTTGAATCTGCCAAAATTTTCGTTCTAATGACTGAAAATCCCCTTCCGCTCCTCCTCGTTCAGCGGCCTCCACCCGCCCCGGGGCAGGTCCTGGTCCAGCGTCAGGGGGCCGAAGCGCACCCGCTTTAAATAGGTCACCGGCTTGCCCCGCGCGGCCATCATCCGCTTCACCTGGTGGTACTTCCCCTCGTGCAGGGTGATGTGGGCGCTGCCGGGGGACAGCGGCTCCAGTTCCCCGGGCAGGCATTCGTAGCCGTCCCCCAGGGTCACCCCCCGCCGGACGGCCTCCACGTCGCCCTCGTCCAGCGCGCCGTCCACCTCGATGTAATACACCTTGTCCACGTGGCTCCTGGGGGCCAGCAGCCGGTGGGCCAGGGGGCCGTCGTTGGTGAGCAGCACCAGCCCCTCCGCGTCCTTGTCCAGCCGCCCGGCGGGAAACAGGCCCAGACCCCGGTACTCCTCCCCCAGCAGGTCCAGCACCGTCCGCTCCCCCGGCTCGTCGGTGGAGGACACCACCCCCGCCGGCTTGTTCAGCATGAGGTACACCGGCCCGCCGGACCCGACGGGGGCGCCGTCCACCGTGACGGCGGCATCCTCCCCCACCTTGGCCTCCGGCGCGCGGCAGGGGACGCCGTCCACCGCCGCCCGGCCCGCCCGGATCAGCTCCCGGGCCTCCTTCCGGCTCCACTTCCCCGTGGATGCCAGCCGCTTGTCCAGCCGTTCCACCGCCGTTCCTCCCTTCTCGCAGGCCCACACGGCCATCATATTGTGGGCCTCCGATTCATATTCTTTACCCTGAGAACTCATGAAAGGTCGTGGTAGCATGATCATCTTCACGGCGCGCCTACCAAAGAGACGGCTGCTGGCGGCTGGGTCCGCCGCCCTTTGCCTGGCGGCCGCCGCCCTCGCCCTGGCCCTCACCCTGGGCGGACGGGCGGTGACCGCCTCGGCGGAGGTGAAGAACATCCGGGATAACGACGACCGTCTGGCCTATCTCAGCGGCCTGGGCTGGCAGGTGTCCCCCCAGCCCCTGGCCGCGGAGGAACTGCTGATCCCCGAGGAGTTCGACGAGAGCTACGAGGGCTATCTCCGCCTCCAGTCAGACCAGGGCTTCGACCTCACCCGCTACCGGGGCAAGCGGGTCAAGCGGTACACCTATCAGGTGACCAACTATCCCGGCCAGACCGAGCCGGTGCAGCTGGCCCTGCTCATCTACAAAAACCGGGTGGTGGGCGGGCAGATCCAGTCCTCCTCCGGCAGCTTTCTCCACGGGCTGACCCTGCCCCCGTCCGGCCAGAGCGCCGCCCCGGAGTCCGCCCCTCCCCCCTCGGCCCAGCCCACGGGGGAGACCATCTGAGCCCCCGGGAACCGCCCGCGGGCCGTCTGCGCCGGGCCGCCCCACAGGCCGGCGGCGCGGCTTCTCAAACAAAACAAGGGAGGCGCGCGGGCGTCTCCCTTGCTGTTTCATCACTGGGGATCAGGCGCTCAAACCACCTGTTTTCCCTGGAAAAATACGGCCTTTACCTCCAGATCGCCGTTCAGCACCACCACGTTGGCCCGCTTGCCCGGCTCCAGGCTGCCCACCCGGTCGAAAATGCCGATGGCCTGGGCGGGGTTCACCGCCGCAGCCCGCACCGCGTCCGCCAGAGGGATGCCAAAGGAGACGGCGGCCTTCAGGCAGGCCATCAGGTCGGTGGCCGAGCCGGCGATGGTGCCGTCCGCCAGGGTGGCCAGCGGGCCCTTGACGGTGACCTCCTGACCGCCCAGATCGTACTTGCCGTCGGACATGCCCGCGGCCCGCATGGTGTCCGAGATGAGCACCACCCGGTCCGGGCCGAACATTTTGAAGGTGGCCCGCACCACGCTGGGGTGGATGTGCACCCCGTCGGAGATGAGCTCCACCCGGCTCCAGGGGCTGTCCAGCGCCGCCCCCACCACGCCGGGGGCACGGTGGGTGAAGCCGGGCATGGCGTTGAACAGGTGGGTGACCTCCCGGGCGCCCAGGCGGAAGGCCTCCAGCGCCGTATCATAGTCGGCGGTGGTGTGGGCCACCGCCACGTTCACGTCCTCGCTCACCTCGCGGATGAACTCCATGGCCCCCGGCAGCTCCGGGGCCACGGACACCAGCTTCACCAGCCCCTGGGCGGCCTCCATCAGCCTGCGGAGCATGGCCACGTCGGGGGCGTGGAGCCAAGCCCCGTTCTGGGCCCCCTTCTTCGCCTCGGACAGGAAGGGGCCCTCCAGATTGATGCCCACCAGCTCCGCGCCGGGGCGGCCCGCCCGCCTGTGCTCCGCCGCCACCTGGCAGACCTTGGTCAGCCGGTCCTCCAGCAGGGTCATCCCCGCGGGACAAATCTGGGTCACCCCCCGGGACAGCTGGTACTCCGCCATGGCCTGGAGGCCGTCCCCGTCTCCGTCGGACAGGTCCGCCCCCACGCAGCCGTGGAAGTGCACGTCGGTGAGGCCGGGGATCACCCAGCAGCCAGAGGCGTCAAAGCTCCCGCCGTCCCGGCTGTCCGGGGTGAGCAGGGCGCCGTCAAAGCACACGTCCCGCTCCACAAAGCCCTTTTGCAGGTCAAATACCTTCCCGCCGGAAATTTTCATCTCTTCTCAGCCTCCACCACGTGGGACAGCGCGCTCTCGTCCGCCACCAGGGTGACGTCGGGGTGGAGCTGGAGAATGGAGGCGGGCATATCCGGGGTGATGGGGCCGAAGAAGGCCTTGGCCACCGCGTCCGCCTTGTCCGCGCCGCTGGCCACCACCAGGATCTTCCGGGCCTTCATGATGGTGCCGATGCCCATGGTCAGGGCCTGGCGGGGCACGTCGCCGGCGCTGGCGAAGAAGCGGGCGTTGGCCTCGATGGTGCTCTCGGTCAGGTCCACCAGATGGGTGGCCACCGGGAACTCATCGCAGGGCTCGTTGAAGCCGATGTGGCCGTTCCGGCCCAGGCCCAGCAGCTGGAGGTCGGCGTAGCCCAGCTCCTGCACCGTCTGCTCATACCGGGCGCACTCCTCCCGGGCGTCCGGGGCCAGCCCGCTGGGCACGTTGGTGTTTTCCGGCCTGATGTCCACATGGTCGAACAGGTTGGTCTGCATGAAATAGCGATAGCTCTGGTCGTGGTCGGGGGCCAGCCCCACATACTCATCCAGATTCACCGAGCGCACCTCGGCAAAGCTCAAATCCCCCTGCTTGTACCACTCCACCAGCTGCTTGTAGGCCCCGACGGGGGTGGAGCCGGTGGCCAGGCCCAGCACGCAGTCCGGCTTGGACACCACCTGGGCGGCGATGACGGCGGCCGCCCTGCGGCTCATGGCGTTGTAGTCCTTTTCCCGATAAATGCGCATAATCCGTACACCTCTATAAATAGTAGTCCGACGGCAGAGCCGGCGGCATTGCCCCCAGGGGCGGGACGGAGCCTGGCCCTTCGGCCGATTGAACGCGGTGCTCAAGCAAGGCTTCTGGTAAAGATTGTATCGGCCCCGCCCGGTTTTGTCAATACGAGAATGAAACCGATTTTTAGCTTTCTTGCCCAATTGAAATTTTTCATCAATCGGGCCCGGCCCCCCGCGCGCCCCTACAGATGCTTATCCACCAGGGCGCTGGCCACCAGCCTGCGCCGCTCCCGGCAGTTCTCCATGTCCCGGCGGCACACCTCGTTGAACAGCACGTCCGTCAGGTAGAGCTGACCCATCCTGGCCGCCACCGAGCCCAGCTGGTAGGGCCCGTCCTGAGCGCCGCACTCCAGCACCACGTCCGCCCAGGCCGCCCCGGGGGACTTGGGAAAGCGGGTCATCAGAATGGTTCCCGCCCCCCTGCCCCGGGCCAGCTTCATCACGTCCACTAGGTCCCGGGTGGAGCCGGAATAGGAGAAATACAAAATCACGTCCCGGGGGGTGAGCATCGCCGCCCGGGTGACCTGAAAGTGGGAGTCGTCCACGGCGTAAAAGTTGGGCAGGGCGGTGGAAAACAGATGAGCCGCCTCCCTGGCCACCAGCATGGACCCGCCCAGCCCCATGCACAGCACCCGCTCCGCCCCCAGCAGCAGGTCCGCCGCGGCGGTGATGGCGGCGGGGTCGATCAGGGCCAGGGTCTGGGTGACCGCGTCCACGTCCGCCGCGCAGATCTTCCGGCACATCTCGCCCACATCGTCCCCCATCACAATTTCTCCGTACAGCTGGCTGACCTCGCGGCTCCCCGCTCCGGCCACCGCCAGCTTGAAGGCGCTGTAGCCCTTGTATCCCAGCCGCCGGCAGAAGCGGGACACGGTGGCCTCCGCCACCCCGGCCACGCCGGCCATCTCCGAGATGGACATATACTGGCAGTCCTGCTGCCGCTGAAGGATAAAGTCCGCGATCTTCCGTTCCGCTCCCGTCAGTTGGTAGTATTCCCGATTGATCCTGGTAAACACATCTCCGTAAGGCATAGCTCCTCCTTTCCGCCCGGTCCCTGGGCTGCGCTCTGGGGCAAAGCCCTCTTTTTTCCCGTGGCTTCGCCGCAGTTTCCTGGAGTAAACACGGTGATTTTGGGGAAATCCCGCCTTGCCGGGGCGAAAATCTCCCGCAAACCTCCTCTGCCAATTGTGCCAGAGGTTCCCTATGCCTTATCATACCCTGCCCCTCCCGCCGGCGTCAAGAGAAACAGAAATAAAATTTCATTTTTTGTATAAATTGCTCTATTGAATTCAAAAATTTGTCAGTATTACACTGCAATACCTGTATCTTTTTGTCATTTTTATGCAAAAATTGGCGAAATTTTATTCCGGTTTCACCGTTTCCCCCGAGCAGCGCAAGGCGGCCGCGCCTCCCTACTTCCCCCCGATCAGGCGGCGTATGTCCGCCTCCGCCTGCCGGAGCTCAAACTCCAGCTCCGCCGCGGACATCCGCACCGCCCCGTGGCCCAGAATAATCATCTGCTCCAGCCCGTCGGAGGTGGCCACCCGCACCCGGTGCTCCCGGCGTTCCTTCGCCAGGGCGTAGGTGGTCTTTTCGATATACATATCCGCCGTCTCCGCCTCGCGGGTGTACACCACGAACAGGTCCCCCAGCCGCTCCATACTGCCCGGGTTCCCCTTCACCTTGTAGGCGTCAAACACCACGATGACCTTGCACCGCTTCCACCCCTGGTAGTTGCGCAGGCGGTGGATCAGCCGCTCCCGGGCGCTGTCCAGGTCCTCCCGGCCCAGGGCCCGCAGCTCGTCCACCCCGTGGATGATGTTGTAGCCGTCCACCAGCAGGTAATCGTCCCCATCCCGGGTCTTGAGGCCCTTCCAGGGCCTGGGCTTGGGCGGGGCGCTCTTCTGCGCCGGCCGGAAGGCGTGGGGCTTGACGGGGCCGTAGACCCGCTGGAAAATTTCCTCCAGCTCCTTGTCCAGCGCCGCCCGGGACTCGTAGCTCATGGCTCCGCCCCGGGGCGGGGCGGCCTCCTCCCGGGCGGGGCGCTCCGACCGCGGACGCCAGCCGCTGTCCAGGTGCATGTGCTCCCGCACCTGGTCCCAGGGTACGTTGAACCCCGCCCCGTGGGCGCAGAACACCGAGCCGGCGGGGTTGTCCACGTCCCGGTCCGGGTCGTAGCCAGACGCGGCGATAACCTCGTCCCCGTTGTGGCAGGGCCGGTAGCCCTCCACCTCGCAGGACAGCCGCCCCCGCCCCCCGGTGTAGGCCGCCACCTGGGTCCAGTAGTCCCCCACCTGGGACACGGGCACGCTGCCGGTGAGCACCGCCCACTCCCCCGCCCCCTCCGGGGACTGGAACTGCGCCCCCATCCGCTGTAAGTCGGTCATGGCCCGGCCCACGCTCCCCGTGGGCGCCTCCAGCCGGAAGGCGTACCAGGGCTCCAGCAGCACGCTCTCCGCGCCCATCAGCCCCTGGCGCACCGCCCGGTAGGTGGCCTGGCGGAAATCGCCCCCCTCGGTGTGCTTCAGGTGGGCCCGGCCGGTGAGCAGCGTGATCCTCATGTCGGTGATGGGGGCCCCGGTGAGCACCCCCCGGTGGGTCTTTTCCATCAGATGGGTGAGAATGAGCCGCTGCCAGTTCCGGTCCAGCACGTTTTCCGGGCAGGCGGTGTCCAGCACCAGCCCCGCCCCCCGCTCCAGGGGCTCCAGCAGCAGGTGGACCTCCGCATAATGCCGCAGGGGCTCGAAGTGGCCCACCCCCTCCGCCGGGGCGGCGATGGTCTCCAGGTAGACGATGCGCCCCGGGCCGAAGGCCACCTCCGCCCCAAACCGCCGCTCCATCAGCCGGGAGAGCACCTCCAGCTGCACCTCCCCCATGAGCCGCAGCCGGATCTCCCCCAGCGCCTCGTTCCACTCCACCTGGAGCTGGGGGTCCTCCTCCTCTAATATCCGCAGCTGGGCCAGCAGGGTGTGCACATCCCCCCCGGCGGGGGGCAGCACCTGGTAGGCCAGCACCGGCTCCAGCTGGGGCCCGGCCCAGTCCTCCTCCCCGCCCAGGCCCTGGCCCGCCCGGGTGCGGGTGAGGCCGGTGACAGCGCACACCGTCCCCGCGGGGACCTCGTCGGCGGGAGTGAACCTGGCCCCGGAGTAGAGCCGCAGCTGGGTGGCCTTCTCCTCCCAGTCCGGGCCCCTGACGGCGTCCCGCACCCGCAGCGTCCCCCCGGTGACCTTCAGCCAGGTGAGCCGCTCCCCCCTGTCGTCCCGGGAGATCTTGAACACCCGGGCGGCGAACTCCGACCGCCAGTCCGGCTCCAGGGCAAACCGGGCCAGCCCGTCCAGCAGCTCGTCCACCCCCTCCAGCCTCAGCGCCGCGCCAAACAGGCAGGGGAACAGCTTCCGCTCCACGATGAGGGCGGACAGGTCGGCGTCGTCCAGTTCCCCCGTCTCCAGATACCGCTCCATCAGGTCCTCATCGCACAAAGCGGCCTGCTCCAGCAGCTCCTCCCGGGGACCGAAAAGGTCGGCGCAGCCGTCGCTCAGCCGCGCCCGCAGCTGGGCCAGCAGCGCCGCCCGGTCCGTGTCCGGCTGGTCCATCTTGTTGACGAACAGGAAGGTGGGCACCCGGTGGCGCTCCAGCAGCTTCCACAGCGTCCGGGTGTGGCCCTGCACCCCGTCCGACCCGCTGATCAGCAGCACGGCGCAGTCCATCACCTGCACCGCCCGCTCCGTCTCGGCGGAGAAGTCCACGTGGCCGGGGGTGTCCAGCAGGGTGAACCGGCAGTCCTTCCAGGTGAGCCGGGCCTGCTTGGAGAAGATGGTGATCCCCCGCTCCCGCTCCTGCTCCTCGGTGTCCAAAAAGGCGTCCCCGTGGTCCACCCGGCCCAGCCTGCGCACCGCGCCGGCGCGGTACAGCATGGCCTCAGACAGGGTGGTCTTGCCCGAGTCCACGTGGGCCAGCATCCCTACGCACAGCCTTTTCCCCGCCATTTCCTCACCTCCGCGCTGTAATTTTTGTCATCATAGCATAAAAAGGCCCCGGACACAAGAGTGTCCGGGGCCTTTTGCGCTGTTTGGCCGCAGGCCGGGAGAGGTCAGTCCTCCTCGTTCCGGGCCTCCTCCAGCTTGGCGAAGAACTCGGTCAGGACCTCGTCGGCGTTGTCCAGAATATCATCCGGCTCCTTGTCCGCCAGGGCGGCCAGCTCGATCTCCTCAAGGTCCTGAAGGCGGGTGTAGCGCTCCAGGAACAGCTCGGCCTCCTCCACGATCACCAGATCGTCGGGCGCAAACTCGTTATTGCCGATTCCCACGGCGACGCCGTTGGCCTGGGCCCAGCCGATGGCCGCGGCATACTCGTGATTCCCGGCCACGTCGTCAAAGGTGGGCGCCGCCGCCTCGGGGCTGCCCTCCTGGACGTAGAGGTAATTCACAAACTCCGCGCGGGTCATCAGACCGGCCAGGGGCACGTCGGGATCGTCAATCTCAATGTCGTCGCCGCCGCCCAGAGGAACCTCAGGGTCCTCAATCTCAGTGCCGCCGCCGGGGCCCACGGGGCCCACGGGATCAGTGGGACCGGGGTTGGGATTCACGGGATCGGTGGGATCAGGGTCCACAGATTCGGTGGGCTCGGGATCCACAGTCCTGGTCTCCTTGTAGCCACAGTCACTACACTCACGGACGTGCTCATCGCTGCCCACAACAGGATACCAGTCTCCAAAGTTGTGCGCCTGCACATCGCTCGTCTTTTCACAACGGCTGCACTTCACAACATGACCTTCATCGCCCCTAGCGGTATACTCAGTGCCATTTTCAAAGTCGTGGCCCAAGGCCTCAGATACGATAGTCAAAGCAGCAGTAGTGATATCATTACCACAAATGGCACAAATCTGTACGTTCCTTCCCGGTTCTTCACAGGTGGCCGGCTCAGGTCTTACCGTTCCCATCCAAATACAAGCCGAACACTCCTCACGGGCAACATACCCCGGGCATCCCCGCCTATGTGTACTCGCGGTGCAGTTCTCATTCTCGGTACAGGGATTTTCCGGCTTGACGCAGGTCCACTCCACCTTATAGCACTCGCTGGCGTGGGTATGCTCTAAGAGGCTGCACTCGGCAACCTTGTAGCACTCTTCCTCGTGCTGATGCGCTTCTTGGCCGCACTGATCACTACCACCGCAGCCCGTCCCACTATGCTTATGCTCCGTTTTGCCACAGATAAGCTCGGGTGCGCCCATAGCACATTTTCCATCGCCATGGGTATGCACCTTCTGTGTACAGATGGACCTTTGTTTGGCTTCGCAGTCCCAACCGATCTGGTAATGGGTATGATCCCCAGCGGCAGCTCCAGCACTATTTTCATCCGCCGCGAACGCCGCCCCCGGCAGCAGGGTCAGGCACATCACCAGGGACAGGGCCACCGCCGTGGCCCGCTTGAAAAACTTCCTTGCCATTATTTCATTCTCCTTTTTCAATTTTCAAGGTAATGAAATCCTGGCGGACGGGCTGGTATCGCCGCCGCAAAGCGCCCTTCGCCGGGCGCGGCGGCATTAACCCCCATGTCTTTGCGTCCCACCCTTTCAGATGGTTTGCCTTTTACAGAAAATCGCTGGAACAAACTGGCCCAATGATCTCGCCGCATCCCTTCTTTCCTGTAGTAAGGGTCATTCTTTTCTTGTTGCAAACAAGAAAAGAGTTGCGCCTAGGCGCAACTCTAAAAGGAAACCAACTGTAAGATAGTCCGCAGACCGTCCGCAACTGGCTGCCACCCCACAGGGGAAGGCCCTTTAGTTTTGCGCCGCCGGCTTTCACCGGGTTTGCCCTTGTTGTGTCTACTATAGCAGAATACCCCGCCGGTTGTCAAGGGAATTTTTACAATTTCTTAACATTTCATGCTTTTCATGCTTTTTTAGTTGAACAGCTCCCCGTTCTCCTCAAACAGCTCCCGCACCCGCTCCCGCAGCAGCCGGTGGGCGGGCCGCTTCAATTCCGGGTCGGCGGCCACCAGCTCCTCCGCCGCCGCCCGGGCCTCCTTCAAAAGCTCCATATCCGCGGCGAAATCCGCCACCTTCAGCTGGGGCAGGCCGTGCTGGCGCTTGCCGAAGAAGTCGCCCGGCCCCCGCAGGCGCAGGTCCTCCTCCGCGATCCGAAAGCCGTCGTTGGTGGCGCACAGGGCCCGCAGCCGCTCCCGGGCGGCCTCGCTGCGGCTGGCGGTCATGAGCACGCAGAAGCTCTCGTGCCTCCCCCGGCCCACCCGGCCCCGGAGCTGGTGGAGCTGGCTGAGCCCGAACCGCTCCGCGTTCTCCACGATCATCAGCGAGGCGTTGGGCACGTCCACCCCCACCTCCACCACGGTGGTGGACACCAGCACGTCCAGCTCCCCCCGGTGGAAGGCGGCCATCACGTCCTCCTTCTCCTTTGCCCTCAGCCTGCCGTGGACAAAGCCCACCCGCAGGTCGGGGAACACCCGCTCCCGGAGCTCCCCGGCGTAGGCGGTGACGGCCTTCAGGTCCATCCCCGGGCCGTCCTCCCAGCCGCCGTTCTCCTCCACCGCGGGGCAGACGATATACACCTGCCGCCCCTCCTCCACCTGCTTGCGGACAAAGCCGTACATCCGCGCCCGCTTGGCCTCCCCCACCAGAAAGGTGGACACCGGGGTGCGCCCGGGGGGCAGCTCGTCCATGACGGACACGTCCAGGTCGCCGTAGATGATGAGGGCCAGGGTCCGGGGGATGGGGGTGGCGGACATAACCAGGATGTGGGGCGGAACCGCTCCCCCCTTCTCCGCCAGGGCGGAGCGCTGGGCCACGCCGAAGCGGTGCTGCTCGTCGGCGATGACCAGCCCCAGATCCCGGTACTCCACCCCCTGGGAGAACAGGGCGTGGGTGCCCACCAGAAGGTCGATCTCCCCCGCCCCCAGGGCGGACAGCAGCGCCTTTTTCTCCTTCCCCTTCACCGAGCCGGTGAGCAAGGCCACCCGCACCCCGGCGGGGGCCAGCAGGGCCTCCATGGTCCGGGCGTGCTGCTCCGCCAGCAGCTCGGTGGGGGCCATCAGGGCGCACTGCACCCCGTTCCTCGCCGCCGTCCAGGCCCCGAAGGCAGCCACCGCCGTCTTGCCCGAGCCCACGTCCCCCTGGACCAGCCGGTTCATGGCCCTGCCGGAGCGGAAGTCGGCGGCCATGTCCTCCATGGCCCGCCGCTGGGCCCCGGTGGGGGCAAAGGGCAGCAGGGCGGCGAACTCCCCCGGCTCCCCCGCCAGCACCCGGCCCGCCCCCTGGCCCCGCCGGTCCTTCAGCTGGGCCAGGCCGCAGGTGAGGACAAACAGCTCCTCAAACACCAGCCTCCGCCGGGCGACGGCCAGGGCCTCGAAGTCGGCGGGGTAGTGGATGCTTTTCCCGGCAAACTGGACCTGGCACAGCCGGTGGGCCAGCCGCACCGGCTCCGGCAGGGCCTCGGGCAGGCCGCCCAGGCACTCGTCCACCGCCCGGCGGGTGAGCCCCGCCAGCAGGTTGTTGGAGATGCCCGCCGTCAGCGGGTACACCGGCATGATCAGCCCCGTGTGCCGCCCCTCCCCCTCCCGCTCGAAGGCGGGGTTGGTCATGGCGCACAGGTTCCCCTGCCGCTCCACCGTGCCGTAGAACACATAGCTCTCCCCCCGGCGGAGCACCTCCCGAATATAGTCCTGGTTGAAAAAGGTGATGTGCACCGTGCCGGTGCCGTCCACCGCCTTCACCTTCACCAGGGACAGCCCCCGGCGGACATAGCTCACCCGGGGCGTCTCCGCCACCATCACGGACACGCAGCAGGGCCGGTCCTGGGGGGCGTCCCCCAGGGCGCAGCACTCCCGCCGGTCCTCATACCGCTGGGGCAGGTGGCCCAGGGTGTCCCCCAGGGTGCGCAGGCCCAGCTTTTCCAGTTTTTTGGCCCGCTGAGGGCCCACCCCCGGCAGGTCCGTCAGGGGGGTATCCCGCGTCAGCGCCATGGCTCCGCCTCCTCCCCGCCGCGGCCTCAGGCCTGCGGCCAATTTCAAGCCATTATGATTATGCCCCCGCCGCCGGAAAAAGCGGCCCAGAGGGGGATAGCTTTTTCCTCCCGCCTGTGCTATCATAGCGGCAGCCCCGGCGCCCACGCCGCGGCGGAGAGGACGGCAACAAGCTATGAAGAAAATCCTGCTGCTCACCACCGGGGGCACCATCGCCTCCCGGCTCACCGACGAGGGGCTGGCCCCCGGCCTGGACGGCGCCGCCCTGTCCCACTACCTGAGGGGGCTGGCGGACAGCTACGACCTCACCGTCCGGGACATCCTCCATCTGGACTCGTCCAACATCCAGCCGGAGGAGTGGCGGCTCATCGCCCGCCACGTCTTTGAGGCCCGGAACGGCTTTGACGGCATCGTGGTGTCCCACGGCACCGACACCATGGCCTACACCGCCTCCGTCCTCAGCTATATGGTGCGCAACATCCCCGTCCCCGTGGTGCTCACCGGGGCCCAGCTGCCCATCGAGCACCCCCTCACCGACGGGCTGGACAACCTGCGCACCGCCTTCGCCATGGCGGCCTGCGGCCGCCCGGGGGTGTTCCTGGCCTTCGACCGCCGGGTGATGCTGGGCTGCCGGGCGGTAAAGACCCACACCACCGCCTTCGGCGCCTTTGACAGCGTGAATTGGCCCCTGGTGGCCCAGGTGAACGGCGCGGGCCTCACCCTCCGGGAGGAGGCCATCCCCCCGCTGGACGGCCCCTGCGTGCTGCGGGACAAGCTGTGCCAGGCGGTGTTCCTCATCAAGCTCACCCCGGGGCTGGACCCGGAGATCTTTGACATGCTGCTGCGGATGCACTACCGGGGGGTGGTCATCGAGGCGTTCGGGGCGGGCGGGCTCCACTTCATCCGCCGCAACCTCATCGAGAAGCTCCACGCCGCCGCCCAGGCGGGCATGGCGGTGGTGGTGTGCAGCCAGTGCCTGTACGAGAGCAGCAACTTCGCCCTCTACCAGGCGGGGCAGAAGGCCCTGGCCCAGGGGGTCATCCAGGGGTACGACATGACCACCGAGGCGGCGGTGACCAAGCTGATGTGGGCCCTGGGCCAGACCGAGGACCCGGAGGAGGTGCGGGCCCTCTTCGCCCGGAGCCTGGCCGGGGAGCGAAGCGTCTGAAGCCTGCGCCCCAGACTGCCCTTGCGCCCCGAACAGGCAGACAGCAAAAACCGCCGCGGGCCGCGGCGGTTTTTTGTTCATTCGATCCCCAGCTCCCTGTTGATGTGCGCCCGCAGGGCGTCAAAGGACTCCACGCTGAGGTCGTGCTCAATGCGGCAGGCGTCCTCCGCGGCCACCTTCTCGTCCACCCCCAGGTGGATCAGCCACCGGGTGAGCAGCAGGTGGCGCTCATAGATGCGCTGGGCAATCTCCAGCCCCTCGCCGGTCAGGGTGAGGAAGCCCCCCTGGTCCATGACCACAAAGCCCCCCTCCCGCAGCAGGCTCATGGCCCGGCTCACGCTGGGCTTGGAGAAGTTCAGGTGCTGGGCCACGTCGATGGACCGCACCGGCCCCTTCTCCCCCAGGGCGAGGATGGCCTCCAGATAGTTTTCGGCGGATTCGTGGATGTTCATCGCGTTCCCTCCCAGAGGACGGATCTCCCCATGCCTACCCTTTAACCATACCACAAAAAACCGCCGGTGGCAACCTTTATTTCACCCCCAGCTCCGCCAGGGCGGCGCTGAGCGCCCGCCACTGGGCCAGCAGGGCGGCCAGCCTGTCCCGCCCCGCCGGGGTGAGGCGGTAGTACTTCCGGGCGGGGCCACCGGACACCTCTCCCAGGTACTGCTCCGAGCAGCCCTCCCGGCACA
Source organism: uncultured Oscillospiraceae bacterium (assembly GCA_910585155.1). Lineage (GTDB taxonomy): Bacteria > Bacillota > Clostridia > Oscillospirales > Oscillospiraceae > Enterenecus. The sequence goes on from CAJUEC010000004.1 coordinate 80,752, forward strand.
GCCCCCGGAGCAGGGCGTAAACCGCGCTCTCCTGGGTGTCGGGGAAGGTACGGTGGAGCCGCCGCAGCAGCTCGTAGCCGTACTGGTCCCCCTGGGCGAGCAGGTGGAGCAGGCACAGCTCGATCAGCTCCTTTTTCAGCATAGGGCAATCCCCGCCCCCACCGCGCCGACGCCGGCATAGACCACCCAGGTCCGGAACGCGGGCGCCCACCAGTTGGAACTGGAGGGATCGGCCAGCTCCATGTTGCTCAGGAAGGCCAGCGCGCTGAAGGGCACCACCATGGCCGCCATCCCCAGCACGTACACCGCGATCCACCGCCGGTCCTCCGTCCGGGCCTTCACCAGCCCCAGCAGCCCCGCCAGGGCGGCGGCGAAGCCGCCCCACATCTCAACGTCATACAGGATTGATACCGATCGGGGCATTGTGTGGCCCGGGGGGCCGATGCGAACCAGGCCGAAGAGCACGTATACAGGCGTCTCCCCCCACATCTCGGCAAAGGCAATGGGGTCCTGCATCCACGCCCAGTTGACCAGCAGCATCGCCCCAATCCAGACCAGCAGGACGATCAGCAGGACGGGGACGGCCCGGGGCAGCTTTGTCCCCTTGTACCCCTTCCAGCGGAACCAGACCAGGGCCCCGGCCATCCCCAGAAAGGCCAGGACCACGCCCAGCTGGATCTCATAGAAGCGGAGATCAAAGCAATATACCCAGAACATCCACATGCCGGGCAGGGGGCTGACCCCGGGGATGAGGAGGCAGGCGGCCAGCGCGGCAAACACCGCCAGCCAGATTCGATACGCCCTGCGGGGGGCGAGGGGGGCCGCCACGTCCCGGGGTCTGCCCACATCCCGGAGCAGCTCCTCGTAGGGCCGGCTGCCCACAATGTCCCGGTAGTCGGCGATCACGTCGTCCCCCTCCTGCCCGGGCAGCATCCATCGGACCCAGCGCTCCAGCCGGGCCATATAGTTTTTCTTCACGGCGCATCTCTCCTTCACTATTGTCAATTTCACTATTGTTAAAAATATAGTAGCCACTGAGAGAATGATAGCACACCCCGCCGTCCGTGTCAAGGACCGGCGGGCCCGGCGGCCGGTCCGGCCCCGGCACTGAGCCGGGAAAAACCGGTCTGATTTTGGCAAAATCGCCTGAACACCAGCCTCTATCCGGGCAAAAAAATTTGCCTTGTATTTCCCAGAGGGCTGTGGTATATTTTTTGTTGGGAGACAATGGGCCTCCCCCTGCCCAGACGGGAACCCGCCCCTGCGGCTGCCTCAGCGCCGCAAAAGCAGGTTCTTAAAAGCTGTACCAATCGCCGAAGCGTTCAGATCCGCGAGACAAAACTGCCGGTGACAAGGCAAAAAATCGCGGGAATACTTTGTGCATTGCAAGAATTTTTTAACGCAGCTCATCGGCGGTTTTGGCCGCGAAGATGTATGCTGAGTCTATTTGGTACAGCTTTTTAAGGAGGAGCTGATTGATCAGCGCTTCCCAAGGCAGGCCCTTTGGCACAATATCTATGGAGGGAACACAATGAGAACGCTCAAGAAATCGCTGCTTCTGCTTCTGGCGCTGGCCACACTGGCGGGCTGCTCCGCCCAGGCCGTCCCGTCCCAGCCCCCCCGGGAGACAGAGCCCGGACAGGCGTATATCGACCAGACGCCCCTGATGCAGCTGGCCGAGATTGACGATGAGGTGACGGCCCTGTCCGCCGCCCCCGCCCCCGCCGCCTCCACCATCCTCAAGCCGGTGGCCTCCGGCGTGCGCACCCAGCAGAACGGCCGGGTCACCATCGACTACTCCAACATCACCGACGGCTATGTGATGGTCAAGTGCTCCAACGGCGGCAAGGCCCTGAAGGTCCAGGTGTTCGGCCCGTCCTACGCCGTGAACGAGACCAAGTACACCTATAACCTAAACCCCGACGAGTGGACCACCTTCCCCCTGTCCGACGGCAACGGCAGCTACAAGATCACCGTGTACGAGAACGTGACGGACAAGAAGTACACCGCCCTGCTGTCCGCCTCCTTTGACGTGACCATGACGGACGAGTTCGCCCCCTTCCTGCGCCCCAACCAGTACGTGAACTACGAGGTGAAGGCGGACAACGCCATCGCCAAGGCCGCCGAGCTCACCAAGGGAGAGACAGACCCCCTGAAAAAGGTGGAGAAGATCTACGACTTCGTGGTGAACAGCCTGACCTACGACAAAAAGAAGGCCAACTCGGTGAAGTCGGGCTACCTGCCCGTGCTGGACGACACCCTGGCCACCGGCAAAGGCATCTGCTTTGACTACGCCGCGCTGATGACCGGAATGCTGCGCAGCCAGGGCGTGCCCTGCAAGCTGGTGGTGGGCTACGCCGGTACCCAGTACCACGCCTGGATCAGCGTGTGGTCGGAGGAGTCGGGCTGGGTGGAGGGCGCCGTGTTCTTCGACGGCGCCACCTGGCAGCGGATGGACCCCACCTTCATCTCCTCCGCCAACAACAGCGCCGCCATCCAGAAGTATGTGGGCGACGGCAGCAACTACAACGCCATGTATCTCTACTAAAACATAAAGGCGGCGTTCTGCAATGGGAAAAACAATTGGCAATCAAGAGCTGTCCGGGCTGACTCTGGAGCTGTACCTGCTGCTCCACGCCGGGGTGGGGGTGGGCGACGCCCTGTCCCTGCTGGGCGGGGAGCCGGCCTATAAGGACCTGCTGGCCGGCATGGCCGAGCAGGCGGACTCCGGCGCGCCCCTGTCCCAGTGCCTGCGGGACAGCGGGCGCTTCCCCGCCTACCTGTGCGGCCTGATCCAGGTGGGTGAGGAGACCGGACGGACGGAGGAGGCGCTGCGCGCCCTGTCCGAATATTACGAACGGCGGATGCGGCTGGACCGCCGGGTGCGCAGCGCCCTGCTCTACCCCGCGGTGATGCTGGTGCTGATGCTGGTGGTCATCGGGGTTCTGCTGATGCGGGTGCTGCCCATTTTCAACGACGTGTACATCTCCCTGGGCAGCCGGCTCACCGGCGTGGCCGGGGGCCTGCTGGCCGTGGGCCGGGCGCTGGACTCCGCCATGCCCGTGCTGTGGGTGCTGCTGGCCCTGGTGGTGGCGCTGTGCGCCGCCTTCGCCGGGCTGGACGGCTTCCGGGAGCGGGTGCTGAACCTGCTGCAAAACCTCCGGGGTGACCGGGGGCTGTCCCGCAGGATGAACAACGCCCGCCTCACCCAGGCGTTGTCCATGGGCATGGCCAGCGGCCTGCCCCTGGAGAAGGCCCTGGAGCTGTCCGCCTCCCTGCTGGCGGACAATCCCCCCGCCCAGGCCCGCTGCCGGGCCTGCTGTGAGCGGCTGGAGCAGGGCGCCTCCCTGTCCGAGGCCATGGGGGAGACCGCCCTCCTGCCCGCCGCGTCCTGCCGCCTGCTGGAGCTGGGTCAGCGCAGCGGCGCGGGGGATATGGCCATGGAGAAGATTGCCCGGGACCTGTCCGAGGACAGCGAGGCCGCTGTGGAGGAGATGGTCAGCCGGGTGGAGCCCGCGCTGGTGCTGGTGTGCTCGGTGCTGGTGGGGCTGATCCTGCTGTCTGTGATGCTGCCCCTGATGCACATCATGAGCGCCATCGGGTGAGCCTATGGGACGCTGGAGAGGATTTTTGAAGGGCGCCGCCCTGCTGCTGGCGGCGGTGGTCGCCGTGACCTGCTTTTCCGCCGCCGTGGACCAGCTCAACCAGGACCAGGGGGTGGAACAGCTGCGCCAGGTGGAGGACGCGGTGCGCCGCAGCTGCGCCACCTGCTACGCCTCCGAGGGGATCTATCCCCCCGACCTGGACTACCTGCGGGAGCACTACGGCCTGCAGGTGGACGAGAGCCGCTGCATCATCCACTATGTGGCCATCGCCCAAAACCTGATGCCGGATATCACCGTGCTGCCCCTGTCGTAGCGCGGCCAAGTCAGGAGAGGACCCATGAAAAAACAAACTGATCATCTGGAGGGGCTGCTGGCCCTGCTGCTGTTCGGCGTGTTCGCCGTGTGCCTGCTCATCGTGCTGCTCACCGGGGCCAACAGCTACCAGAGCCTGACCCAGCGGGACCGGGCCGCCGCCGACCGGCGGACCTGCACCCAGTATCTGGCCACCCGGGTGCACCAGAGCGACGCCCAGGGCGGCGTGGGCTCCGGCCGCTTCGGCGACGGGGAGGCCCTGGCCATCACCGAGCAGATCGGCGACCAGGAGTACGTCACCTGGGTGTACGCCCACGAGGGCTGGCTGATGGAGCTGTTCTGCGCCGCCGACGCGGACCTTTCCCCCTCGGACGGGGAGCGGATCATGGCCCTCCATGGGCTGTCGGTCCGGGAGGAGGACGGGCTTTTGACCCTCGCCGTCACCCTGGAGGAGGGGGATGAGCCCATTGAGCTGCGGCTGTCCCTGCGCAGCGGAGAGGGGGCGGGGTCATGAAGAGCAAGGCCCCTCTGCTGCTCATGGAGCAGATGGTGATGCTGCTGGTGTTCGCCCTAGCGGCGGCGCTGTGCATACAGGCCTTTGTCAAGTCGGACGCCATCTCCCGGACGTGCGAGGCCCGGGACCGGGCGGTGGTGCTGTGCCAGAACGCCGCGGAGGCTGTGCGCCACAGCGGCGGTGATTTTGCGGCGGCCGCCGCCCTGCTGGGCGCGGACCGCCACGACCAGGACAGCTTTTCCCTGGACTACGACAGCCAGTGGAACCCCGCCCAGGACACCATGCGCTACACCCTGGGCGTGTACCGGCTGGACAGCGGCGTGGCCGGCCTGGGCAAGGCTGAAATCTGGCTCCGCGACGAGGCGGAGGACGTGGAATTGCTGCGTATGGATGTGGCCTGGCAGGAGGTGAGCGCCCATGGATAGCCGGAAGGAAGTCCAGGTGTCCCCGCCCCCGGTGGGGGGCGCGTCCCTGCTGGTGGTGTTCGGGGTGCTGTGCCTGACGGTGTTCGCCCTGCTCAGCCTGTCCACCGTGCGGGCGGACGACCGGCTCAGCCAGGCCTCCGCCCGGGCGGTCTCCGGCTATTACGCCGCCGACTGTCAGGCCCAGGAGCTTCTGGCCCGGCTGAAAAACGGCGAGGAGCCCGAGGGGGTGGAGCTCTACGGCAGCGACCCCCTGTACGCCGAGTACAGCTGCTCTATCTCGGCCACCCAGGAGCTCCAGGTCCGGGTGCGCTTTGACGGCGGACTGGAGGGCGTGTGCACCGTGCTGCGCTGGCAGTCCGTGCCCACCGGCGCGTGGGAGGAGGACGACAGTCTGGACCTGTGGGACGGGATCTTCTTCTGAGCCCGCGCCCAGACCGGACAAGCGCCGTGGGAATGAGATGCGCTTTCATTTGACATTTTTCGAACCAGGCCTAGGAGGTAGGACATGGCAGATTTGCTGGAATATCTGAGCCGGGTGGTGCAGGATCGCGCGTCGGACCTGTTCATCATCGCGGGCAGTCCCGTGTGCGAAAAGCTGGACAACCGTCTGTGCCACATCGGCGGCGAGCGGCTGATGCCTGAGGACAGCCAGCGGCTCATCACCGATCTGTACGCCAAGGCGGACCGCTCCATGGAGGGCTTTCTCACCCGGGGGGACGACGACTTCTCCTTCGCCCTGGCTGGTCTGGCCCGGTTCCGGGCCAACACCTACCGCCAGCGGGGCTCGCTGGCGGCGGTGATCCGGGTGGTGGCCTTCGGCATCCCGGACTGGCAGGAGCTGGGCATCCCGCCCCAGGTGATGGAGCTGGCCCAGGTCAAGCACGGCATGATCCTGGTCACCGGCACGGCGGGCAGCGGCAAATCCACCACCCAGGCCTGCATCATCGACCGGATCAACCACACCCGGGAGTGCCACATCATCACCATGGAAAACCCCATCGAATACCTCCACCGCAACCACAGCAGCATTGTCAGCCAGCGGGAGATCTCCATCGACACGGAGGACTACCTCTCCGCCCTGCGCTCCTGCCTGCGCCAGGCCCCCGACGTGATTTTGCTGGGGGAGATGCGGGACAAGGAGACCATCCACACCGCCATGACCGCGGCGGAGACCGGCCACCTGCTCATCGCCACCCTCCACACCCAGGGTGCGGTGAACACCATCGACCGCATTGTGGACTCCTTCCCCAGCGACCAGCAGGCCCAGGTGCGCATTCAGCTGAGCATGGTGCTGAACACCGTGGTGTCCCAGCAGCTGATTCCGGGGATCAACGGCAGCCTGGTGCCCGCCTTCGAGGTGATGCACGTGAACAGCGGCATCCGCAGCCTGATCCGGGACAGCAAGAGCCACCAGATCGACAACGCCATCGCCGCCGGCGGCGGAGAGGGCATGATCACCATGGACCAGTCCATTTTTGAGCTCTACCAGAAGGGCAGGATCAGCCGTGACACGGCGCTGTCCTGCGCGGCCCACCCCGAGCAGCTCCAGCGCCGGCTGGGCTGAGGAGACGGCACACAAAATCATCTCAGGGCCCGGACGCCTGCGCGTCCGGGCCCTGAAGCAATTCAGCGGCGTAGTCCCCCCAGTCGTACCGGGGGGACCTTTTTACCGCCGCAGCTCCCCCATAATCCGGGTGATGAGGGCCACCCGGCGGAAGGGGGTCATGAGATACCAGCCGTCGGTGCACCCCTCCATGTCCCGGGCGGCTTGGACGGACAGCTCCGCCGCCAGCTCCTCCGCCTCCTCCCGGCTCAGCCCCTCATAGCGCCTGACCACGTCCTCCGGCACGGACACCCCCGCCACCTCGTTGTTGAGGAACAGGGCGTTGCGGTGGCTGACGATGGGGAACACGCCCCCCAGAATGTAGCCCCGCAGCTTCTCCCGGGCCAGCCGCAGGTTGTCCAGCGCCCGGGGGGAGTGGACCGGCTGGGTGAGGAAGCCCGCCGCCCCGGCCTCCTCCTTCTCCCGGGCCAGCTCCAGCTGTCTGGCGAAGTTGGGGGCGTTCACGTTCAGCGCCCCGAAGATCTGAAAGGGGGTGGACAGCCCGTGGCCGGCCAGCGCCCCCACGTAGCCCATCAGCTTCCGGGAGTTGAAGTTGAACACGCTCTTTACCTCGTCCCGGTCCTGGGTAGGGATGGGGTCGCCGGTGACCAGCAGCACATTGTGCACCCCCTCCATGGACAGCCCCAGCAGCAGCGCCTTGGCGGCGTTCAGGTTCCGGTCCCGGCAGGTCATGTGGGGCAGGGGGTCCACCCCGGTCTCCCGGCGGATCTTGCAGGAGAGCAGGCAGCTGTCCGCCCGGGGCCGGCCCACCGGGCAGTCCGCCACGGTGACCGCGTCCGCCCCCGCGTCCCGCAGGGCCCGCACCCCCTCCATGAAGGCCTCCGCCTGGTCGTCGGCGGGAGGGTCCAGCTCCACGGCGATCACCCGCCGGCCCGCCTCCAGCTTCTCCCGCAGGCGGTTGCGCCCGGGGACGGGCTCCCGCCGGGGCCGGGGCTGGGCGGGCAGCAGGGCGGGCGATTCCCTCGAGGCCCCCTCCAGCGCCTGGGCCGCCCGGGCGATGTGCTCCGGCGTGGTGCCGCAGCAGCCCCCCACCAGGGCCGCGCCCCACCGGGCGATGTCCACCAGCCGGGCGGCGAAGTAGTCCGGCCCGCCCCGGTAGGCCACCCGCCGGCCCAGCACCGTGGGGTAGCCGGCGTTGGGCATGACGGACAGGGGCTTTCCCCCCAGGGCGGACAGGTCCAGCCCCTGGACCAGCTCCAGCAGGTGGCGGGGGCCGGACACGCAGTTGAAGCCCACCCCATCCACCTCATCCAATGCCGCCGCCCGGGCCAGCAGGGCCCGCCCGGACACCCCCTCCCGGGTGACGCCGGTGGGATCCACGGCAAAGGAGGCCAGCAGGAACGCCTCCGGGCAGCGCGCCTTCAAATACCGGGCCAGCTCCGGGAGCCCCTCGTCGCCGGGCAGGGTCTCCAGGATGAAGTGGGTGAGCCCCTGGGCCAGAAAGACCTCCGCCTGGCAACGGTAGTGCTCGCCGGGGGGCAGCGGCCCCTCCTGGGGGGCGGGACCCAGGTCGGCGAACACATGGACGCCGAAGGGCTCCGCCGCCGCCAAGGCGATGGAGCACCCCGCCTCGATGATCCGCCGGGCCCGCTCCCAGTCCCCGCCCACGTCGAAGGTGTTGGTGCGGATGGCCCGGGCCCCCGCCTCCAGATAGGCCCGATGGATGGCGGCGATCTCCTCCGGCGCGTCCAGGTTGGCCTGCTCGCACCGCTCCGCTCCCCCGCCGGGCCGGGCAGCGTAGTAGGTGCCCATGGCCCCGTCAAACAGCAGGGGCCTCCCCCCTGCCAAATCCTCCCGAATCCTCATGCTCCAAACACCTTTCTGGCGATCTCCACCGACTGGCGGGCGTCCCGGGCGTAGTGGTCCGCCCCGATCCGGGCGGCGTACTCCGGGGTGACCACCGCGCCCCCCACCCAGACCACCGGGGGCTGGGGCAGGGCGCGCAGCAGCCGGACGGTCTCCTCCATGGCGGGCAGGGTGGTGGTCATCAGGGCGGACAGCCCCACCAGCCGGATGCTTTGCTCCCGCACGGCCTCCAGAACGGCCTCCGGCGGCACGTCCCGGCCCAGGTCCACCGCCTCATAGCCGTAGTTTTCCATCACCGTGCGCACGATGTTCTTTCCGATGTCGTGGATGTCCCCTTTCACGGTGGCGATGAGGATCCGGCCCTTTTTTACCGGGGTCCCTCCCTTTTCCGCCACAGAGGCCTTCACCGCCTCAAACACCGCCTGGGCCGCCTGGGCGGCGGAGAGCAGCTGGGGCAGGAAGGCCCGGCCCGCCTCGTAGTCCGCGCCCACCTTGTCCAGGGCGGGGATGAGCCGGTGCTCCACCAGGGACAGCTCATCCTGGGTCCTCAGGGCCTCCCGGGCCAGGCGGCCCGCGTCCCCCTCCAGCCCCCGGGCCACCGCCTCCTCCAGGGTGAGCGCCCCCGCCGGGGCGGGTACAGCCTGGGCCGGGGCGTCCGCGAACCGGGCGATATAGGCCCGGCTGCCCGCGTCCTCCCCGGACAGAACCTTGAAGGCCGCCACCGCGTCCATCATCTCCCGCTGGTTGGGGTTGAGTATGGGCAGGGTGAGCCCCGCCCCCAGGGCCTGGGTGAGAAAGCTGCGGGTGACGGCGGCGCGGTTGGGCAGGCCGAAGGAGATGTTGGACACCCCCAGAACCACCTGGAGCCCCAGCTCCTCCCGGACCATCCGCACGGCCTTCAGCGTTTCCAACCCCTGGTCCTGCTGGGCGGACACGGTGAGGGTGAGGCAGTCAATCCACACGTCCTCCGCCGGGATGCCGTGCTCCAGCGCCGCGTCCAGGATGCGCCTGGCGATGGCCACCCGGCCCTCCGCCGTGGGGGGAATGCCGTGCTCGTCCAGGCACAGGCCCACCACGCTGGCCCCGTATTTTTTCACAATGGGAAGGATGCGCTCCAGCACCGCCCGCTCTCCGTTCACCGAGTTCACCGCCGCCTTGCCGTTGTACACCCGCAGGGCGGCCTCCAGGGCGTCGGGGCTGGTGGAGTCCAACTGCAGCGGCAGGGCCACGGCGCTCTGGAGCTTTTTCACCACCCGGGGAAGCAGTGCGGCCTCATCCACCCCGGGATGGCCCACGTTCACGTCCAGAATGTCCGCCCCGGCGTCCTCCTGCTGGACGGCCAGATCTAAGACATAGTCCAGGTCACCCTCCAAAAGGGCCTGCTGGAGCCGCTTCTTCCCCGTGGGGTTGACCCGCTCGCCGATCACCCGCACCCCGTCCAGGAAGCAGGGGGTCATGGCCGAGCACACAAACCCGGCGGAGCGGTAGGTCCGGGGGGCGGGCATTTTGTCCTTCAGCGCTGCCGCCAGGGCGCGGATGTAGTCCGGCGAGGTGCCGCAGCAGCCGCCGAAGATGGTCACCCCCGCCTCCAGGCAGGGGAGCAGGGCCTGGACAAAGTCCTCCGGCCCCATGCCGTATGCCCCGGTCTCCGGGTCGGGCAGGCCGGCGTTGGGCTTGGCGATGACGGGCAGGCGGGTGTTTTCGCACAGCTCCCGCAGCAGGGGCAGGAGCAGGTCTGGGCCCAGGGAGCAGTTCAGCCCGATGGCGTCCGCCCCCAGCCCCTCCAGCGTCCGGGCCATGGAGGGGATGGTGCAGCCGGTGAAGGTGCGGCCGCTCTGCTCAAAGGACATGGTGGCCAGCACCGGCAGGGAGGTGTTCTCCTTCACCGCCAAAAGGGCCGCTCTGGCCTCGTACAGGTCGGTCATGGTCTCGATGGACACCAGCTCCGCCCCGGCCCGCTCCCCCGCCACGGCCGCCTCCTTGAAATAGCCGTAGGCCCGCTCAAAGGACAGGGTGCCTAAGGGCTCCAGCAGCTCCCCCAGGGGCCCCAGGTCCAGGGACACCTTTACCCCCGTCCCGGCGGCGGCCTCCCTTGCCACCGCCACGGCGGCGGACACCACCTGGTCCACGCTGTACCCCGTCCCCGCCAGCTTCAGGGCGTTGGCCCCGAAGGTGTTGGCGCAGATGATCTGGCTGCCCGCGTCGATGTACTCTCGGTAGATGGCGCGCAGCAGCTCCGGGCTGGTGAAGTTGAGCAGCTCCGGCTTGCCCCCGGGAGGCAGGCCCCGCTGCTGCAATACGGTGCCCATGGCCCCGTCTAACATCACAAGTCCGTCATATAAAAAGTCAAGCTCCACAGCTTTTCCCCTCCTTATGGTATTGGCAGGTCTCTCGCAGGGCGCAGTACCCGCAGCCCCGGACCCGGGCGGGCTGGGGCCGCTCCGACAGGCCGATGACGGCGGTCACCGACTTGGCGGGGTTCATCAGCACGCTGGGCGTCACCTGCACCCCCAGCCGCCGGGGGGTGTCCAGGATGGCGCAGATGTCCCGCTGCAGGGCCAGGGGCAGGTCGCCGTAGCCGGGGCTGAACCGGTCGGTGAGATGCAGCCCCGGAAAGCGGGCGGCGATCTCCTCCTCGGCGGCGCCGCACCCCGCCTCCACCCAGGCGGAGCCGCAGGCGTCCAGCAGGGCCGCCCGGGCCATGCCCCGGGCCTGCTCCCCCCGGAGCATGGCCTCAAACCCCGCCCCCAGGGTGCACGCCAGCACAACAGCCTGGGCGCAGTCCCCCAGCATGGTCCGGGCCAGGCCGCCGGGCAGGGTGAGGCCGGCCCCCTCCAGCGCCTCTCCATCAAACGAATGTTTCACGTGAAACACCCGCCACACCCACCGAGGCGTCACTGAGCGGGTGAGCTTGTCCGCCGCCGCGGACAGCTCCCGCAGCAGGTCCGGGTCCGGCTCCCCCCGCACGCCCAGATAGCGCAGGGGCTCTCTCAGGTCCAGCTCCACGGGCGTCCCCTCCTTTCGTGTCCTGGGCAAATCCGTTTCCGGCTGCCCCCGCACGCAGACTTTGCTCCACAGCGGCGCGCTGACTACATCATACCGCAAACCGGGGCGAAAATCCAGAGCTTCCTATCCCGTAAAAAATTTTTGCAAAAAAGGAAACCGCCGGCCTCCTCGCGGCGATTAACTAGTGTACAGGGCCGCAGGAGGCGGAGCAATGAGAAGGAGGTGACGGATGCCGTGCCCGCGGACGCTGGAGCGGCCCGGGGTGCTCCGGGACGAGGGGGTGGAGCCCTGACGGCTGAACATCGCCACCATGAACGGCAATTACGGAGAGTTTGTGGAGGACGGCGTGCTCTACCGCCTGTTGGAGTGCGACACCGTGGCCATCTTCGCCGACCGGGGACTGTACCTGGGGGTGTGCCAGGACTTTATCCCCGGCGCCGACACCTTCCTCATGGACCAGGAGACGGGAGAGATCGCCGCCAACCCAGACTATCCAGGGCTCAGCGTGGTGTTCGACCTGCCCCTGGACCCCGCCCTGGCCGACCCGGTCCGGGCGGAGGAGTATCTGGACGCCATCTGCAACCCGGAGTTCATCACCCTCCCCTCCCTGCCCTGACGAGAAGGGCGGCCCCGCTTATGCGGGGCCGCCTGTTTTGCTGCTTGCAGCCCCTGTCCGGCTTGACTTCTCCCGTATAAATTGTTATAGTGAATAAAAATGGGAGAGGGGGAACGAGCATGATTGACATCGCCGTTGTGGAGGACAACCGGGAGCAGGCCGCCGCGCTGGAGGCCCACATCAAGACCTACGCCGCCCAGCACAAAATCCCCATCTCCGTCACCCTCTTCTACGACGCGGTCACCTTTCTGGACAAATACTCCCCCTTCCACATCGTCTACATGGACATCATGATGCCCATGCTCAACGGCATGGACGCCGCCAAGGCCCTGCGGGAGAAGGACGGCAAGGTCATTCTGATCTTCGTCACCACCATGCGCCAATACGCCATCCAGGGCTATGAGGTGTCCGCCGCCGACTTCATCGTCAAGCCGGTGTCCTACCCGGAGTTCGCCCTGAAGTTCACCCGGGTGCTGGGCCGGCTAGACCGGACCGCCGCCCCCGACGTGTTCATCCGCTCCGAGTCCAGCTTCGTGCGCCTGTCCCCCGGGGACATCCGCTATGTGGAGGTGAAGGGGCACCACTGCGTCTACCACACCGCCGACGGGGAATACCGCCAGTACCAGACCATGAAGAACGCCCAGACCCTCCTGGGGGAATACGGCTTTGTCCGCTGCAACAACTTTCTGCTGGTCAACCTGGCCCATGTGGACCGGGTGGAGGGGCTGAACGTCTATGTGGACGGCGAGGCCCTTCAAGTCAGCCACCCCAGGCGCAGGGCCTTTCTGGAGGCCTTCACCAGCTTTATGGAGTCCCGCCGCTGCGATTGAGCGGGAAAAAAGCCGGGGCCGCCCAGTGGGCGGCCCCGGTCTCCTTCTCTCATTGGATGGTGATGACATACTCCCCCGCGCCGGTCAGGGTCACCCGGTTCCCGTCCACCCGGCTGTCCCCGCCGGACACGGTGATCTCCCCGCCCATGGCCTCCGGGATGACCACTGTGCCCGGGGCGTCGATGGCGTTCACCGTGAGGGTCCGGCCCTCCGGGGTGGTGTCCAGCTCCACCGCCAGCTCCCCCTTGGGCGTCCAGACAACGCAGCGGAAGCGGTCCAGTGCGGCGCTGGGGACGATCTCATATTCCTCAAAGCCCGCCTGGACCGGGCGCACCCCCGCCGCGTACTTGGACAGGATGTACAGCGGCGCGGCGGTCCAGCCGTGGTTGACGGTGCCCGTGTCCCCGTCGAAGGTCTCCCACAGGGTGTCGTACCCGTCCTGGAGCATGGGCGCGTAGCGCTCCCGCATCCGCTGGAGGGCCAGGTCCGTCCGGCCCATGGCGCACAGCGCCTCCAGCACGTACTTCTCCAGGAAGGGGCTGGCCTCATAGGTGCGCATGATCACGTCGGTGATGAGGGGGTAGTCCTCCTCCCCCGCCAGCCCGGACAGGGCCAGCAGGGCGTTGGCGCGGTCGTCCACGTACTTGCTGTCCGGGCTCCGAAAACCCTCCTCGGTGTACCAGGCGGCCCGCCAGTTCTCTCTCATCCCGTCCATCCGCTGGGTCAAAAACTCGGTCCCCTCGGTGATGCCCAGCGCCCCGGCCAGCTCCCGGGTCACGTTCAGCGCGTAGTAGTAGATGCCCGCCTGGAGCAGCCCGGTGTCAATCCGCTCCCCCCAGTCGTTCCAGGTCCAGGAGCCGTCCCGGTACACCGGCAGGCCGTCCTCCATCTCCACCAGCTGCAAATAGCGCAGGAAGGCCCTGCAATAGGCCTCCGCCGTCTCCCGGTCGCCGGAGTGGAGGTAGTAGTGGTAGACGCTGGACACGAAGATCAGGCTCTGGTTGGGGATCTCCTGGGGCTTCACGCTGGGGGCCCGGCTGGGGATGGCCCCGTCGGCGCGGGTCCAGGCCACGCAGGCCAGAATGGCCTTTCGGGTCAGGTCAAGCCCGCCCTGGTCGTAGCTGTACAGCGCCGCGTCAATCTGGTTGGAGGCGTCCCCCATGTAGGGGCCCCGCTCCCGCTCGGGGCAGTCCATGTAGGTGTCCCGCATACAGATGGCGATGGTGTTCAGCGACTCCTGCCAGAGCTGGTCCAGGCCGGGGTCCGAGGAGGTGAAGGAGCCCGCCCACTCCCCGTTGAACCCGCTGGCGCGGTAGCCAAGCCGGGTGAAGGTCACCCCCGCCTCCGCCTCGATGATGAGCCGGGAGCCGCTGCGCCAGGGCCAGTTCTCGTAGCGCTGGGCCCCCTCGGCGGTGATGTAGGTGTCCTTGAAATTGGCCAGCCCCTGCTTGTCCGTGTAGGTGTCGGTGTAGAAGGTGAGCGTTTTGCCCGCGGGGGCCTCCAGCTCAAAGCAGAGGGTGAACTGGATGTTCCCCGGCAGCTCCAGCTCCAGGGTGGTGTCCTGGGTCAGGGCCCGGCCCACATAGTCCCCGGAGTTGGCAAAATCGGTGACCTCGTCAAACTTCACCGGCTGGATCATGGCGGAGTAGAGGGCCCCGAAGGGCAGGTCTCCCGCCTTGGCCACGGGGGTGGCGCTCTCCCAGCCGCTGTCGTCGTAGTCCGGCGCGGTGAAGTCCCCCAGGTCCTCCCGGGCGTCGAAGTAGACGTTGCGCTCGGCCAGCATGGACGACTGGGTGTAGCCGGGGTAGTCCGCCCCGGCGGTGACCCGGTTTCTGTAGCCGGTGTGGCGGGCGGCCTTCCAGGAGCTGTCCGAGCAGACCATGGTCCCCCCGGCCTCCATCTGGAAGATGAGCCCCGCCTGGGTGTACTCGTCCCCCTCCTCGTCGGTGAGCACGGGGACGATGGAGCCGTCCCCCGAGCGGCCGTTGAAGGCCACCAGCAGGGCGATGGTGTTCTCCCCCTGCTTCAGGCCGGTGATCTCCACAGTGTCGTAGTAGCTGTCATAGGGGGTGGGCCCCCGCTTCAGCGAGCCGTCCAGCACCGTCAGCCGGCCGTTCACCCAGAGGACGTACTTGTCCGCGGCGGAGATGTACGCGGTGGCGGAGGGCACGTCCTGGTCCAGGGTGAAGGTCTTCCGGAAGGCCGCGTAGCTGTCCTCCGAGCAGCCCTCGGTCCAGATCCAATGGGCAGTCCAGTCCTCTTTTTGATATCCCGCGATGGCGTCCAGGTACGGCAGGTCCGACCGGTCGGGCTGGCCGCGGTCCGGGACCGCGGCCTCCGCCGCGGCGGAGGCCACAGGGCTGGGCGCTCCGGGGATCTCTCCCCCGCACCCGGCCAGCAGCGACAGCACCGAGGCGGCGCACAGCAGCGACGCAGCACATTTTGAAAGCAGCTTTCCCTTCATCTCTGTTTCCCCCTGTCTTGTGCGGGCCGCCGAAAGACGCCGGCATGCCCTGACCCCATTATACCCAGGGCGGAGGGAGGGGGAAGGGCCGCCGCGCAACCTTCCCGTTTTGCCGCACAACCTTAGTGGCGGACGGGCGCCGCGCAAAAAAAGCCGGGCCGTGGGGAGGTCCCCCACGGTCCGGCCTTTCGAAACAGTCCTGCGGAATCCGGCGCCCCGCCGGGGCTCAGCCCCCGCGCCGGGCCTGGACGGCCTCCAGCGCCTCCGCCAGCGCCCGGTATGCGTCGGCGCTCTCCTGCGCGAAGGCCAGCGCCTCGGGCGAGGTGGCGGCACAGGGCTTTTGCAGGGAGAGCAGCTTTGCCATGGTCAGGGCGTCGCCGCCGGCGTCGGCCAGACTGGCGACGCCAGCGAGTCCCCTGAGCTGCGAGAGGCTCATTCCGCTGGCGTCCCAGCTGGAGGTCACGCCCCAGGAATGGGCTCCCTCCGACTCAACGCCCAGGACCACCATGCCCCGATAACCAAGGTGGCCCAGGTCGCTCTTGCTCAAAATCCCCTTGTCCACCAGGTCCTCCAGGAAGGAATCGTACTCCGCCTGCGTCATCCGCCTGGGGTTGTATTTCGCCGCCAGCTCCGCCAGGTCCTCCCGGGACGGAGTCTTTCGGGCGGGAGCGGAATCGGCCTGGTCCGCCGTCCGCCGCTCCGCGGCCTGCTGGACCTGGGGCCGGTACTCGTCGGTCCGGCGGGCAGCCTGCTCCCGAACCTGGGACTGGAAGTTATTTTTAAGGCCGGCGGATGCGGTCCCCGGGCGCACCGTTCCATAGGCCGGGGCGGCAGTTCGATTACAGTTGGAAATGGGCAGCATTGCGTATTACCTCCTAATCAGAAAAGGTCGGATTCGGGCTATTTCAGGGCTCCTTTGACAAAGCTCTAACATCATATTTTCTCCATCTCAGCTCTACTCCAGCACATCCAGCTTGCCGTGCCGGCGCAGGCCGCTGACGATGGCCCGGCGGACCAGGTCGTAGATGACGGCAAACACCGGCACCCCCACCAGGATGCCCACAAAGCCGAACAGCCCCTGGAACAGGGTGATGGCGAACAGCACCCAGAACCCGGTGAGGCCCACGCTGCCCGCCAGCAGCTTGGGGCCCAGCACGTTGCCGTCGAACTGCTGCAAAATCACGATGAACACCAGGAAGATGAGACAGTTCCTGGGGCTGGAGATCAGGATGAGCAGGGCGGCGGGCGCCGCCCCGATGAAGGGGCCGAAATAGGGAATCACATTGGTCACGCCGATGATGACGCTGATGAGCACCGCGTTCTGAAAGCCCGCCGCGAAGGTCATAATCATGCAGAATACATAGCAGATCAGCCCCACAATGGCGCTGTCCAGAATCTTTCCCCCGAAGAAGCCCACAAAGGTGGTGTCGATGAAGGAGACCTCCCTCAGCAGGGCCTCCGCCCGGGCGGGCTTGAACAGGGCGTAGATCACCGCCCTGCCGTGCTTGGCGAACCTCTTCCGGCTCAGCAGCAGGTAAACGCAGATAATCAGCCCCAGCACGATGTTCTTCATTGCGGTGAGCACGGAGCTGGCCACGGTAAACGCCCCGCCCATCATGTTCTGCACAGTGGGCAGCAGGTCGGTGGTGGCCCAATTCTTCAGCCAGCTCTCCAGGCTGGCAAAGGCGTTGTTTACGTAGTTTTGCAGCATCTCGTTGCCCTCCAGGTGGGACAGCACCCATTGGGTGAACTCCTCCGCCTTGGGGGGGACGGCCACCGCCAGGGCCACAATGCTCTCCCACATCTCGGGCAGCACCATGCTGAGCAGCAGATAGATCACCAGGGCGCTG
This sequence comes from uncultured Oscillospiraceae bacterium, assembly GCA_910585155.1. Lineage (GTDB taxonomy): Bacteria > Bacillota > Clostridia > Oscillospirales > Oscillospiraceae > Enterenecus. Next base: position 97,804 of record CAJUEC010000004.1, read on the forward strand.
ATGATGAGCACCGCCACCACGCCCAGCACATTGGCCCGCTTTTTGTATTTTTCCGGCAGGGCGGCCTGGAACTGCCGCTCCAGAAAGGCGCAGGGGGTTTTCAGCAGATAGGCCATGGCGCCGCCGTAGAGGAAGGGGGTGAGCACCCACAGCAGCCAGTGCAGGGACTGGCGCAGCTCCTCAAACCGCTGGAGGACAAAGAAAAACAGGATGGCCAGGGCCAGGGAGAAAAAACCGGACAGGGACTGGATCAGCAGCTTTTTCAGCGACTCCTTATTCACCCGCCGCCCCTCCCCTCAGCCGCCGGTCCACAAACTCCAGCAGCTGGTCAAATCCGCCCTGGGGGCAGGCGGAGATGTCCCGCCCCTCCCGGTTGATCAGGCAGTCGGTGAGCAGGAACACCTCCACCCCCAGGGTCTGGGCGGCCAGGTCCTCCGCCGCGTCGTTGCCCACCATCAGGCACTCCTGGGGGCGCAGGGCCAGCTTGTCCAGCAGCTCGGCGTAATAGCTGGGATTGGGCTTGCAGAAGCTGGCGTTCTCATAGGTGGTATACCACTCAAACTCCGACGGCTCCAACCCCACCCAGCGCACGCGGCTCTCGGTGGCCACGGCGGGGAAGATGGGGTTGGTGGCCAGCGCCGTCCGGAACCCCCACTCCTTGATCTGCCGCACCGCCTGGGCGGCCAGGGGGTTGAAGCCGCAGAACTGCCTGGCCTGCTGGAACTCGTTGGCGTAGAACTCCTCAAACAGGGGCTTGTCCTCCAGGGCCCTCTCCCCGAAGAGCCCAGCAAAGGTCTCCCAGAAGGCGGCCTCGTTGGGGCGGGAGCCGTCGTTTTTCACCATGGCGGCGGTGCCCGTCCAGATGGCCTCCACCAACCTGCCCGGGTCGTACCCCCGGGGGGCCAGCTTGGCGGTGAGCAGGCTGAAATAGCCCTTGGTGAACGCGTCCTGATCCATGGGGAGCAGGGTGCCGTCCAGGTCGAACAAAATGGCGGTGATCTTCATGGCGTACTCCTTCGTCTGAATGAAATGGGGCGGGTCCCTCCCCACCGGGGGAGGCCCGCCGCAGCGTTACCTTTTATTTTACCTGTATTTTGCGGAAAATCAAGGGGGCGGCGGAATTTTAAGGAATGCCGAAAGCACGCGGCCGGGGACCCCCGAAGGGCCCCCGGCCGGACTCTGCTCAGTGCACCCCCGCCCCGCGCTCGCAGCGGTTGCCCCAGGAGTCGATGAGCTGATCCCCCCGGTAGACGCAGATGATCTCGCAGTGGTTGGAGCAGCCCCCGCAGCTGGCCTCCCGGGTGCGGAACTCCATGTTCTCGACGGAGAAGTCAAACTCCTGCCGCCCGCTGCCCCGCCGGGCCAGGACGGCCGCCCCCAGGGCGCCCATCAGGTGGCCGTTGGGGTCCACAATCACCGGACAGCCCAGGGTGCGCTCAAAGGCGGCCACCACCCCTTTGTTTTTGCTTACGCCCCCCTGGAACACCACCGGGGAGACGATCTTCTTCCCCTTGCCCACGTTGTTCAGGTAGTTGGACGCCACCGCGTTGCACACGCCGGCGATGATGTCCTCCCGGGGGTGGCCCATCTGGATCTTGTGCACCAGGTCGGACTCCGCGAACACGGTGCACCGGGCGGCGATCTGGGTGGGGTGGGTGGAGCGCAGGGCGTAGTCCCCGATCTCCTCCACCTCGATGCCCAGCCGCTTGGCCTGGCTGGACAGGAAGGCCCCGGTGCCCGCGGCACACAGGGTGTTCATGGCGTAGTCCACCGCCACCCCGTTTTCCACCAGGATGATTTTGGAGTCCTGGCCGCCGATCTCCAGGATGGTGCGCACGTCGGGGTAAAAGGTGGTGGTGCCCACGGCGTGGGCGGTGATCTCGTTCTTTACCATCGTGGCCCCCAGGATGGTGCCCACCAGCTTCCGGGCGGAGCCGGTGGCCCCGGTGGCTACAATCTTGTACCGCTCCTTGTCAAACTGCCCCTCCAGCAGCCGGACCAGCTCCTTCACCGCGCCGATTGGGTCCCCCTGGGTCCAGATGTACTGGCTGGACAGAATATGGTTCTTCTTGTCGATGATGACACCCTTGGTGGAGATGGACCCCACATCGATGCCGAGATACGCGTGTTCCAAGTTACAAAACCTTCTTTCTCATGTGGATCATATCGTAAAACGCCTCCAGCCGGGTCATCAGGCCCACGTCGCTGGTCTGGGCGTCATAGGTGAGGTAGAGCACGGGGATCTTGTAATCCGCGCTGATGTTTTGCAGCACGGGCATCACGTCGATCTCCGGGGTGCAGGCGGCGGACTTGATGTGGACCAGCCCGTCGTAGCCCCGCTCGGCGCACTCCCGGGCGTACCAGATGTTGGCGGTGGAGGTGGGGCCCATGTCGTACTGGCACAGGTCCTGGATCTTCACCTTCAGGTTTTTCTGTCCGCTGCCGTAGCGCAGGAACTGGTTGGTCACGTTCATCCAGCGGTGGACCTCCACCCCCATATCGGCCAGCTTCTGCTCCAGCTCCAGGTTGGAGAAGGCGTCCATGACGGTGTAAAACTCCCCCACAACCCCCACCCGCAGGGGGCGCTGGGGCTTGTCCAGGGGGATGGACTGGAGCTCCCGCTTGGCGGCCCGGTAGCCCGCCTCCACGTCGGCCCGGCTCTGGGCGGTGCGCATGGCGGTGAGGAAGTCCTGATAGGCCCGCTTGTACCCCCCGCCCGAGGGGTCAAAGCCGCAGTTTTTGTAGTACTCGCAGGTGATCTCGTCCACGTACTCCACCATCCGCAGCCCCTCCATGAACTGGACCAGGAACCGGGCGTAATTCACCTTGGGATTGAAGCGGCGGACGATGCGGATGTACTCTTTTTTCTTGGACATGTCGTAGTCGGACAGGTTGATGAAGTCGAACTGGTAGCCCAGGTCCCGCAGAATCTGCTCCGCCAGCTCCCCGTAGTACCCCAGCCGGCACAGGCCGTGGGTCATCAGCAGGGTGTCCGCCCCCGCCTCCAGCGCCTCGATCATGCTGCCCAGGATGGTCTTGAAGGGGGTGCACACGAAATCCGGGCTGTACTTGGTGCCCAGCTCCATGGTGCGCTTGGTGAGGGCGGGGGGCACCACATATTTGCACCCCAGCGCCTGCTCCACAATGTATTTGAAGGCGCAGCTGTACTCCGCGTACTGGGGAAAGGAGACGCTTCTCATTTTTACCTCTGCCATTACAGCTTACCCTCCTGAAAGCGGATGATGTCGATAAAGCTCTCCAACCGGGTCTCCACCCCGGCGGTGCCGCTCTGGCTGTCCAGCACCAGGTTCAGCATGGGAACGCCCTTCACCCGCCGGGTGATCAGCTCGTTGACCATGGCGTCCGGGCCGCAGGGGAAGGCGCTGAGCAGGATGATGCCGTCCACCTCGCCCCGGCGCAGGGCGATGCCCCCCAGAATCTCCCGGTTGAGCTCCCATTTGCAGGTGGGGGACAGCTCCCGGCTGTGCTTGAGCGCCCCGTCCCGGTCCGTCAGGTCCGCCCGGAGGGGGATGACCCCGGACCGCTTCAGATAGTCGGTGACCGCCCTGCCCATATAGGGGTCCTCCGCCACATAGCTGTGGGCGGCGATGAGCACCTTCATCCCCTCCCGGCGGCACAGCTGCTCCTGCTTCTGCACCCGGGCCTTGTGCTCGGCCAGCTCCGCCTTCTTGGCCGCCTTGTACGCCCGCTTCGCCGCCTTGGCAGAGCAGCCCAGGCTCCTTCCCAGCTCCACAAGGGCGTCCTCCTCCCCAGCCCGCTTCATCTCCTCGTCCACCTCGTAGGAGAGCCATTTCTGCTTCTCCCCCCGAAAGACGTTTCGAACCAGGTCGGGCAGGGCCTCAAACCGGGTGCAGAAGCTGCGGTGCCGACCGAAATTGCTCACCCGGGGCGCCAGGATGTAGTCGCACTTGCCCACCAGCGCCGCCACGTGGCCCAGGTAGATTTTCAGGGACAGGCAGGCCTCGTCGATGGCCAGCGCCGTCCCCCGCTCCAGAATCTCCCGGTCGGTGGGGGCGCTGACCACCGTCTCCATCCCCAGCTCCTGGAAAAAGACCCGCCATAGGGTTCTGTACCGATAGTACAGCATGGCCCGGGGGAGCCCAATCGTTATGATCTGTTTTTCCATTGATGATAACCCCATCCAGTGTAAAATAGCCGGATCACAAACCTTTTTCCCAAAAAATCCACGGTTTTTTCGCCGGTCTCAGGCGCCGCGCCAGGGCGGCGCCCGGTGAACATTATAGACCATAAGCGTTCACCTTGCAAGTGCAGGAAGCACTGATTCAATGCGTCTGCGGCGTCTTGTGGCAATTTTGCGCCATAATTTTGTTGCGATTTCTTGAAATAAACACAATTATTCCCGGGAAATCGCGCCGCATTCTGGCGCAAAATTTCTTCGCAGCCTGCAGTCGTGCTGCGCCTGCTCGCGACGCGCGGCTTCCCTCCGTCTCAGGCAAAACCCGCCTCCGCTGTGCGGCGGCTGGGCTTTTGCCTTTGCTCCGGTCCATCCGCGCTGCTCGCGACGGCTTAGCAACCTATAGTCGTGCTGCGCCCGCTCACGACGCGCGGCTTCCCTCCGTCTCAGGCAAAACCCGCCTCCGCTGTGCGGCGGCT
>CAJUEC010000004.1:102538-106820 GCA_910585155.1 uncultured Oscillospiraceae bacterium
GGGCTTTTGCCTTTGCTCCGGTCCATTCGCGCTGCTCGCGACGGCTTGGCAACCAGCTCTTGCCGATTGAATCAGTCCTTCTTATTATTGTGATTTCCCGGAAATTCTGGTATACTATTGAGGAAAAAATTTTTTGGAGGACGATCCATTATGAAATATGATCTGCTCATTGTGGGCGGGGGCCCCGCGGGCCTCACCGCCGCCATCCACGCCCGGGCCCGGGACAAGTCCGTGCTGGTCATCTCCAACGACCCCACCGCCTCCCCCCTGTGCCGCGCCCCGGCCATGTCCAACTTCCCCGGCCTGCCCGGCGTCACCGGGCTGGAGCTGGTGGAGCGGCTGCTGGGCCAGGCAAAGGACCTGGGGGTGTCGTTCCGGCAGGGCCGGGCCCTGTCCGTGATGCCCATGGGCAAGTCGGTGATGGTGTCGGTGGAGGACAGCGTGGAGGAGGGCTCCGCCCTCATCCTGGCCCCCGGGGTGTCCCGGGCCGCCCCCCTCCAGGGGGAGGTCCAGCTGCTGGGCCGGGGGGTGAGCTACTGCGCCACCTGCGACGGCATGTTCTACCGGGGCAAGGCCGTGGTGTGCGCCGGGGACGCCCCCAACTTCGACGAGGAGGCGGAGTTCCTGCGCTCCATCGGCTGCCAGGTCACGGTAAAGCGGCTGCCCGGGCTGTCCATCCTGGGGACGGAGCGGGTCACCGGCGTGCGGGACGCCAAGGGGGAGGAGACCCCCTGCGACGGGGTGTTCCTCCTGCGCGCCTCCATCGCCCCCGCCCAGCTTGCCCCCGGCCTGGAGACGGAGGGGGGCTATATCAAGGTGGACGCCCGCATGGCCACCAGCCTCCCCGGCGTGTTCGCCGCCGGGGACTGCACCGGCCAGCCCCTCCAGCTGGCCAAGGCGGTGGGCCAGGGGCAGGCCGCCGCCCATTTCGCCATCGAGGCCATGGGCTGACGGGCAGACTTTCCTAATTTTTCGTGAACTTCAATTTCCTGTATTGAAATTTCCCCGAAAAGATGGTAACATAGAAATATCAACGGGGGACTCCCCCCAATACTCAAGTTAAGGAGTGGTCAAAAATGGTCAAGGTTATCATGGGCCTGAAGGGCACCGGAAAGACCAAGCAAATGATCGATCTCATCAACACAGCAGTGGATACCGAGCATGGCAATGTGGTGGCCATCGCCCACAACTCCAAGCTGAACTATAAAATCAACTATAAAATCCGCCTGGTGGATACCTCCGACTACAGCATCCCCAACTACGACACCCTGAAGGGCTTCCTGTACGGGCTGTACGCCAGCAATTACGATATCACCCACGTGTTCATCGAGAGCCTGAACAAGCTGGTCCCCACCGTGGGCAACGAGGATGTGGAGCCCTTCCTGGCCTGGCTGGACCAGTTCTCCCAGAAGTGCGGCATCAAGTACACCGTCTCCATCAGTGAGGACGCGGCCAAGGCCAGCGACGGCGTGAAAAAATACTTCTGAACCTCGGATCGTTTGTCAGACCGGGCGGGCCCAAGCCCGCCCGGTTCATTTATTTTAACTGGAGGGAATTATATGGATTGTACCCAGACCATCCGCGCCCGGCGGAGCATCCGCAAATTCAAGCCCGGCGCCGCCATCCCCAGGGCGGACGTGGAGACCATGCTGGAGGCGGCCATGATGGCCCCCAGCGCCCGCAACACCCGCCCCTGGGAGTTCTTCGTGGTGGAGAACGCCGAGCTCAGGGCCAAGCTGCGCGCCGCCCACCCCTTCTCCGCCATGCTGGACACCGCCTCCCTGGCGGTGGTGGTGTGCGCCCGGCCGGAGGACCAGAAGGGCGCGGTGGAGGGCTATTGGCCGCTGGACTGCGGCGCGGCGGTGGAAAACCTGCTGCTCCAGGCCGTGGCCCTGGGCTACGGCGCCTGCTGGTGCGGCTGCTGGCCCAACCACAGAATGAGCAAGCTCCAGGATCTTTTGTCCACCCAGTCCATCCCCGTGGCCCTGGTGGCCCTGGGCGTGCCCGACGAGGACCCCCCCGCCCGGGGCTTTTATCAGGCCGACAAGGTTATTTGGCTGGATTAAACGCCGCCAGGAAGGGAGAGCGCATCGATGAGCAAAAACAACGCCCCCGTTGTCAAGGACCCAGGGGTGGTCCTCCCCCGGGCCATCCACCTGGTCCCCATGGACTATATCGACGGCTTTGCCGTCCGCCCCGGCTTCTATGAGACCAACGGCGCCACCGCCATCCCCGGCGGAGTGAACTTCACCGTCCACTCCCACGGGGCCTCCGCCATTGAGCTGCTGCTGTTCCACCGGGGGGAGGAGGAGCCCTTCGCCGTCCTCCCCTTTCCCCAGCACTACCGCATCGGCAACGTGTACTCCATGATCGTGTTCAAGCTGAACATTGAGGAGTTTGAGTACGCTTACCGGGTGGACGGCCCCTACGAGCCGGACAAGGGCCTCATCTTCGACCGCAGCAAGTACCTCCTGGACCCCTATGCCAAGGCCGTCACCGGCCAGAGCGCCTGGGGCAAAACCCCGCCCCACGGCCAGCACTACCGCGCCCGGGTGGTGAAGGACGACTTCGACTGGGGCAGCATGGGCCAGCCCCTCATCCCCACCGAGGACCTCATCATCTACGAGCTCCACGTGCGCGGGTTCACCAAGGACCCCTCCTCCGGGGTTGCCCACCCGGGCACCTTCGCCGGGCTGATGGAAAAGCTCCCCTACCTGGAGGAGCTGGGGGTGAACGCCATCGAGCTGATGCCCATTTTCGAGTTTGACGAGATGCTGGACTACCGGGAGGTGGACGGGCAGAAGCTCTACAACTACTGGGGCTACAACACCGTCAGCTTTTTCGCCCCCAACACCAGCTACACCGCCCGCATCGAGTACAACCGGGAGGGCAATGAGCTGAAGGACCTGATCCGGGCCTGCAAGCAGCGGGGCATCGAGGTGTATCTGGACGTGGTGTTCAACCACACCGCCGAGGGCAACGAGATGGGCCCCTTCTTCTCCTTCAAGGGCTTTGACAACAACATCTACTACCTGCTCACCCCCGAGGGGTACTACTACAATTTCTCCGGCTGCGGCAATACCCTGAACTGCAACCACCCCATCGTCCACCAGATGATTTTGGACTGCCTGCGCTACTGGGTGACCGCCTACCGGGTGGACGGCTTCCGGTTCGACCTGGCCTCCATCCTGGGCCGGGACGAGAACGGCGCGCCCATGGTGTCCCCGCCCCTGCTCCAGGCCATGGCCTTCGACCCCATTTTGGGGGACGTGAAGCTCATCGCCGAGGCGTGGGACGCCGGGGGGCTGTACCAGGTGGGCTCCTTCCCCGCCTGGAACCGCTGGGCGGAGTGGAACGGCCGCTACCGGGACGACATGCGCCGCTACCTCAAGGGGGACGAGGGCATGGCCCACACCGCCGCCCTGCGCCTGACGGGCTCCAAGGACATCTACGACGCCTCCGCCCGTCAGAACGCCTCGGTGAACTTCCTCACCTGCCACGACGGCTTCACCCTCCACGACCTGTACGCCTACAACTACAAGCACAACGAGGCCAACGGCTGGAACAACACCGACGGCGCCAACGACAACAACAGCTGGAACTGCGGCGCCGAGGGGGAGACCGACGACCCCGGAATCAACCAGCTGCGCCAGCGCATGGTGCGCAACGCCTTCGCCCTGCTGATGTGCTCCCGGGGCATCCCCATGTTCCTGGCGGGGGACGAGTTCGGCAACACCCAGTTCGGCAACAACAACGCCTACTGCCAGGACAATCTCACCTCCTGGCTGGACTGGTCCCTGCTGGAAAAAAACCGGGATCTGTTCCGCTTTTTCCAATATATGATCCGCTTCCGCCACAGCCACCGGGTGCTCCGGCGGGACCTGAGCGGCGGGGCCTGCGGCTTCCCTGACGTGAGCTTCCACGGCGTGGCCCCCTGGCAGGAGCAGTTCCAGCGCCATGATCGGTATGTGGGGGTCATGTTCGCCGGGTCGGAGCGCAATGTGGGCCCCCAGGTGGTCTATGTGGCCTCCAACTCCTATTGGGAGGACCTGCACGCGGCCCTGCCCCAGCTGCCCATGTCCATGCGCTGGGAGCAGGCGGTGGACACCTGGGAGGCGGAACAGCGCCCCCGGCCGGTGGAAAACGGCTGCTTCACCATCCGCCCCCGGAGCGTCATGGTGTTTGTGGCAAAATAGCCCTGCGGGGCGTTCCCGGCGTTTGAAAAGTCCCTCCGGCGCGGACGGAAAAAAGCGCCCCCCGGCTCCGCCGGGGGTGTTTGAAA
>CAJUEC010000005.1:0-84467 GCA_910585155.1 uncultured Oscillospiraceae bacterium
TTCTCCCCCACGGTGGCGGAGATGGCGGACATGTCGCCGATGTGCTCCATCATGGCGGCGATGGCGATGGGGGCCATCACCAGGATGGAGGTGAGGTCAAACTTGGCAATGGAGCCGCCAAAGTCGGTGAAGAAGGGCTGGAGGCCGATGGGGCTGGAGGCGGCCACGGTGGAGAAGTCAATCAGCGGAACCACCTCGCCGGCGGCGTCCAGCGCCGTGGCACCCATGGCGTTGGCGATGACGGCCACCACGTAGGAGCCCACCACGCCCAGCAGGATCGGGATGATTTTGATCATGCCCTTGCCCCAGATGTTGGCGGCCACGATGATGGCCATGGCCACCAGGGCCAGCCACCAGCAGGTCTTGGCGTTGTTCACCGCGGAGGGGGCCAGGTTCAGCCCGATGAGGATGATGATGGGCCCGGTGACCACCGGGGGCAGGAAGCGCATGACCTTCTTCACGCCCACCAGCCTGATGATCCCGGCCAGCGCCACGTACAGCAGGCCGGCCACCACGATGCCGCCGCAGGCGTATTGCAGCTTTTCCGACGCCTCCATGGCGGCGTATTTGCCGGAGTCCAGCTTGGACACCGCCTCAAAGCCCCCCAGGAAGGCGAAGGAGGAGCCCAGGAAGGCGGGCACCTTCAGCCGGGTGCACACGTGGAAGAACAGGGTACCGATGCCCGCAAAGAACAGGGTGGTCTGGATGGACAGGGGCAGGCCGTAATTGTTCACCAGGATGGGCACCAGCACGGTGGCCCCAAACATGGCAAACATATGCTGAAGGCCCAGGATGAGCATCTTGGGCAGGCCCAGGGTGCGGGCGTCGCGGATGGGTTCTTGGTTGTTCATATTCTCTCTCCCTTTTCATTGGTATTGGGGCGGACGGGCTCCCCAGGCGCAAAAAAAGAGACAATCACCGAAAACGGCGACTGCCCTCACAGCGGAAAATAGAACGGGTAAGGCTGAGAGACAAGCGCGGACAAAGCCTGCGGTTTCAGCATACCTGTTCCCTCCTTTTGTGTTCAGCCCATCATGCCAAAAGCTGGCAGGGATTGCAACCTGGAATATTGTACGAAAACCGCCCGGAATATCCGGGCGGTTTTTACAAAACACGCCGCACCGCCCCAGGGGAGGGGCTCTCCCCTACAAAACCTTTGACAAAAATTCAATGGTACGCGCTTCCTTGGGGTGGGCGAAAAAGGCCTGGGGCTCGTTCTCCTCCAGGATGTGCCCCTCATCCATGAAGAGCACCCTTGTGCCCACCTCCCGGGCAAAGCCCATCTCATGGGTGACTACCACCATGGTCATGCCCTCCTCGGCCAGCTCCTTCATCACGGCCAGCACCTCCCCCACCATCTCGGGGTCCAGGGCGGAGGTGGGCTCGTCAAAGAGCATCAGCTTGGGCTTCATGGCCAGGGCCCGGACGATGGCGATGCGCTGCTTCTGCCCGCCGGACAGCTGGGCGGGGTAGGCCTCCGCCTTCTCCGCCAGGTTCACCCGGCGCAGCAGCGCCGTGGCGGTGTCGTCCGCCTCCGCCTGGCTCATCAGCTTGGTGAGCACCGGGGCCAGGGTGATGTTTTTGCGGATGGTCATGTTGGGGAACAGGTTGAAGTGCTGGAACACCATACCCATCTGGCGGCGGATGGCGTTGATATCGGCCTTTGGGTCGGTGATCTCTGTGCCGTTGAAGGTGATGGAGCCGGAGGTGGGGGTTTCCAGCAGGTTGAGGCAGCGCAGGAAGGTGGACTTGCCCGAGCCGGAGGGGCCGATCACCACCACCTTCTCCCCGGGGGAGATGTGCTGGTCGATGTGGTCCAGCACCAAATGGCTGCCGAAGGACTTGGTCAGGCTTTTAACGTCGATCACTTTGACGCAGCCTCCCCTCGATTTTCTTGATGATGAAGGTAAGCAGGTATACGATAGCCAAATAAAACAGGGCCGCCACCGTCATGGGGGCCAGGTAGTTGGCCAGATTCTGCCCGCTGCCTATGTTTTTGGCCGCGGCGGTCAGATCGTACATACCGATCATGCTGACGATGGAGGTCTCCTTGATCAGGGCGATGAGCTCGTTGCCAATGGAGGGGATCACGTTTTTGATGGCCTGGGGGATGACGATGTACCACATGGTGGTTCCGGCGGACAGGCCAAGGGACCGCCCCGCCTCCGTCTGCCCGATGTCCACGGACAGGATGCCGCCGCGGATGTTCTCCGACACATAGGCCCCCGAGTTGATGCCAAAGGCGATGATGGCCGTGACCACCACGGGGAAGCCCCGGATGGCAAGCACCACAAAAGCCATGATAAACAGCTGCAGGGCCATGGGCGTGCCCCGGATCACCGTGACATAGACGGCACAGATGAACTTGGGCACCTTCATCAGGGGGTTTTTCGAGGTGGATATGCCCACCAGCGCCACAACCGTCCCCAGCACCAGCCCCAGCAGCGCCGCCCCCACGGAGATGGCCAGGGTCATCTGCAGGCCGGTCAGCATACTGTCCAGATATTTGGCGTTGGTGAAGATCAGAGTGAATTTTTCAAAGAAGGTCATCATTCCACCGGCTTTCCACTATGCTGCGCGGCGGGACAGTGCCAAGGGGTACCGTCCCGCCGCGATCCGCGCTTATTCCAGACCCATGTGCTTCATCACCAGGTCGTTGATGCCGTCCTCGCCCAGCTGGGCCAGCACGTCATTGATGGCCTTGAGCAGCTCGTCCTGGCCCTTGGTGACGCAGATGGCGTACTGCTCCTCGGTGGGGGCGACCGTACCGTCGCCGTTGTCATAGTACAGGGCGGCGCACTCATAGCCGCTGTTCTTCTCCACGATGTAGGAGGCGGGCAGATAGTCCACCACCACCACGTCCACCTGGCCCGCGCCCATGGCGTCCACCGCCAGCTGGGCGTTGTCGTAGCGGGTCTCGGAGGCGCCGGTGTCCTTGAGCAGGCCGTCAAAGTCCTCGCCGGTGATCTCGCCGTTGACGTAGATGTCGCCGGTGGTGTCCGCCTGCACGCCGATCTTCTTGCCGGCCAGGGAGTCCCAGAGGATGTAGCCCACGTCGCCGTCCTTGCCGTCGGGGGTCATGGTCCCGGCGGGATAGACCACATACTGCCCGGAGGTGAAGTAGGGGTCGGAGAAGTCCACCTGCTCCTTCCGGGCGTCGGTGATGGTGATGCCCGCCGCGCCCACGTCGGCCAGCTTGCCGGCGGAGACGGTGTCGATGATGGTGCCGAACTCCACGTTGGTGTAGGTGACCTCACGGCCCAGCTTCTCGCCCACCAGATTCATCACGTCCACGTCCACACCCACGATGTCGGTGCCGTCGTAGTACTCAAAGGGGGCGAAGTAGGCGTTGGTGTACACCGAGATGGCGGCGCCCTGGCTGGGCTCGGCGCTCTGGGTCTCGGGGGCCTTGGAGGGCTCGGCGCTGTCCTTGGCGCCCTGATCGGAGCAGGCGGCCAGGGCGGACACCATGGTCAGGGCCAGCAGAAGAGCCCCCAATTTCTTCATCAGTTTCATTTTCATTCATCTCCATAACAGTTTGCGGTCACACAGGGGATCCGCCCCCGTGTGTGAAACAGATTATAAACGTTATGCAGAAGAAATGCAAGGGAGATCTTCAAGAAACCGGAAAAAAGCGGCGTTTTCATCGTTTTGACGGACATTTGACGGATAAACATACATTTTTATGCAATATTCTTGTATGCTCTTCCAGGGCCAGGTAGCAACAGCGCCGCCGGGAGCCCCGGCGGCGCTTGCTTTACTTGGCATATTCGATCGCCTTGGTCTCCCGGATCAGATTCACCTTGATCTGGCCGGGGTACTCCAGCTCGTCCTCAATCTTCTTGGCAATCTCCCGGGCCAGCAGCACCATGCGGTCCTCCGAGATGGTCTCGGGGTTGACCATGATGCGCACCTCCCGGCCCGCCTGGATGGCGTAGGCCTTGTCCACCCCGGGGAAGGAGGAGGTGAGCTCCTCCAGCTTCTCCAGCCGCTTGATGTAGTACTCCACATTCTCCTTGCGGGCGCCGGGGCGGGCGGCGGAGATGGCGTCGGCGGCCTGGACCAGGCAGGCCACGATGGTCCGGGCCTCCACGTCGCCGTGGTGGGCCTCGATGGCGTGGATCACGTTCTCGCTCTCCCGGTACTTCCGGGCCAGCTCCACGCCGATCTGCACGTGGGAGCCCTCCACCTCGTGGTCGATGGACTTGCCCAGGTCGTGGAGCAGGCCGGCCCGCTTGGCCTCGGCCACGTTGACGCCGATCTCGGCGGCCAGCAGCCCCGCCAGCTGGGACACCTCGATGGAGTGGTTGAGCACGTTCTGGCCGTAGCTGGTGCGGTAGTGCTGGCGGCCCAGCAGCTTCACCAGCTCGGGGTTGAGACCGTGGACGTTGGTCTCGAAGACGGCCCGCTCCCCCTCGGCGCGGATGGTGGCGTCCACCTCCCGCTTGGCCTTCTCCACCATCTCCTCGATACGGGTGGGGTGGATGCGGCCGTCCAGAATCAGCTTCTCCAGGGCCAGCCGGGCGATCTCCCGGCGCACCGGATCGAAGCAGGACACGGTGATGGCCTCCGGGGTGTCGTCAATGATCAGGTCCACCCCGGTCATGGTCTCCAGGGTGCGGATGTTCCGGCCCTCCCGGCCGATGATCCGCCCCTTCATCTCGTCGTTGGGCAGGGGCACCACGGACACGGTAGCCTCCGCCACGTGGTCGGCGGCGCAGCGCTGGATGGCCAGGGCGATCTGCTCCCTGGCGTAGGTCTCCGCCTCCTCCTTATAGCGGGTCTGAATCTCCTTCAGCTTCAGGGCCTGCTCATGGGTGACGTCGTCCTCCAGCTGGTCGATGAGGTAGCGCTTGGCCTCCTCCACGGTCAGGCCGGAGATGCGCTCCAGCAGCTCCAGCTGGCTGTTTTTCAGCCCGTCCAGCTCCTGCTTTTCCTCCTCCAGCTGGGCGATGCGGGCGCTGACGTTCTCCTCCTTGCGCTCCAGGTTCTCCAGCTTGCGGTCCAGGTTCTCCTCCTTAGAGTTCAGCCGGTTCTCCTGGCGCTGGATCTCGCCCCGGCGGTCCTTGACCTCCTTGTCAAACTCGCTGCGGGCCTTCAGGATTTCCTCCTTAGCCTCCACGGTGGCCTCCCGCTTCTTGTTCTCGGCGCTTTTGATGGCGTCGTTGATGATACGGCGGGCCTCCTCCTCGGCGGAGCCGATCTCCCGTTCGGCGGCGGCCTTCCGACGCTGGTAGCCTAGGAAAAAGCAGACAAGCCCCACCAGAACAGCGATGATTGCGGTTACGTAGACTGGCACTTGCATCTTGGGTTCCACACCTCCTGTTTCTCATTTTTCTTGATAAAAATATGCAAAATAAGACGCGATGCGCAACGCCGCGCACCGCGATAACCGAAAAACCGCCCGCCCGTACCCAACGACGCCGGACGCGGACGCAGTATTTGAGAGTCACAAATCTATGAACAGATTTATATAGAAGACGCCAAAACGGCGCTGCAAACGCTCAAAACGCGGGAAAACCCCTGCGGTTTTTCGAAATTATCCTTCCTCATTGTAAAGGTATCCGTCTTTCCTGTCAAGTGGAAACTGAAAGATATTTCTGGCAGGGAGGGATAAAAAAGGAACCGCTGTCAAAAAGTACACTTTTTGGCAGCGATTGATGTCGCTGTAATATAACACAATCTGCTGGATTTTGCAAGGACTTTTTTCCCAAATCACACAAAGAAATTGAGAAATTCTTCCGCTCCGGCAGTTCTGACGGAATCTGCTAAAAAGTGTGCTTTTTTGCAGCATATTTTTAGCCGGGCAGGCGGTTTGCCCTGAAAAGAACGGGGCAGAATTTCCTGAGACGCTGTGCCAACGCCTTGGTGCGGCGACTGAAGGGATGAATGGCATTGAACGCGGAGCGTATTTCTGTCTTTTTGGTCCGATGTATGCTGGGGCTGTTCCTGGCGCTCATGGCGCTGGGGCTGGCGCTGGGAGCTCTTCAGACGGCGCAGCAGACCCAGGCCTTTCTCTGCGGGCTTCTGGCCGCGGCGGCGCTCCTGTTCCTGCTGCCCCGCGCCGCGGCGGCGGTGGCCCAGGCCGGAACCGGGCGGGCCCTTTTGGCGCTGTGCCTGGCCTGCCTGCTGGTCAAGGGCGCCTGGATTTTGCTGGTGCGGCCGGAGCCCGCCGGTGACTATATGGTTTTCTGGCAGTGCGCCAACGCCCTGACCCTGCCCGAGACCCTGTTCAACGGCCGCTATGTGGCGCTGTTCCCCCACATATACGGCTATTCCCACTTCCTCAGCCTGTTTATCCGGCTGTTTGGCCCAGGCGAGCTGCTGGCCCAGATCCTCAACGTGGGGCTCAGCGTCCTCTCCGGGTGCCTCCTGTTCGCCCTGGCGTACCGCTGGATCGGGCTGGAGGCGGGCATATCCGCCTTCCTGCTGTGGATCCTGTGCCCCTCTCAGACGGTCTACAACAGCTTTGTGCTGTCCGAGCCCTACTATACCGCGCTGCTGCTGGTCTTTCTGGCGCTGGTCACCCAGCTGTACCACGCCGGGCCGGAGGACCGCCGCCAACCGCTCTGGGGTCTGGCCGCCGGCGGGCTGGCCGGGCTGGTCCTGCGGGCGCTGAACGGGGCGCGGCCCATCGCGGCGGTGCCCATCATCGCCCTGGCCATCTGGGCCGTCTGCCTGCGCCGCCCCCGGGGGGGGCGGGGCTGGCGGCTCTGGCTGCCCTTCCTTGCCGCGCTCATGGCCGTGTACCTTGCCGCCGGCCCCCTGTGGAACGCCGCCGTGGAGCGCGCCGCCGGCGAGCCCCCCGCCTCCGTGCCGGGCTTCAACCTTCTGGTGGGGCTGAACCGGGAGTCCGCCGGCATGTGGAACGAGTCTGACAGCCAGCGCCTGGCGTTCTACAGCGGCCAGCCCGGAGCTACCGCCCAGTCCGCCCAGGAGGCGCTGCTCCGGGAGGCGGCGGACCGGGCCGCCGCCGACCCGGGGGCCATCCCCGGCCTGCTGCTGGACAAGCTCCGGGTGTTTCTTGGCTCCGACCACGCCTGCGTGCTGTACGCGGAAACGGTGCTGCGGCACCGGGACCTCTTCACCTTCATCTGCAACACATTTTACTATGCCGCCGTGCTGCTCTCCCTGGCCGGGGCGGCGGTCCTCTTCCGAACGGGTGAGCGGTCCGCCGCCCTCCTGCTCCCCCTCTACGCCCTGGGCCTCACCCTGGCCCAGCTGCTGGTGGAGGTGGCCCCGCGCTACCACTACTCCCTGATTCCCATGTTCCTGCTGACCGCCCAGTATGCCCTTTTTGGACGGCGCGGCGGGCGGGAGGCCCCCTGAACCCCGCAAAAAGGGCTCTCCGGCATTGCCGGAGAGCCCTTTTCAGCCCCTCAAGGGGGCCGGTACACGCCTCTGCTACAGCGGGCAGGCCAGCATGGCCCCCAGCTCCAGCTCAAAGCCCAGGGCGCGGTACATCCCCACGTCCCCGGCGGAGCAGCCCACCGTCAGGCTGGCCATGCCCCGCTCCCGGCACCAGTCCCGGGCGGCGCAGGCCAGCAGCCGGGCCGCCCCCCGGCGGCGGAAGGGGGGCTCCACATAGAAATCGTCGAACACCCCGGTCTCGCAGCAGGCAAAGGTGGACCAGCAGGGGGCGGCGGAGCACATACCCACCGCCCGGGTCCCCCGCAGGGCCAGGAAGAAGGCGATGCGCCCCTCCCGGAGGGCGGCGGCCAGCCGCTCTTTTTTCTCCTCGGTCAGCGGCTCCTCGCTGATCTCCGCCAGGAAGCTGTTCTCCAGCTTGCGCAGCTGCCAGCCCAGCCGGGGGTCCTCCGGGTCCGTCAGCCGCTCCACCGTGAGGGGCAGCGTCTCCTCCGGCGGAAGCAGCATACAGGGCTTGCCCCACTCGTCCACCCCGTTGGGCGCGAAGCCCAAGCGGGCCCAGAACCGCCGCCTGCGCTCCTCCTCGGCGTTGAGCTCGAGGTAGGCCGCCCCCCGTTCCCGGGCCCAGGCCAGCAGGGCGTGGGCGCAGGCTGTGCCCGTGCCGCCGCCCCGGAATTCCGGCTCCGCCCAGAACTCCATGATAAACCACTTGCCGTCCTCGCTGGGGTAGGCGGCGGACATGGCGCAGCCGATCTCCGCCCCGTCCCGCAGGAAGGCCAGATAGTACAGCGGGTCCGTCTCCCGGGCGTGAAGCCGTTCAATTGTAGCGCGGTACTCCTCCCCCAGGAAGTAGTCCAGGTACTCCTCCCGGTCGGGCTCGCCCTCGGGGAACATATCCCGGCGGAAGTAGGTGTACAGCCTGTCCCAGAATCGGGCGGTCTCCTCCTGTGTGGTCAGTTCCTTGATGGTGATTTCGCTCATGTTGACATCCTCCTCAAAATATTGGAGGGTCAGATGCCGTGGACCCTCCACGCACGGTTCATTTTCATAAAAACCACCCTTTCCATATCAGATTCGCAAAAATCAGAGCTGCCGGACCACTCCGGCAGCTCTGATTATATGACTTGGCTGGCGGCCTGTCAACCCTGGGCCACGGACAGCGCCCGGCCCCCGTCCGCCAGGGTGAAGCGCCCCTCCAGCCCTTCGGTGACGGTCACCGAGCCGTCCTCCTCCACCAGGACCAGTTCAAAGGCCCACTCCTCCCGGTGCTGGCGCCAAAAACTGACGGCGTCATCCCGGCCCATGACGAACAGGGCGGTGGAAAGCCCGTCGCACACCGCGCCCATGTCTATCCCTGTCCCGCCGCTGTCCCCGATGACGGTGACGGAGGCCAGCCCGCTGCGGGCGGGACGGCCCGTTTGGGGGTCCAGGATGTGCCAGTAGCGCACGCCGTCCTCCTCAAAGTACCGCTCGTACCCGCCGGAGGTGATCACGGCCTGGTCCGCCACCTCAACCACGCCGATGTTCCCGTCTCCCTCCGGGTCCCGAATGGCCACCCGCCAGGGGGAGCCGTCCGGCTTGGCCCCGATGGCCTGGATGTTGCCCCCCAGGTCCAGCAGGGCGGAGGTGACGCCCTCTTCCTTCAGCAAATAGGCAAGCCACCACCCGGTGCAGCCCTTGGCCACGCTGCCCAGGTCGATCTCCATCCCCTCCGGCAGGGAGGCCCAGGTTCCATCCTGCCTGACCTGGGTATAGTCCACCCTGGAGAGCAGGGCGGTAAGCGTATCCTCATCCGGGACGGCGTACTCCCCCGTGGTGAAGCCCCAGGTCCGCAGGACGGGGTAGATGGATATGTCCAGCGCGCCGTTGGTGCGCTCACACATGCCCAGCGCCGTGCGCAGCAGGTCCGCCGTCTCCGGGGCCAGCTCCGCCGCCCCGTCATGGTTCAGGGCGTAGATCTCGCTGTCTTCCTCCGTGACGGACCACAGGGCCTCCAGCTCCCGCACCCGGGCCTCCGCCTGGTCCAGGGTACTCTCATCCCCGCCCTGGTACAGCCGCACGCTCATCACCGTGTCCATGGCAAAGAAGGCGCGCTCCAGGGGCTGGGCGGGGGCGCAGCCCGCCAGCAGGAGCAGGGCAAGGGCCGCAAGCAGCCGCTTCACCGCAGGTGCTCCGGGACGGAGTCATCCTCCTCAATCCACTCCCGCTCCACGTCCACCACCCGGTACTCCTCCGGGGTGTCCCGGATGATGACCCGGGTAATGCCCGCGTTGATGATGAGCCGGCGGCACATGGAGCAGGAGGTGGAGCCGGGGATCAGCGCCCCGGTGGCCGGGTCCCGGCACACCATATACAGCGTGGCCCCCAGCACCTCCCGCCGGGGGGCGGAGATGATGGCGTTGGCCTCGGCGTGGACGGAGCGGCACAGCTCGTACCGCTCCCCCGAGGGGATCTTCATGGCCTCCCGGGTGCAGTAGCCCAGATCGCCGCAGTTCTTCCGCCCCCGGGGGGCGCCGTTGTAGCCGGATGAGACAATCTCGTCGTCCTGGACGATGATGGCCCCGTAGTGGCGGCGCATGCAGGTGGAGCGCTCCAGCACGGTGCCGGCGATGTCCAGGTAGTAGTTGGTCTTGTCAATGCGGGCCATGGCGGTTCCTCCTCTTTATTTTCTGTGAGGAAGTATACCATTTTTCCGTCCCGCTGGCAACGAAAAGTTCACAGGCCGCCCAGCTTCTCCCCCACAACGGCCATCTGCGCGGGGGTGGGGGGCTGGTCCCACTGCATGGAGATGTTCACGATGCGGTCCGGGTAGAACAGCAGGAACTGATTTTCCCGTTCGCCCCGCGCGTCGCTCCCATCCGTCCAGCGGTAGGCCTCCTCCGCCCCCCAGGGGGCGGGGTCCGCCGGCGCAAAGGCGTACCCGTACCACACGTCCTCCGGGTCCCCGGTGTCCCAATCGTCCCGCTCATGGAGCTTAGCCTCCCGGCACAAGTCATAGAGGAAGGGGACCTTCACCAGCACCACCTCGTAATTCAGATAGACCCTCTCCGGGAAGAGCTCCCAGGGACCGATGGGCCACTGGTGGACGGTACACTGCCCCAGCAGGAGGGACTGCTCCTCCATCCGCCTGTGCTCGTAGCGGCTGAAATCCCCCTCCAGCAGGTCGTCCAGCGCCAGGGGGACGGGGTCCCGCCTGAGGGTGTAGGTGCGGCCCTGGTACTCGTAGGTGGTCTGCTCCCCGTCCAGCCAGCCCCGGTCGAGGGCAAATATCGTCCCGGCGGTGATGATCCCCAGGACGGCGCACAGCAGCACAAAGCTGCCGACCAGGGTGACCGCCCGGTTGACCCCGGCGGGGGCCTCCATGCCCTTCATAAACCGCTTGATGCCGTTGACGGCCAGAAACGCCCCCGGCACATACAGCAGGGGCAGGAGCAGCGTCAAGGTAATCATGAACCGGTTCCCGGAGAGGAGGGTGGATGCCAGGAAATAGAACAGGCACACAGCCAGAAAGATGAGCCCGGCAATCTGGAGCTTCCGGCGGCTGCGGGTCTCGCACCGCTCCCCCCGCTCCGCCGCCCGGACGGCTTTGGCGTGCCAGCGGAAGTAGCCCGCCAGCTCCACTGCAACCATGATAAAAACCAGTGCCCAGCACATGGAGGAGAACATGGAAGAGGACTGGGCCAGCACCAGGATCGGGTCGTCCATGAACCGCAAGACCAGCAGCGCGGCGTTCAGTACGCCCAACCCCAGCAGGACCAGCTGGGAGGGCAGGAAGCTGCGCTTCATGGTGCGGTGGATGGTGTCCACCTCCTCCACCGGGTCGGTCTCGATGGGCACGGGACGCTCCCGCTCGTTATAGAACACCTGGAGCTGGGCGTTGGACGCCGCCAGAATCCAGCCGGCGTGGGCGCAGAAGTCGTAGAAGGTCTGCTGCTCCTCGCTGGGCCCCGGGTCGAAGGCCGACGCCGCGGGGAAATAGCACACGGAGAAGGTCAGGTGCTTCGGCTCGATTCTGCGGTAGGTCCAGAAAAACTGGCCGATCTTCTCCAAAAGCCAGCCCTTTTCCGCCATCCGCTCCAGGTGGCGCTCCAGCCCGGTGCGGTCGTAGAAGGAATACAGCTCCAGCCTGCGCTTTGTCTCTCTCATCGCTCTAACCCCTTTCCAAAGGCCAGTTGATAGTCCTCCGCCTGGGCGCGGATGCGCCGGTATTCCCGGTCCAGCGTCTCCCGCCCGTAGTCGGTGAGCACGTAGCTGCGCCGGCGGCCCTCCACCCGGGTCTCCCGGATCATCCCCGCCTGGCAGAACTGCTCCAGCAGGTTGTACAGCGTCCCCGAGCCCACGCTCACCCGGCCCAGGGTGACGGCGGGCACCCGGTCCAGGATGTCCATGCCGCAGCACTCCTCCCGCAGGCACAGCAGGACGTAGAACATCTGCTCCGTCAAGGTCTGAAATTTCGCTCTCGGCATAGCCCCGCCCCCATTCTCGATATTCGAGTATCCTGGCTCTATTATATTCTCGAATATCGAGTTTGTCAATAGGCACAAGGAAAACCCCCGAAGGGGGGCGGGGAGAGCACAATTCACATTTTGTTTACGGTTACCCCATTGACGCGTTCATCTGGCCGCGCTATCATTATGATTATTCTAGAAACCCTGCGGTCCCTTTCCCCGCAACAGGAGGTGAGCGTCCCATGATCCGCCAGTATATGACCCGCTTTATGACGGGGCGCTATGGGGGAGACCAGCTGAACCTGCTCCTCACGGCGCTGTACGTAATCCTCTATGTGGCCTTTTTGTTCACCAGGCTGCTGGTGCTTGAGATTCTGGCCCTCTTCCTCATCGTGCTCAGCCTGTACCGCGCCCTATCCCGGAACCTGGAGCGCCGCCGGGGGGAGAACGCCCGCTTCCTCCAGGCCGTCCGGCCCGTCCTGCGGCGGTGGAACGCCTTCCGCGCCCGCACCCAGGACCGGGAGCACCGCTATTTCAAATGTCCCAACTGCGGCCAGCAGATGCGGGTGCCCCGGGGCAAGGGGCGCATCACCGTCCACTGCCGGTCCTGCGGCGCCGTGTTCGAGGAGAAGAGCTGAGGCGCCAAAACGTGAGCCTGATTTCCCGGCCCGCCTGTCTGCCACAGGCGGGCCCTTTCCATCTGTGAAATTTTCCCTGCCGCCCCCTTGTGCCGGGGGCGGCTTTTTGGTATAATAACGTGTCTTTTTATGACCCGGTGCAGGTGCGCCGGAGCAAATTGGTATCAGGAGCGGCCGGGATGGACAACATGATTTTGATCGGGATGCCGGGCTCGGGCAAGAGCACCGTGGGCGTGGTGCTGGCAAAGGCCCTGGGCATGGGCTTTTTGGACGTGGACCTGCTCATCCAGGAGCGGGAGGGCACCCTGCTTCAGCAGCTCATCGACCGCCAGGGGGTGGAGCGGTTTCTGGACCTGGAGCGGGACGCCATCCTGTCCCTGAACTGCCGGGGGACGGTGGTGGCCCCGGGGGGCAGCTGCGTGTGCAGGGAGGAGGCCATCGCCCACATGCGGCGGCTGGGCACGGTGGTCTACCTGGAGCTGCCCCTGGCGGAGGTGGCCGGACGCATCCGCAACCAGTCCTCCCGGGGGATCGCCCTCTCCCCCGGCCAGACCCTGGCCGACCTATACCAGTACCGGGTCCCGCTGTATCAGCGGTGCGCCCACATCACCGTGCCCGCCGGGGGCCAGAGCCTGGCGGAAACGGTGGAGAACGTAAAACGAGCTCTGGCCGCCCATGAAAAGGCGAATCCAGAATAGAATAGGACGAAGAAAGGTTTATGAATTTTCGAGACCTGGGGCTCACCGCCCCCATTTTAAAGGCCCTCACCCAGGAGGGCTACACCGAACCCACCCCCATTCAGCGCAAGGCCATCCCCCCCGCCCTGGCGGGGCGGGACGTGCTGGGCTGCGCCCAGACAGGCACCGGCAAGACCTGCGCCTTTGCCTCCCCCATTCTCCAGCGGCTCAGCGCCCGTGTCCCCCAGCCCCGGGTGATCCGGGCCCTGATCCTCACCCCCACCCGGGAGCTGGCCATCCAGATTCAGGACAGCTTCCTCTCCTATGGCCGCAACCTGCCCCTGCGCTCCGCCGTCATCTTCGGCGGCGTGGGCCAGCAGCCCCAGGTGGACGCCATCCGAAGGGGCCTGGACATCCTGGTGGCCACCCCGGGGCGGCTGCTGGACCTCCACGGTCAGGGGCTGCTGAACCTGTCCCGCATTGAGATCTTTGTGCTGGACGAGGCGGACCGTATGCTGGACATGGGCTTCATCCATGACGTGAAGCGGATTTTAAAGCTGCTGCCCCAGCAGAAGCAGACCCTGTTCTTCTCCGCCACCATGCCCCCGGAGGTGATGGGGCTGGTCAACGGCCTGCTCCACGACTACGTGCGGGTGGCCGTGGACCCGGTCTCCTCCCCGGTGGAGGTCATCAAGCAGAGCCTGTACTATGTGGACAAGTCCAACAAGACCAAGCTGCTGGCCCACCTGATGGAAGAGCGGCGCATCTCCTCCGCCCTGGTGTTCTCCCGCACCAAGCACGGGGCCAACCGCATTGCCCAGGATTTGATCAAGCGGGGCATCTCCGCCGCCGCCATCCACGGCAACAAGAGCCAGACCGCCCGGGTCCAGGCCCTGAGCGACTTCAAGGCGGGGCGGGTGCGGGTGCTGGCCGCCACCGACATCGCCGCCCGGGGCATCGACATCGACCAGCTGCCCTTTGTCTTCAACTACAACCTGCCCGACGTGCCCGAGACCTATGTCCATCGCATCGGCCGCACCGGCCGGGCCGGACACGAGGGGGAGGCCATCTCCTTCTGCCAGTTCGACGAGAAGGACGAGCTGCGCGCCATTGAAAAGCTGCTGGGCCGGCCCATCCCTGTGGTGGAAAACCACCCCTTCCCCATGGAGAATTTCGACCCGCCCCAGCGGGACAAGCACGGCCGGCCCGTCAACGCCGAGGACGCGGAGGCCCGGGCCGCCGCCAAGGAGAAGCGCCGTTTAAAGGATGCAGCAAACAAGGCCAAGGCCGCAGGGGAGGGGCTTGCTCCTCTCGTGGAACGTTTGCCGCAGCCGGGGGCGGGAGGGGCAAGCCCCTCCCCTGCGGATGCGGATGGGACGGACACCCCCAAAAAGAAAAAACGCCGCCGCAGGAAGTCCGGCGGGGCCGCTTTGGAGACGCCTGTTGTCCCCGCCCCCGCCCGGGAGGAGCCGCTGATTCTGCGGGACAAGCCGGTGGGCCGGGGGGTGCGCCAGGGGCGCATTCAGGACACCCTGCCCGACGACCCCGCCATGCCCGTCACCGAGTTCTACAAGCCCAATCCCCTGGACTCCGACGTCATCATGGACGCCACCGCCCGGCTGCTGGCCCCCCGCCGCCCCGCCGCCGCTCCCCAGGCCCAGCGGGGGCAGGAGGCCGCCCAGCAGCGGGACAAGGCCCCCAAGCCCGCCAAGCAGCGGCCCCGCCGCCAGGGCAAGCGGCAGGGGGCCCCCGCCCAGCCCGCCAAGGAGCCCGTTCTGCCCCCCTCCCTGGCGGGGAAGAAGCGCCGCCGCCGGGATGACCGGCCCCGCCCCGTGGAGCTGGCCCCCCGGTCGGACCGGCAGAAGGACTCCACCCAGCACAAGAGCCTGATGCGGCCCTATTACCTCCATGACGGCGACTGAACGGGAGGGCGCCAGCCGCCGCCAGCCCCGAAAAAAGCGCCGGCCCCTGCTGTGGCTGGCCGTCCTGCTGGCGCTGGCCGTGGGCGGGGTGTTCTGGTTCCGGTGGCAGTGCTGGGGGCTCCAGGCCACCCACACAGACGTGGCGCTGGCCGGCCTGCCCCAGGGCTTTGACGGATACCGGATCGTCCACCTGTCCGACCTCCACGGCCACGAGTACGGGGAGGGGAGCCGGGACCTGCTCCAGCAGGTCCGGGAGCAGGCGCCCGACCTGATCGTGATCACCGGCGACCTCATCGACCAGGAGGAGCAGCTCCAGATGATCCCCGCTCTGGCCCGTGGGCTGGCCGCCATCGCCCCCGCGTACTATGTTACCGGGAACCACGAGTGGGCCCTGGGCTCGGGCGCGGTGAAGGAGCTGAAGGCCCTGCTGGGCCAGTGTGGGGTAACGGTGCTGTCCAATCAATACGAAATTCTGGAGCGGGACGGCGGGGCCATCGTGCTGGCCGGGGTGGACGACCCCAACGGCTACGCCGACCAGACCACCCCGGAGGAGCTGCACGCCTGGATCCAGGAGGAGGCCCCCGGCCTGACCACCGTCCTGCTGGCCCACCGCAACGACCATTTCGGCCAGTACGCCAACGCCGGGTATGACTTCGTCATGTCCGGCCACGGACACGGGGGCATCGTCCGCCTGCCCTTCATAGGGGGGCTCATCGGCACCGACCGGCGGTTTTTCCCGCCCTGGACCTCGGGGGCGTATACCCTGGGGGACAGCACCCTGTTCATCTCCCGGGGGCTGGGGAACAACACCGTGCCCTTCCGGGGGTTCCGGATATTCAACCGCCCGGAGCTGGCGGTGGTGACACTGAAAAGCTGAGCACCCCGCTTTTGGCCCGCCGGTACGCAAGTGCCCCTCAGGTGCCCCAAAGAGAACCCTGGCTTATCAATGTCTGAGAAAGTCAGGCCCGGTGTGGGCCGGAAATAGAAGGGGAACTAATTCGTAACCCGCAGTAGCCGTCCCACTTCCTCCCCCTGAAAGCGGCGGCCCTTGACCTTAAAATGGGGTTCTTAGGGGGATGGCCGACTATGGAGCTGGCCTGCCCTTTTGGCCCGCTCCATCCGGAGGCCATCCCCCTAAGCGTCCTTTTGGTTACTTTTCCCACGTGGGAAAAGTAACGCCCCCGGCAGGGGCGTCCCTGCCAAGGGAACCCCGCCCCGGCAGGGGCAAGCAAGGAGGTCGCGCGATGTACTACAGCGCGGGACAATACGACGTAGCCGTCATCGGTGCGGGCCACGCCGGGATAGAAGCCGCCCTGGCCGCCGCCCGGATGGGGCTGAGCACGGTCTGCTTCACCATCAACCTGGACGCGGTGGGCAATATGCCCTGCAATCCCGCCGTGGGCGGCACCGGCAAAGGCCATCTGGTCCGGGAGATCGACGCCCTGGGGGGCGAGATGGCCCGGGCCGCCGACCAGGCCTGCATCCAGTACCGAATGCTCAACCGGGGCAAGGGCCCCGCCGTCTGGTCCCTTCGGGCCCAGGCCGACCGCCGCCGCTACCAGGAGGTGATGAAGCACACCCTGGAGCTCCAGGAGAACCTGTGGGTGCGTCAGGCGGAGGTCACCGAGATCCTCACCGAAAACGGGGCTGTATCCGGGGTGGTCACCGCCACGGGGGCTGTCTGCGCCGTCAAGGCCGCCGTCATCGCCACCGGCACCTACCTGGGGGGGCGCACCATCGTGGGGGAGGTCACCCGGGACTCGGGCCCCGACGGCATGGCCGCCGCCCTGCCCCTGACGGAGTGCCTGGTCGGGCTGGGCCTGGACCTCCGCCGGTTCAAGACGGGCACGCCCCCCCGGATCAACCGCCGCAGCGTGGACTTTTCCAAGCTGGAGGTCCAGCCGGGGGACGAGGCCGCCGTGCCCTTCTCCTTCACCACCCGGATCCCCCCGGACAACCGGGCGGTATGCTACCTCACCTACACCAACGAGAAAACCCATCAGGTCATCCGGGACAACCTCCACCGCTCCCCTCTGTTCTCCGGGGTGATCGAGGGGGTGGGTCCCCGGTACTGTCCCTCCATCGAGGACAAGGTGGTGCGGTTCGCCGACAAGCCCCGGCACCAGCTGTTCATTGAGCCCATGGGCCTGAACACCGAGGAGCTGTACCTACAGGGCTTCTCCTCCTCTCTCCCCGAGGAGGTGCAGGTGGAGATGCTCCGCACCATCCCCGGCCTGGAGCGGGCGGAGATGACCCGGTGCGCCTACGCCATCGAATACGACTGCGTGGACCCCACCCAGCTGCTGCCCACCCTGGAGTGCAAAAAAATCCCCGGCCTGTACGGCGCGGGGCAGTTCAACGGCTCCTCCGGGTATGAGGAGGCCGCCGCCCAGGGCCTGGTGGCGGGGGTCAACGCGGCGCTGAAGGTCAAGGGGGAACCCCCCCTGATTTTGAGCCGGGGGGACGGCTACATTGGGGTGCTCATCGACGACCTGGTAACCAAAGGTACGCCGGAGCCCTACCGCATGATGACCTCCCGGACGGAGTACCGGCTGATCCACCGGCAGGACAACGCCGACCGCCGCCTGGCCGCCTATGGCCGCCGGGTGGGGCTGGTAAGCGGGGAACGCATGGCCGAAATTGACGCGAAATACGCCGCCGTGGACCGGGAGATCAAGCGGCTGGAGCACACCGGGGCCCCGCCGTCCCAGCCGCTGGACCGGCTGCTGGAGGAGAGGGGCGAGCCCCCCTGCCCCCACGGGGCCCGGCTCATCGACCTGCTCCGCCGCCCCCGGCTGAGCTATGAGGATCTGGCCCCCTTTGACCCGGACCGGCCCGCCCTCCCCCGGGAGGTGGCGGAGCAGGTGGAGATCTCGGTGAAGTACCAGGGCTACATCGACCGCCAGAACCGGCAGGTGGAGGAGCTGCGCCGCCTGGAGGACCGGCCCCTCCCCCCGGATATGGACTACCTGGGCATACAGGGCCTGCGGCTGGAGGCCCGGCAGAAGCTGGACAAGATCCGTCCGCTGAATTTGGGGCAGGCGTCCCGGGTGTCCGGGGTGTCCCCGGCGGATGTCACCGCATTGATGATCTATTTGGAGAGGACAACATGATTCTGAAAGCAGAGCGGGAATATTTGTCCCAGGCCGCCGTGCTGGCGGACGAGCTGTTTCCGGGGCACGCTCCGGGGGAGCTGCTGGCGGAGTGGGCGGCACTGCCCCCCGGGGAGCTGGCGGTGTTCCTCGCCCTGGAGGACGGCGCCCCGGCGGGCTTCGCCCAGTGCCAGCTCCGCCGCGACTACGTGGAGGGGACACAAACCAGCCCGGTGGGCTACCTGGAGGGCATCTACGTCCGGGAGCAGTACCGGGGCCGGGGGCTGGCCCGCGCCCTGCTGCGGGCCTGTGAGGATTGGGCGGCGGAGCGGGGCTGCGCGGAGTTCGCCAGCGACTGCCAGCTGGAAAATACGGACAGCATCGCCTTCCACCTGGGGGCGGGCTTTGCCGAGGCCAATCGGATTGTCTGCTTTGTAAAACCTTTGTGAGGGGGCGGCGTGATGGAGCTTGTGACTTGTGAGCTGCCTGCTTTTTCTGTCATTGGGCTGGAGGGGAAGGCGGAGCCGGGAGATAACCTTGCCCCCGCCCTGTGGGCGGCGGCCAATGCCCGGTTCGGCGAGGTGGAGGCGCTGGCCCTGCGGGATGAAAACGGCGTTCCTGTGGGGTTCTGGGGCGCGATGAGCGACCTGTCCCGTCAATTTCTGCCCTGGACGGACGGCTTTTGCCGGGGGCTCTATCTGGCAGGCGTCCAAACGCCCCCGGACGCGCTTGCGCCGGAGGGCTGGACAAAATGGACGCTGCCCGCCTTCGCCTGCCTGCGGGTCAGGGTGGAGGGGGACTGCGCCGCCGCTTTTCAGGCGGGACTGGACGGGCTGGCGCGGCGGGGCCTGTCCCTGGCCGGGGCGGTGCAGGAGTGCCAGCGCCCTGCGGAGGGCGGACAGCTGTATTTGTTCTTCCCGTTTAAACGACTGTGAGAGGAAGCAAAAGCATGAGATTAGTTTTGGCTGTGATCGTGTGCAAGGTCCTGCGGTTTGTGGGCGGGCTCATCGGCAAGGGCAGCTCCCTGCCGGGACAGTTCGCCCTGAAGCTCTGCCCCGGCGTGCTGGGCCGGGTGAAGCTGCCTGAAAACGTCATCGCCGTCACCGGCTCCAACGGCAAGACCTCCACTGTGGAGATGATCGCCGCCATTTTGACGGCGGACGGCAGGCAGGTGGTGTACAACCGGGAGGGCTCCAACCAGATCGAGGGGGTGGCCACCCTGATTCTGTCCCACTGCACCCTGGGGGGCAGGATGCGGGGGGACGTGCTCCTGCTGGAGAGCGACGAGCGCTACGCCCGGCACACCTTCCGCTGGTTCCGCCCCACCCACTTCGTCATCACCAACCTGTACCGGGACCAGCTCACCCGCAACGGTCACCCGGAGTGGGTGTACGACGCTGTCAAGGCCGCCGTCTTCCCGGAGACCACCCTGGTGCTCAACGCCGACGACCCCCTGGTGTCCTGCTTCGCCCGGGACCACGACCCGGACAAGGTGAAGTGGTTCGGCCTGGCCCCGTGCTCCATCAGCACCAGGGAGCACCACGGCCTGTACCACGACGGGGCCCGGTGCCCGGTGTGCAGGGGGCGGATGGCCTACTCCTGCTTCCACTACGCCCACATCGGCCACTATGCCTGCCCGTCCTGCGGCCACAGGCGGCATGACACGGATTTCACCGTCACCGCCCTGGACCTGGAGGAGGGCCGGCTCACCATCAACGGCGCCACAGACATCTCCCTGGCCTTCCGGAGCATTTACAACGTCTACAACATCCTGGCGGCCTGGTCGGTGTGCGCCCTGGCGGGGGTGACCCCCGCCGTGATGGCCGGGGTGATCAACAACTATATGTTGAAAAACGGGCGGATGATTACCTTCCGTTTGGGAGATCACCGGGGCACCCTGCTCACCTCCAAGCACGAGAACTCGGTGGCCTATGACACCAACCTGGCCTATATCGCCGCCAGCGGGTCCCCCTGCACGGTTCTGGTCATCGTGGATTCCATCAGCCGGAAGTACTTCACCGGCGAGACCAGCTGGCTGTGGGACATCGACTTCGACCGGCTCTGCGCCCCCCAGGTGGGGCGGGTGCTGCTGTGCGGAAAATACTGCAACGACCTGGCGGTGCGGTTCCAGTACACCCAGATCCCGGCGGAAAAGCTCTGGATCCACGAGGAGATCCCCGCGGCGGCGGCGTATCTGGAGGAGAACGGGGACGAGGACGTGTACGTGGTCACCTGCTTCTCCGACCGGGATAAGCTGCTGGAGCACGCAGCGCGACGATAGACACGCAGGGGCGCTTGGAAAGGAAGGTTTTATGGAACTGACCATTTTACACCTGTATCCCGATTGCATGTCCCTGTATGGGGAATACGCCAATATCGCCGTCCTCCGCCGCCACCTGGAGGCCATGGGGGTGTCCGTCACGGTGGACGCCGCCCTGTTCGAGGACACGCCGGACTTTGAGCACGCCGACTTCATCTACATGGGCGCGGGCACCGAGCGCACCCAGAAGGCGGCGCTGGCCACCCTGCTCCCCCATAAAGAGGCGCTGAAGGCCGCCGTGGACCGGGGGGCCGTCCTGCTGTTCACCGGCAACGCCATGGAGCTGCTGGGCGGCTCCATGCCCGGCGCGGACGGAAGGCAGCCAGCCCTGGGTCTTGCGGGCTTCCTGACGGAAGAAGAGGACCGGCGCCACCCCGGGGACGTGATCGCCCACACCGCCCTCTGGGACAGCCCGGTGGTGGGGTTCATGAACAAGTGCTCCCGCACCTTTATGGCTGACGGCGGGGACGACGCCCCCCTGTTTGAACGGCTCTCCCTGGGCATGGGCAACCAACGGGAAAAGGGGCCGGAGGGCTACGTGGACGGCAATGTGTTTGCCACCCACCTCACCGGACCCATCCTGGTGAAGAACCCGGACTTCACCGACTTCCTGATTCGCCGCATTTTTGCGCTCAAGGGCTGGCCGCTGCCGGAGGCGCTTCCCGTCCTGCCCTATGAGCGGGAGGCGTATGAGGTGACCTTAAAGGAGCTCACCGCTCGGGCGGGGGCTGACCGCCCGGCGGAACGGCCCGCCCCGGAGGCGCGGGCGGTGGGCCCTGCCAACCGTCCAGTGTCCAGACACAGGCGGCAGCGCCAATAGGGGGGCCAGCATCGAAGGCCCCACGCGCCGGGAGGGTACGCGCCCACGCCGCATATCGGGCTCTCCCGTAAAACGGGGGATCCTTAAGGGGGAGGCCGACTATGGGAATGGCCCGCCCTTTGGGCCGTTTCCATCCGGAGGCATCCCCCTTAAGTGTGTCTTTGCCTACTTTCTGCACAGGCGGAAAGTAGGCCGCCGGAGGCCCCGGACGGGCCCGGGAAACCCAAACGTTACATTTGGAAACGGAAAAACGCTGGTCAAAGCCGCCGGTTTTGGTATGCTAGGGACATCAAATCCATGAGGTGATGTTATGAGTTTAGGAAACAAACTGGCCGAGGCCCGCCGGGCCAAAAACCTGACCCAGGAGCAGCTGGCGGAAAAATTGGACGTGACCCGGCAGGCGGTGAGCCGCTGGGAGTCGGACGCCGCCTACCCGGAGACGGACAAAATCGTGCGCATGGCGCAGATTTTAGAGGTGAGCTGCGACTACCTCCTTCAGGACGGGGTGGACGAGAAGGGAAACCCGGTGAAGCCGCCGGTGACCCGGCTGCTGGAACAGGCCCAGGGCAGGCGGGTGAAGCTCACCTTCTATGAGGGCGACGGGATGCCCGTCGTCCACGAGTGGTGCGTGATCCGGGACTTCGACGGGGCCTGGGCCAACGTGGAGGTGGTGGTGAACCAGAAGAAGCCCCAGAAAAACGAGGTGCGGCTCATCCCCCTGTCCGCCATCAGCACCATCACCTTCCTCAAGGACGGGGAGGCGGCGAAGCGCTCCCCCCTGGAGCTGAGCTGAGGAGGGGCGGACCATGGAATATTTTGGCTTTTTTTCGTTTATGATGGTGCTTTTCCTCATGGGCAAGGTGAGCCGGCTGGAGCGCATTTTGCGGGACAACGGCCTGGGCGCCAAACGGATCGCGGGCCTGGGGGAGCAGGTGCGCAAGCAGGTGGGCCAAACGGTGGAACTAACGCTGGAGACCAGTGACGGCGATATCATGGGCAAGCAGTGCAGGATCCTGGACGCCGACGAGGACTGGGCCCTTGTCCTGGCCAATGAGGGGACGAAAAAGGAGTGCGAAAAGCTGATCCGGCTGGACAGCGTGAAGCAGATTAAGATGCGCTGAGCCGTCGTGAGCAGCGCGGATGGACCGGAGCGAGGGCAAAAGCCCAGCCGCCGCGCAACGGAGGCGGGTTTTGCCCGAGTGGTTGGGAAGCCGCGCGTCGCGAACAGGCGAAGCGTAGGTACATGGGGGCGATCATATGGACGATAGATGGCTGGAAGTGACTCTCCCGGTCCCGGCGGACCGGCTGAACCGGGTGTGCGATATCCTCACGGCCAACGGCATGGCCGGGCTGGTGGTGGAGGAGGAGGGGGATTTCCTCCGCTTTCTGGAGCAGAACCGCCAGTATTGGGACTATGTGGACGAGGGACTGGCCCAGCGGATGAAGGGGGCCAGCCGGGTGAAGTTCTATGTGCCCGACAACGAGGAGGGGCGGCGGCAGCTCCGGCAGTACCTGTCCGGGCTGGAGGAGTACGAGCCCCAGACCGTCTCCCTGCGGGAGGAGGACTGGGCCACCTCCTGGCAGAAGTACTATCAGCCCATCCCGGTGGGGCGGCGGGTGTACATCGTCCCCGACTGGATGCGGGGGCAGAGGGTGCCGGAGGGCCGGGTGCCCCTGTACCTCAACCCCGGCCTCACCTTCGGCACCGGGGCCCACCCCACCACCCAGCTGTGCCTGGAGCTGCTGGAGGAGGTGCTGCGCCCCGGGGACCGGGTGCTGGATCTGGGCTGCGGGTCGGGCATCCTGGCCATCGCGGCGCTGGCTCTGGGGGCGTCCCAAGCGGTGGGGGTGGACATCGACCCCAAGGCGGCGGACGTGGCCTTTGAGAACGCCGCCCTCAACGGCATCGGCCCGGACCGGCTCAGCGTGTACGCCGGGGACGTGCTGACCGACAAAAAGCTGGCGGCAAAGCTGGGGCCGGGGCAGAACCGGGTGGTGCTGGCCAACATCGTGGCGGATGTCATCATCCCCCTGTCGGCGAAAGCGGGGGCCTTCCTGACCCCGGACGGGGTATTCCTCACCTCCGGCATCATTGATGGGCGGCAGGAGGAGGTCAAGGCCGCCCTGGAGGCCAACGGCTTTACGGTCACAAAGCATTTGGAGCGGGGCGGGTGGCATGCCTTCCAGGCGCGGCAATAAAAGCGGGGCCGCGCCCTGCCGGGGGCGTCACTTTCTCTCGCGCGAGAGAAAGTGACCAAAGAGCGCGCTTAGGGGGCATCCCGCCGGTTCGGCTTCGGGAGCAAAGGGCGCTCCCTCGCTCACAGGCGGGCTTCCCCCTAAGGGCTCCCCTTGTTTTACCGGGGAGCCCGACACGAGACGTGGGCACAGACCTTCCGGCGCGTGGGGCTTTCGACGCGGACGCCCCTCATTGGTGCTGCCGCTTGTGTCTGGACACTGGCAGGCGGGCGGGGTCCACCTGCTGCGCCTCAGTGGCGGGCCGTCCGCTCTGGGACGGTCGTCGGCGGCGCGGAACGGGAGGGCCGCGTTTTTTGTGAAATTTTTCTGGTGAAAACGGTTGACAAATCCCCGGACCGCCTATAATATAGGGGACGTATGATTCAGAGGCTTTGATCAGGATGAGTAGCCGGAACGGCTGCCTCTCAGAGAGCCGCCCGCATGGTGCGAGGGCGGCGGGGCGGGCCCGGCGAATATCCCCTGGGAGCCGCGGGCCCAACGCGAAAGCAAGTAAGCCCCGCCGGAAGTCCCCGTTATCGGACGCGCGAGTGCCGTGTGAAAACACGGAACAGGAGTGGTACCGCAGAGGTTTTATGACGCCTTTGTCTCCTTTTGGGGACAGGGGCGTTTTTTGATGGAACAATTTGAGGGGGCAGAAAGGTATGAATTCAAACAGCGAAAATACAAGGGTTGGAAAAGCTTTTCAGGAATTAGTTTGGAAAAGTATCACAGAATACTTTGGCTCCCCGTTTGAATTAGAAGTAGCACTTCCTATAGGCACTCCCTCAAAACTTCACAGATTTGATTGCGTATCAGAAGATAAAAGAATTGTTGTTGAGTGTAAATGCTATACATGGACAGACACCGGGAATGTTCCAAGCGCCAAGATGAGGGGATTGAATGAAGCCGTATTTTACATGAGCTATCTGCCGGATGACATTACAAAAATACTGTGCATGAAGAAAGCAATTCATGCAAAAAAACTTGAAACATTAGCAGAATATTATTGCAGAACATATGGCCATCTTCTCAGTGGTGTGAAGATTTTTGAGGTTGATAATTTTGGGAAAATTCGTGCAATAATGCCATAGTTGATTTCAGACCCTAATTTATATAGAACATTTTAAAAAGGAGAAATACCCATGGATTACAACCAGACCGTACACCTGCCCCAGACCGATTTCCCCATGCGGGCGGGCCTGCCCCGCCGGGAGCCCGAGCTGCTCAACCCGGAGTGGGCCAGGATCACCTACCACAAGCTGATGGACAAGAACGCCGGCAAGCCCAAGTTCGTCCTCCACGACGGCCCCCCCTACGCCAACGGCAATATCCACATCGGCACCGCCATGAACAAGATCCTCAAGGACATCATCGTCAAGTACAAGAACATGACGGGCTACTGCGCCCCCTACGTCCCCGGCTGGGACACCCACGGCCTGCCCATCGAGACCGCCGTCCTCAAGGACAAGAAGGTCAAGCGGGATGAGATGACCACCGCCCAGTTCCGGGACAAGTGCCAGCAGTTCGCCACCCAGTACGTGGGGCGCATGACCGAGCAGTTCCAGCGCCTGGGGGTGCTGGGGGAGTGGGAGAACCCCTATATCACCCTGCTGCCCGAGTTCGAGGCCAAGCAGATCGAGGTCTTTGGCAAGATGGCGGAGAAGGGCCTGATCTACAAGGGCATGAAGTCCGTCTACTGGTGCCCCCACGACCAGACCGCCCTGGCCGAGGCGGAGATCGACTACCAGGACGACCCCTGCACCACCATCTTCGTGAAATTCCCGGTGAAGGACGACAAGGGCAAGCTGGGGCAGTACTGTGACCTCAGCAAGCTGTTCTTCGTCATCTGGACCACCACCCCCTGGACCATCCCCGGCAACACCGCCATCTCCCTCAACGCGGACTTTGACTATGTGCTGCTCCAGGCCCCCAATGGGGAGGTCTACGTGCTGGCCAAGGAGCTGGCCGAGGGGGTGTGCAAGCAGGCTGGGCTGGACTTTGGGGCGTGTAAGGTGCTGGCCACCCTGAAGGGGTCCGACTTCGAGCTGATGGTGGCCCGCCACCCCCTGCTGGACCAGGACAGCGTCATCCTCAACGGCGGCCACGTCACCCTGGAGGCGGGCACCGGCTGCGTCCACACCGCCCCCGGCTTCGGCGGCGAGGACTTCGAGGTCTGCCAGCGGTACGACAACGCGGGGCTTACCCACATCGGCGTGCCCGTCCCCGTGAACGCCAAGGGCGTGATGACCGACGCCCGCTATAACGGCCAGTTCTACGCCAAGGGGAACGACCAGGTGGTGGCCGACCTGGAGGCGGAGGGCTTCCTGCTGGCCAAGGCCCAGATCACCCACTCCTATCCCCACTGCTGGCGGTGCAAGCACCCCATCATCTACCGGGCCACCGAGCAGTGGTTCTGCTCCGTGGACGCCATCAAGGACGCGGCGGTGAAGTCCTGCGACTCCATCTCCTGGCACCCCGCCTGGGGCAAGGACCGCATGGTGTCCATGATCACCGAGCGCAACGACTGGTGCATCTCCCGCCAGCGGGTGTGGGGCGTGCCCATCCCGGTGTTCTATTGCGACGGCTGCGGGGAGGCCATCGTCACCCCAGACACCATCGCCCACGTGGCCGGCCTGTTTAGGGAGCACGGCTCCAACATCTGGTTCGAAAAGACCGCCGACGAGCTGATCCCCGCCGGCTTTGTGTGCCCCAAGTGCGGCAAGGCCCACTTCTCCAAGGAGAACGACATCATGGACGTGTGGTTTGACTCCGGCTCCACCTGGGCGGCGGTGGCGAACCAGCGCCCCAACCTCCAGTACCCCGCCGACGTCTATTTAGAGGGCGGCGACCAGTACCGGGGCTGGTTCCAGTCCTCCATGCTCACCTCCATCGCCTGCAACGGCGTGGCCCCCTACAAGCAGATCATCACCCACGGCTGGACGGTGGACGGCGAGGGTAAGGCCATGCACAAGTCTCTGGGCAACGCCATGCCCCCGGAGGAGATCATCAAGGACTACGGCGCGGACATGCTGCGGCTGTGGGTGGCCTCCGCCGACTACACCCAGGACATGCGCATCTCCAAGGAGATCATGAAGCAGCTGTCCCAGGCCTATCTGAAAATCCGCAACACCGCCCGGTATATGCTGGGCAACCTGAACGGCTTCGACCCGGACAAGGCGGTGGCGGTCAAGGATATGCTGGACCTGGACAAATGGGCGGTGGCGGCGTTTAACAACCTGGCGCGGGATGTGCGCGCCGGATACGATGCCTACGAGTTCCACACCGTCTACCGGGCCGTCTACAACTTCTGCGTGGTGGATATGTCCAACTTCTATCTGGACATCATCAAGGACCGGCTGTATTGCGGGGCCGACGCGGACAGGGCCTCCGCCCAGTCCGCCCTGTACCTGATCCTGGACGGCATGACCCGGATGCTGGCCCCCATCCTGGCCTTCACCAGCCAGGAGATCTGGACCGCCATGCCCCACCGCGCCTCCGACGACGGGGAGTGCGTGCTGTTCAACGACATTCCGGACTACGACCCGGCGCTGGCGCTGGACGAGAAGGAGGCGGAGCGTTGGCAGGAGCTGCTGAATGTCCGTGACGTGGTGCTGAAAGCCCTGGAGGAGGCCCGGGAGCAGGGCGTCAAGAAGAACCAGGACGCGGAGGTCACCCTCCACCTGCCCGAAAAGGCTTACGCGGCCTGGGAGGCCGGAAAAGTTCTGCCTGGTTTCGACGAGGCCGACCTTGCCACCCTGTTCATCGTGTCCAAGGTGATGGTAGCCAAACGGGACGGCGAGCCCGCTGACCTGGATGTGGACGCCACGGTGTCTGTCGCGCTGTCCCAGGCCCCCAAGTGCCCCCGGTGCTGGAACCACGACGCGGGCATCGGCACGGCGGGGCACCATGCCGAGCTGTGCGACCGCTGCGCCAAGGTTTTGGGGGCGTGACCCCCAAGGCCCGCCGCCCGGCGGGACGGGGGATGGTACTTTCTCCGAAGCCCCGCCTCACCCGATGGGGAGGGCCGCCTCCGGCGGGGCACTTTCTCTCACATGAGAGAAAGTGCCCAAAGAGAATGCTTAGGGGGCATCCCGCCCCGTCGGACAAGGCCCAAAGGCCGGGCCATGTCCTCAGGCGGGCTTCCCCCTAAGGACCCCCTGTTTTACGGGAGAGTCCTACTGATAACTGAGCGATACCCTGCCGGCGCCAGCGGCTTTCGACGCCGGTGCTCCTATTTGTGCTGCCGCCGGTGTCCAGTCATTGCATTGGGGTGGGTCTATCGACCTGCGCCTCCGGGGCGCACCCACCTGACACCGAAGCGCTGGCGGAGGCGCTTCCAGGAGACGCAGAAGCGTTTCGATCCACCCGCACGCAGGCCCTTTGTGGCCGGAAGGCGAAGTGAGCCCCATTCGTCAGCCGCGATAGCCGGATGGAAAGTGCCTGTTGAAAGCGGCGGCCCTTCAAACCGGGGGATCCTTAAGGGGGAGGCCAACTATGGAAATGGCCCGCCCTTTGGGCCGTTTTCATCCGGAGGCATCCCCCTTAAGCGCGCTCTTTGGTTACTTTCTCTCGCGCGAGAGAAAGTAACGCCCCCGTCCCGCCCGCAGGCGGGCCCTCCGGAAGCCGGGGCGCTTTGGAAAAGCACCGCCCCCGGCGGGGGCCCAGCGGCAAAACAAAACCCTCCCTGGTTCCAGGGAGGGTTTTTATTAATCACCCGTTGGGCTGATTGACGTTCCCCACAAACAGGGGCAGTCCGCTGTCCCCGGTGACGGCGAACAGGAAGGGCCGGTCCAGGGTGAAGTCCACCTCGTCGTTTGGGGGGGCGTCGGAGGTGGGGTTCACCATTATCACCGTGTAGGCCGCCGCCTCGCAGCCCTGCTCATCCACCTTCACCCGGGCGGCGTGCTGGACCTGGGAGACGTACAGCGGGTCGCTGGTGGACGCCCCCAGGGGGTCAAAATTGGAGGCGGTGCTATCAAACACATCGGTGACCCCCAGGGCCTTCAGCCCCTCCACCAGGCTCAGGTCGGAGGACACGTCGAACTTGGGAATGGACAGATTGATATCGAGGTGCTTCTGTCCGGCCCAGCCCTCCCGGGTCACATTGCCCTTGTCGTCATACTGGTTCGCCTTGGGGGCGAGGAGGAATTCCATGGCCTCGCCGCTGTCCAGCAGCTCATCCACGCTGCACCCCTCGGCGGGGAGGAGCAGCCACATGAAGCCCCCCTGCTGGAAGCGCAGCTGCACGGCGGTAAAGTTGTCCCCCCAGTAGTAGCTGCCCGTTATGGTCTGGTGCATAAAGTCCGCGTCCACGTCGCCCGAGGGGGCGTGGAAGGTGTCGGTTTTGGTGCGGTCCTGCTTGAACTCATCCTTCCAGCCGGCCTTGAAATAGAGGGTGGAGGCCAGGGCCAGCACCGTGTCCGAGTTCATCTCCAGCCCCTGGGCCTGCTTCTCCAGAAGGCCGTGGGTCTGCTCGTTGATCCAGTCCCGCAGGGCCTGGTTGTACTCCTCCGCCCCCATGGGGCCGGAGAAGGAGGCGGCGTAGTAGTCCTTCGCCAGGGTGTCCAGGGTGTCCTGGCTGTAGGTCATCCCGTCCCGCAGCCACAGGGAGTTGGCCAGCAGGGAGGTGACCACCCCGTCGTCCCGGTAGTTGTCCCGCCACAGGCCGGCGGCCCGCTGGCGCAGCGTCTCCACGGAGTCCGCCTGGAGCAGGTCCAAAATCTGCTGCCGGGTGTCCCCCCCGGTGGTCTCCGCCAGCATGGACAGGGCCATGTAGACGTTGAGGGGGGAGTAGATCCGGTTTTTCTCCCCCGCGCCCGCGAGGATCTGGGCGGTGGAGCGGGAGATGAATTCGTCCATCAGCCCGGTGTAGTTCGTACCGGAGCGCAGGGCCGCCCGGTCCTCGGACCAGGAATCATAGGCCTGGTTGTAGGCCTGATCGGCCTTCTCCCAGGCCTTATCATCCCCTCCGACGTCGCCATAAAAGTCCTCATAATTGGGGTAGGCGGCCATCTCCGGATAGTCCGGCACAGCCAGGGCGTAGAGCCCAGTGGCGGCCCGTCCGCCCCTTCTGCTCTCCTCCCCCAGGGAGTAGGCGGCGGGGCTGTCCGCCTCCCCGCCGGGTCTGCCAAACATCCCTGAGCCCATGGCCGCGCCTCCGATCACCGCCACCGCCAGCACCGCGGCCACCGCCCCCATCCAGCGGGAGTAGGGGCGGCGCGCGCCGGGCCGGGCGGCCTTTTCCTTCAATTCCTCGGGGGCGTGAATGCCCTCGTTTGCCTGCTTGTAGCGTCTCATAACTCTACCTCCTGAAGCATCTCCCGCAGAAGGGCCCGGCCCCGGCTGAGCTGGGACTTGACGGTACCCTCCGGCACATTCAGCGTCTCGGCCATTTCGGCCACCGACAGGCCCTCGAAGTAGTGCAGGTGGATGGCGGTCCGGTACTTGGCGGGCAGGGAGAGCACCACGCTGTACACCTCGCGGTAGTCGTCCTCCACCCCCACCTCCTCGGCGGTCTCCAGGGGCACCGTGCGCCGCCGCCAGGGGGAGGCCACCAGGCTCTTTGCCCGGTTCACCGTACAGCGGATGAGCCACGCCTTGCGGTGCTCGTCGCTGTCGAAGCGGTCCTCATGGCGGAAATAGCGCAGAAAGACCTCCTGGAACACGTCCTCCGCGTCCGCCACATTGGCGGTGCGGGCCAGGGCCAGCCGCCACACCATATCACCCCAGCGCTTTACCGCCCGGGTCCGCTGCTCCTCGCTCACGGCCATCGCCTCCTTCTGCGCCCCGCCTCGGCCGCGGCGGGGACTTTGCCTGTCGTTTATAATACCCTGGACTGTGGGAAATGGTTGCAGTTTGGTCAAAATTCGGAAAACGCCCTCCTCCTCCGGGAGAAACGCCCCCGTCCGGACCTAGGGAAGGACTGATTAAATCGGCAAAAGCCATAAGGCCCCACGGAGCGGGGGAGGGTGGAGCGGCGACGCCCCCGCCGGAAGGGCGGGGGCGTTCGGTCATGTCTGGGGCGGCTTGGGGCCCTGCCCTCCGCCGGGCTTGTGGCGGTGGTGGGGCCGGTAGCGGCGCTTGCGGTTGGCGGCCCCTCCCCCCTTGGCCTCGCTCCCCGGGGCGGGGGCGGGCTGCTCCCGCTGGGCGGAGGGGCGCTGCCCCGCGCCCTGCTGGGGGGCACCGGGCTGGCGGGGCTTGGAGGAGGACCGCTCCTGCCTGGGCCGGTCCTGGGCGGGCTTCCCCTGGTTCCCGTGGCCCCGGCCCCGGCGGGCCCCCTGCTTCTGGCCCTCGCCGGACCTCTGCTGCTCCCCCTCGGCGGCGCCCAGGTACCGCTCCAGCGCCGACCCCAGGCCGCCCTGGCTCTCCGGCCGGCCGCCGGACCGCACCCGCTCGCCCTCGGCGGTGCGCAGCTTGTCCAGCTCCGCCTTGGGCGGAACCTCATAGCCCTCGGGCCGCTTGCCCTTTCCGTGGCGCACCACCCGGATCTCATCGGCCAGATAGGCCTTGGGCTGCTCGGTGCAGTCCTCCAGCCGGACCTTCACCTGCTCCCGCAGCAGGTTGACGGAGGACACCGTCCCCGCTCCGTCGGGGCACTCCACAAAGGACTCCTGCTTGGGGCAGCGCTTCACCGCGTCCTCATAGGCCCCCTGCTCGTACTTCAAGCAGCACATCAGCCGCCCGCAGGTGCCGGAGATCTTGGTGGGGTTCAAGGACAGATTCTGGGTCTTGGCCATCTTGATGGACACGGGCTGGAACTCGTCCAGGAACTGGGCGCAGCAGAAGGGCTTTCCGCAGATGCCGAAGCCCCCCAGCATCCTGGCCTCGTCCCGCACGCCGATCTGGCGCAGCTCAATCCGGGCCCGGAAGATGCCCGCCAGGTCCTTCACCAGGGCGCGGAAGTCCACCCGCCCGTCGGAGGTGAAGAAGAACAGGATTTTGTTGCCGTCAAAGCTGAACTCCACCTGGACCAGCTTCATGTCCAGCCCGTGGCGCTCCACCAGCTGCTGGCAGGTGCGCAGCGCCTCCTTCTCCCGGCCCCGGTTTTCCCGCACCTGCTTTTCGTCCCGCTCGGTGGCCATGCGCACCACCGGGCGCAGGGGCTGGACCACCGCCTCGTCCTCCACCATGGTGTTGCGGCGCACGCAGGTGCCATACTCCAGCCCCTTGCCCGTCTCCACAATGACGCTCTGCCCCTCCGCCACGGTGAGGCCGGCGGGGTCGAAGTAGTATTGCTTGCCGCCCGGCCGGAACCGAACGCTGATGATCTCCGTCATGGGGGTGTCCTCCGTATCAATAATATAGTCACGCTTCCTTGTCACGCTGCGCCTGCTCGCGACGCACGGCTGTCTCGCCTTTAGCTCGGTCGGCGCTGGACGTGTGCCACCGGCACACAGCGCCCTCCGCCTCGGCCTGGTCTCTGGGGCCCGCAGCCCCATCGCTCGGCCTCGCTGCGGTCCGCCCGTGCTGCTCGCGACGGCTCCGCGCTTCTTTAGGGCCTGTTTAATATCTCGAAGAATGCCAGCTGACGAGAGATTTTCTCATCAGGCGAGGCGGAATTTTGCAGGAATAATTGTGTTTATTTCA
Source organism: uncultured Oscillospiraceae bacterium (assembly GCA_910585155.1). Taxonomy (GTDB): domain Bacteria; phylum Bacillota; class Clostridia; order Oscillospirales; family Oscillospiraceae; genus Enterenecus. Next base: position 32,107 of record CAJUEC010000005.1, read on the forward strand.
AGAAATCCCAACGAAGCATGGCGGGAAAAAAACGTCGATTGGGCATGTTGACAATTTTCAAACAAGCCCTAGCGCTTCGCAAATGTTTCACGTGAAACATCCGTTTTCAGCTCTGGAACAGCTCCGCCAGCAGCCACCCCAGGGTGTGGCCCGCGCTGGGGCGGAACACCGCGTTCTCCCGGCAGGTCTTGAGGGCCCGGAGCACCGCGCCCCCCCGCCGGGGGCTCTGGGCCAGGCGGCGGGACACCTGGCGCTCCACCTGCTCCAGCAGGGCGGCCAGCTCGTCCCCCTTGGGCTTGGACAGCTCCAGCTCCACCAGGGCCTGGGCGCAGGCCAGCTCGTTCCCCTCCAGCAGCAGCGCCCCCAGGGCCCGGGCCCGCTCCTCCAGCGCCGGGTCCGGCTCGGGCTCCCGCCGGGGGAGGTTCAGGGGCTCGCACCGGGAGCGCACCGTGTCCAGCAGCCGCCCCGGCTGCTCCGCCAGCAGCAGGAAGGCGGCGTAGGCCGGGCCATCCTCCAGCACCTTCAGCAGGGCGTTCTGGGCGGCGGGGTTCATGGCGTCCGCCGGGTCGATGCGGTACACCTTCCGCCCCCCCTCGTTGGGGCGGATGTAGGCGTCGGAGCGCAGGGCGCGGATCTGGTCCACGGTGATCTCCCGCTTGTCCGGGGCGGGGGCGGTGCGCATCACGTCGGGGTGGGTGCCCGCCGCCGCCTTCCGGCAGTCCCGGCAGGCGCCGCAGGGGGGATGCTCCCCCCGGCACAGGTAGGCCATGGTCATCCGTCCCGCCAGCTCCGCCCGGTCGTCCGCCGACCCGCCGGTGATGAGATAGGCGTGGGACAGGGGCTCAGGCAGCGCTCTCATAGCCGCTCAAACCGTTCCACATCCACCACGAACACGGTGGCACCCCCCACGGTGACCTCCACCGGCATGGCGGGCATGAAGCCGTAGCTCATCTCGGTGATGGCGGGCACCATCTGTTTCCGGCTGTGGGACTGCTCCCGGATCAGGTCAATGGCAGGCTGGACCCGCTCCTCCTCCACACCGATGAGCAGCGTCACGTTGCCCGCCAGCAGAAAGCCCCCGGTGGTGGACAGCCGGGTGGAGGAAAAGCCGTTCCTGGACAAATTTTGGATGACGGCGCCGGCGTCATCCCGGTTGATGATGGCGATGATGAGCTTCATAGACGCTCCCTCCCATAGCTCAGACCGGCGGCGGTCTGGACCTTGCTCTTATTATTATAGCCCATTTCCCGCAAATAGGCCAGATGTTTTTTTTCAATGACCTCGCCGGGGGCGATCACCGGCACGCCGGGAGGGTAGGGGGCGATCTGCTCCGCCGCCACCCGCCCCGCGCTGTCCTCCAGAGGGACGCTCTCCCGGGGGGCGAACAGGGCCTGCCGGGGGGAGAGGGCCGCCCGGGGCCAAGGGGGCGGCGGGGGAAGGGCGGGGGAGGGACCGGACAGGCCGGAGGCCTCCAGGGCCCGCTCCAGCCGGGCCAGCTCCTCCCGTCCGTCGGCGCAGGTGAGGATGCACACCACATGGCCCCGGTCCGCCAGCTCCGGATACACCCCCCGCTCCCGCAGGGCCGCCCCCAGGGCGAAGCCGTCGGGGCTGTTCAGGGTGAGCCGGGCGGGGTCCAGCGCCAGCCCCTCCCGCTCACCCAGGGCGCTCCAGCGCTCCCGCAGCACCTGCGCCAGCCGGACCGTCTCCCGGTACCGGGCCCCGCCCGCCCCCTCCATGTAGTCCCGGACCGCGTCCAGGGCGGCCATGAGCACGTAGGAGGGGGAGGAGGTGCCGTACACCGACCCCCACCGCTGGAGCTCCTCCAGGGGGAGGCCGTTGGCCAGCAGCAGGGCGGTCTGGCCGGGGGCGGGGAGGGTCTTGTGGGCGGACATCACCACCACGTCCGCCGCCCGGCAGCCCTCATAGCCCAGGAAGGGCAGGTGGGCTCCATGAGCCCCGTCCACCATCAGCCGCGCCCCCCGGGCGCGGCACACCGCCGCGATGGCGGGGATATCCGACAACACACCGTAATAGGTCGGCGATGTGATACAGACAGTTTTAACCTCTGGGTTCTGTTCCAGGGTGCGGGCCACCTGGAGCGGGTCGATGGGCCCCGCCACCCCCTCCGCCTCCAGCCAGGGCCGGGGCAGGAACACCGGGTCCAGGTCCAGCAGGGCCAGGGCGTGGTAGGCGGAGCGGTGGCTGCCCCGGTCCAGGGCCACCCTTCCCCCCGCCCCGGCCAGCAGGGCCAGCCCGGCGTGCACCCCCTGGGTGGAGCCCCCGGTGAGGAACAGGCAGGCGCCGAAGCCCAGCCCCTCCGCCCAGAGGCGCTCCGCCGCCTGGATGGCGTCGGGCGCCTCCCCAAAGAGGTCGCCGGTGCGGCCGTTCTCGGTGAAGTCCAGCCCGGCGGGCCAGGGGAAGCCCCCGGGCAGGGGGCCCCCGTGGTGGCCGGGCATGTCCAGCCGCAGGGGGCGGGTGTCCGCCAGAGCCCGCAGGCTGTCATACAGCGGGGCGGGCACCCCTCAGCCCTCCCTCAGAAAGCCGTCCGCCGCCGCCAGGGTATCCCGGTCAGAGGGGTGGGTCAGCGCCGCCAGCGCCCCCTCCAGGGGCAGGAACCGTGCCTCCTCCACCTCCTCGGGCTGGCAGGCAATCTCCCCGCCGCCGGCCCGGGCCAGAAAGAACACCACGTCCTTCACCGTCCCCGGGAAGGGGGAGTAGGTGATGACCCGCCGGAAGCCGTGGATGAACTCCACCTCCAGCCCGGTCTCCTCCCGGATCTCCCGGGCGGCGGTCTCGTGCTCCGTCTCCTCCCCCTCCACGTGGCCCTTGCATAGGGTGGTGTGGCCCTGGGTGCTCTTCAGCACCAGATAATAACGCCGGGTATTTTCCTCCCGGAAAATTACCGCGCCGCAGCTTTTTTCTTTTTCCATGGAATCAGGCTTCCTCTCCCTCATAAATCCCCATGCTCCCGGGCATAGGCGTTAAATTCCGGGGTGCGGGACCAATAAAGCGCACCCCAGTGCTCGTTGAGGGCCAGAGCGTTTTGGATATCCATAGGCGTCCTCCCCGCGGCCCACGCCGCGCCATGATGTTGCCCCATATTATATCAAACAACCTAAGGATTGCCAACACCCGGCGGGGAAATTTTATCAGGGTCTACAAATCGGCGCGGCGGGCAAAAAATAGCGGTTTATGGTTGTTTTCAGCCGCTGGATGTGATAAACTAGGGAAAAGCATCACAGGCCGGCCCCGCCGGCGGAGAGGAGAAGCCATGGAGCCAAGCAGAAGGAGCTTTGGCCGTATGCCCGACGGGACCCAGGTGGACGAGCTCACCCTGCGGGATGGGGACATGACGTGCCAGATCATCACCTACGGGGGGGCGGTGCGCTCCCTGATCGTGCCCGACCGGGAGGGCCGCCCGGTGGACGTGGCCCTGGGCTTTGACACCCTGGAGGCTTACATGGTCCAGGACAAATATATGGGGGCCATTGTGGGGCGATACGCCAACCGGATCGGCGGGGCCAAATTCACCCTGAACGGGGCGGAGTTCCCGCTGTACGCCAACGACGGTCCCAACTCCCTCCACGGGGGGCGCGCGGGCTTCGACAAGAAGGTCTGGACGGTGGAAAAGCTGACGGAGGGCTCCGTCACTCTGTCCCTGGTCAGCCCCGACGGGGAGGAGGGCTACCCCGGCACACTCCGGGTGGAGGCGACCTACACCCTGAGGGACGGGGAGCTGCTCCTCTGGTATCAGGCCAAATGCGACAAGGACACCCCGTGCAATCTGACAAACCACACCTATTTTAACCTGTCGGGCCATGACAGCGGGGGCATCGGGGGCCAGTATATCAAGCTGTACGCCTCCCGCTACACCCCCACGGCCCCCGGCTCCATCCCCACCGGGGAGATCGCCCCGGTGGAGGGCACCCCCATGGACCTGCGGACAGCCCAGCCCATCGGGGCCCAGATCGACGCCCCCTTTGACCAGCTGGTGATGGCAAAGGGCTATGACCACAACTGGGTGATCGACGGCTATGATGACATGGCCGCCGTGCCCGCCGCCCGGGCCTGGTCGCCGGACACCGGCATCTGCATGGAGGCCGCCACCACCCAGCCCGGGGTACAGTTTTACACTGGAAACTACCTGGACGGCTGCCCCGCAGGGAAGGGGGGCGCCCCTTACGCCAGCCGCTGGGGCTTCTGCCTGGAGACCCAGTGCTTCCCCGACAGCCCGAACAAGCCCAATTTCTCCCCCTGGGTGCTTTGGGCGGGGAGCGAATACCGCCATGGGACCGTGTACCGTTTCTCCATCACAGACAGTGCCGAGCAGCTCTGAGAGCATGAATACCCGCAGACCGCCCGCGCCCCGCGGCGGCCTGCTGTAAAGAAAGAAGGAATCATATGACTGCCAACGAGAAAAAGGCGCTTCGGATCAACGCCTGCAAGGTCCGCATGGGCATCATCGAGGGCACCTACGCCGCCAAGTCCGGCCACCCCGGCGGGAGCCTGTCCTCCGCCGACCTGTTCACCTACCTCTACTTCAGGGAGCTGACTGTGGACCCGGCGGACCCCCAGAAGCCCGGCCGGGACCGCTTCGTGCTGTCCAAGGGCCACTGCGCCCCGGGACTCTACGCCGCCATGGCCCTGCGGGGGTTTTTCCCCTGGGAGGATTTGAAGGCCCTGCGGCACATCGGCTCCCACCTCCAGGGACACCCCAACATGCGCTCCACCCCGGGGGTGGACATGTCCACCGGCTCCCTGGGCCAGGGGGTGTCCGCCGCCTGCGGCATGGCCCTGGCGGCCAGGCTGCAAAAGAACCCCTGCCGGGTGTACACCCTGCTGGGGGACGGGGAGATTGAGGAGGGCCAGGTGTGGGAGGCGCTGATGTTCGCCCACCACTACAAGCTGGACAACCTGCGGGTCATCATCGACAACAACGGCCTCCAGATCGACGGGCCGGTGGAGCAGGTGATGAGCTCCTACCCCATCCTGGACAAGCTGGCCGCCTTCGGCCTGGAGGCCGTGGAGATCGACGGCCACGACTTCGACGCCCTGGAGGGGGCCTTCGCCCAGGCGGAGACGGTGAAGGGCCGGCCCTTCGCCATCGTGATGAAAACCACCAAGGGCAAGGGGGTCAGCTTTATGGAGGACCAGGTGGGCTGGCACGGCAAGGCCCCCAACGCGGAGCAGTATGAGCAGGCCATGGCGGAGCTGAAGGCCAGCCTGGCGGAATTGGAGGGGGAGTAATATGGCGGACGTGAAAAAAGTCGCCACCCGCACCGGGTATGGCGAGGCGCTGAGGGAGCTGGGCGCGCTGCATGACAACATCGTGGTGTTTGACGCGGACCTGGCGGGCTCCACCCAGACCGCTGTGTTCGGAAAGGCGTTCCCCCACCGGCACTTCAACTGCGGCATCGCCGAGGGGAACATGATGGCGGCGGCGGCGGGTGCGGCGGCCATGGGCATGGTGGCCTTTGCCTCCTCCTTCGCCATGTTCGCCGCCGGCCGGGCCTATGAGCAGGTGCGCAACTCCATCGGCTACACCCAGCTCAACGTGAAGATCGGCGCCTCCCACGGGGGCATCTCCGTGGGGGAGGACGGGGCCTCCCACCAGTGCCTGGAGGACTACGCCCTCATGCGTTCCATCCCCGGCATGGTGGTCATGTCCCCCGCCGACGAGGTGGAGGCCCGGGCCATGGTGAAGGCGGCCTATGAGCACCAGGGGCCGGTGTATATGCGCTTTGGCCGCTCCCCGGTGCCCGTGTTCCACGACCCGGACACCTTCACCTTTGAGATCGGCAGGGGCGAGGTCATGCGGGAGGGCACGGACGTGGCCATCCTGGCCAACGGCCTGCTGGTGGCCGAGGCGGTGGAGGCCGGGCAACTGCTGGCCCAGCGGGGCATCTCGGCCCGGATCATCAACATGGCCACCGTCAAGCCCCTGGACGAGGCGCTGGTGCTGAAGGCGGCGGAGGAGTGCGGAAGGATTATCACCTGCGAGGAGCACTCCATCATCGGCGGGCTGGGGGATGCGGTGTGCTCCTTCCTCAGCGAGACCCGGCCCACCCCTGTCAAGCGCATCGGCACCCCCGACGTGTTCGGCCACTCCGGCCCCGCCGCCGCGCTGCTGGAGGAGTTCGGCCTGTGCGCCGCCAACATCGCCCGGGTGGCGGAGGAGTTCTCCAAAACCTAACCCTGATTCTGCCAGAGAAGCGCCCCGGCTGTGCCGGGGCGTTTTTTTGCCCCTCCCGTCAAATTGGAGCGGTGTGCCGGAATTTCAAAAATCGTGGAATTCACGGAAGAAAAAGACTTGACACCGCTTTATGTAAACCCATCTTGCAGGAACGCCCCTCACCACACCCTGCACAAGGCTGTGGAAGGTTGTGTGGAAGTTGTGGAAACCTTGCGGCCCAAGGCTTTTCCAAAAATTGGCTTGCAGGATGGGCGGCCCCGCCCCCCCAGACGGGCCCGGTTCTTTTTCTCTGATTTGCCCAAAAGAATTATGCCCCACCCCAAAAAAGGGCCGAAGGCTGGAACTTAGTTCCGCCTTCGGCCTTTTTCTCTCAGTGGAGCAGCACGTTTTCCCCCTGCACCGTGCTCAGGGAGCTGTCGGTGGAGAAATACTGGGCCAGGATGCCCGCCGCGATCTCCGCCAGATTGCCGCCGGAGGCGCCCTGCTCCGCCACCAGGCACAGGGCCACCTGGGGATTGTCATAGGGGGCGTAGCACACAAACACGGCGTTGGCGGTCTTGGTGGCCACCTGGGCGGTTCCCGTCTTACAGCCCACCTTCACCGGCAGGGCGGAGAAGTACCGGGCCATGCTGGCCGTCTCGGACAGGTTGTACATCCCCTGGAGCACCGCCTCCAGGGCGTCCTCGTCGATGTCGATGGTGTCCAGCAGCTGGGGCTCGTAGGTCTGGGTCACCTGGCTGTAGTCGCTGGACTTGAACTCCTTGAGCAGGTGGGCCTTGTAGTGATTTCCCCCGTTCACCAGGGTGGCCACGTAGTTGGCCAGCTGGAGGGGGGTGAACTGGTTGTTCTCCTGGCCGATGGAGACGGACATGGTGTTTCCGTCATACCAGGGCTGGTTGAAGTGCTCGGAGGTCTCCGGCCCCGCCATCCAGCCCCTGCTCTCGGCGATCTCGATGCCGGTGTACTCCCCCAGGCCGAACTTGGCCGCGTACTTGCGCAGGTTGGCGATGCCGGTGCGCAGCCCCGCCTCATAGAAGAAGATGTTGCAGGAGTCGGTGATGGCCTGGGTGACGTTGTCCCGGCCGTGCACTCCCCGCACGCTGTCCCAGATCCAGCAGTGGGGCTGGGAGTTGACGTCGGAGTAGTGCCGGTAGATGCCGGTGCACTCGATCCGCTCGCTGGTGGTGATCTCCCCCTCGGACAGGGCTGCCACGGCGGTGAGCATCTTGAAGGTGGACCCGGGGGCGTACACGCCCTGGGTGGCCCGGTTCATCAGGGGGCGGTTCTCCGTGTCGTTCATCAGCTCCACATAGTTCATGCTGGCCAGGTCGTAGGTGGGGTAGGAGGCCAGGGTCAGCACGCCGCCCGTCATGTCCACCACCGCCGCCGCCATGGGGCCGGGCTCCTCCTGGCTGGCGGCGTACTGGGCCAGCAGGTCCTCTGTGGTGGCCTGGAGGGCGATGTCCAGGGTGAGCACCGCGTTGTCCCCGGGCTCCGGGATAATGCGCCACTCCTGGCCCACGATGTTGCCCTCCCCGTCCTTCTCGATGAGCCGGGTGCCGCTGACGCCGTGGAGGTCCTCCTCAAAGGCCAGCTCCACCCCGTCCCGGCCCACGGTGGCGTTGCCCGGATAGCCCAGCTCCCGGTAGCGCTCGGCGCTCTCCCTGGGGATGGCCCCGGTGAAGCCCAGCACATGGGCGGCGTAGCTGGTGCCGTACCGCCGGGTGGTGGTGGTGTCAATGCACACCCCGCTCAGGGACAGCTCCTTCACCTTGGAGATGAAGGTGATGTCCACCCCCCGGGCAAACACATACTCGCTGTTGTCGATCTTATAGCGGCGCAGGTACAGCTCATACAGCACCCCGGCCAGGTCCCGCTCCCGCTGGGTGACCGCCTCCCCCTCCTCCAGCAGGCCGAAGGTGACGCACATCTTCTCCAGCAGCTCCCCGGCGGTGAGCTGGGCGGTCTCCGCGCTGTCCACCCACTTGCAGTCCTCCGCCAGCTGGCCCAGGTAGGTGGGCCTGGTCACCAGCTCGCCGCCGTCGTTCTTCTGCTGGTAGGCGAGGGGGGTGTCGGAGGTGTAAACCCAGGGAGCGGTCTCCGAGATGAACAGGTCGCTGGTCCAGGCCACCCCCTCCTCCCGGCAGACGTCCAGCAGTTGGGCCAGGATGTCGTTGCGCTGCCCCCCCATGGCGGCGTCGTCCAGGGTGACGTTATAGCTCACCTCGTTGGTCACCAGCACCCGGCCGTAGCGGTCCAGAATCTCCCCCCGGACGCTGTCCACCTGCTCGGTCTGGGTGGAGTGGTTGTTGGTGCTGCTGAGGTAGGCGGCGCCGTCCACCATCTGGGTCTGGTAGAGCACCACAAAAAAGCCGGCCAGCACTCCGCAGAACAGGGTGATGAGCAGATTGCTGCGCAGCTTAAGCCGGCGGGCCTCCCGCTCGGCCTTCTCCTCCTGGATGTGCATGGGGTCAAAGGGGTTATTCATGGTAGATCCTCCCGTAGTTGACACAGCAGAACCGGCCCGCCCAGTACACCGGCAGGGCCAGCAGCAGGGTCCACAGCAGCTCCGGCCCGGCCACCCCCAGCAGCACCCGCAGGGGGGCGGCCCCGGTGAGGAGGCGGCTGCCCACCTCCCACAGCTCCCAGAGCAGGGCGGCGGCCACCGAGCAGATCAGGTGGCCCCACACGTCCCGCCGGAGCAGGTACTGGGTGGTGAGCCCGGCCGCCCAGCCGAACAGGGCCAGGGCGGCGGCGCAGCCCGGCCCCAGGTGGCCCAGGCCGGACATCACCAGCCCCGCCGCAAAGCCGTACACCGCGCCGAAGGGGGCCCCCTCCAGCGTTCCCCCGGCCACCGCCAGGATGGGCAGCAGCTGGGGCAGGGCCATGGGCAGGGGGGCCAGCACATAGTAGTTCACCACCGCCACCACCCACAGGGCGATGAGGTAAGCGGTCCATCTCAAGATTTTATCCCGTCTTGTCATCGGCATGTCTGGGGTCTCCTTTTTTGTCTGCGCGGCTCACGACGGCTCAGCGCTTAATGTTGTCACGCTTCGCCTGTTCGCGGCGCACGGCTTCCCTCCGACTCGGGCAAAACCCGCCTCCTGCCTCTGGCGGCTGGGCTTTTCCCCTCGCTCCGGTCCATCCGTGCGGCTCACGACGGCTCAGCGCTTAATTCTCCAAACAGCGCCCAGGTGGAGCAGCCCGTGATGCGCACGTCCGCGAACCGCCCCACCAGCGCCGGGTCTCCGTTCAGATGGACCAGGCGGCCCCCCGCCGTCCGGGCGGTGAGGTTGTTCCGGGGATCCTCCCCCATCCCATCGATGAGGCAGCGCTGCACCGTGCCGATATAGGCCCGATGCTTTTCCAGGGAAATGCGGTTCTGGGCCTCCACCAGCCGGTCAAAGTTGGCGGACTTCTCCTCTTTTGTCATGGGGTCGGGCAGCTCCGCCGCCGGGGTGCCCCGCCGGGGAGAGTAGATGAAGGTGAACAGCGCGTCGAAGCGGACCTCCTCAATGAGGGACAGTGTCTCCTCAAACTCGGGAGTGGTCTCCCCGGGGAAGCCCACAATCACGTCTGAGGTGAGCACCACCTCCGGCACCCGCTCCCGCAGAGCCCGGACCTTGTCCAGATACTGCTCCCGGGTGTACCGCCGGTTCATGGCGGACAGCACCCGGGTGCTGCCCGACTGGAAGGGCAGGTGAATCACCGGGGCCACCTTTTCGCACCTGGCCATCACATCAAACAGCCGGTCCGTGGCGTCCTTGGGGTGGGAGGTCATGAACCGCAGCAAAAACTCACCGGGGAGGGCCGCGGCCCGCTCCAGCAGGGCGGGGAAGTCCACCTCCCCCTCCAGGTCCTTCCCGTAGGAGTTCACGTTCTGGCCCAGCAGGGTGATGTCCTTGTACCCCTGCTCCGCCAGCGCCCGGATCTCCTCCAGGATGATCTCCGGCTCCCGGCTGCGCTCCCGCCCCCGGGTGTAGGGCACGATGCAGTAGGAGCAGAAGTTGTTGCAGCCGTACATGATGGACACCCAGGCCTTCAGCGTCCCCGACCGGCGCACCGGCAGGCCCTCGGCGATGGCGCCGTCGTCGGGAGCGGTCTCAAACACCCGCCCCCGGCGCAGGTACACCCGGCGCAGCAGCTCCGGGAACCGCCACAGCTGCTGGGGGCCGAACACCAGGTCCACATGGCGGTAGGACTGGCGGATGCGGTCGGCCACGTGGGCCTCCTGGGCCATGCAGCCGCACAGGCAGATGATCTGGTCCGGCTTCTTCCGCTTGCCGTGGACCAGCGCGCCCACGTTGCCCAGCACCCGCTGCTCTGCGTGCTCCCGGATGGCGCAGGTGTTGATGACGATCACGTCCGCGCCCTTCTCGCTGTCCGTGATCTCATAGCCCATGTCGCACAGCATACCGCGGATCAGCTCGGAGTCCGCCTCGTTCTGCTGGCAGCCGTAGGTGTCCACATAGGCCAGGGGGGGCGCTGGGCGCTGGGCGTTGAGGGCGTGCAGCTCGGCGCAGTATTCCGTCTGCCGCCGGATGTCCTCGGCGGGAATCACAGGGGTGGTTCGTTTCAAGGCTCGGTCCTCCAGGTAAAAGTTTGTGAGATAAGCCGGGGAAGTTTTTCTTGACAGGCGGCAGGTCCGCCTCAACACCGTGGAAAGGGATTGTGGAAAACTCTGTGCAAGCTGTTGAAAACTGTGGAACGGCGGGGTTTCGGGCCCCCTTGGCCCCCAGGGGCCTGCCGCGCCTCTATAACTTTTTGCGGGTGAAAAACTGGACAAAAACCGATGTGTGCTCCCGCGGGGATGCCGCCTCCCGAGGTGCCCCTGCTCAGGTGAGATTCAGCCGCTGGGCCACCACCCGGGCGGCCTTCACCCCGGAGGCCCCTGCCTGGGCCAGCCCACGGGTGACTCCGGCGCCGTCGCCCACGGCGAAGAAGCCGGGCAGGGCGGTCTCCAGCTCGTGGGAGAGCTTGATCCGGGCGGAGTAGAACTTCACCTCCGCACCATAGAGCAGGGTGTCGTAGTTGGCGGTGCCCGGGGCCAGCTTGTCCAGGGCGTAGATCATCTCGATGATGTCGTCCAGCTGCCGCTTGGGCAGGGCCAGGGACAGGTCCCCCGGCACGGCGGCGGTGAGGGTAGGCCGGACGAAGGACTTGGACATGCGGTGGTCATTGGTCCGCCGCCCGCCCACCAGGTCGCCGAACCGCTGGACCAGCACGCCCCCCGCCAGCATGTTGGACAGGGATGCGATGTGCTTGCCGTAGCGGTAGGGCTCGTTGAAGGGAGAGGTAAAGCGGTTGGAAACCAGCAGGGCAAAGTTGGTGTTCTCCGAGCGCAGGGCGGGGTCAGAGTAGGAGTGGCCGTTCACCGTGTTGATGCCCTCCACGTTCTCCGCCACCACATGGCCGTAGGGGTTCATGCAGAAGGTGCGCACCGGGTCGCCATACTGCTTCGTGCGGTAGACCAGCTTGGACTCGTATACCACGTCGGTGATGTGCTCAAACACGGTGGCGGGCAGCTCCACCCGCACGCCGATGTCCACCTGGTTATTCAGCAGCTCCAGCCCCAGCCCCTTACACTGGTTGGCGAACCACTCCGCCCCGGACCGGCCCGGCCCCGCGATGAGGTAGGGGGCCGCATACCGCGCCCCGCCCTCCGTCACCAGCGTATACGCGCCGTCCTCCGCCTCAATGGAGGTGACGGCGGTGTCGAAGAGGAAGGTGTGCTTGTCCCGGATGGCCTCATAGATGCTGGTGAGAATCTTCAGGTTGTTCTCCGTGCCCAGGTGCTTGCATTGGGCCTGGAGCAGGTGGAGGTCATACCGCAGAGCCTCCCGCTCCAGGGCCTTTGCCGCCGGGGTGGCGGTGGAATAGACCTCGGTGGTGGCCCCGTGCTTCACATTGAGGGCGTCCACATAACCGATGAGGTCCATCACCTCTTTCTCCTCCAGGAAGTCGGTGAGCCAGCCGCCGAAGGCGGTGGTGAAGTTGAACTTGCCGTCGGAGAAGGCCCCCGCGCCCCCAAAGCCGCACATGGTGCCGCACACCCGGCACTGGACGCAGGTCTTCACCTTCCCCGCCACAATGGGGCACTGGCGGCGGTAGATGTCCGCCCCCTGGTCCACCACCAGGACACGGGCGGAGGGGCATTTCAGGGCCAGCTCATAGGCGGCGTAAATGCCCGCCTCGCCGGTGCCCAGGATCATCACGTCGTAATTGGTGTTCATAGCGGGGCTCCTCTCAGTATAATCGGCACAGCCGGGCGCGCCGTGGGTACACCCTGACAAGATATTGTACCATGAAAGCCGCCCGGGCGCAAGGGCGCGATTTTCCCCGCGAAGGGACCGCGAAACTTTTTTCATTGAATCTGGAGGATGTTCGTGATATAATCATTCAAAATTTATGCAGGGAGGCGGCCCATGAAACCTGACATTTTAGTGATCTGCGGGCCCACGGCCTCCGGCAAGACCGCCCTGGCGGCGGAGCTGGCCCTGCGGCTGGGGGGAGAGGTGGTGTCCGCCGACTCCATGCAGGTCTACCGGGGGATGGACATCGGCACCGCCAAGCCCACCCCATCGGAGACCCTGGGCGTCCCCCACCACATGATCGACGTGGCCGACCCGGAGGAGAACTACTCCGTGGCCCGGTACGTTCAGGAGGCCGTGCCCATCGTAGACGGGCTTCTGGCCCGGGGCCGTCTGCCCATCGTGGCGGGGGGGACGGGGCTGTATATCGACCACCTGGTGGCCGGGCGCCGGTTCGCCCCCTTTGAGCCGGACAGCGGCCTGCGCCAGACCCTCCAGCGCCGGGTGCGGGACGAGGGCCTGCCCGCCCTGCGGGAGGAGCTGGAGCGGGTGGACCCGGAGGCCGCCCGACGCATCCACCCCAACGACGAAAAGCGCACCCTGCGGGCCCTGGAGGTCTACCTCTCCACCGGCAAGACCATCACCCAGCACGACCGGGACAGCCGGGCCCTGCCGGACCGCTACACGCCGCTGACCATCGCCCTCGGCTTTCAGGAGCGCCCCTGCATGTGGGAGCGCATCGACCGCCGGGTGGACCAGATGATGGAACGGGGGCTGGAGGAGGAGGTCCGGGGCCTGCTGGCCCGGGGAGTTCCCCAGAGCTGCACCGCCATGCAGGCCATCGGCTATAAGGAGCTGGCCGCAGCCCTCGCCCAGGGCCGCCCCGCCGCGGAGGGGGCGGAGGAGATCAAGCTCCGCTCCCGGCAGTACGCCAAGCGGCAGCTCACCTGGTTCCGGCGCAATCAGGCCGCGCACTGGTTCCATTGGGATAAGGTCCCAAATTTTTCCGCCGCCCTCGCTTTTTCGACGGAACTTGTCAGAGACTGTGGATTACAATGAATGCGCTCGAACTAACAAATAGAGGAGTGTATTCAACATGAGTCTTACATCCGCCGTCTCCGTCGCCAAGCAGCCCAACGTTCAGGACGCCTTTTTGTCCGCCGCCCGCCGTCTCGCCGCCCGGGTCACCGTCTTTTTAATGAACGGCTACCAGCTCCGGGGGGTGATCACCGCCTTTGACCCCTATGTGGTGGTGGTGGTGTCCGACGGCAAGCAGCAGGTCATCTACAAGCACGCCATCTCCACCATCGCCCCAGAGCACCCCGTGGAGCTGGAGGTGTGAGGGGCGCCGCCCAGGCAAAAACCGGCCCCCGCGCGGCAAAGGCGGGTTTTGCCTGGGACCCCGCGAAGGCGGCCCGGCCCGCGGCCGGTCCCGCCTGACACAGAGAAAGGAACCCCTCCATGAAAGAGAGCACCCTCGCCACCAAGTTCATGATCGCCATCCTCTGCCTGGGGGTGGCCGCCTATCTGGCCATTTACCTGATCCGCGGCTGGGAAGAGGATCTGGTCACCTCCTATGCCTATGCCTACTCCCTGGACGTGGGGCAGGAGGCCACGGGCATTCTGGTGCGCACCGAGTCTCCCCTGGCCGGGGGGACGGGCTATGTGGACCAGATCCTCAGCGAGGGGGCCAAGGCGGCGGCCGGGGACCCGGTGGCCCTGCTGTACTCCGATCCCTCCGCCCTCACCACCCGTCAGTCCATCCGGGCGCTGGAGGCGGAGATCGAACAGCTCCAGTACGCCCTCAATTCTGGCACCCAGAACACCGACGCCTCCCGGCTGGACGCCCAGGTCATCTCCTCCATCGTGGCCCTGCGCTCCCTGGCCGCGGACGGGGACCTCACCACCCTGGAGGACTCCGCCCTCACCCTGCGCTCCATGGTGTTCAAGCGGGACTACACCTATGGCGACGCCGGGGCCGCCGGGGAGCTCACCCAGCTCATCTCGGACAAGCAGGGGCAGCTGGCCTCCCTGAACCACTCGCTGAACCAGGTGTCCAAAACCGTGTTCGCCCCCGCCTCCGGCGTCTTTTCCGCCGGGGTGGACGGGTGGGAGGGGGTGGTCACTCCGGCGCTGCTGGACGAGCTCACCGCCGACGGCCTGGAGGACCTGCTCCGGCAGAAGCACAGCCCGGACCCCTCGGCGGTGGGCAAGCTGGTCACCGGCTCCACCTGGTACTACGCCGCCCTGCTGGACGGCGTCAACACCGGCCTCCAGGCCGGCAGGACCTACACCCTCAGCTTCTCCGGCGACTACTACGGCCAGGTGGACATGGTTTTGGACCGCGTCTCCCTGGAGGGGGAGCGGACCCTGGCCATCTTCTCCTGCCGCTCCCACCTGGCGGACACCGCCATGCTCCGCATCCAGACGGTGGACGTGGTCACCCGGCGGCTGGACGGCATCCGCATCCCCCGCAAGGCCCTGCGGGTGGAGACAGAGACCGTCACCCGGGAGGACGGGACCACCGCCCAGGTGAACCACTACGGGGTGTACACCGTGGTCCGCTCTCAGGCGGAGTGGCAGGAGGTGGAGCTGCTGTACACCGCCGACAGCTACTACCTGGTGCGCCCGGTGGACCAGGCCGCCGCCTACCGCCTGCGGGCGGGGGACGAGATCATCCTGAACTCCTCCGGCATCTATGACGGAAAAGTAGTGCGCTGAGCCGCCAAGCAGGCCAAGCGCGACAATTGGAGGCCGTGTCATATGGATTTGAGAGAGAACATCGAGAGGGTCCGGGCGGGCATCGCCGCCGCCGCCCGGGCGGCGGGACGGAACCCGGCGGACATCACCCTGCTGGCGGCCACCAAAACCCAGAGCTCGGAGACCATCCGGGCCGCCGTGGCCGCCGGGATCACGGCCTGCGGGGAAAACCGGGTGCAGGAGCTCACCGCCCACCTGGACGACGACGCCTATGGGCCGGCCCAGGTCCATTTCATCGGCCACCTCCAGACCAACAAGGTCAAATACGTGGTGGGCCGGGTGGAACTGATCCACTCCGTGTCCTCGGAGCGGCTGCTCCGGGCCATCGCGGACCGGGCGGAGCGGATGTGGCTCACCCAGGATATTCTGCTGGAGATCAACCTGGCGGGGGAGGCGTCCAAGTCCGGCTTCCCGCCGGAGGAGGCCCTGGCCGCCGCCCGGCTGGCCGCCTCGCTGAAGGGGGTGCGCCTGCGGGGGCTGATGTGCATCCCCCCGGCGGCCTCGGCCCCCGGGGAAAACCTCCCTCATTTTCAAAAATTGCGCCAGTTGGCTGTTGACATAAGAGGGGAAATGGTAGATAATAGAGTAGATATGGACGTGCTGTCCATGGGGATGAGCGGCGACTATCGGGACGCCGTTGCCGCGGGCTCCACCTGCATTCGGGTGGGCTCCGCTCTGTTCGGCCCCCGCCCGCCTATGTCACCTGGAGGGACCGCCCCTGGCCCTTCCTTACCTCACGATTGAAGGGAGACCCGTCTATATGAGCCTGTTCGACGAACTCAAACGCCTCGCCCGCCCCTATGAGGACGAGGAAGAGGATGATTATGAGGAGGATTTCACCCCGGTGAGCAGCATGAAGGAGCCCCCCCGGGAGCGGGAGACGGAACGGCGCAACAACAAAGTGGTCAATATCCACACCACCACCCAGCTCCAGGTGGTGCTGGTCAACCCCACCCGGTTTGAGAACGCCTCGGAGATCGCCGACCACCTGCGGGACAAGCGCACGGTGGTGCTCAACCTGGAGCAGACGGACAAGAACATCGCCCGCCGCCTCATCGACTTTTTATCCGGCGTGGCCTACGCCAACGAGGGCACCATCAAGAAGGTGGCCCTGTCCACGTACATCATCACCCCCTACAATGTGGAGATCCTGGGAGATCTCATCGACGAGCTGGAAAACAACGGCTTGTATTTTTGAGATAGGGGGAACTTAAGCCATGATGACACCGCAGGAAGTGGCCAGCCACTCCTTTGCCAAGGCCACCCTGGGCGGCTATAACCTGGCCCAGGTGGACGAGTTTTTGGACGCGCTCACCGAGGACTATACCGCCCTGTACAACGAGAACGCCATTTTGAAAAACAAGCTGAAGGTGATGTCCAACGAGGTGGAGGAGTACCGCGCCACCGAGGGCACCATGCGCAAGGCCCTTCTGGCCGCCCAGCAGATGGCGGATTCCATGGTGGAGGACGCCAAGAAAAAGCAGGAGGAGCTCATGGGCGAGGCGGAAAAGGGCGCCCGGCAGCGGGTAACCGACCTGGAGCAGGCGGTAGCCGCCGAGGAGCACCGCCTGAAAAAGGCCCAGGAGTCCACCGCCGCCTATGTGCGCAAGCTGGCCCAGCTCCACGACCAGGAGATGGACTTCCTCTCCCGTCTGGGGGAGCTGGTCCCCCCGGAGATGACCGGAAAGGATGACCCCTCCGAGGACATCAAGGCCGCCCTGGACGCCCAGGTCCGCCGGGAGGAGGAGCAGCGGCAGGCCATGGCCGCCGCCCAGAAGCCCGCTCCCCGGCTGGTGGCGGTGGGGCCGGACGACGACGTCCCCCCCATGCCCGACGACCTGGAGCCCCTGGACCCCGCCCAGCAGGACGAGTTCGAGCTGGATCCGGACGCCACCCGGCGGTATTCCGACCTCCAGTTCGGCAAGGACTACGAGATCCAATGAGACAAGCCCGCGCGGCCTGAGGCCGCGCGGGCTTTTTGCATGGGCGGGGCCCTCTGGACCGCCGCTATGGGTCGTTGAGCCGGGCCTCCAGCTTGGAGTACACAATGTTCTGGCTGGCGTACAGCGAGTACCGCCCGCTGACCAGGAAGCTCAGCGAGCAGGCCAGGGCGAAAAACAGCAGCCCCTCTCCGCCGAACAGCTCGACGGCCAGAAAGATGGAGGCCATGGGGCAGTTCACCACCCCGCAGAACAGGGCGATCATGGACACCGCCGCCCCAAAGGCCGGGTCCAGCCCCAGCAGCGGCCCCACGGCGCAGCCGAAGGTGGAGCCGATGAACAGGGTGGGCACGATCTCGCCGCCCCGGAAGCCCGCCCCCAGGGTGAGGGCGGTGAACAGCATCTTCCACCCGAAGGCCCAGGGCACGCGGACCTGCCCCTCCACCGCCAGCTCGATGATGTGGCCCCCGGCGCCGTTGTAGTCGCCGCTGCCCTCGGCCAGCGTGAGGAGGATGACCAGCGCCGCCCCAGACACCGCGCGCAGGTACTGGTTGGGCAGATACCTTTTGTAGAGATGTCCCGCCTGGTGCATCAGCACGCAGAAGGCGATGGACACCAGCGCCGCCAGAATGGCCAGCGCGCCGCACCGGAGCAGGGACACCGGCTCCAGCCGGGGCAGGCCGGACAGGTGATAGCCCTCCCCGGGCAGGCCCAGGGCCTGAGGCACCCCGGCGGCGATCAGCGCGGACAGCAGGCAGGGAAACAGGGCGGAATAATACATTTTCCCCACGCTCACCACCTCCAGGGCGAATACCGTGGCGGCGAGGGGGGTGCCGAACAGGGCGGAAAACAGACCCGCCATGCCGCACTGAATAATGGTGTTGACGCTGCGCTCCCCCAGGTGGAGCAGCCGTCCGATGCCGGCGGAGATGCTGCCGCCGATCTGGAGGGCGGCCCCCTCCCGTCCGGCGCTGCCGCCGGTGAGATGGGTGAGCACCGAGCCGAAAAAGATCAGCGGGGCCAGCCGCAGCGGGGGGCGCTCCCCGCCCCGGACGCTGGCGATGATCTGGTTGGTGCCGTGGTCGTTTTCCATGCCGGCGGCGCGGTAGGCCCAGACGATGGCCAGCCCCGCCAGGGGCATGCCAAACAGCAGCCAGGGGTGGGCGGCGCGCAGAGCCGCCGCCCCCGCCACGCACCAGGTAAAGGCCGCTCCAGCCCCGCCGCAGGCCAGCCCCGTCAGCCCCGAGAGCACCAGCCATTGCCCCAGGGCCCGGAGTGTGGGCAGGGCGTCCAACAGTCTTTTTTTCCGGCGCTCCGCCATGGCGTTCCCTCCCCGCTCCGATTTTCTTTCATTATACCAGCGGTGTCAAGCGGGGAATATTTCCCGCTTTATGGGAAAAACCGCCGTGCGCAGACAAAAAACTGCCATTTCACCAAAGCCGCCGGAAAAAAGTTTGAAAATATTTTCACAATACCTCTTCCTTTTGCGCAAATGATAGAGTATAATATTGCTGTGCAAGCCCCCTATCATAAATAAGGAGTGATACCAATGAGCATCAAAGTAGGTATTAACGGTTTTGGCCGCATTGGCCGCATGGTTTTCCGCGCCAGCGTGAACCATCCCGAGATCGAGATCGTGGGCATCAACGACCTGTGCCCCGCCGACTACCTGGCCTATATGCTGAAGTACGACACCATGCACGGTCAGTTCAACGGCGAGGTCTCCTCCACCGAGAATGCCATCGTGGTCAACGGCAAGTCCATCCCCATCTACGCTGAGCGCGACCCCAAGAACATCCCCTGGGGCAAGCTGGGCGCTGAGTACGTGGTGGAGTCCACCGGCCTGTTCCTCACCAAGGAGAAGGCCCAGGCCCACATCGACGCCGGCGCCAAGAAGGTGGTCATGTCCGCCCCCTCCAAGGATGACACCCCCATGTTCGTGTGCGGCGTGAACCTGGACGCCTACACCCCCGACATGACCTTCGTGTCCAACGCGTCCTGCACCACCAACTGCCTGGCCCCCATCGCCAAGGTGCTCAACGATAACTTCGGCATCACCGACGGCCTGATGACCACTGTGCACTCCACCACCGCCACCCAGAAGACCGTTGACGGCCCCTCCATGAAGGATTGGCGCGGCGGCCGCGCGGCGGCTGGCAACATCATCCCCTCCTCCACCGGCGCCGCCAAGGCCGTGGGCAAGGTCATCCCCGCCCTGAACGGCAAGCTGACCGGCATGTCCATGCGCGTCCCCACTCTGGACGTGTCCGTGGTGGACCTGACCGTCAACCTGGCCAAGCCCGCCTCCTACGAGGAGATCTGCAAGGCCATGAAGGCCGCCTCTGAGGGCGAGCTGAAGGGCATCCTGGGCTACACCGACGAGGACGTGGTCTCCAGCGACTTCCTGGGCGACGCCCGCACCTCCATCTTCGACGCCAAGGCCGGCATTGCCCTCACCGACACCTTCGTGAAGGTCGTGTCCTGGTACGACAACGAGATGGGCTACTCCAACAAGGTGCTGGAGCTCATCAAGCACATGTACAGCGTGGACCACAAGTAATTTGCGGTCAAAACCGTGAACAAGGCCCTCCGCCGCAAGGCGGGGGGCCTATTTTTATAGGGGCGGGCCTTCGGCCCTCTTTGCCTCCGGCGGGGCGGCCTTCGGCGACCTACTTTCTCTCGTGCGAGAGAAAGTAGGCAAAGAGCGCACTTAGGGGAGAAAATCCGGCGAAACTGCCAGCGCAAAGGACGCGCTCTTGTTTCCCAGGATTTTCCCCCCTAAGAACCCCCGTTTACGAGGGACCAATTTACGCGGCGGCGAGATAACCCTTCCGGCGCGTTGGGCCTTCGAATGCGTCTCTCCATTGGCGCCGCTTAGCCGCTTCCCTTTCTCCGATTTATCCCGTGGGCGCAGGACACATCCCGCGCCTGGGGGGCGGGGCTTTACAGCGGGGAGAATCTATTGATCCGCCGCACCGGCAAGGTCCCGCCTGTCATTTCTTCACCTTTGGATATGGATCTCTTATGTCCGTGAGCCCCAGAATATAATCTGTACTGGTTTCATAGTACTCAGCCAGTTTGATGAGCACTTCTGTTGGAATGTCCCGTTTACCCAGTTCATATTGTGAATAGCAAACCTGTGTGCACCGTAAATAATTCGCAATGTCTTTCTGGATTAAATCCCTGTCCTCTCTCAAATCGCGGATTCTCCTATACACTGTGTACCTCCTTTTGTCATGACATACACAGTATAGGTAAAACAAAATGTTATATTGATTTTTAAAACAAAATGCTTTATAATGGGCATATCAATAGATGGGAGGAGCGTCAAAATGAGCCTAGCCGACGAACTGAGGGCGATTTTGGAGCAGGAGGAACGCTGGGAATTGATCTACGAGAAGATCAACGGCGAGTACGTGATGGATTTTTGTACCGAGGTGCGCGATGAGATGTCCGGTGGAGAGATCGGCCCGCTGATCCAGCAGTTTTACCTGGCCCGTAACCGCATTGCCGCCCGGCTGGGGCTGGACCCGGCCCTTGACCGGGACTTCACACAGCTGACCGACGCAATGGAGCGCTATGCCCGCACCTGCGGAAAGCTGATGTACCGCTATGGACACCAGGACGGCGCGGCCGGAAAATAGAAGGCCCTCCCCGGAGTGTATCCCCGGAGAGGGCCATTTTTATCTCTGATACTCAAATTCCAGATTGTACAGGCACACCGCGTCCCCGTCCTGCACCCCCAGCTCCTCCAGCTGCTGGTACACCCCCGCGTCCCGCAGCCTCCGTTCAAACCAGTTGCGGCTCTCGTAGTCGGAGAAGTTCACGTTGGCCATCAGCTGGCGCAGCCAGGGCCCGTCCACCAGCCAGGTGCCGTCCTCGTCCCGCTGAATGTCCAGCGCCGCGGACGTGTCCACCTCGGGGGGGCGCTCCACATAGGTGGGCTCGTACACGATCACCGGGGGCAGGGCAGACAGCTCCGCCGCCGCGGCGAACATCAGCTCCCGGGTCCCCTGGTGGGTGGCGGCGGACAGCTGGAACAGGGGACACCCCCTGGCCTCCACATGCCGGCGCAGCTGCTCCAGCAGCCCGGGGTCCTCCATGATGTCCACCTTGTTGGCGGCCACGATCATCCGCCGGGAGGCCAGCTCGGGGGACCAGCGCTGGAGCTCGGCGCAGATGGCGTCGAAGTCGGCCACCGGGTCCCGGCCCTCGCTGCCGGACACGTCCACCACGTGGATCAGCAGGCGGCAGCGGTCCACATGGCGCAGGAAGTCGTGGCCCAGCCCCGCGCCGTCCGCCGCCCCCTCGATGATGCCGGGGATGTCGGCCAGCACGAAGGATGTCCCCTCGTCCACCGCCACCACCCCCAGGTTGGGGGAGAGGGTGGTGAAGTGGTAGTTGGCAATTTTGGGCTGGGCCCTGGTAACCACGCTGAGCAGGGTGGACTTGCCCACGTTGGGGAAGCCCACCAGCCCCACGTCTGCCAGCAGCTTCAGCTCCAGCAGCACCTCCCGGTACTGCCCCGGCAGTCCCGCCTTGGCAAACCGGGGCACCTGCCGGGTGGGGGTGGCGAAGTGCTGGTTGCCCCAGCCGCCGTTGCCGCCGCGGGCCAGCACAAAATCTTCCTGGCCGGACATGTCGCAGATGATCTCCCTTGTCTCCAGGTCCCGGACCACGGTGCCCTTGGGCACCCGGATCACCAGGTCGTTCCCGTCCTTGCCGGAGCACCGCTTGCCCTGGCCGTCCTTGCCGTTCTCGGCGGTGTACTTGCGCTTGTAGCGGAAGTCCATCAGGGTGGACATGTGGGGGTCCACCCGCAGGATAATGTCCCCGCCCCGGCCGCCGTCTCCGCCGTCGGGGCCGCCGGCGGCCACGTATTTCTCCCGGTGGAAGGCCACCGCGCCGCCTCCCCCCGCGCCCGCCCGGACGGTGATGCGGGCGGTGTCGATGAATTGATTGGCCATACAGACCTCCTATAGCTCGTCCCAGTTGATTTTCTTATCCTTGAAGTAGTATTCCCGGTCATGTTCATTGATTTCCCGCAGCACCCGGCAGGGGTTGCCCACCGCCACCACGTTGGCGGGCAGGTCGCGGGTCACCACGCTGCCCGCGCCCACCACCGTGTTGTCCCCGATGGTCACACCGGGCACCACGACCACCCCCGCCCCCAGCCAGCAGTTGCGGTCGATGCGCACCGGGGCGTTGTACTGGTACATCTGCTCCCGCAGCTGGGGCAGGATAGGGTGGCCCGCCGTGGCAATCACCACGTTGGGGCCAAACTCGGTGTAGTCTCCCACATAGATGTGGGTGTCGTCCACAAAGGTCCCGTTGAAGTTTACATAGACATAGCTCCCGAAATGGATGTGCCTGCCTCCCCAGTTGGCGTGGAAGGGGGGCTCGATGTAGCAGCCCTCGCCCACCTCGGCAAACATCTCCCGGAGCATGGCCCCCCGCCTCTCCTGCTCCAGAGGGCGGGTCTGGTTGAAGTCGTACAGCCGGTCCAGACACTGGAGCTGCTCGGCCATGACGGCCTCGTCCATGGGGAGGTAGAGCGCGCCGCTGTGCATTTTTTCCCGAAAATCCATAGGTTTTCCCTCACAAATCCAGTTGATAAATGCGGTGCCGGGGGATGCCCTCGTACCAGGCGAAGTAGTCCCGGGGTATCCCGCAGATCTCCAGCAGCCGCCCGCCCAGCCGCTCAATGGTGCGGTAGGAGGGGACATTGTCCTCCCCGCAGGTGAGATAGAGCCGGGTCATTCCGTGGGCCCGGGCCACCTCCAGCACCAGCTGGCAGGCGCGGCGGGCATAGCCCCGGCCCTGAAATTTCGGGTCCACCTCATAGCCGATGTGGCCGTTGTAGTAGCTGTGAAAATTGTCGCCGATACGGATACTGATCTTCCCCACAGGCAAACCGTCCGCCACAATGTCATAATAATAGAAGGGGAGTAATACCCCGCCGCCCTCTGCCTTTTCCGGATGCGCAGGATAAGGTCTCCTCCGTCGAGCACATCGAAGCGGTCTGAAAACGCAAAGTTCATATGAGCCCCCGCCTATTTGTCGTCCTTCATCTTGGGCGGGCTCATCACCAGCTCCAGCTTTTCTGGAATGGACGTGTATATCAGGCCCACAATACCTGTGATCAGCGCCAGCAGGTCAAGAATCACATGAAGGACCCCTCCCCAGAAATTGGAGAGAATCGGGTCAAAGGCCGCCGCGAGCACCAGAAGAATGCTGAAAAGGATGAAAGCCATCCCCTGAAACAGTTTTCTCATGTTCTTTTTGCTCCTCTCTATGAAAAAAGCCGCAAACGGTCCCCCGTCTGCGGCCTTTCAGGCAAATTTTACTGCTCGAGCGTTACGATGGAGACCTGCTTGCGGTCCTTGCCCAGGCGCTCGAACTTCACCTTGCCGTCCTTGAGGGCGAACAGGGTGTCGTCGCTGCCCTTGCCCACGTTGACGCCGGGGTGGATGTGGGTGCCGCGCTGGCGCACCAGGATGTTGCCCGCCAGCACAAACTGGCCGTCGGCCCGCTTCACGCCCAGGCGCTTGGCCTGGGAGTCGCGGCCGTTCTTGGTGGAGCCGCCGCCCTTTTTGTGGGCGAAGAACTGGATATTGAGCTTCAGCATAGTCGTTTCCGTCCTTTCTGTCAAAGGTTAATTGTCACGCTTCATCATCATCCATCAAAACGATGAGATTGTCGGGGTATTCCTCTCCCATGGCCTGGAGGTAGACCATCATGCCGGTCAAGAGATTCTGGCAGGCATATTCGTTTTCCTCGCTCAGCCCGGCAGGGAGCTTGAGGGAGATGCGGGCGTCTGCTTCCCGGGCCTTCACCGGGGCCCCCAGGCCCAGCACCTCATTGATGGTGCACTCGGTGAGCCCCACGGCGGCGGAGACGGCGGCGCACACAATGTCCGCGCCCGCCTCGGCGTACCCGCTGTGGCCCTCCACCAGGAAGCCGTCAATGCGGCTGTCTGCGCTGTGGAAGGTGACGGTGGTCATCCGTGGGTCCCTCAGGCGTTGACCTTGGTGATCTCCACCTTGGTGTAGGGCTGGCGATGGCCCTGACGGCGGCGGTAGTTCTTCTTGGGCTTGTACTTGAACACCAGCACCTTCTTGCCCTTGCCGTTCTTCACCACGTTGGCGGTGACGGAGGCGCCGTCCACCGCGGGGGCGCCGAATCGGCTGCTGTCGCCGTCCAGGACGGCCAGCACCTTGTCAAAGGTGACGGTGTCGCCGGCTTCCACGTTCAGCTTCTCGATGTAGAGGGTGTCGCCCTCCGCTACCTTGTACTGCTTACCGCCGGTCTCAATGATCGCGTGCATATCTGCACTCCTTTCCTTTATTACGGGCTCGCTTTCGGGGGCGGGGCACTTGGCCCTCTTCACTGTGGAAAATCACACCCGGTCAATGCGGCTTTGATAGTATATCAGTCAAATATGGTAAAGTCAAGAGGATTTCGTAACTTGTACGGAATTTTGTCCCTGGACACGGGGTTTTTGGCAGGGCCGCCGGTGTTTCAGCGCCTATGGCCCGCGTCCTGGCTGCCGGCCAGCTCCGCCTGGAAATCGGCGGCGGTCCGCTTGGCGGCGGAAATTTTCTCCCAGCTGTCCAGGTACTCCCTGGCGTACTTGGGGTTGCTCAGCCGGACAATTCTTCCCTGGTCCGGGTCCACCAGCTTGGTGATCCCCCCGGCCCCCAGGGACAGCACCGATTGGAGCTCCTCCATCATCACGATATTATAGACGCACACCGCCCCCGGGCGGGCCCAGCCCACGTTCTCGAAGGAGCCGGACATGTACTTCTGCCGGTACAGATAGTAGGGGACGTACCCCGCCCCCCGCAGCCGGTCCGCCGCCAGAGCCAGCATGGCCTCCACCGTACCGGGGGAGCACAGCGTGCCCCCCGCCTCCGTGAGGCTCTCTTCGGTGAGCCGGGAGCCCTTTTTCAGCGCCAGGGTGTGCACTGTGATGTTGGCCGGGCCCATGGCCAGCACCTGGTCCAGGGTGCGCCCAAAGCCCTCCTCCGTGTCGGTGGGCAGCCCGGCGATGAGGTCCATGTTCACCAGAGCGCCAAAGCGCTCCCCGGCCAGGGCCATGGCCTCCGTGATCTGGGCGGCGGTGTGGGCCCGGCCCATGGCCCGGAGCACACTGTCCTCCATGGTCTGGGGGTTGATGGAGATGCGGCGGATGCCGTGGTCCCGCAGCGTCTCCAGCTTGTCCGGGGTGATGGTGTCCGGCCGCCCGGCCTCCACAGTGAACTCGGCGCACCCCTCCATGGGCAGACAGTCCTCCACAACGGACAAAAGCTTGTGGAGCTGGGGGGCGCTGAGGGTGGTGGGGGTGCCGCCCCCCATGTAGGCACAGGAGATGTGGAGCCCCCGCTCCCGCAGCAGTGCGCCGGCCAGCTCCACCTCCCGGCACAGAGCGTCCACGTAGGGCTCCACCAAGGCCAGCGCACCCTTTACGTCCGAGGAGATGAAGGAACAGTAGGCGCACCGGGTGGGGCAGAAGGGGATTCCGATATAGAGGGCCAGGCCGTCCTTCCGCAGCCTCTTCCGCACCGCCAGCGCCGCCTGGGCGCACTCCACCGCCAGCGCCGCCCGGGGCGGAGAGACGTGATACTCTTTGCACAGCTCCCACTCCGCCTGTCTGGCCGTCCTGCCCGCCAGCATGGCCTTAGTGGGCAGCTTGACGGGCCGCACCCCGGTGAGGGAGCCCCAGGGCAGCTCATACCCCAGCAGGGCGGTCCCCGCCTTGTAAAAGGCCTGCTTCAGGGCGTGGGACACAGTATGGTACACCTGCTCCGGCCCCTCGTCCAGCTTCTCCGCGGAGAAGCTGGTCACGCCGTTTCGGAGCTGATCCCCCCGCTTTGCCAGCACGCTGATACTGGCCTTTACCCTTCCCCGGCTCAGGCCGATGAGAATACCCTGGCTGCCCTCCAAGTCTGGCGGCGTCTCCGGGTACTCCGGCTTTTCCCCGGGAAATAGGGTGAGCAGCATCTGCTCAGCGGGGTAGCGGTACCGCTCCGGCTGCCAGGGCCAGTTGTGCTCGGCGAACCAGATCTTCATGACCCCATTGCCCCGCGCATGCAGTAGTTGGACTGCCGCTCCCGCTCCAGGGTGGACTGCCCCTCATGGCCGGGGAGCACCCGGTAGTCCCCCTCCAGCTCCCCCAGCCGCCTGAGGGATTTCATAATCTGTCCCTCGTCGCCGCCGGGGAAATCGGTGCGGCCCATGGACCCGGCGAAAAGGGTGTCCCCGGTGAACAGCACGTCCTCCGCCTGGAGGGTCACCGACCCGGGGGTGTGGCCGGGGGTCTCCAGCACCTCCACCTTCACCCCCGCCACGTCCACCACGTCCCCCTCCTGGTAGGGAGTGATATCCCCAAAGGAGCTGACGGTGGGGAAGGCCTGGCCCAGCAGGGACAGGGTA
Source organism: uncultured Oscillospiraceae bacterium (assembly GCA_910585155.1). GTDB lineage: Bacteria > Bacillota > Clostridia > Oscillospirales > Oscillospiraceae > Enterenecus. The sequence continues at coordinate 58,746 of CAJUEC010000005.1, forward strand.
TCCTCTCCCTCGTGTATGTCGGCGGGGTGGCAGTACACCGGCAGGTCCGGCCACTCCTCCCGCAGGCCGGGTATGCCCAGAATGTGGTCGAAGTGTCCGTGGGTGAGCAGGACAGCCTCTGCTTCCAGCCCCTTGTCCACCATCCACCGGGCCACCTGCTCCCCCTGGTCGCCGGGGTCCACAATGCCGCACTTGTATCCGCCCTTCCGGCGGAAGACATAGCAGTTGGTGCCGATCTGCCCCAGGCGCAGCACGCTGATCTCCATAAAATCACCTCGTTGTTTTATTATTCCAGCTCCTTGGCAATCAGCGACCCGGCGATCTCAAGGGCCTTGATGCGCCGCTGCGCCAACGTGATCTGGGATTTGTACCGTTCCGGGTCTTCCTTGGCCTGTAAGGTTTTCACCGTCTCCCGCAGCTTATGCAGGGTGGAATCAATCTGCCGTTTGGCCTCGGCAAACTCCTCTTTTGTGTGCTCCACGCCTGGTCGCCTCCTTTTTTGATTCAAAAAGGCCCCCGGCGGCGCCGGGGGCCTCTGGATCACTGCTTGCCGGGGTCGTAGGCCACCACGGTCCTCCGGTTGGGCTCGGTGCCGGTGGAGAAGGTGGATACCCCGGGGTAGTCCTGGAGGGCGGTGTGGATCACGTGGCGCTCGTAGGCGTTCATGGCCTCCAGGGTGATGTTCCGGCGGTACTTCACCACCTTGCCCGCCGTCTTGCGGGCCAGGCGGTTCAGCGACTCCTCCCGGCGGGCGCGGTAGCCCTCGGCGTCCACGTGGATGCGCACCCGGTGGCTGCGGCCCTTGTTGACGGCGTAGCCGGTGAGCTGCTGGATGGCGTCCAGGGTCTCCCCCCGGTGGCCGATGAGGGCGCCCATGTTCTCACCCTCCAGCACCACTTGATAGGTATCTCCCTCCCGGGTGACCATGGGGGTGGCCTCCACTCCCATGTGCTGAAACAGCCCGGTCTGGAATTTGACAATGGCGGCGGCCGCGTCGCCGTCCGCGGCCTCAGCCCGAGGGGAGGGGGCCGCCTTAGGCGCGGGCTTTTCCGCCTTGGGCGCGGGCCGGGGAGCCCGGGGAGCGGGCTGGGGCCGGGGCTCAGGCCGCTCGGCCCGGGGGGGTTTGGGGGGCTCGGGCTGGGGGGCGGGCTTTGCCTCCGCCGGACGGGCGGGGACGGGCTGGGGCTCGTCGGGGGCCTCGTAGGTGAGCTTCACCTTGGCGGGCACGGAGCCGATGCCCAGAAAGCCGGTCTTGCCCCGCTCCAGAATCTCCACGGAAACATCGTCCCGGTCAAGCCCCAGGTGGGCCAGACCCTTGGCGATGGCCTCGTCCTCAGTTTTGGCGGTGAATTCCATGTATTTCAGCATGGGAACGCACTCCTTTGTCACATGTTGTTATGGTTTTGAATTCAGGAAGGACTGATTCAATGCGTCTGCGGTATCTTGTGGAAATTTTGCGTCATAATTTTGTTGCGATTTCTTGAAATAAACACAATTATTCCCGCGAAATCGCGCCGCATTCTGGCGCAAAATTTTTTACAACCTACTCTTGCCGATTGAATCAGTCCTTCCTTAGGTCTCCTCGCTGTCCTCCGCGTAGGCCTCCTCATAATCCCCGCTGTCCTCCGCGGGGGCCTCCGTCTGGGGCTGCTTCTCCTGGGGGGCCGGCGCCGGGCCGGACTGGGCGGTGATCTCCTTCTCCTCCTCAGCGGGCTCCGCAGGCTTCTCCTCCACCGGCTTGGCGGGTCCGTTGGGGTCCCAATAGGGGGTGATGGGGTAGCGGTTGGGGTCATAGGCCCGTCCCCGGGCATAGGCCCGCAGGCCCTCCCGGCTGGCGGTCAGGTCCACACCGGGCTCCTGCTTCTTTTTCTGCTGGCCCTTCCGGGGGTCCTTGCCGGCGGCGATGGCGGCGGCCTTCTTCTCCGCGGCGATGCGGCGGCGCTCCTTCTCGGCCTCCTTGGCCCGGGCGGCCTGCTCGGCCATCTCCTTCTGGGCGGCCTCGTAGTCCTTGCGGAGAATCCGCCCGCAGATAACCTCCTGCACCATGCCCAGCAGGGAGTTGGCGATCCAGTAGATACACAGGCCGGCGGGCATGGCAAAACCGATCCACAGGGAGATGACGGGGCTCATGAGCATGAGGGACCAGTTCATCTTGGGGGCGGGCTGGTCCTTGTTCATCTGGTTGGTCTTCTGCATAATCAGGCTGGACAGCAGGGACACCAGCGCCGAGATGATGGGCAGCAGGAACAGCCCCACGGAGTTGATGCTCACGCCCCCCTCCCAGAACTTCAGCTGGGGAACCTGGGACAGGTCGATGCCGAAGAAGTTGAAGTTGATGGCGAACATGCTGGCGGCGGACACCCCGGTGGCCGCGGCGGCGGCCTTGGCCGCCTCCAGATTGCCGGCCTCCATCATGGAGCCCAGCATCAGCTCATTGTAGCCCGCCACGGTGAACTCGCCGCTCCACCCCAGGGCGGTGGCAACCGCCTTCACCGCGTCCTCGGTGAGCCACATCATGTACTTCAGCGGCCGGCGGATGATGGCGTACAGGGGATACAGCACGATAATAGGGATCATTTGCCAGCCGCAGCCCCCCATGGGGTTGACGTTGTTCTCGGTGTAGAACTTCTGGACCTCCTGGTTATACCGCTCCTTGTCGTTGCCGCAGCGCTTTTGGATCTCCTGGAGCTGGCCGTTGAGCAGGTTCATTTTGATCGCGCTCTTCTTGCCCTTCAGGTTCAGGGGGAAGAGGACGATCTTCACCACCACGGTGAACAGGAACAGGGCGATGCCGTAGCTGTTGAACACCTGACAGAAGGTTTTCAGAATCCAGCTGAACGGCGTCATAAGGATTTGCCAAATATCCATGTTTGGCCTCCTAAATTCGTTTGATTTTCTTGGGAGGAACGGGGTCGTAAATAAAGCTCTTCTCCCTGTGGAAGGGGTGGCACCGCAGAACGCGCCACACCGCCAGCAGCCCGCCCTTCACCGCCCCGTGGACCTCCACCGCCTCCAGCGCGTAGGTGGAGCAGGTGGGGATAAACCGGCAGCAGGGATCCCGATAGGGGGATATGTCCCGCCGGTACCAGCGGATCAGGGCCAACAGCAGCCGTTTCACCGGGAGCTCTCCTTTTTCAGCAGCTCCAGCTTGTCCGCCAGCCTCAGGAAGGACCTCTCCAGCTGGCGGTAATCGCTGGAGGCGGCCCGCACCCGGGCCACCACCACCACGTCCCGGCCCCCCAGCACCTGCTCCTCATGGAGGCGGTAGATCTCCCGCAGACGGCGGCGGACCCGGTTCCGCACCACGGCGTGGCCCACCTTGGTGGACACGGTGAGGCCCAGCCGGTTTTCCCGCTGGCCGTTGCCCCGGACATAGAGGGCCAGGCGGCTGTCGGCGGCGGTTTTTCCCCGGCTGTACGTCCGGCGGAACAGATGATTTTCCTTGAGCGATACGGTTTTTTTCATACGACCTCCGTTTGGGCGGCACTTTTGGGCCAACGAGGACAGGGGCGAGGGAAAAGCTCCCGCGCCCCAAGTCGTATCGTTATCCCAATGTGTGCGCCATCAGTGGCTCAGACGGGCGCGGCCCTTGGCGCGGCGCCGGGCCAGAACCTTGCGGCCGTTGCTGGTGGCCATGCGCTTACGGAAGCCATGGACCTTGGAGCGCTGACGCTTCTTGGGCTGGTAGGTACGAACCATGCTGGAACACCTCCTGTATAGTTTGGCGGCTGATCCCGGGGGAGCGCCGCTCTCCACAACGCCTGCCGGCGTGGTTGGCACTTATCGCGCATAATCGCGTATCAAGGATTATACCTTTATTTCTTTGATCTGTCAACAAAAAATCGGCAATATTCTTTTTTCTCCCGGCGGGCACAAGATATTGTGCTTATTTCTTCGTCCCGGCTGATTTCGCCAAAAAAAGCAGAGATTCCAGCTCCCACCCCGCCAACGCCCGCGGATTGTGCCACCTTTATAAAAAAGAATTGGAAAAGCACTTGTCTGGGACAGTATTTTTTGGTATAATATTCTGGTTATGATATTTCGAATTTTAGGAGGCTTCCGCCCATGAGATCGGCTGCCGACGTCTGGGAAAAAGTAAAAAGCCTGATGGAGGGCAGCATGACCGCCGTCTCCATCGACACCTGGTTTGGGGATGTGGAGGCCGTGGCCCTGGAGGACACCCGGCTGGTGCTGTGCGTGCCCACCGACTTCAAGCGGAACATCATCCGCACCCGGTTCCAGTCCGGGGTGGAGGCGGCACTGAAGGAGCTGTTCTCCTTTGACGTGGACGTGGCTCTGCTCCTCCCGGAGGAGCGGGACGTCTACACCCGCCAGGCCGCCGCCCCCAGCCCCGCGGGGGGGGACGCGGAGCGCTACACCTTTGAGCGCTTCGTGGTGGGCTCCACCAACCGTTTTGCCTTCACCGCCGCGGAGAAGGTGGCCGACGAGCCGGGGGGGGCCTACAACCCCTTGTTTATCTATGGCCAATCCGGCCTGGGCAAGACCCACCTGCTCCACGCCATCTCCAACCGGGTGCGGAAGAACTACCCCGGCTATCGGATCATGTACGTTCAAAGCGAGGACTTTGTCAACGAATTCATTAACAACGTCCGCCGGGGCAAGGATATGCAGGAGTTTCGGGACAAATACCGGCAGGTGGACCTGTTTCTCATGGACGACGTGCAGTTCATCGCGGGCAAGGACTCCAGCGAGGAGGAGCTGTTCCATACCTTTAATACCCTGTACGAGCAGCGCAAGCAGATTGTGTTCACCTCCGACCGGCCTCCCCACGAGATGCTCCGGCTGGAGCAGCGGCTGCGCACCCGGTTTGAGCAGGGCCTGCCCGCCGACATCCAGCCTCCGGACTATGAGACCCGGGTGGCCCTGCTGAAGAACAAATCCCTGGAACGGGGCATCTCCCTGCCTGACCCGGTGCTGTCCTACGTGGCGGACAACATCACCTCCAATGTGCGGCAGATCGAGGGCGTGGTCAACAAAATCATGGCTTTCCAGGAGCTGATGGGGGCCCAAGTGGATGTGGAGACTACCATCCGGGCGGTGCGGGACATCCTGCGGGCCAAGGAGAATTTTCTCCCCTCGGCAGACACCATCATCCAGGAGGTGGCCCGGTTCTACGAGCTGGACGCCGCCGCCCTCCGGGGCCAGAGCCAAAACAAGGAGATCAGCACCGCTAGAAACGTGTGCATGTACATCATCCGGGAGATGACTCAGCTCTCCCTGGCGGAGATCGGCCAGCAGTTCGGCGGCCGCCACCACTCCACGGTGCTCAATTCCATCAACCGGGTAGAGAAGATGATGAAGGACCAGCCGGAGCTCACCGAGATCATCCGGGACATCACCAACGCGGTCAATTCCGCCTATTGAGGCGCCGCCGGAGGCCGCCCCCCTGAACAAGAGGCCCGTAGGGTCCCCTTTTTGATATCCATATCTTCCACATTTCTGCGGACTGTGGTGTGGAACCATGTGGAAATGTTTTTTTGCCCCCATCCCGCCGTGAAGGCTGTGCAAATTTTGTGGACCCCCTTGCGGACGGCCAAACTCCTGATATTTCCCGCTTTTCCAGGTTTTCCACATCTTCCGCAGCCCCTATGGACTACTGCGAAAAATAAACCTCCCTCTCCTAGGAGCGGGAAGAAAGGAACCCCTTATGAAATTTTCCTGCGAGAAGGCAATCTTACAGTCTGCCGTCACCACCGCCGGCCGGGTGGTCGCCTCCAAAAGCTCCATCCAGGCCCTGGAGGGCATTCTGGTAGAGGCGGAGGCCGGAAGCCTTCATCTCAGCGGCTACAACCTGGAGACAGGGATTGTCACTAAGGTACCCGCCGAGGTGGAGGAAAACGGAGCCATCGTTCTGTCCGCCCGCCTGTTTGGAGAAATTCTCCGGCGTATGCCGGATGATGTGGTGTCCATCCAGACCACCGCCTCCTGCTCTGTCCACATCCAGTGTGGACCCACCTCCTTTGATATCATGGGCAGCAGTGATGAGGACTTCCCTGAGCTGCCCTCCGTCAGCGACGGCAAAGGGTTGGCTATCGCCCAGGGGGATCTTCGGGCTATGATTGCCCAGACCATCTTTGCCGTCAGCGATAATGAGAGCCGGCCCATTCACACCGGCGCCCTCTTCGAGACCGACGGAGAGCGGCTGACCATGGTTGCGGTGGACGGCTACCGGCTGGCCCTGCGCCGGGAGAAGCTGATGGGGCAGGAGGCCCCGGATCCGCTGTCCTTCGTGGTCCCCGGCGCGGCCCTGAACGAGGTGGAGAAAATCTGCGCGGATTCAGATGCGCCGGTGGCGGTCACCCAGGGGGAGCGCCATGTCACCTTTGAAATCGGAGACACTCTGCTGGTGGCCCGGCGGCTGGAGGGGGAGTTCCTCAACTACCGCCAGACCATCCCCCAGAACAACTCCGTGGTGCTGGAGGCGGAGGCCGCCGACCTTCAGCGGTCCATCGACCGGGCCTCCCTCATCATCAACGACAAGCTGAAGAGCCCCCTTCGGTGCAAATTTGAAGACGGCTCCCTGTCCATCACCTCCAAAACCGCCATCGGCTCCGCCTTTGACCGCTGCCCCATCTCCGGGGACGGCAAGGGGCTGGAGATCGGCTTTAACAACCGCTTTCTCATGGAGGCGGTGAAGGCCGCCCCCGCCGACCGAGTGCGGCTGGAGCTGAGCACCGCCACCTCCCCCTGCCTGATCCTGCCCCAGGAGGGGGAAGGGGATAACTTCCTTTATATGGTGCTTCCGGTGCGTCTGCGGGCGGCGGAATAAGAGGAGATTATCAATGGAAGAGCAGCGTGTGAAAATTGAGACGGAATATATCAAGCTGGATGCCCTGTTGAAATTTTCCGGCGCGGCGGAGACCGGAGGAGAGGCCAAGCTGGCCGTTCAGGAGGGAGAGGTCAAGGTCAACGGCGCGGTGTGCACCCTGCGGGGCAAAAAGCTGCGCCCCGGGGACCGGGCGGAGTGGAATGGCCTGGTTCTGGTGGTGGAATGACGGTCAATGAGATCACCCTGGACTTTTTCCGCAACTACGCCCATGGGGAGGCTGTTTTTCACCCTGGGGTCAATGTGATCGTGGGGGAGAACGCCCAGGGCAAGACCAACCTGCTGGAGGCCGTGGCCTACCTGTCCTCCGCCGCCTCTCACCGGGCCCGGTATGACCGGGAGCTGATCTGCCAGGGGGTGGACCACGCCTTTCTCAAGGCGGGGGTCACCAGCCGGGGGCGGGAGATAGTGCTGGAGGCGGACCTCCACCGGGGGACCCGGCGCCAGCTGCGCTCCAACGGGGTGCGGCTGAAGACGGCGGCGGAGCTGTCCGGCATCCTGAACACAGTGCTGTTCTGCCCCGAGGATCTGTATCTCATCCGGGAGGGGGCGGAGGCCCGGCGGCGGTTTCTGGACAGCTGCATCTGCCAGCTCCGGCCCCGGTATGCCCAGGCTCTGGGGGAGTACCGGCGGCTGTACCAGCACAAGACCCGGATTTTGAAGGACAGTGAACGGTATCCCTCCCTGCTGGAGGCCCTGGATGACTTCTCCCTGCGGATGGCCCAGTGCGGCGCGGTGATCGTCCACTACCGGGCCCACTTTGTCAAGCGCCTGCGGGAGGCGGCTCCTGCCATCCATGCCGACTGCTCCGGCGGTCGGGAGCGGCTGGAGCTGCGGTACGAGACGGTGTCCGCCGTCACCGACCCGGAGGCCCCGCCCAAGGTTCTGCTGCCCCAGCTGCTGGCCCATCAGGAGGCCCACCGGCGGGCGGAGCTGGAGGCCCGGTCCTGCCTGTCCGGCCCCCACAAGGACGAGCTGGCGGTGGAGATCGACGGCAGCCCGGCGAAGAGCTACGCCTCCCAGGGGCAGACCCGGACGGCGGCGCTGGCGCTGAAGCTGGCGGCCCGGGACATCTTTCGGCAGGACACGGAGGAATGGCCGGTGCTGCTGCTGGACGACGTGCTCAGCGAGCTGGACCAGCGGCGGCAGGAATTTGTTTTGAACCGCATCACCTCAGGGCAGGTGTTCATCACCTGCTGCGAGGAGGAAAAGCTGTCCCGCCTGCGGGAGGGGAAGGCGTTTCACGTCAGAGGTGGGGCCCTGTTTCCCGTTTAGCGGTCCCCGTATCCTGACCCCCGCGAGGGGAAAAGGAGGCATGGAGGATGTACCTCCATTTAGGCCAAAACGTCATGGTGAGAAACCGGGATATCATCGGTATCTTCGATCTGGACAACACCACCTGGTCCTTCCGCACCCGCCGCCTTCTGGAGCGGGCGGAGCGGGAGGGGAGGGTGGCGTCCATCGGGGAGGACCTGCCCCGCTCCTTTGTCCTGGCGGAGGACCGGGCGGGGACGCCCACGGTTTACCTCACCCCCCTCTCCCCGGCGGCGCTGGCCGCCCGGGCGGAGCGAAACAGCTTTGAATAGATCAGGAGGATACAAATATGGATTCCATCGAATATCTGTGGAAGGACCGAAAACGCCGTCTGGGCCTGCCCCTGTCCTTCACCTGCTACCGGCTGAGTGAGGACCGGCTGTTTTGTGAGACCGGCCTTCTCAACCTGAAATCTGACGAGGTGCTTCTCTACCGGGTGCAGGACCTGGAGCTGACCATAACCCTGGGCCAGCGGCTCTTTGGGGTGGGGACGGTATGCGTCCACTCCTCGGATAAGAGCAGTCCCCACCTGGACCTGAAAAACGTGAAGCGCCCCCGGGAGGTCAAGGAGCTGATCCACCGGAGCGTGGAGCAGGCCAAGGACCGCCGCCGGATGCGGGCCACGGAGCTGCTGGGCAAGGACGGTCCCGTCTATCACGATGAGGATGATCTGGACTTCATTCCGGATGGGGATGACGGGGACGAGATCGATTAAGAACTTAGCGGAGGAATATCATGGCTGAAGAGCGTAACGAATTGAACGAATTGAACACCACGCAGACCGACCACGAGTACGGCGCGTCGGAGATCCAGGTGCTGGAGGGGCTGGAGGCGGTGCGCAAGCGCCCCGGCATGTATATCGGCTCCACGTCCAGCTCCGGCTTGCACCACCTGGTGTACGAGATTGTGGACAACGCCATTGACGAGGCGCTGGCGGGCTACTGCGATCACATCACCGTGGAGATTTTGGAGGGCGATGCAATCAAGGTCACCGACAACGGTCGGGGCGTCCCCGTGGACATACAGGCCCAGACCGGCCGGCCCGCCCTGGAGGTGGTGTACACCGTGCTCCACGCCGGCGGCAAATTCGGCGGCGGCGGGTACAAGGTGTCCGGCGGCCTCCACGGCGTGGGCGGCAGCGTGGTCAACGCGCTGAGCGAGTGGATGGAGGTTCGTGTCCACAAGAATGGGCAGATCTACGAGGTGAAGTTCTCCCGGGGCGGCATGACCCAGGAGATGACCGTGATTGGAGCCACGGACAGGACGGGCACCGAGGTGGTGTTCAAGCCCGACCCCGAGATGTTTGACGACACGGTATATGACTATGAGACCCTCCACCGCCGGATGCGGGAGCAGGCGTTTTTGAACGCGGGTGTGCGCATCTTCATCGCTGACCGCCGCCCGGGCCGAGAGCAGGAGGAGGATATGTGCTACCAGGGCGGTATTCGGGAATTCGTCACCTTCATTAACCAGAACAAGACCCCCCTTCACGACAGCGTGATCTACATGTCCGGCGCAAAAGAGGATTCCATGGCGGAAATTGCCATGCAGTACAGCGAGGACAGCTATAACGAAATTATTGTCTCCTTTGCCAACAACGTCCACACCCCGGAGGGCGGCATGCACGAGGAGGGGCTGAAGCGTGCCCTCACCACCGTGCTCAACGCCTACGGCAAAAAGGCCAGCATCTTCAAGGGGGAGGAGAAGGTGTCCGGCGACGACTGCCGGGAGGGCCTGACCTGCGTCATCTCGGTGAAGCTCACCGAGGCCCAGTTTGAGGGCCAGACCAAGGCCAAGCTGGGCAACAGCGAGATGCGCACCCTGGTGAACAACGTGGTGTCCGACAAGCTGGAGCAGTTCCTGGAGGAGAACCCCTCCGTGGGCAAGGCCATTTTAGAAAAGGCCCTCATGGCCAACCGGGCCCGGGAGGCCGCCCGAAAGGCCCGGGAGAATATCCGCCGGAAAAACGCCCTGGAGGGCTCCACCCTCCCGGGCAAGCTGTCCGACTGCAACGAGCGCGACCCGGCCCTCACCGAGATCTACATCGTGGAGGGCGATTCCGCAGGCGGCTCCGCCAAGCAGGGCCGGGACTCCCGGTTCCAGGCCATTCTCCCCCTGTGGGGCAAGATGCTCAACGTGGAGAAGGCCCGGGCGGACAAGATCTACGGCAACGACAAGCTCCAGCCCGTGATCACCGCCCTGGGCGCGGGGATCGGGGAGGACTTTGACGAGAACAAGCTGCGCTATCACAAGGTGGTCATCATGGCGGATGCCGATGTGGACGGCTCCCACATCCGCACCCTGCTGCTCACCTTCTTCTTCCGGTTCATGCGGCCCCTGATTGAACGGGGCTATGTCTACGCCGCCGTACCTCCCCTGTTCAAGCTCACCCGGGGCAAGACGGTGCGGGTGGCCTTCTCCGAGGAGGAGCGGGATAAGATCTCCGCCGAGCTGCGGGGCGGCAACCCCAACGTAAAGGTGGATATCAGCCGCTTCAAGGGCCTGGGCGAGATGGACTACGAGGAGCTGTGGGAGACCACCATGGACCCGGAGCGCCGCACCCTCAAGCGGATCACCATGGAGGACGCGGTGAAGGCGGACGCCATCTTCAACCTGCTCATGGGCGAGAAGGTGGAGCCCCGCCGGGAGTATATCGAACAGAATGCGTTCCGGGCTGTAAACCTGGATTATTAAGAAGCGCGGAGCCGTCGTGAGCAGGCGCAGCGTGACAGGAGGACCCAACTAAATGGCAAAAAACGACGAGTATTTAACCCGGGATATCAGCTTTCCCAACCAGAAAATTGTCAACATCAACCTGGAGAAGGAGATGGAGGACGCGTACATTGAGTACGCCATGTCGGTGATCAAGGGCCGGGCCCTGCCCGACGTGCGGGACGGCCTGAAGCCCGTCCACCGCCGCATTCTCTACTCCATGTACGACACCGGGCTCACCTCGGACAAGCCCTTCAAGAAATCCGCCACCTGCGTGGGCGAGGTGCTGGGCAAGTACCACCCCCACGGCGACCAGTCGGTGTATGACGCCCTGGTCCGGCTGGCCCAGGATTTCTCCATGCGCTACATGCTGGTGGACGGCCACGGAAACTTCGGCTCGGTGGACGGCGATCCCGCGGCGGCCTACCGTTATACCGAGGCCCGTATGTCCAGGATCGCCAACGAAATGCTCCGGGACATCGACAAGGAGACGGTGGATTGGGACCCCAACTTCGACGAGTCCCAGAAGGAGCCCCGGGTGCTGCCCAGCCGCTTCCCCAACCTGCTGGTGAACGGCTCCTCCGGCATCGCCGTGGGCATGACCACCAACATCCCCCCCCACAACCTGCGGGAGGTGATTGACGCGGTGATCTGCGTGCTGGACAACCCCAACGCCACCCTGGACGACCTGATGGAGTACATCAAGGGCCCCGACTTCCCCACCCGGGGCATCATTCTGGGCCGCTCCGGCATCCGGGCGGCCTACGCCACCGGCCGGGGGCGCATCCAGGTCCGGGCCCGCACCGAGATGGAGGAGTTCGGCCAGGGCCGCACCCGGATCATCGTCACCGAGCTGCCCTACCAGGTGAACAAGTCTCGTCTGGTGGAGAACATCGCTGACCAGGTGAAGGACAAGCGCCTGGAGGGCGTATCCGGCCTGCGGGACGAGTCCGACGGCAAGAAGGGGATGCGGATCGTCATCGAGCTGAAAAAGGACGCCAACCCCCAGGTCACCTTGAACCGGCTGTTCAACCAGACCCAGATGCAGACCACCTTCGGCGTGATCCTGCTGGCTCTGGTGGACAACCAGATGCAGCCGAAAATTCTCACCCTGCGGCAGATTTTGGATGAGTATATCGCCTTCCAGGAGGAGGTCTTGACCCGGCGGACCCGGTTCGACCTGAAAAAGGCCCAGGAGCGGGCCCACCTGTTGGAGGGTCTGCTCATCGCCCAGGACAACATCGATGAGGTCATCAAAATCGTCCGTACCAGCTACGACAACGCCAAGGAGCGGCTGATGGAGCGCTTCTCCCTGGACGATGTCCAGGCCCAGGCCATCCTGGAGATGCAGCTGCGCCGTTTGCAGGTCCTGGACCGGGAGAAGCTGGAGGCGGAGTACAAGGAGCTGGAGGAGCGCATTGCCTACTTCAACTCCCTGCTGGCGGACGAGGGAAAGCTGCGGGGGGTGCTCAAGGACGAGCTCACCGAGATCCGGGACAAGTACGGCGACGTGCGCAAGACCGAGATTGGCTTCATGGAGAACGATATCGACATCGAGGATCTCATCGAGGAGGAGCAGTCGGTCTTCACCATGACGGCCAACGGCTACATCAAGCGCACCAGCGCCAGCGAGTACGCCGCCCAGGGCAAGGGGGGCATGGGCCGGAAGGGGATGACCGCCCGGGAGGAGGACTATGTGAACACGGTGTTCACCGCCTCCACCCATGACCATATCCTGTTCTTCACCGACAAGGGCCGGGTGTTCCGCAAGAAGGGCTATCAGATCCCCGAGGCGGGGCGCACCGCCCGGGGGACCAACATTGTCAACGTGCTCCAGGTGGACCCGGGGGAGCGGGTGGCGGTGATGATCCACACCCGGGACATCAGCGAGGGGGAGAACCCCCGCTACCTCACCATGTTCACCCGGAAGGGCACGGTAAAGCGGCTGGACGCCTCGGCGCTGAAGAACCTGCGGAGCAACGGCCTGCGGGTGATTACCCTGGAGGAGGGGGATGAGCTCATCGAGGTTCGGGAGACCGACGGGGAGCAGAACCTGCTCATTGCCACCCACGACGGCATGGCCATGTGCTTCCAGGAGAGCCAGGTCCGGCCCACCGGCCGCACCTCCATGGGGGTGATTGGCATCCGCCTGCGGGAGGGGGACTATGTGGTGGCCGCCGCCCGGGCCAAGCCGGGGAAGGCGGTGCTCACCATCACCGCCAACGGCTATGGCAAGCGCTCCCCGGTGGAGGACTACCGGGTGACCAACCGGGGGGCCTACGGCATCAAGAACTACGGCCTCACCGACAAGACCGGCCCTGTGGTGGGGGTCAAGGTGGTGGACGGCACGGAGGACCTGCTGCTGGTCACCCAGTCGGGCACCATCATCCGCACGGACGTGGACGCCATCCGCACCGTGGGCCGGGCCAGCCAGGGGGTCATCGTCATGCGCTTCAAGGAGGAGGGGGACCAGGTGATCGCCCTGTCCCTGGCGGATAAGGAGCCGGCGGAGGATGCGGCGGCGTCCGACGCGGAGCTTCCGGAGAAGGACGCCCCTCCCGCGGAGGAATGAGCCGCGGCGCTCCCGCAGGTTTTGACCAATAACAGGCTGTTCAATTGATCAGAGATAAAAACAGCGGACGGGCTCACCGGCCTGTCCGCTGTTCTAATCCTTGAATTCAAATAATTTGTGAAGCGGAATGTTGAGCGCTTTTGCGATGTCGATCAATGTGTCAACGCTGCATCCCGCAGCATTGCTTTCAAATCTCTGGAAATGATTTGTGCTTGTGCCAATCGCCTCTGCAAGCTGAGCCTGTGTCAGCTGCCGTTCTCTTCGATAATATAATACATTCAGGCTTATTTTCAACCACACATTACGATTTTCATTTTTCATATGTATCACCTTCGTATATTCTACTTTGATGGTTGAAAAGTTAAACAACTTTAAAAGTGAGAAAAACAATTTTTGGCATTGTTTTTAAGGATAATGAGTGTTATAATACGCTTTAAGAGGTGGTATTATGGCTATCGTAATTGGAATCCTTCAAGATATTATTTTTATCATAATGGTTTATTATTGCATCAGTTTTTCCATCATTCGGATCATATCCTGCTTTTCGCTGCTGCTTCCCATGGGGAAGAAGGCTGAGGAGGGGCACAAGGGCGAGTTTGCCCGGCGGTATGAGCGCATGAACGATATCATTGACCATCTCTGCGATATTGTGTATCCTTGGAGCCGGGCGGAGGCTCAGGAGGAGCAGTAGAAACCGATAGCTATAACCAGAAAACAGAGGAAGAGGAACCCGGATATGAAAACAGTCACCCTGTACACCGATGGCGCCTGCTCCGGAAACCCCGGTCCCGGGGGCTGGGGGGCCATTCTGATGTTCGGCCCCCATAAGAAGGAGCTCAGCGGCGGGGAGAAGAACACCACCAACAATCGTATGGAGCTCACCGCCGTGATCCGCGGGCTGGAGGCCCTCAACGAGCCCTGCGTGGTGGAGCTCTACTCCGACTCCAAGTACGTCATTGACGCCCTGGAGAAGGGCTGGGCCCGGGGCTGGAAGGCCCGGGGCTGGATCAAGTCGGACAAAAAGCCCGCTCTGAACCCAGACCTGTGGGAGCGGCTGCTGGAGCTGTGCGGCAGGCACACGGTCAGGCTCCACTGGGTAAAGGGCCACGCCGACAACCCCTACAACAACCGCTGTGACCAGCTGGCGGTGGGGGAGTGGCAGAAGCTGAAATAGAAAAGCGCCGGGTTATTCCCGGCGCTTTTCCCATTTTTGCGCTTCCCGGTCCAGTTCGTTCAGATGGTCCCGCAGGGCAAGATTGATATAACTGGAGACGGATCGGTCATCATACTCGGCTAAACCCTTTATTCTCTGGTAAATTGGGTCGTCAAGCGTGATACTGATTCTTACTTTTAAGGGTTTCATAACATCACCTGGTCCATCATAGCATTTCGGTCAATATAATATTGACAACTCATATTAGATAATATACAATATGATTGGGTGATATTATGAACGAACTGGAATTTGACAAGGCCCTTTCTGATTTTCTGGATGATGATGAGTGTGAAGCCGCCGGCGAGGCCATTTACGGCCTGATTCGAACGGCCTTTGCCGCTGGCTGGAACGCGGCCATGGGCTCAGATTTGAAAAAGGTTGTTGAGATCGATAGGCGTTGAGAGGGCCCCTCCCGGATGGGAAGGGCCCTCTTTTTTAGAACTTGTCTGAGTTTTGTTCTGCCACAACGATGGGCGCTTTGTCAGTCCTCCTCTTTTGCGGTGCAGACGATATTCAGCTCGTCCAGCTGCCTCGGCTCCACGAAGGAGGGTGCGCCCATCATCACGTCCTGGGCATTTTTGTTCATGGGGAAGGGGATGATCTCCCGGATGGAGTCCTCCCCGGCCAGCAGCATCACCATCCGGTCCACCCCCGGGGCAATGCCCGCGTGGGGGGGCGCGCCGTAGGTGAAGGCGTGATACATGGCGGGGAACTTGGCCTTCACGTCCTCCTCGCCCAGGCCCACCATCCAGAACGCCTTTACCATGATCTCCGGGTCGTGGTTCCGCACCGCCCCGGAGGACAGCTCCACCCCGTTGCACACCAGGTCGTACTGGTCGGCGGTGATGGATAGGGGGTCGATTTCGCCCTTGATGGCCTTCTCAATGGTGCTCAGCCCGCCGGAGGGCATGGAGAAGGGGTTGTGGCAGAACTCCAGTTCCCCGGACTCCTCCCCGATCTCGTACATGGGGAAGTCCACGATCCAGCAGAACTCGTACCGCTCCACGTCCATGTGCCCGGGGCAGAAAGCCCCCAGCTTATTGCGCAGAACCCCCGCCGTCTTTTGCGCAGCCAGCAGCGGCCCCGCCGTCAGCCCCACAAAGCAGCCGGGGGTCAGCCCCAGGGCCTCCGCCACCTGCTCCTTGATGGGCTGGACAAACTTGGCGATGCCGCCCACCAGCTCCCGGTTCTCGTCGTAGCGGAACCAGTAGGCCTTCTCGCCGGACTGCACCTCCACGTCGGCGCACAGCTTGTCGATCTGCTTCCGGGTGCCCTGGAAGTCTGTCACCACAATGGCCTTCACCCTCTGGTGCTCGAAGGGCGGGAAGCCGCACCCGGCCAGCAGGTCGGTGGCGTCGGTGAGGGTCAGGTCGATGCGCAGGTCGGGCTTGTCGGAGCCGTACTTGTCCATGGCCTCCAAATAGGGGATGCGTTTGAAGGGGGCCTGGGAGGCGGTGCTGTACTTGCCGTATTTGGCGAAGATGGGGGGGAGCACCCGCTCCAGCACGGCGAACACGTCCTCCTGGGTGGCGAAGGCCATCTCCATGTCCAGCTGGTAGAACTCGCCGGGGGAGCGGTCGCCCCGGGCGTCCTCGTCCCGGAAGCAGGGGGCGATCTGGAAATACCTGTCGAAGCCGGAGGCCATGAGCAGCTGCTTGAACTGCTGGGGGGCCTGGGGCAGGGCATAGAACTTGCCGGGGTGCTTGCGGGAGGGCACCAGGTAGTCCCGGGCCCCCTCGGGGGAGGAGGCGGTGAGGATGGGGGTGGTGATCTCCAGGAAGCCTTCGCCCAGCATGGCGGCCCGGAGGGCGGCCACCACCTGACAGCGCAGGATGATGTTGTTTTTCACCTCGGGGTTGCGCAGGTCCAGATAGCGGTACTTCAGCCGCTGGGTCTCGTCCGCCTCCCGGGAGCGGTTGATGGGGAAGGGCAGCTCATTGTGCTGGCAGCGGCCCAGCACCTGGATTTTGGAGGGCACCACCTCGATGTCGCCGGTGGGCATATTGGGGTTTTTGCTGTCCCGCTCCCGGACCACGCCCTCCACCGAGATGGTGGACTCCTTGTTGATCTCCTTTACCGCGGCCAGCATTTCCTCGGTCTCCAGCACGATTTGGGTGGTGCCGTAGAAGTCCCGGAGGACCATGAAGGCCAGGCTGGCGGACACCACCCGGACGTTCTCCATCCAGCCGGCCAGCGTCACCTGCTGCCCCACATGCTCCAGGCGCAGGTCATTGCAGGTATGGGTGCGCGATTGAACCATTGCAATCATCTCCAATTTAATTTAGAAGCTGTACCAATAGCCTCAGCATACCTTTTCGCGGCCAAAATCGCCGATGAGCCGCGTTAAAAAAACCTTGAGATACACAAAGTATTCCCGCGATTTTTTGCCTTGCCATCGGCAATTTTGTCTCGCGAATCGGAACACTTCGGCTTTTGGTACAGCTTCTTATTTCAGCTCTCGGATAGGGGCGGCGTTCCGCCCCTCCTCCAGGGCGTCCAGCACGGCCTTTGCCGCCGCGTCCGGGTCCAGCAGCCGCTGCTCTCCGGTGGCCATGTTCTTCAGGGACACCTTGCCCTGGGCGATCTCATCCTCCCCCAGCAGCGCGGCAAAGGGGACCCCCAGTTTGTCGGCATAGCTCATCCTCTGCTTGAATTTTTTGGGTTCGGTGTACAGCTGGGCCCGGACCCCAGCCCCCCGCAGCCGGGTGGCGAAGGCGATGGCGGGGGAGAGGTCCTGGGTCATGGGCAGGACCAGCACATCAGCGGGGGCGGTGATGAGGGCGTCATTGAGATAGCCCTGTTCCTCCAGCACGTAGAACAGTCGGGTGAGCCCGATGGAGATTCCAACTCCGGGGAGTTGTTTATCGGTGTAATATTCCGCCAAGTTGTCATACCGTCCCCCGGAGCAGATGGAGCCGATCTCCGGGTGGTCGGTCATGAAGGTTTCGTACACGGTGCCGGTGTAGTAGTCCAGCCCCCGGGCGATGGTCAGGTCCACCGCAAACTTCTCCTCGGGCACCCCAAAGTCCCCCAGGTATTTCACCACGGTGGCCAGCTCGTCCAGCCCCTGGTCGAAGAGCTGGTGCCGCCCCCGGTATGCCTCCAGGGAATCAAGGACCTCCTGATTACCGCCCGTAATGGAGATAAACTTCAAAATCTCATCGGCCTGGTCCCTGGTGAGGCCGATCTCCTCCCCGGTGAGCAGCTCCCGCACCTTGTCGGGGCCGATTTTGGGCAGCTTGTCCACGGTGCGCATCACGTCCCCGGACTTTTCGGTGAGGCCCAGCATGGCGTAAAACCCGCCCAGCACCTTTCGGTTGTTCACCCGGATCTGGAATTTTTTCAGCCCCAGGGCGGTGAAGGTCTGGCAGATGATGGCGGGGATTTCCGCTTCGTTGACGATGTCCAAACTGCCGTCACCGATGATATCGATGTCCGCCTGATAGAACTCCCGGAACCGGCCCCGCTGGGCCCGCTCCCCCCGGTAGACCTTGCCGATCTGGAACCGGCGGAAGGGGAAGGACAGCTGGCCGTAGTGGAGGGCCACATATTTGGCCAGGGGCACGGTAAGGTCGAATCGCAGGGACAGGTCGGAGTCCCCCTTGGTGAAGCGGTAGATCTGCTTTTCTGTCTCGCCGCCGGCCTTGGCCAGCAGCACCTCGCTGGCCTCGATGACGGGGGTGTCCAGGGGGGTGAAGCCGTAACGGCTGTAGGATTGCCGGAGCAGTTCAGTCATCCGCTCAAACTGGACCTGCCGTTGGGGGAGCAGTTCCATGAACCCGGACAGAGTGCGGGGCTTTTGCTTTGCCATAATGATTTCTCCTTGTATTTTTTCATTTAGATATAACGATTTGTTTCTAGCTGGAGGGGTTCCGCAGGGGGAGAATGGCCACCGGCGGTCCGGCGTGCATCCCTCTGCCGAGGGGGACGGCCACCGGCGGGTTCTGTCACGCTGCGAAGCGGCCACACCGCTCGGGCGCTTTCGCTGCGACTCGGACAAAATACAGATTTGCTCCGCAAATCTTGGTTTTTTACCCTCGCTCCACTCCAAGCTTCCTCGCTGTCCGCTTCTCCGCGCTTCTGGCAGGTACTTTCTGCCCGTGCAGAAAGTAGGCAAAGACACGCTCAGGGGGACAGCCGCCGGTTCGGCTTCGGCCCGCTGCGCGGGCCTTGCTCACAGGCGGCCCTCCCCCTGAGAACCCCCTGTCTACGGGGGACCAATTTACGGGGGGCGGGTCTGTGACCCTTCCGACGCGCGGGGCCTTCGAATGCGTTTTTCTATTGGTGCCGCTCAGCCGCTTCCCCTTCTCCAACACCTCTCGTGGATGCAGGACACATCCCGCGCCTGGGTGGGCGGGGTTTTACAGCGGGGCTGTTTGGCCCCCGCCCTCGGCGGCCCGACACATTTTCTTTACTCCGGCGTGTCCACAAAACGCCTCCGCTGCAAAACTCCACCTCCCAGGCGCCGCTGGTGGGCCTCAGCCCTTCTCAGTTCCGCGCCCACGGGCGGCAGCCCAATCGGGCTCCCCGCATCCCGGCCCCATGCGCCGGAAGGGTCTGCGCTCGCGTTTCGTAAATTGGTCCCCTGTAAAAATGGGGATTCTTAAGGGGGAAAAAGTGCGAGTCTGCGAGCATTTTCCCCCTTAAGCATTCTCTTTGGGTACTTTCTCTCATGGGAGAGAAAGTACCCCGCCGGAGGCCGTCTGCCCGCAAAAAAATGCTCTCCCCCCATAGGCTATGGGACGAGAGCACTGCTTGCGCAACACTTCGTGGTGCCACCCACATTCAGCGGACGCGGTCCGCCCTTTGGCCTTCTGGTGCGGGAAGGGGACCGGCCCGTCTCCGGGCCCGCTCAGCCGGCGTCTTTCCCGTCCTCCTGCCGTAAGCGCTTCCAGCCTAGGCGCTTTTCTCTGTCCGGCGGCGGGGGCGGTACTCATCCGGCCTCAACGCGGCGTATTCAATTGCGGGTTTGATTACACCTTCAGGGGGGTGGTGGGCTTGACAATCATACGCCAATCCAGGTCGCCCCGGGCCAGGCCGTGAATGAGCATTTCGGCGGTGGCGGCGTTGGTGGCGACGGGCACATTGTGCTGGTCGCACAGGTTGATGATATAGCTCAGGTCCTTGTCCAGGTCGTCGCAGGTGGGGTCGTTGAAGAAGAGAACCATGTCGATCTCGTCGTAGGCGATCCGGGCGCCGATCTGCTGGCTTCCGCCCTGGGCATGGGCCAGGAACAGCTGGACAGGCAGGCCGGTGGCCTCCGAGACCTGACGCCCGGTATTGCTAGTGGCGCACACGGTATGCTTGGAGAGAATGCCGCAGTAGGCGATGCAGAATTGGACCATGAGTTCTTTTTTGTTGTCGTGGCTCATCAGGGCAATGTTCATGCAGATCGTCCTTTCTATGGAATGGTGGCGCGTCTCAGCGGATACGCAGCAGGGGGACCCGCTGCCCCAGAAGGCGCTTGGCGATGTTCAGGTAGGCGGGGGCGGCCCCCTTGTAGGTGGTGAGCACCAGGGGGACTCCGGCGGCGGCGGCGGCGGTGACGGCGGGGTCCTCGGGGACCACGCCCAGCAGGGGCAGGCCGGCGGCGTCCATGGCGTTGTCGATGGAGGTGCGCAGCTTGGTGATGAGCTTGGGGTCCACCCGGTTCATCACCAGGTGGAGGGGGGAGAGGCTGTGGAGTTCCATGACGGTGCGCTGAGCGTCCCGCAGGGCGGCGGGGTCCACGGAGGACACCACCACGGCCCGGTCGGCGGCGTCCCGGGCCAGCTGAAAGCCCTCCCCCAGGCCGGCGGGGGAGTCCATGAGGATAAAATCGAAGTAGTCCCTGGCCTCGTTCGCCAGGGCGCGGAACCGTTCCCGGTCCAGCCCCTCGGGGGAGAGGGGGGCGGTGAGCAGGAACAGCCCCCGGATCTCCGGCTGCTCCACGCAGGCTCCCAGCAGGGAGCAGCGGTACTCCATCACGTCGGAGAAATCCATGACGGCCCGGTCGGACAGTCCCAAGGCCAGATCCAGGTTGCGCAGGCCGATGTCCAGGTCTACGCACAGCACCCTGTGGCCCAGGGCCGCCAGGCAGGAGGCCACGCCTGCGGTGAACGAGGTCTTTCCAGTACCGCCCTTTCCGGATGTAACCATAACGGCAGTGCCCATGGGAAGCCTCCCTTCTAATCCTTTCAAAATCATATCATGGATTCCAAAGGATAGCAACAATATTTCTCAAATTACTAAAAAAATTTTCATTTTCTGGTGAAAATTTTCTCTACAAAGGAGATTTCTGGATTTTCGACCATCTTCTGGGGAATTGGGGCGGCGTAGAGGAAATTTTTTCCACAATCACCACCCGGTGAACCACCTGCGTATTGGGGATGGTGTAGTCAAAGCAGCGCTCCAGCCGCCCCCCCAGGGTCTGGATGGCGGGGAGGGCCCCCTCCACCTCCTGGAGGGAGGACACCCCCTTCATAGCCAGCAGCCGCCCCCCCACCTGGAGGAAGGGCAGGCACAGCTCACACAGCAGCCGCAGGTCGGCCACCGCCCGGGCGGTGGCGAAGGCGAACCGCTCCCGGAGCTCCGGGTCCCGGCCGGCCTCCTCCGCCCGGCCGTGGAGGCGGCGGACGCCCCGGATGTCCAGCGCGCCGCAGACCTCCCCCAGCCAGTCCAGCCGTTTGTTTAGGCTGTCCAGCAGGGTGAGCTCCAGGGAGGGGACCAGGATTTTCAGCACCATCCCGGGGAAGCCCGCCCCGGTGCCCACGTCGATGAGGGTTTGGCCGGAGAGCTGGGCGCAGCTCAGCAGGGCGGCGCAGTCCAGCATGTGGAGGTTGGCGGCGTCCACGGGGTCGGTGATGGCGGTGAGGTTCATCTCCCGGTTTTTGTCCAGCAGGGCCTGACAGTACCGGGTCAGGGTTTGGACGGCGCCGGGGTCGGCCAGGCCGAAGGCCTCCAGCCCCTGCCGGAGGGTGTGGGAGACGGCTTGGATGTCATGGCACTCCACGGCTCACCCTCCCAGGGCGGCGGCCAGAGGGGGCGCGCCGAAGAGGAGGCCCAGCGCGGCGCCGGCGACGCAGCCCGCCAGGGCGATGACGCCCCCGGGGACTCCGCCGGGCAGGGGGATGCCCTTTTTCAGCCGCCTGCCGGTGATCACCGCCAGGGTGGCGCACACCGGCACCAGGAACAGGGGAAAGGTGCCGGGCAGCTCCCGTCCCCCGGAGTACAGAGTGAAGTTGAGGACGAACAGCAGCATCAGGACGTATACAATCCCCATCCAGGCGGCGGCCCGCTTCTCGAAGGAGGCGGGGGTCCAGGGCTGGGGGGTCTGCTCCTCCGCCTCCCGGCGCAGGTCTTTCTCTTCCATGGATGTTTACTCCTTCACTGGGACCTGTCTTACAGGTCGGGGTCAAAGTCCTCCTCGGTGGCCTCAGGCTCAGCGGCTTTGGTGGGTTCCTCCGGTTGGGCGGCGGGGGCGGGGTCGATTTCGGGGACGGCGGCGGCCTCCGGCTCGTCGTCGGCGAAGAGCACCGCCTCCTGGGGGTTGTTGGTAAACAGCTTTTTCTCCTCTCGGATGGCCTGGAAGGGGGACTTGAAGCCTAGGCTGACGTCGATCTGCTGGTGAGTCTGGTCCTCGCCGGGGCCCCGGGTGACCTGCCACAGCAGGGCCTCCACGGTCTGCTGGCCGGTCTCATCGTCCCTGCGGACCCGGTAGGGGACCAGGGCGGCGGCCAGCGCGGTGAGGCCCAGGACTTTCCAGAACTTTTTCATGGTAATTTCTCCTTAATAGTAAGATTTTGAACCGGTGTGGAAAACACCCTTCAGGCCCGCTCCAGGGCGCGGGTCACTTTTTCGGGGTCAGCGCCTGGGCGCCGCCCATATAGGGCTGGAGCACCGCGGGGATGGCCACCGACCCGTCGGCCCGCAGGTTGTTCTCCAGCAGGGCGATGAGCATACGGGGGGGCGCGGCCACGGTGTTGTTCAGGGTGTGGGGCAGGTAGGTGCCGCCCTCCCCCTTCACCCGCATCTTCAGGCGGCGGGCCTGGGCGTCCCCCAGGTTGGAGCAGGAGCACACCTCGAAGTACTTCTTCTGCCGGGGGGACCAGGCCTCGATGTCGCAGGATTTCACCTTCAGGTCGGCCAGGTCGCCGGAGCAGCACTCCAGCTGCCGCACCGGGATGTCCATGGAGCGGAACAGCTCCACGGAGTACCGCCACATCTTCTCGTACCAGTCCATGGAGTCCTCGGGGCGGCACACCACGATCATCTCCTGCTTCTCAAACTGGTGGATGCGGTAGACCCCCCGCTCCTCGATGCCGTGGGAGCCCTTCTCCTTGCGGAAGCAGGGGGAGTAGGAGGTGAGGGTCTGGGGCAGGGAGTCCTCGGGGATGATCTGGTCGATGAACTTGCCGATCATGGAGTGCTCGGAGGTCCCGATCAAATATAGGTCCTCCCCCTCGATTTTATACATCATGGCGTCCATGTCGGTCTGGGACATGACCCCCTCCACCACGTTGCCGTGGATCATGAAGGGGGGGACGCAGAAGGTGAAGCCCTTGTTGATCATGAAGTCCCGGGCGTAGGCCAGCACCGCCTCGTGGAGGCGGGCGATGTCCCCCATCAGGTAGTAGAACCCGGCGCCGGACACCCGGCCCGCCGCGTCCAGGTCCACCCCGTTGAACCGGTCCATGATGTCGGTGTGGTAGGGGATGTCGAAGTCCGGCACCGCGGGCTCGCCGAACCGCTCCACCTCCACGTTTTCGGAGTCGTCCTTTCCGATGGGCACGGAGGGGTCGATGATGTTGGGGATCTGGAGCATGATGTGCCGGATCTCCGCCGCCAGCTCATCCTCCAGCCTTTCCAGCTCCGCCAGCCGGTCGGCGTTGGCCTTCACCTGGGCCTTGGCCTCCTCCGCCTCCGCCAATTTTGACGGGTCCTTTTTTGCCTGCCCCATCAGCATACCCACCTGCTTGGACAGCTGGTTGCGCTGGGAGCGCAGGTTGTTGGCCTCGGTCATGGCATCCCGGTTCCGGCGGTCCAGCTCGATGACCTGGTCCACCAGGGGGAGCTTCTCCTCCTGGAACTTCTTTTTGATGTTCTCCTTGACAATCTCCGGGTTGTCCCGGATAAATTTGATATCCAGCATTGTTATCACCTTTTCTGTTAATATCACAAATGAGGCTCCCTTGAAAACGGTCTCCAGCTTTCGTGGGGAGAGGAGGGGCAGCGAAGGATATAGAGCCTGCCCCAAGGTGTTTCACGTGAAACAATCTGCCATCAGCCCTGCTGCTCCGGCTCCGCCGACTCCGGAGCGCCGAACAGCCGCAGCCATTCTGTAGAATCGTCATCTGCCAGGTAGCCCCGATCCACAAGGGTATCGTGGATCTCCCGCATCCGCGCCAAGGCGCTGTCCGAATCCGGCAGATTGAGGCTGCCGGCGTTGGCCAGCGTCTGAAGAAAGTGGGCGCAGGCCTTGTAGTCCCGGGACAGGAAGTGTTCCTCCAGCTCCCAGAAGTTCAGCCAGCCCTGCACCTTCTTATACTGGTCGGAGAAATCGTCGGTCAGCTCGGCGTGCCGCTCTCGAAGTTCGTCCATCTGCTTTTCCAGGTCATCCCGCTCCTCCTGGAGCCCGCCGAGCTGAACGCTGAGGGCCTCATTTTGCTCCACCAGGTCCAGGTTCTCCCGCTCCAGCCGCTGGATGGTCTCCAGAAGCTCGTCCTTGGAGGCGGTGGTGGTGCGCAGGTCGGCCTGAATGGTGGCGTTGTTGCGCCGCTGGACGAAGTAGGCCAGCAGCAGCATCAGGAAGGCCGCGCCGAAGAGGATGGCCAGATAGATATAGATGGAAGAGCTCCGGCCGCTCTTTTTGTCCGGGGCGGGCTGGGGCCTGTGCTGGGTCTCCTCGCTCATGCCTCTACCTCCTGGGTGTCCGGCTTTTTCAGCGGGAGGATGTGCTCCAGCTGGTCCAGCAGGTCGTTGAGGTCGTCCACGTTGTAGAACTCCAGCTCCAGCCGGCCCTTTTTGGCCCCGTTCTTGATGGTGACCTTGCGGCCCAGCCGGGTGGAGAACTCCTGCTCCACCGCATGAATGTAGATCTGGTGGGGGTCGGGGGTGTCCTTGGGGGGCAGCAGCTCCAGGGGGAGGACGGTGAAGTTTTTCGCCCGGGCCTCGGCCTGGCGGACGTTCCAGCCCTCGTCCACAATTTTCTGGGCAAAGGCCAGCTGGGCCTGCTCTCCCTCCACCATGAGCACCGCCCGTCCGTGTCCGGCGGAGAGGGTCCCCTCCGCCAGCAGCTCCCGCACGGCGGGGGGCAGGGCGGTGAGGCGCAGGGCGTTGGCGATGGCGGGGCGGGACTTGCCCATCCGGCGGGCCACCTCCTCCTGGGTGAGGCCGTAGTCGGTGAGCAGGGCCAGATAGCCCATGGCCTCCTCCACCGGGTTCAGGTCCTCCCGCTGGAGGTTTTCGATGAGGCCCAGCTCCATCACCTTGCGGTCGTCCGCCTCGATGATGACGGCGGGGACCTCCCGCAGGCCGGCCAGCTTGGCGGCCCGCCAGCGGCGCTCCCCGGCGATGATCTGGTAATAGCCGGTGGACAGCCGGCGGACGGTGAGGGGCTGAATGATGCCGTGCTCCTCAATGGAGGCGGCCAGGTCGGCCAGCGCCTCCTCATCGAACCGCTTTCTGGGCTGATTCAGGCCGGGCTCGACCTGGGAGATGGGCAGCAGGATGGAGCCCGCCTCCTGGGTCTGGAGGGAGGTGTCCCCCATCAGGGCGTCCAGCCCCCGGCCCAGGCCTTTGGTTTTTGGCATTGGGCGTCATTCCTTTCTCTCATGATTGAATCGTGGCTCCCCGCGGGGGACCCGGCGGAGCGGCTGAGCTTTCGCCGCAGGCGGAAGCGATTGAGCGGAGCTTGCCTGGCGGGGTCCCCGGTGGAACCCAGCGGAGCGGTTCCACTGGGGAAAAGGAGGCGCGGCGGAGCGGCTGAGCTTTCGCCGCAGGCGGAAGCGATTGAGCGGAGCTTGCCCGGCGGGGTCCCCGGTGGAACCCAGCGGAGCGGTTCCACTGGGGAAAAGGAGGCGC
>CAJUEC010000005.1:84567-106645 GCA_910585155.1 uncultured Oscillospiraceae bacterium
GGCGGGGTCCCCGGTGGAACCCAGCGGAGCGGTTCCACTGGGGAAAAGGAGGCGCGGCGGAGCGGCTGAGCTTTCGCCGCAGGCGGAAGCGATTGAGCGGAGCTTGCGCCGACGTGTTTCACGTGAAACACTTCCCGCCCGGGGGTCCTCTCAGGCCCCGCTGGGGACGGGCAGGGGATTTTTTCGCAGAAACTCCTTGGCCAGCTGCTCGTAGGCCTCCGCCCCCCGGGACAGGGGATCGTAGACCGACACGGGCACCCCATGGCTGGGGGCCTCGGACAGGCGCACGTTCCGGGGAATGACGGAGGCGTACACCTTGCCGGGGAAGTGGCGCTTGACCTCCTCCGCCACCTGGAGGGAGAGGTTGGTCCGCCCGTCGTACATGGTGAGCACTACGCCCTCCATCTCCAGGGCGGGGTTGAGCCGCTGCTTGGCCAGCCGCACGGTGTACAGCAGGTCGCTGAGCCCCTCCAGGGCGTAGTACTCGCACTGGACGGGGACCAGGAGGGTGTCGGCGGCGCACAGGGCGTCCAGGGTGAGCAGCTCCAGGGAGGGGGGGCAGTCGATGAAGATAAAATCGTACTTGTCCTTGACGGTGTCCAGGGCGTCCCGCAGGCGGTACTCCCGGCGCTCCAGAGCGATGAGCTCCACCGTGGCGCCGGACAGGGCCTTGTTGGCGGGGATCACGTCCCCCCACTTGGTGGACACCACGGCCCGCTCAGCGGGGGCGCTCCCCAGAACCACCTCGTAGGCGCTGGGGGAGCGAGTCTTGTCCAGGCCGAAGCCGGAGGTGGCGTTGCCCTGGGGGTCAAAATCGCACACCAGCACCCTGGCCCCCTGGGCGGTGAGGGCGGCTGCCAGGTTGACGCAGGAGGTGGTTTTGCCCACGCCTCCCTTTTGATTGACAATGGCGATGCTCTTCCCCATAGGAATGGCTCCCCCTTTTCGTGTTGGCCCTTTTCCGGCGGTGTAAAATCCATTATATCCTGTCTGGGGGGCAATTTCAACTGTTTTGACAAATAAAAACCAGGCCCGGGGGCCTGGCCGTTTGTGCAGAATGTTTCACGTGGAACACAAGGGCGGGGGCCACCCAGTGTTTCACGTGAAACACTGGGCAGAGCGCCTGCGGGCTCCGCGCCTGGGGGAGGGACCCTCCGGGCCCTGGGCTTGTCCCGGCGGCGGGGCCGTCATTGTCTTGGGCGGGGCCAAAATGTTTCACGTGAAACATTTTCTACTTGGGGATGTGGATGGTGAGGGTGATCTCGCTGTCCGTCTCCTCCCGGCCGCAGCGGGCGTTTACCCCGGCGGACTGCATCACCGCCAGGCTTCGCTTCACCGTGTTGAGGAACAGCCGCACGTCCCGGATGCGGTACACCGGCGCGGCCTGCCGGGGGCCCTCCGCCGGGCGGCAGAGGCGGTCGATGTAGGCCTCGGTCTGGGCCACGTTAAGGCCCTGGCGGAGGATGTGCTCCAGGGCGCCGCGCTGGGCGGCGGGCTCCTCCAGCCGGAGCAGGGCGCGGGCGTGGCGCTCGGTGAGGCGGTGGGCCCGCAGGGAGTCGATGATGTCGGGGGGCAGCTTCAGCAGCCGCAGCTTGTTGGCCACCGCCGACTGGCTCTTGCCCACCCGCCGGGCGGCCTCCTCCTGGGAGAGGTGGTGGCGCTGGATGAGCTGGCACAGGGCGGCGGCCTCCTCCCACACGTCCAGGTCCTTCCGCTGAAGGTTCTCCACCAGGGCCAGCAGGGCGGAGGCCTCCTCGTCCGCCTCCACCGGGAGGCAGGGGACCCGGGACAGCCCCGCCAGCCGGGCGGCCCGCAGGCGGCGCTCCCCGGCGATGAGCTCCCAGCCCTCCGGGGTCCGGCGTACGGAGAGGGGCTGGAGCACCCCCACCTGGGAGATGGACAGGGCCAGCTCTGCCAGCTCCTCCTGGGCGAACTCCCGGCGGGGCTGGTGGGGGTTGGGGCGGATGTCGCCAGTGGGCAGCTCCAGCACCTGCCGGCGGCTTGTCCTCTGAAAGAGCGCCATGAAAAACGCCTCCCTGCTTTTGTAGTGGTCTCATGATACCACCGGCAGGGGGGCGAATTCCATCGAAGGAAAGAAAGCACGAGGGTAGCCGCGCAGGGGAGCCTGGGGGAATGGGCAGGCCGGACCGCCGAGGGCGCGGCCCCTACAAGACCGCCGGACACAAAGCACTCCGGCGCAAAAACCAAATCCCCAGGCGCGGGAGCGTGTCCTGCGCCTGGGGAATCATGAGAGAAGGGGAAGCGGCTGAGCGTCACCTATGGAGAAAGCCATTCGAAGGCCCAACGCGCCGGAAGGGTTACCACCCGGCCCCGTAAATTGATCCCCCGTAAAACCGGGATTCTTAAGGGGGGAAATCCTGTGACCGCGGCCCGTCCTCGGGGCCGCAGGGCGACGGATTTTTCCTCTTAAGCGTGTCTTTGCCTCCTTTCTGCCCGTGCAGAAAGGAGGCCGCCGGAGGCCATCCCCCGGAAGGGGTGCACACCGGGGGCGGGTGAGGGCTGGCCCTGAAAGTGTTTCACGTGAAACATTTTGGGCTTGGGCAAAGCGGCTGAAGCGGGATGGTGTGCCGGACACAAAGCGCCCCGGCGCAAAAACCAAATCCCCAGGCGCGGGAGCGTGTCCTGCGCCTGGGGAATCATGAGAGAAGGGGAAGCGGCTGAGCGTCACCTATGGAGAAAACCATTCGAAGGCCCAACGCGCCGGAAGGGTTACCACCCGGCCCCGTAAATTGGTCCCCCGTAAAACTGGGGATTCTTAAGGGGGAAAATCCTGTGACCGCGGCCCGCCCTCGGGGCCGCAGGGAACCGGATTTTTCCCCTTAAGCGTGTCTTTGCCTCCTTTCTGCACGGGCAGAAAGGAGGCCTCCGGAGGCCGACCCCCGGAAGGGGGGCACGGCAAGCCGGAGGCAGAGGGCCCGGGGCAATGCCCCTACACCCGCATGAAGCCCTTCCCGAAAATCTCGCTGGAGTTGGTCACCAGAATGAAGGCGTGGGGGTCGGCGGACTTCAGGTACAGCCGCAGGGCCACCGCCTGAGAGCGGGACAGGGCGGTGAGCACCACCCACTTCTCGTCCTGGGAGTAGGCCCCCCGGGCCTGCCAGTAGGTGGCGGAGCGGTTGAGGGTGTGGGTGATGAAATCGCACACCTCCTTGGGGCAGGCGGTGACCGCCAGGAAGCTCTTGCGCCGGTTCAGCGACTCGATCACCGTGTCCACCACCACCGACTTGAGCACCAGGCCCAGCACGGAGTACAGCCCGGCCTCAATGCCCACAAAGTACAGGGTGGAGGCGGCGATGAACACATCCACGCACAGCAGGGCGTTGCCGATGTCCATGCTGGAGAACCGCTTGAGGATCATGGCCAGGATGTCGGTGCCGCCGGTGGAGCTCTGCATATTGAACAGGATGGCCGCCCCCAGGGAGGGGAGGATGACGGCAAAGAACAGCTCCAGGGTCTTCTGGTCTGTCAGGGGGCCGGACAGGGGGCACAGCCACTCCAGGCCGGACAGCATGGCGGAGAACATCACGGAGCAGTAAATGGTGTTCACGCCGAAATTTTTGTCCAAAAAGAGAAAGCCCACCACCAAAAAGGCCATGTTGATGAGGGAGGCAAAGGTGGAGGGGCTCACCGTGGGGAACACCGCGTTGAGGATGACGGCCAGGCCGGTGACGCCGCCGGTGCTGAACTGGTTGGGGAACTTGAAGAAGTACACCCCGGCGGCCACCAGGAAGGTGCCCAGGGTGAGCAGAGGAATCTCCCGCAAGATCTGCTTGACGCGCTGCATGGCAAAGGCCCCTTTTCGTAAAGTCCAGTGTTTCACGTGAAACATTTTGGACGGCAGATTGGGCCGCGTGGCGACCGCCCCCCATTGTACCAAAAAAGGGGACGGCACACAAGGGCTTTTCCAATTCTTTTTCCGCCCCAGGGGAGGGTGAAAGGGGGGAGGAGCGCGGGAAAGAAAAAGCGAACCGGGGCTTGCGCCCCGGTTCTGAAAGGATGGAGGATAGAATGAAAAAGAAAGGTATCTCTTGCAAGTATTAAGATACAGCAGAGACGTTACGAAAGTTTACGTTAAACTGTTACAGTTGTGTTAAATCTTCCGCAGATTTTGAAAAAATTCCTCCAGCAGCCCCCGGCACTCCGGTTCCAGCAGCCCGCCGTACACCCGGGGGTGGTGGTTGAACCGCTCCTCGAACAGGTTGAGCACCGACCCGCAGCAGCCGGACTTGTCCTCCCTGGCCCCATAGCGCACCGCGGCGATCCGGGCGTTGAGGATGGCCCCGGCGCACATAGGGCAGGGCTCCAGGGTGACGTACAGGGTGCAGCCCGTGAGCCGCCAGGACCCCAGGGCGGCGCAGGCCATGTTGATGGCCTCCATCTCCGCGTGGGCGGTGGCCCGGTTGTCCGCCTCCCGGCGGTTGCGGCCCCGGCCGATGACGGCCCCGCCGGGGGAGACGATGACGCACCCGACGGGAACGTCGTCGGGACAAGCTGCATACCCCTCGCTTCCGCCTGGGGCGAAAGCTCGCTCATTTCGCTGTCCCTCCTCTCCCCATCGAACCCGCTCCGCTGGGCTTCGATGGGGTCCCCCGGTCAGGCACTCCCGGGCCAGGGCGATGGCCTGTCTCATGTAGTCCTCGTGGGTCATAGGGAACCTCCTAATGTTTCACGTGAAACACACCGCCCCTGCTTCGCGGGGGCATAAGAATGGACTCCCCCAAGCGGGGGAGTCCATTATATCACCGATCAGCTGTGAATGGTAGTAATATCTTCAGGGGATATATACTGGTAAGGAATATCCAGCTCATCCATAGCGGACAATAGCCAGGCCGGGGGATCTGCCATACCATATTCAAAAGTAACGGAGCCGGAGCCAAGATGCCCGGAGCGTCTGACACACGGTTCCCCTCCCTCGCTGATCTGGCGCTGGCCGTCCTGATCGATATAGTACTCGCCCTTCTCAAGGGTTGCCTTCCAGTAGGATTCGTAGGAGTAAGAATACATGACTCCCTGTTCAGTTCCCTCATGAATGGGGTCCCCTTCATTGTAAGTGAAAGGGTCGGGGGTAGCGATCCACTGAAACGCGCCGCAATTGTCCGGTGTACCGCCCATGATCACATAATAAGTCGTTCCTTCTTCCGGGTCGCTGCAATCGTAAATATAAGGGGTATCCTCGCTGACCAGATCGGTAATGTCAGTGCGCTCACCGTTGAGCAGGGAAATCAACCGGCCATCCTCCAGCTCAATGAGGGACCCATTTGTCTCGATGCGGGAATATTTACTGGTTGTGTCTTGATGGAATGTCACTGTGCCGTTGGACAAATGATACACAATATTGGGGAGCCCCGCGCCCACCAGCAGCACCATGGCCGCCGCCAGCGCCGCCGCCCAAAGCAGCCTTTTTTTCCGGGGCGCCCGCCTGCTCGCCGGGGCCGCCTGAGCCAGCACCCGCGCCTTCACCGCCGCCGGGTCAGCGGTCTCCCCCTCCTGGGGGAAAAACTCGTTGTCCGTGTATTCATCCATCAGCCTGGAGATCTCCAGCTTTTTCATGTCCATAGCCCTCCTGTTCCAGAATGATTTTCAGCCGTTCACGCCCACGGCGCAGCCAGCTCTTGGCGGTGGACAGGTTCAGCTCCATGGCCAGCGCCGCCTCCTGGACGGTATGGCCGTAGTAGTAGTGGCGGACGAACAGCTCCCGCTGGGGGCGGTCCAGCTGGGCCAGCGCCCCGTTGATAATCCGGGCGGTCTCCTTTTTGTCCAGCTCCCTGTCGGGGCCGTCCGCCTCCAAGAGCAGCGCGTCCTCCTCCAGGGGCAGGCTCTCCCGCGCCGCCCGCAGGAGGTTGAAGGCCCGGTTCCGGGCCACCGCCCCCAGCCAGCCCTTTACTTGGCCGGGGCGGAGCTTCTCCCGGTTCTCCCAGGCGGCCAGGAACACGTCTGCCGTCAGCTCCTCCACGTCCGCCTGCCGCCCCCGCAGGATGCGGGCGGCCACCGAGGAAACATAGGGCGTGTACCGGTCCAGCAGCTCCTCCAGGGCGGACAGCTCCCCCCGGCCCAGGGCCGCCACCAGCTGCTCCTCCGACAAGGACCTCACCTCCTAACGTCAAGCTCGAAAAACGTCTTTCACCTATCATAACACAGATGGGGCGGATTTGGTTGCGTGCCGGGGGCGTTTTTTTTGGGCCGCTGGGGGCCGGGAGGAGAAGGAGGCCCAGACAGCGCTCCGCCTCTCAATTTATGGCCCCAAAAAGAGAGGACAGAGGCAGGGAAATGGTGTATACTATACCCAAGTTGCGCAACGAAAAGGAGCGAGGCATATGGAATGGATGGACCGTCTGAACCGGGCTGTGGAGTATCTGGAGGAGCGCTTGGAGGGACCCGACCTGCGCCAGGCGGCGAAAATCGCCTGCTGCTCCCCCTACCACTTTCAGCGGATGTTTGGGCTGCTGGCGGGGGTGCCGCTGTCGGAGTACCTCCGGCGGCGGAGGATGTCCCGGGCGGCGGCGGACCTGCAGAGCGGGGAGCGGATTGTAGACGTGGCGCTGAGGTACGGCTACAGCTCGCCCACCGCCTTCAACCGGGCCTTTCAGGCCGTCCACGGCCTGCCGCCCTCGGCGGCGAAAACGGCGGGGACGGTGCTGAAAAGCTATCCGCCCCTGCGCTTCGCCATCATCGTACAAGGAGTGGAGAAAATGGAGTATCGGATCGAAAAACGGGACGCCTTCCGCATTGTGGGGGTGTCCGCCCCCCTGGCCAAGGACATGGAGGAGAACTTCAAGAGCGTGCCCCAGCTGTGGGGCCGGGCGGCGGCGGAGGGCACCATCCCCCGGCTGGCGGCGCTGATGGACGGGGAGCCCCGGGGCCTGCTGGGGGTGTGCGACGGGCTGGACAGCGCCCGGTATTATATCGCCGCGGCCTCCTCCGCCCCGGCGGGGGAGGGGCTGGAGGAGTACACCGTCCCCGCCTTCACCTGGGCGGTGTTCCCAGGGACGGGGGAGGGCGCGCCCGCCGTCCAGGCGCTGGAACGGCGGGTGGTGACGGAGTGGCTGCCCGCCTCCGGCTATGAGTACGCCGAGGGGCCGGACGTGGAGGTCTATCTGAACCCGGAGTGCACCCAGTTTGAGGTGTGGATCCCCGTGGTCAAGGCAAAAGGATAAGAAAAAGCCCGCGCGGTTCACACCGCGCGGGCCCTTTTGCGTTTTGGTATGTAGTTACCGCTTGCTGCTCCTGCGCCAGATGCCCATTTTCTCGGCGCCGGCGATGAGCTCCTCCCGGAAGTCCGGGTGGGCGATGCCAATGATGCCCTCCGCCCGCTCCCAGGTGGACAGCCCCTTCAGGTTCACCATGCCGTACTCGGTGACCAGGTACTGCACACAGGACCGGGGATCGGTGGCGATGGAGCCCTGGGTCAGGGTGGGGACAATGCGGCTCTTCACCGTGCCGTCCTTGCCGGTGACGGTGGAGGACAGGCAGATAAAGCTTTTGCCGCCGTTGCTGAGGTACGCGCCCATGACGAAGTCCAGCTGGCCGCCGGTGCCGGAGATCTGCCGCAGGCCGGCGGACTCGGCGTTCACCTGGCCAAACAGGTCCAGGTCAATGGCGTTGTTGATGCTGATAAAGTTGTCCAGCTGGGCCAGCACCCGCACGTCGTTGGTGTAGTCCACGGGGGCCGCCATCACGTCGGGGTTGCGGTCCACGTAGTCGTACAGCTTCTGGGTGCCCGCCGCGAAGGCGTACACCTGCCGGCCCTTGTCCAGATTCTTGCGCTGGCCGGTGATCTTGCCCGCCAGGGCGATGTCCACAAAGCCGTCCACATACATCTCGGTGTGAACGCCCAGGTCAGTGAGGTCGGACTGGGCGATCATGGAGCCCACCGCGTTGGGCATGCCGCCAATCCCCAGCTGGAGGCAGGCCCCGTTGGGGATATGGGGGACGATGAGGTTGGCCACCGCCTTATCCACGTCCGAGGGCTCGCCGCCCCCGCCCAGCTGGGCGATGGCGGGGTTGTCGCCCTCCACCACGAAATCCACATCCTTGATGTTGATCTCGCTGCCGGTGAGGCCGTACACCCAGGGCATGTTCCGGTTGACCTCCACAATGATGGTCTTGGCCCGGTCCAGCAGGTCCGCCAGGTGAGAGGCCGCCAGGGCAAAGCTGAAGTTGCCGTGGGCGTCCATGGGGGTGACCTGAAGCATGGCCACGTCCACCTGGATGTTCTCCCGGTAGAACCGGGGCAGCTCGGAATAGCGGATGGGGGAGAAGTAGCCCATGCCCTTGGAGATGATCTTGCGGTCCACCCCGGAGCAGTGCCACGCGTTCCAGGTGAAGTGGTCCCCCGCGTCGTCCGCCTTGGCGATCTCGGGCATCCACATGGTGACGCCCCCCCGGACCTTCACGTCAAACAGCTCGTCCTTGCGCCCAGCCAGGGCCCGGTCCAGGGCCACGGGGTGGTTGGTGCACCAGGTGTAGTCCACCCAGTCGCCGGACTTGACCGCCTTCACCGCCTCCTCGGCGGTGGTGAGTTTCTCTTTGTAAAGCGCCTGATAATCCATGTCAGACCCCAAAGATCAGCACTTCTCGAAGATGGTGGCGACACCCATGCCGCCGCCGATGCACAGCGTGGCCAGACCGCGCTTGGCGTCGTCCCGCTTCTGCATCTCGTGGAGCAGGGTGACGATGATGCGCGCGCCGGAGGCGCCCACGGGGTGGCCGATGGAGATGGCGCCGCCGTTGACGTTGACCTTGCTCATGTCGAAGTTCAGCTCCCGGGCCACGGCCACGGACTGGGCGGCAAAGGCCTCGTTGGCCTCCACCAGATCGATGTCGCCGATGGCGACGCCGGCCTTCTTCATGGCCTCACGGGAGGCGGGCACCGGGCCCACGCCCATGATCTTGGGATCCACGCCGCCGTGGCCCCAGCTGACCAGCTTGGCCATGGGCTTCAGGCCGTACTTCTCCACCGCCTCGCCGGAGGCCAGCACGATGGCGGCCGCGCCGTCGTTGATGCCGGAGGCGTTGGCGGCGGTGACCCGCTGGACGTGTTTCTTGGTGTCGGCCTCGTGAACCTGGGTGAGCTCGAAGGTGTGGACGACCTCGTCCTCAACCCCCTCGGGGCCCACGGGGAAGGCGCCGCGCAGCTTGGCGATGCCCTCGGCGGTGACGCCAGCCTTGGGGAACTCGTCCACCTTGAACTCCACCATTTCCTTCTTCTTCTTGATCATCACGGGGACGATCTCGTCCTCGAACCTGCCGGCCTTCTGGGCGGCCTCGGTCTTCTGCTGGGAGGAGGCGGCAAAGGCGTCCAGCTCCTCCCGGGTGATGCCCCAGATGTCGCAGATATTCTCGGCGGTGGTGCCCATGTGGTAGTTGTTGTAGGCGTCCCACAGGCCGTCCTTGATCATGGTGTCCACCAGCTTCTTGTCACCCATCCGGGCGCCCCAGCGGGCGTCCATGGAGGCGAAGGGGGCGGCGCTCATGTTCTCGGTGCCGCCGCACACCACGATCTCCGCGTCCCCGGAGCGGATGGCCCGGCCGGCCTCGATGACGGACTTCATGCCGGAGCCGCACACCATGCCCACGGTGTAGGCGGGGATGCTGTAGGGGATGCCGGCCTTGATGGCCACCTGGCGGGCGGGGTTCTGGCCCTGGGCGGCGGTCAGGATGCAGCCGAACATGACCTCGTCCACGTTCTCGGGAGCCACGTTGGCCCGCTTCAGGGCCTCCTTGACCACGATGGCGCCCAGGTCGGTGGCGGGGGTGTCCTTCAGGCTTCCGCCAAAGGAGCCCACGGCGGTGCGGCAGCAGCTGACCACATATAAATCTTTCATGGGAATCGACCTCCAAAATAAAGTATTTGTTGAATCCCTGTTTTGTTAAGATTCTGACTAACATTATAAACGGTGAGGAGAAAAATTGCAACAGGCAAACGGGCTTTTTCCGCCGGACAGCCTTCTAAATTTCATCGAGGGCAGGGCGCGTCCTCCCGTAGGCGCGGCAGGTGTCCCGCGCCCACGGGAGGGGTCGAAGAAAGGGGAGCGGCTGAGCGGCGCCAATGGAGAAGCCCATTGGAAGGCCCCGCGCGCTGGAAGGGCCGTCACCTGCCCCGGCGGAGGGCCTTCTCCGTCTCGCAAACCACCAGCGGGGTGAAGGACAGCCCCAGCACCACCAGCCACTCCACCCCGTTCAGGGGGCACACCTGGAACACCCCCATCAGGGGCGGGATGAGCAGCACCGACAGCTGGAGGACCATGCCCACCAGAAACGCCTTGTTCATGGCCGGATTGGTGGTCAGGCCGATGCGGGCGATGGACTGGGTCTCGCTGCGCACGTCGAAGGCGTGGAACAGCTGGCAGAAGGTGAGGGTGGCGAAGGCCATGGTGTTGGCGGTGGCGTCCGCCGCGCTGGGGTCGCTGAGCACATACTCTCCCAGCCAGTAGGCCGCCAGGGTGAGCAGGCCCACCATCACCCCCTGCCAGGCCAGACGGATGGAAAAGGCGCGGTTGAACAGGGGCTCTGAGGCGGAGCGGGGCTTCTCCGACATCACCGAGGGCTCCACCGGCTCCATGCCCAGGGCCAGGGCGGGGAGGGAGTCGGTGACCAGGTTCAGCCACAGCAGCTGCACCGCCACCAGGGGAGGCTGGTGGAAGTTGAACAGGGTGGCCAGGAACAGGGTGACGATCTCCCCGATGTTGCAGCTCAGCAGGTAGTGGATGGCCTTTTTGATGTTGGAGTAGATGCCCCGGCCCTGCTCCACCGCCTTGACGATGGTGGCGAAGTTGTCGTCGGTGAGGATCATGTCCGCCGCCCCCTTGGCCACGTCGGTGCCGGTGATCCCCATGGCGCAGCCGATGTCCGCCACCTTCAGGGCCGGGGCGTCGTTCACCCCGTCCCCGGTCATGGCCACCACCATGCCCTTCTTCTGCCACGCCTTCACAATGCGCATTTTGTGCTCCGGGGACACCCGGGCGTAGACGGCGAATTTGTCCACGTCCTGCTCCAGCAGCTCCTGGGGCATGAAGTCCAGGTCCTCCCCGGTGATGGCCAGGTCGCCGCTGCGGAAGATGTCCAGCTCTTTGGCGATGGCCACGGCGGTGAGCTTGTGGTCCCCGGTGATCATCACCGGGCGGATGCCCGCGGCGTAGCACCGGGCCACCGCCTCCTTCACCTCCATGCGGGGCGGGTCGATCATGCCCACCAGGCCGGCGAAGGTGAGGCCGGTCTCCAGCTCCTGGCTGGCGGGGGAGGAGGGCAGCCGGTCCACGTCCTTATACCCGCAGGCCAGCACCCGCAGGGCCTGCTCCGCCATGGAGGCGTTGGCCGCCTCCGCGTCCCGGGCCAGGGAGGCGGTGAGGGGGACCGCGCCCCCGGCCAGCATGTGGGTGCACCGGGACAGCAGCACGTCGGGGGCCCCCTTCACCATCACCCGGTATCTGCCCGGGTGCTCCGGCAGGGGGTGGACGGTGCTCATCAGCTTCCGGTCCGAGTCAAAGGGCAGCTCCGCCGCCCGGGGCATCTCCCGCTCCAGGAGGTTCTTGTCCAGCCCCTCCGCCAGCGCCGCGTCCACAAAGGCGGTCTCGGTGGGGTCGCCGGCGGTCCTGCCGTCGGGGGAGAGCACCGTGTCATTGCACAGCGCGCCGATGGTCAGCACCTCCCGGCGGTGGCGGTCCCCGGAGGTCCACACCTGCGTGACGGTCATGCGGTTCTGGGTGAGGGTGCCCGTCTTGTCCGAGCAGATCACCCCGGCGCAGCCCAGGGTCTCCACCGCGGGGAGCTTCTTCACGATGGCGTTGTGCTTCACCATCCGCTGCACCCCCAGGGCCAGCACAATGGTGACGATGGCGGGCAGGCCCTCGGGGATGGCGGCCACCGCCAGGGACACCGCGGCCATGAGCATCTCCAGGATGGGCCGGTGGTAGAGCATCCCCACCCCGAACATCACCGCGCACACCGCCAGACAGACAAAGGACAGGGTTTTGGAGATCTCCGCCAGCTTCCGCTGGAGGGGGGTGGAGGCGTCCTCCTCCCCCATAAGCATGCCGGCGATGCGGCCCACCTCGGTGTTCATCCCCGTGTCCGTCACCACGCACACCGCCCGGCCGTTGGTGATGACGGTGGACGAGATCACCATGTTGGTGCGGTCCCCCAGCACCGTCTCCGGGGGCAGGACCTCCCCGGCCTGTTTGTCCACCGGGACGGACTCGCCGGTCATGGCGGACTCGTCCGCCTTCAGGTTGGCGCACTCCAGAATCCGGGCGTCGGCGGGCACCAGGTCCCCCGCCTCCAGCACGATGATGTCCCCGGGCACCAGCTCCGCCGTCTCCAGCCGGACCTGCTCCCCGCCCCGGACTACCTTGGCCAGGGGGGCGGACATCTTTTGCAGGGCCTCCAGCGCCTTCTCCGCGCTGTTCTCCTGGGAGATGGAGATGCAGGCGTTGACCACCACGATCACCAGGATGATCACCGCCTCCACCCAGTCCTCCCCGCCGGAGGAGATCAGCGACAGGGCCGCCGCCGCCAGCAGCACCAGGATCATGGGGTCCCGCAGCTGGTCCAAAAACCGGGCCCACAGGGGCTTCTTTGGGGCGCCCGCCAGCTGGTTGGGGCCGTACTGCTCCAGCCGCTGCCGGGCCTGCCGGGGGGAGAGGCCGGAACGGGCGGTGTCCAGCTCGCTGAGGGTCTGGCCGGCGGTTT
Source organism: uncultured Oscillospiraceae bacterium (assembly GCA_910585155.1). Taxonomy (GTDB): domain Bacteria; phylum Bacillota; class Clostridia; order Oscillospirales; family Oscillospiraceae; genus Enterenecus. The sequence continues at coordinate 97,276 of CAJUEC010000005.1, forward strand.
TGGCGTACCATTGGCTCATAGTCCAACACTCCTTTTCCTTCCTAATATACCGGGTTTTTGAGGTCGAATGGTAGGGAAGGGGACAAGCGGGAAACAAAAAAGACCTATCCACAGCGTGACGCTGTGGATAGGTCTTATCGTTTCAGATCAGGCCAGAGGTCAACCCTCTTGCTGTTGGCGCTGGTCACAGGCGGGCAGCCTGCCGATTACTCCCCTATCACATTGGGAAGATGATAGCAGAAATGGGGGCGATTGTCAAGAGGGAAGCGCGATGATAGCCGCGCAGGGGAGCTTGGAGCGGAGGGAGGACGGGGGCAGGGCTCAGCCCACCCCGCCGCTCTCCACCGGGGCGGTCCCGGCGGCCTCCTCCTGCTCCGCCAGGGCCTGCTGGTAGGCGCTCATCTTGGCGAAGAAGTCCGCAGTGTCCAGCGTTTCCAGGGCGGGGGCGCGGGTGATCTCGGCCTGCTCCTGCCACTGCTGGACCAGGGCCTCCAGGGCGTCGGGGCGGTAGGACTCCAGATACTCAGCCGTCTCCCCCTCGGCGAAGGGGGTCAGGGGCAGGCCCAGCAGGATGTGATAGCCAAAGGTGGTCTCCACGATGCCGGACAGCTCCCCGGCCTTCAGCTGCTGGCCCGCCTCCTCAAACTCAGCCACCATCTGGCCGGGGGTGGCCAGGTAGCCGTCGGGCGCGGCCAGGGCGCCGTCCTCGGTGCGGCCGTCCTCGCTGTATTCGTTCATCAGCTGGTCAAAGAGGGCGGGCAGGTCCTCCGCGCTCTGGAGCTGGGCCAGCAGGTCCTCCGCCTGGGTCTTTTTCGCGGCGATCTGGTCCTCGGGCAGAGGCTGGCGGCTGTCGTCCACCGTCTTGAGCAGGATGTGCTTCACCCGGTACGCGCCCTTGGACACGATGTACTCCTCCAGCTCCGCCTCGCTGGGCTCGTGGGTGGTGGCGTCCAGCACGTTGTTGTAGTAGGCGGTGATGGAGAAGATGAAGTTGGCGCTGTCGTCGGTGAGCCCCCAGTAGGGCCGGACGGAGTCCAGGTCCGCCTCCTGAAGGGCGGTACGGATCTCCTCCTGCTGGGCGTCGGTGGGCAGGCAGCCCAGCTCCGCCGCCTTCTGCCGCATCAGCTGGTGGTAGGCGGCCATGGTGATGGTCTCATCCAGCAGGGTGGGGGCCACGTCCGCTATGGTCATGCCGAAATAGGACAGATACTGCTGCATGTTCATGCAGTTCATGGCCAGCATGTACAAAAACAGGTCGGCGGGGACGTCCACGCCGTTGACGGTGAGCAGCACGTCCTCCGCGGACAGGCCGGCGGAGAACTCCAGCACACCCTGGCTCAGGTCGGCCACGATGGCGGGGGAGGCGCTGGGATCGCCGGAGGGGTCCGCGCTGGCGGAGGGGTCGGCGGAAGCGGAAGGGTCCGCGTCCGGGTAGGCGGTGGGGTCCCCGCCGGTGGCGCCGCAGGCAAACAGGGACAGGGCCATGGCCCCGGACAACAGCAGGGCCAGCAGTCGTTTCGTATGTTTCATATCATTCTCCAATCAAAATTGAGAAGCGGCGCCAATAGGCGAAGCTGGGTGCTGAGCCGATTGGTACAGCTTCTGAGTGTTGGGGCTGTCCGCCATTATACTACGAACGGAGGAGAAATGCAAATGGGGTTTTGTCCCCTGCGGGAGGGTGCCTCCGGCGCGCGGAGATCGGGATGCGGGGGCTCGGCCGCCCGCTGGCGCGGCACAGAGAAGGGGCAGGGCTCACGGACCGCGCCTGGGGGCGGGGTGCTGCACAGCGGCGGGTGAAATACGGCGCGCACCTCGCGGGGGTCAAACCCCGCTGGGCGGTCAGCCGCTCCCCAGGGCGGCGTACCGCTCCACCACCTGGGCGGCCATCCGCAGGGGGTCCTCCCCCTTCTTCAGCCGCAGGGTGAAGGCGGCCTTGTCCCCCGGGGAGAACAGCAGACGGCCCGGGTACTGCCCCGCCAGGGCGGCGATGGACTCCAGATCGAACCGCTCCAGGGTGAACACCAGCGCGCCCCCCTTCTGGGAGATGTCCGAGACGGCGCAGGCCGCCGCCTGCCCCCGGAGCAGAGCCACCGAGATCAGGGCGTTCACCTGCCGGGGCGGGTCGCCGAAGCGGTCGATGAGCTCGTCCGTCATGTCGTCCGCGTCCTCCTGGGTGCGCACCCGGGCGATGCGGCGGTACAGGTCCATCCGCTGGCCCGCGTCGGGCACGTACCGGTCCGGGATGGAGGCGGACACCGTCAGGTCCACCGTGCACTCGGGCAGGCGGTCGGGCTTTTCCCCCTTCTCCTCCAGCACCGCCTCCTCCAGCAGCTTCAGATACAAATCATAGCCCACGCTCATGAGGAAGCCGGACTGCTCCGGGCCCAGCAGGTTGCCCGCGCCCCGGATCTCCAGGTCCCGCATGGCGATCTTGAATCCGGACCCAAACTCGGCGTACTCCCGGATGGCCCCCAGCCGCTTGGCGGCGATGTCGGTGAGCACCTTGCCCTGCCGGTAGGTCATATAGGCGTAGGCCCGCCGGGGGGAGCGGCCCACCCGGCCCCGGATCTGGTGGAGCTGGGACAGGCCCATCTTGTCCGCGTCCTCGATGATGAGGGTGTTCACATTGGCGATGTCGATGCCCGTTTCAATAATGGTGGTACACACCAGCACGTCCACCTCCCCGTCGGACACCCGGGTCATCACGTCGGACAGCTCCTCCTGGCTCATCTTGCCGTGGCCCACCGCCACCGACGCCCCCTCCCCCAGCAGGTCCTTGATGCGGGCGGCGGTGCGCTGGATGGTGTCCACCCGGTTGTGGAGGTAGTACACCTGCCCCCCCCGCTCCAGCTCCCGGCGCATGGCGTCCGCCAGCACCGACCAGTCGTGCTCCAGCACATAGGTCTGCACCGGCTGGCGGTTGGAGGGGGGCTCCTCGATGACGGACATGTCCCGGATGCCGGACAGAGCCATGTTCAGCGTCCGGGGGATGGGGGTGGCGGACAGGGTGAGCACGTCCACCTGTTTGGAGATCTCTTTCAGCCGCTCCTTGTGGGTGACGCCGAAGCGCTGCTCCTCGTCCACCACCAGCAGGCCCAGGTCCTTGAAATGCACATCTTTTTGTAAAAGGCGGTGGGTGCCGATGAGCAGGTCCACCGAGCCGTTCTCCACCCCGGCCAGCGCCTTTTTCATCTGGGCGGGGGTGCGGAAGCGGCTGACCACCTCGATCTCCACCGGGTACTTGGCAAACCGGGAGCGGGCGGTGAGGTAGTGCTGCCGGGCCAGCACGGTGGTGGGCACCAGAATGGCCGCCTGCTTGCCCTCCAGCACGCACTTCATCACCCCCCGCAGGGCCACCTCCGTCTTGCCGTAGCCCACGTCGCCGCACAGCAGGCGGTCCATGGGCCGGGGGGTCTCCATGTCCCGCTTGATCTCCCGGATGGAGCGCAGCTGGTCCTCTGTCTCGTCGTAGGGGAAGTCCTCCTCGAACTCCTTCTGCCAGGGGGAGTCGGCGGCGAAGGCGTACCCTGGCTGGCGCTGGCGCTGGGCGTAGAGCTGGATCAGCCCCTTGGCCAGGTCTTTGACCGCCTTGCGGGTGCGGGTCTTGGCCTTCTCCCACTCCGTCCCCCCCAGCTTGGACAGCCTCTTGGTCTCCGGGTCGTCCCCGGCGCCAATGTATTTGGCGATGGCGTCCAGCTGGGTGGCGGGCAGGTAGAGCACGTCCGCCCCGGCGTAGGCCAGCTTGACGTAATCCTTGTCCACCCCGTCCACCTGCATCTTCACCATGCCCACAAACCGGCCGATGCCGTGGTGCTCGTGGACGATCAGGTCCCCGGGGGACAGGTCGGTGAAGGAGTCCACCTTCCGGCGGTCGGCGGCGTTTTTCAGGCGCTTTCCCCGGCGCTTGGGCTCGCTTCCTCCCTCGGTGAGCACCGCGTAGGGACAGCCGATGTAGTCAAAGCCCGCCGACAGCCCCCCCACCGCGATGGTGATCCCCCCGGGCTGGGGCAGGTCGTGGAGCTGAAAGTCCACCGCAGAGCGGATTTTCCGCTCCCGGAGCATGGATTGCAGGTTCAGCGCCCGCTGCTCGCTGCCCACCAGCACCACCGCGCCGGTGTTGGCGTTTTGCAGCTGGGTCAGGTCCGCCGCCGCCGTGTCCAGGCTGGCCCCGAAGGAGGACAGCTGGCGGCCCTGGGCGGTGAGCACCGCCTTGGGGGGCAGGGGGGCGGCGGAGGTGGTGAAGGAGTCCAGAAAACACAGGGCGTGGTGGTCCAGCACGGCCATCAAATCGTCCATCCCGGCGGCGAACACCGCGTGCCTGCCCTCCAGCCTGCCCGCCTCCAGCAGGGTTTTCACGTCCTCATTCATCTGCCACAGCCAGTTTTTGCCCCGCTCCGCCACCCGGCTGGACTCGCACAGGCACACCACCGCGTCCGGGGGCAGGTGGTGGGCGGCGGTGGCCAGCCGGCCGTACCGGGCGGGGAGCTGCAGGTCCCCCAGCCGCTGCCACTGGCCGTTCCCGTCCCGGAGGGGGAGAAGCTCGCTCACCGGGAGGAACGCCGCCCTGTCCAGCCGCCCCGCCCGCCGCTGGGAGGACACGTCGAAGGGGCCCATGGAGTTCACGTCCCGGTCCCAGAACTCCACCCGGACGGGATCGTCCGCCCCCGGGGAGAACACGTCCAAAATGCCCCCCCGCAGGGCGAACTGGCCCACCCCCTCCACCTGCTGGCACCGGGTGTACCCCAGCGCCGCCAGCCGGTCGGCCAGCTCGTCCAGGTCGTAGCTGCCCGCGGCGTCGATCTCCACCACGTGGGCGGCCAGCTCCTCGGGGGGGAGGGTGCGCTGCAAAAGCCCCTCCACCGTGGCGGCGATGAGGGGGGTGCGCCCCTCCGCCATGGCCTGGAAGGCGGCGATGCGCCGGTGCTCCCACTGGCGAGAGGCCACCGCCCCCTCGTGGAATAAAAATTCCCGGGCGCAGAGGAGGGTGGCGGGCACGCCGGTGAGGGCCGTCACGTCCGCCGCCAGCCGGGTGCACTCCCCCTCGTCGGCGCACACCAGCACCACCGGCGCCCCCAGGCGGTCCAGCAGGCCCGCCGCGAAGTGGGCCCGGTGGACCGGGGACAGCCCCGCCACCTCCACCGGGGAGCGGCCGGAGTCCAGATTGGCCGCCAGCCGGGCGAACTCGGGCACCGTATCCAAAATGTTCAGCAGCTGTTTCATAGTTACCTCATATTTGAAAAAATTGGGAATTGTGGGTGTGCGCTGACGGGGGCACCCCGCTGGGAGCGCTCCTTTCTGCTCGTGCAGAAAGGAACCAAAGACACGCTTAAGGGGGAAAACGCTCGCAAGCTCGCACCTTTTCCCCCTTAAGAATCCCGTTTACAGGGGGTCAATTTACGGGGGCGGGCGCTTACCCTTCCGGCGCGATGGGATCGGTATGCGTGCTCCCCCTATTTTGCTGCCGCCCGTTGGCGCGTCACCGAGAATGGCTAATTGAACCGGTTCATGGCCCGCTGCGCCCCCTCCCCCAGGAGGCACTCCACCCCGTCGGCGGCCCGGCGCACCGCCTCGTCCATCACCTTTTTGTCCTCGCCCTGGAGCTTTCCCAGCACCCAGTCCGCCATGTCGTAGTCCGGGTGGGGCTTGCCCCCTACCCCCACCTTGAGCCGGGGAAACTGGTCGGAGCCCAGGTGCTGGATGATGCTTTTCAGGCCGTTGTGCCCCCCGGCGGAGCCCCCCGCGCGGATGCGCAGCTTGCCCAAGGGCAGGTCTACGTCGTCGGAGATCACCAGCACGTGGTCCGGCGCCAGCTTGTAAAACCGGGCCGCCTCCCCCACCGCCTCACCGGACAGGTTCATGTAGGTGACGGGCTTCATCACCAATACCCCCTGCCCGCCGATGACGGCGGTGTTGGTCAGCGCCTTGAACTTCAGCCGCTGGATGGGGAACCGGCCCCGCTCCCCCAGCTCGTCCGCCACCAGAAAGCCCACGTTGTGGCGGGTGTTCTCGTATTTGTCCCCCGGATTGCCCAGGCCGACCACCAGCCAGGACACCGGAGCTTTTTTTTGGAACAGCATTGGAATCACCTCCGAAAAAGGGAACAACCGCTCCGAGGCTGAGGCCCCGGAGCGGATTTTTCTCGTATGTGCTGGGCGCGGCCCTTACAGCCACAGCTTGGACACGGAGCGCTCCTCATAGATGCGCTCAATGGCCTCGGCAAAGAGATGGGCCACGGACAGGTACTTGATCTTGGGGCAGATCTCCCCGATGTTGTCCTTGGGCTGGATGGTGTCCAGGAAGACCACCTCGTCCAGCACGGACTCATTGATGCGGTCGATGGCGGGGCCGGACAGCACCCCGTGGCTGGCGCAGGCGGTGACCGACTTGGCCTGACCGATCTCCACCAGGGCCTTGGCCGCGTGGCACAGGGAGCCGCCGGTGTCCACCATGTCGTCCAGCAGGATCACGTTCTTGCCGGTGACGTCGCCGATGATGTTCATCACCTCGGAGGAGTTGGCCTTCTGCCGCCGCTTGTCCACAATGGCCATGGGCATATCCAGCTTCTGGGCGAAGGAGCGGGCCCGGGCCACGCTGCCCACGTCGGGGGAGACCACCATGGTCTGGTCGTGCACCGGGGCGAAGCGGCGGAAGAAATGGTCCACAAACACCGGGGAGCCCATCAGGTTGTCCACCGGGATGTCAAAAAAGCCCTGGATCTGGTTGGCGTGGAGGTCCATGGTGAGCACCCGGTCCGCCCCCGCCCGGGTGATGAGGTTGGCCACCAGCTTGGCGGAGATGGGGTCCCGGGGCTTGGTCTTGCGGTCCTGCCGGGCGTAGCCGAAATAGGGGATGACGGCGGTGATGCGGCCGGCGCTGGCTCGCTTCAAAGCGTCGATCATGATCAGCAGCTCCATCAGGTTGTCGTTCACCGGGGAGCTGGTGGACTGGACCACGAACACGTCGGAGCCGCGCACGGTTTCAAAAATGGAGACGAAGTTCTCGCCGTCGGAAAAGGCGCCGGTCTCGGCGTTTCCCAGCGGGATGCTCAGCTCCTTGCAGATGCCGCGGGCCAGGGCCTTGTTGGAGCTGCCGGAGAAAATCTTCAAATCCTTGCCGTGTGAGATCATAGTTCCCATCTTCCTCTCTAATCATATATAGTCATGTCATATATTTAGAAGCTGTACCAATAGACCTCAGCACACATCCTTGCGGCCCAAATTGCTGCCAGGCTGCGTTAAAAAATCTTGAAATACACAAAGTATTCCTGCGATTTTTTGCCTTGTCGGCGGCAATTTTTCCTCGCAAGTCTGCATACTTCGGCTATTGGTACAGCTTCTTTAGAACCCGCGTACATAGCTGAACATGGCGGACGGCCGCCTGTGGTCGTGAGTGCAGGTTCTTGAACTTCCTCCCGTGTGGAAGAGGAAGCGAGGCGTCATGAAAACATTATAACAGAAAACAGGATTTTTTGAAGAGATTTTTCACACTTTGGAAAGATTGTCATATTTCCACGAAAGGCAAGGGGAAAACTGGGGAAAAAGCGGTGAAATTGTCGAGAACTGCTCAGGTTTCAAACAAGCCCTAGGCGGCCCGGACGGGGAGCCAGCGCTGCACCCGCCGGGTCTGGTACAGGTGGATCACCTCCAGGGTGGCGCACACCTTGTCGGCGATGTTGACCACCAGGGCCTCCCGGCAGCGGGGCAGGTGGACCGCCAGGGGGAACATGTGAGAGACGATGGCGTTTTGCTCCCGCTCGGACAGGTCGGGGCACAGGGCCACGGCGTTGCGCAGGGCAAACTCCGGGTGGTCCAGGCACTGGTTGCCCGGGTGGGCGGAGGCGTCGGCGGGATCGTAGAGGTACAGGTCGTGGAGCAGCCCCGCCCGGGCGGCGGCCTGGTAGTCCCACCCCAGGCGGCGGGCCAGCCGGAAGGCTACGTAGGACACGAACAGGGAGTGCTGATAGCAGGTGATGGAAAAATGGTGGCGCCACCGCTTCATGGAGCTGACCTGACTGCTCTCCAGCAGGGAGCCCACGCACTCCAGGAAAGCGGCCGCGTTCAAATCGTGGTTGGACATAGGAAAAGACCCCTTTCTGCAATCAAGTAATATCAAGGAATTGTTTGGAAATGGATAAAACTGATTTTCAAGCAGCGGCCCCGCCGCTGTCGGGCAAAGCCGGTGCGCTGACGAAAAAATGAGAGGGGACGACATTTTTTGATACTGTCATGCCCTGTGTAAGATGGTTCACCCACATTATAGCAGGTGTAAGCTTGATTGTCAGCCACCTTTCGCAAAATTTAATCTGTAAAAACAGGTAAAATTTTTTTGCTTGACAGGGCGGTGCGCCTGTGTTACGATATCTGTACTAGTACAGATAGTACAGATAGTACAACTAGGAAAGGAGGCGGGGCCATGCTCAGCCTGAACTACCGGGACAGCCGCCCCATCTACGAGCAGGTGCGGGACGGCCTGCGCCGGCTCATCATCACGGGGGCCCTCCAGGCGGGAGACAAACTGCCCTCCGTCCGGGCCATGGCGGGCCAGCTGGCCATCAACCCCAACACCATCCAGCGGGCCTACGAGGCATTGGAGCAGGAGGGGTACGCCTACTCGGTGCCGGGGAAGGGGAGCTTCGCCGCCCTGCCCCAGGACGTCACCGACAAGCGCCGGGAGGAGCTGTTCAAGCAGCTGGACACCACCGTCCAGGAGCTGGTGTACCTGGGGATGAGCCGGGAGGAGATCGGCAGACGGTGCATCGCCGAGGGGAAGGAGGAATCGAAATGATTGAAGTGAAAAACGTGGTCAAGAGCTTCGACGGCTTCCACGCCCTGGACGGGCTGACCATGACGGTGCCCAAGGGCTCCATTTACGGGCTGGTGGGGCCCAACGGGGCGGGTAAGTCCACCATTCTGCGCCACCTGACGGGGGCCTACCGCCAGGACTCCGGAGACATTCTATTGGAGGGCGCCCCCATTTATGAAAACCCCGGGCTGAAAAAGCGGATGGCGGGCATTCCCGACGAGCTGTACTACTTCACCTCCGCCTCCACAAGGGACATGATGAGGTTCTACCGGGGGATCTACCCCGCCTTCGACATGGACCGGTACACCAAGCTGAAGGAGGCCTTCCCCGCCGTGGACGAGAAGCGGCCCATCCGCCGCCTGTCCAAGGGGATGCAGAAGCAGGCGGCCTTCTGGCTGGCCCTGAGCTGCAAGCCGGACTATCTGCTGCTGGACGAGCCGGTGGACGGCCTGGACCCGGTGATGCGCCGGCAGGTGTGGTCCCTGCTCATGGGAGACGTGGCCGAGCGGGGGACCACGGTGCTGGTGTCCTCCCACAACCTGCGGGAGCTGGAGGACGTGTGCGACCA